>CAZECP010000069.1:0-26717 GCA_964510765.1 uncultured Ohtaekwangia sp. | reverse complement strand
CCAAATAGCACACCGACAAATATCATTACTTCAGTTTGTCGTTCTCTCTTTTTCTTGGCGCGTATTTTACCTCTAAGTAGTTCAAGTTCGGCTTCTGAGAGATCAGTTTTCCATCGATCATTTTTTGGCTTGCCGGTTTCCTTGTATTCCGATCTGTCAAAAGGTTTTCGCTTTTGCTTTCCAAGCAATTCACGATTCGCCTTCATCGTTTCGTTCATTTGTCTAAGAAAACCTCCACCGAGCATCTTATGTATTTGTTGATTAGTGAAATTAAATGTAGAGTTTTCGGACGAATAGAAATTCTGCAGTTGGTAACATGCGTGCTACCCAAGTTAGATTGGAAAAAATTGGCCTTACTTAAAAGTTATATCCAAAAAGATTACTTTTGAGGTTTAATTTTTTCTGTACGAATGAAAATCTCTTACCGCTGGCTGCAACAGTTTGTTTCGATCACTGAATCTCCTGAAGATCTTGGGAAAATCCTCACGTCCACCGGGCTTGAAGTGGAAAGTGTGGAGCCTTTCGAAACCGTGAAAGGCGGATTGAAGGGCTTGGTGATTGGCGAAGTGATCACATGCGCCAAACATCCCAATGCCGATAAACTTTCGGTTACAACGGTGGATGTTGGTGGCAAGGTCAGCCCAATAGTTTGTGGCGCGCCCAATGTCGCTGCCGGACAAAAAGTGGTGGTGGCGCTTCCGGGCACAACGGTTTATCCAACCAAAGGCGAACCGTTTACGATCAAGTCGGCAAAGATTCGTGGCGAAGTGAGTGAAGGAATGATTTGTGCCGAAGATGAAGTAGGTCTTGGCGAAAGTCATGCGGGCATCATGGTGTTGAATACAACATTACCAAACGGAACACCTGCTGCTGAATATTTTAAAATTGAATCGGATTATGTTTTTGAAATCGGCCTCACACCCAATCGTGCCGATGCGGCTTCACACCTCGGTGTAGCGCGTGACATTCGTGCGAAACTGGATCGTGAAATTCAGCGACCTGATGTTTCAAAGTTTCCTTCAGGAAAAAATTCATTGCCGATTGAAGTGGTAGTTGAGAATTATGAATTGTGTCCACGCTTCTCCGGTGTTTCCATCGCAAATGTAAAAGTGAAGGAGTCACCCGATTGGTTGAAGAACAGATTGAAGGCGATTGGCCTCACTCCGATTAATAACATCGTTGACATTACCAATTACGTTTGCCACGAACTCGGCCAACCGTTGCATGCATATGATGTGGCCGAGATCACAAAGAAGAAAGTGATCGTGAAGACTTTGGCTACGGGTTCTAAATTCACAACGCTTGATGGCAAAGAGCGCACGTTGACAGCAAATGATCTGATGGTGTGCGATGGCGATGGCAAAGGCATGTGTATGGCCGGAATTTTCGGAGGTATTGGTTCGGGCATCACCGAGAAAACTACAAATGTATTTTTGGAGGGTGCGTATTGGTTGCCGATGACGATTCGCAAGTCATCCATGTATCATGGTTTGAAGACGGATGCTTCGTTCCGGTTTGAGAGAGGAACTGATCCGAACATGACTGCGTATGCGGTGAAGCGTGCCGCGATGATGATGGTGGAGCTGGGTGAAGGAGAAATTGCTTCGGAGTTGGTTGATCTTTATCCAAATAAAATTGAGAACCGTGTTTTCGAAGTAAAAGATAAAAACGTAGATCGGCTGATCGGAAAGAAGATTCCACGCGACCAGATTTTCGCCATCCTTGAAAAACTCGATATTCAAATTGTTTCCAAAACAGAAAATGCATTTACTGTTTCTGTTCCGCCTTTCCGAGTGGATGTAACAGGCGAAGCAGATATTGTAGAAGAAATTCTGCGTATCTACGGATTGAACAGCATCGAACTGAGCGAGCACGTGGATGCAGATTTTCTTGCAGCGTTTCCCGTTAAAGACATTACAAAATTCAAAAAGTCGATTGGTTCAATGCTGGCCGCGAATGGATTCTATGAAATTCTTACCAACTCATTGACTAATCAAGCCTATCAACAAAAGCTGAATCTGACATTTGAAGGACAGGCCGTTGAGATTTTGAATAAGCTGAGTGAAGAGCAAGGCATTCTTCGGCAGACATTATTGTTCACAGGTCTTGAAGTTTGTTCACACAATATCAACCGCAAGCAAAAGGATTTGAAGCTTTTTGAATTCGGAAAGGTTTATTGGAAGGATGATAAGGTGGGTCTGGAAGCTTATCACGAAAAAGAGCGGCTCGGAATTTTCCTTACCGGAAATTTTGAAACTGAGAACTGGCAGAACCAGCCTCGTGCAATCAATTATTATGACGTAGCCCAGGCGGTCGCTATCATTATAGAGCGTTGTGGATTGCAGAAAATTAAACAAGAGCCAATTGCGGACGCGATTTTTGAATATGGAGTGAAAATAAAATCAGGAAACCGCGAGTTGGGCAATTTCGGAAAGGTGAAAGCGAACATTGCGAAGAGTATGGGCGTGAAGCAGGATGTTTTCTTTGCCGATCTGGATTTGGAAATGATTTTTAATGCTGCCAATCCGAAATTCCAGGTAAATGAGGTTCCCAAATTCCCTGAAGTGAGACGCGATCTGTCGTTGGTACTCGATAATCAGGTGAAATTTGCAGAGATCGAAGCCTTGGCGCGCGCTACCGAACAAAAGTTGATCAAAGAAATTATCGCATTTGATGTATATGAGGGCGATAAGATTCAATCGGGCAAAAAAGCGTATGCGCTCGGTTTTACTTTGCAGGATGAAAATAAAACGCTCACCGATGAGGAGATTGAGAAAACTATGAATAAATTGATGAGCGCTTTTGAAGGGAAGATGGGAGCTGTAATTCGTAAGTAATTTCAAATGTTGAATTTTTAAATTTTGAATGTTTTTATGGATCAGGAACTTTTAAAGTCAAGTTTAAATGGATTGGAAAGGAAAATCATGATCCTTTTAAATGACCATAAAAGCCTAAAAGACGAAATCAGGACACTGAAATTGGAAAACCACGAATTGCGGACCGACCTGCGCAAGCGTGACGAGCAACTGTCCAATTTTAAAAATCAGATTAAAATAACTAAGATTGTGGATAATATTAACCCGGACACCGAAGGTGTAGCGGAGTTGAAAAGGAAAGTGGATGAGTACATACGTGAAATCGATAAATGCATCGCTCACGTAAGCCGATAAACCGCTTCATTAATGGACGAACTTTCTATAAAAATAAAAATTGCAGACCGCGAGTATCCGATGAAGGTGAAACTTTCTGACGAGGAGCGTGTGCGCGCTGCAGGAAAGCTGATTAATGAAAGAATCAAAACCTACCGCGACAAGTTTGGTCTTGACGATAAGCAAGATCTGCTGGCGATGGTTGCGTTTGATTGCGTAGTTGATAAGATGGCCGAAGAAGAAAACTTGCAAGTGATTGACAAAACAATCGTTGAAAAAGTTAGCCAATTGAATCAACTGGTTTCTCAGGTACTCTAACATCCTTTTCTCTTCTTTTTGGCAATTCGCCAGGCGGGTTAGTGAATAACTAACTGATTAACTTTTATGGAAATAGGAATTGTAATAGGTATTGCAGCAGTAGCAACTATCCTGCTGAGCATCCTCATTGGCACATTGATGTACAAGCGCAGGATTCGCAAAAATGAAGAATCAGCCACCGACAAGGCAAAGCTGATTGTGAAAGAGGCCGAACTTCAGGCCGAGAACATCAAGAAAGACAAGATCATCGAAGCAAAAGAAAAACTGCTGAAGATGAAACAAGAATTTGAAGACGAGGCCAATCGCAAGAAAAACCAGATTATTAGTAACGAACAAAAAGTAAAACAACGCGAAGCTCAATTGAACAAAGAACTTGAGCAGGTAAAAAGAAAAGAAGGCGAACTGGACGAAGAGCGCCAAAGCCTCGCGCAGCAACATGAACTTGTTAAAAAAAGGAAAGAAGAACTCGACAAGTTCAATGCGCAGAAAGTAGCAGTGCTTGAAAATATTTCTAAGCTTACCGCTGATCAGGCACGAGACCAATTAGTTGAGTCGATGAAAGAAGAAGCCCAGACAAAAGCGAGCAGCTACATCAAAGACATCATGGAGCAGGCCAAGTTGACGGCAACCAAAGAATCCAAGAAGATTATTATTGAGACAATTCAACGAACAGCATCCGAGCAGGCAGTTGAAAACTGTGTTTCGGTTTTCAATTTGGAAAGTGACGACATCAAAGGAAAGATTATCGGTCGTGAAGGAAGAAACATTCGTACGTTGGAAGCTGCTACCGGTGTTGAATTTATTGTTGACGATACGCCAGAAGCAATTATCATTTCCGGATTCGATCCGGTGAGAAGAGAGATCGCCCGCTTGTCACTTCATAGATTAGTGCAAGATGGTCGTATTCACCCGGCCCGCATCGAAGAGATCGTAGCGAAGACTACGAAAAACATTGAAGACGAAGTGATTGAAATAGGAGAGAAGACAGTGATCGATCTTGGGATTCATGGACTGCATCCGGAATTGGTGAAGATGATCGGCCGCATGCGTTTCCGTTCTTCTTATGGACAAAACTTGTTACAGCATTCACGCGAGGTAGCCAACCTCTGTGCGATTATGGCCTCCGAACTTGGTTTGAACGTGAAGCAAGCAAAGCGCGCTGGACTACTTCATGATATTGGCAAAGTATGGCCGGAAGAATTGGAGAAACCACACGCCATTGTTGGAATGGAGCTAGCGCAGAAATACAAAGAGCATCCGGTGATATGCAATGCGATTGGCGCCCACCATGATGAAATTGAGATGACAAGCCTGATCTCACCCATTGTGCAAGCTTGCGATGCTATCTCAGGTGCTCGCCCTGGCGCAAGACGTGAAGTGATGGAGCAATACATGAAGCGACTCAAAGAACTTGAACAGGTAGGTTTGAGTTTCGAAGGCGTTGAGAAATGCTATGCTATCCAGGCTGGCCGTGAGTTGCGCGTAATTGTAGATGCCGAAAAAGCTACAGACGAGCGCGCAGGTCAACTGAGTTTCGATATTTCTCAAAAAATAGAACGCGATATGCAATATCCCGGACAGATCAAGGTAACGGTCATTAGGGAAATGCGTAGCGTAGCCTACGCTAAATAATCTGTCGATTTAATATCTACCGCTTAAGTAGATATTTTGTTCTTTATTTCAAAAAAATGTTTTATTTACCTCGTCATTGAGTGTAAATAAATATTTGGTGAAACATTTCTTGTTCCTTTTTTTATTTGGAATCGCTGATCTGGCCAGGTCGCAAAGCGCGATGTCTGATACTACCTTCATTTCTATTGCAAAGAAAAATGCTATCGAACTTTATACCCACACAGCAAATGCGCACTCCCAACTTTACAACGGTCGGGAATACAGTGAATATCGTCAGATCGGGGAGGAACATCCTTATTTGTACTTAGACTGGACGGAGTGTACGATCGGGTATGAGCAAAGAACTTTTGAAGGTGTTCCTTTGATCTACGATTTAAGTTCGGATGAAATCATCACCGAACATAGTAGTGGTGGAAAAATTTCTTTAATAAAGGACCGCGTCCGATTTTTTTCGATGAAGGGACATCGGTATGAGTATTTCCATCTCACTGAAATCCCTGAGGGATTTTATGACGTACTTTATTCCGGCAAAATTAAGATGCTCGCCAAACGAAGTAAATCAAGACAAGAGAGAATTAGCAATGGAACATTGAGTGCCGAATTTGATGAACGTGCAAAATACTTTCTGGTGAAAGACGGCACACCGAGCTCTTTTTCAAACAAGAAATCTTTGATCAAACTGCTTGCCGCTGACAATCCTGAAGTGCGAAAAAAATTGGAAGCCAAAAAGTTGAACTTCAAAGAGAAGAAGGAATCTTCGTTTGTGCAGTTGTTAGAATTGTTTGACCAACTTGACACCAGGAAATGAAGAAAGTTGGTTTGCTACTTATGCTATTGGGGTTTTTATCTGTCTATGCTCAGCGAGAAGCGGTAGTATCAGGAAATTTTTTGAGGTCACCTTTTGCTGATTTTGCTAAAAATATTGAAAGCCAAACAAGCTATCGTTTCTATTTTGATAGCAAGCAAATTGACACACTTAAAATATCCGCCAGTTTTTCTCAAGCGTCTTTAACAACAGCATTGCACACGGCATTGGATGGCTCGTCTTTTGAGTTTTCAATTTTTGAGAAATCAATTTATGTCACGAAAGCAAGAAAGATATATACTTCATTGCCAGTAGGTTTTTTTAACAGGGATATAGCAGCGAAGAAAGAAGAAGGGTTTGACTATTCTCAATTTGATAGAAGTGAGAAACTAAAGAAAACTTCTGAACAACTCCATATCATCGGTAAGCCTACTGGTCGGTTGGAAGGATCTGCAATTATTTCGGGTTATGTAAAGGATGTAAAATCAGGTGAAGCTATTATTGGTGCATCTGTTTTCATTGAAGGCACCTCCACGGGCGTTGTGACCGATCAATTTGGTCACTATGAATTGAAACTCACCAAAGGCAAACATAAATTGAATATCAAAAGTCTTGGGATGAAAGACACCTATCGACAAATCATGCTTTACTCCGATGGTGTGCTTAATGTGGAATTGGAAGAAGACATAGTTCCACTGAAAGAAGTATTGATCCGTTCAGATCGAGACGAACAGGTTTCCAGTGTATCGATGGGTGTTCAAAAGCTTGACATCAAAACGATGAAACAGGTGCCGCTTGCTTTAGGAGAAACAGATGTGTTGAAAGTTATAACAGCCCTGCCTGGAGTTCAAACCGTTGGTGAAGGCACTCTTGGTTTGAATGTGCGTGGAGGATCGGCCAGCCAGAATTTGATTTTGTTCAACGATGGCTTCATTTACAATCCATCGCATCTCTTTGGTTTTTTCTCCACTTTCAATCCAGATATGGTGAAGTCGGTAGAACTTTATAAAAGCGGCATCACAGCCGACTATGGTGGACGCTTGGCTTCTGTGTTGGATGTGCGCTCACGTGATGGAAACTTAAAACGCTTTTCAGGCTCAGGCGGATTAAGTCCGATAACCGGGAGATTGACCTTGGAGGGACCGCTGATAAAAGATAAAACCTCAATTTTGGTTGGTGCGCGTTCCACTTATTCTGATTGGTTACTGAAAAAGGTGAGCGACAAAAATATTCAAAACAGCAGCGGTTCATTTTATGATATCAATGCAACGCTCAGTCATCAGTTAAATTCAAAAAACAATATTTTCTTGTCTGGATATTGGAGCAATGATCAGTTCAAATTAAATAACGATACCGTATATAATTATCAAAACCAAAATATGTCGATGAGGTGGAAGAGTGTGATTAGCTCTAAGATTCATACGAATTTTACAGTTGCTTACGGAAGCTACAAATACACGATTGATAATAATATAAATCCAGTGAACTCATTCAAATTTGATTTCTCAACGAATCAAGTTTCGGCAAAAGCAGATGTAAATTATTTTCTCAACAAAAAACATACGCTCTCAGGGGGCTTAAGTGCGATTAAATATCAAGTTGAACCTGGACATTTGAATCCGGGAGACACAGCATCCATAGTAAAGAAAGATGATTTACAAAAGGAACAAGCTTATGAAATGGCTGTTTATGCAGGAGATAACTTTGAATTGAATCCCCGGATATCTATTTATTATGGACTTCGTTATTCAATGTTCAATAATGTTGGCCCGAAAACAGTTTATAATTATGCTCCCGGAGTATCTCGCCAGGTGGACAATATTACTGATTCAACTCAATATTCATCAGGGGCTTCTATTGCGAGTTATTCAGGATTAGAGCCGCGGCTCTCCTTGCGATATGTTTTGAATCCAAGCTCGTCTGTTAAAATCAGTTATAACAGAATGAGGCAATACATCCAACAATTGTCGAATACGACTGCAATTTCTCCAACCGATATTTGGAAACTGTGCGACACTTACATCAAACCACAAATTGGAGATCAATATTCAATTGGTTATTATAAAAATTTCGCGGGTAGTCAGGTTGAAACTTCAATCGAGGCATATTATAAGACTACCCAGAATATGCTTGACTATAAGAACGGGGCGGTACTTTTTTTGAATCATCATATTGAAACGGATGTTCTGGCGGGAAGAGGAAAAGCGTATGGGATCGAATTCCTTATTAAAAGATCGGTTGGAAGATTGAATGGATGGCTTAGTTATACTTATTCGCGATCGCTGATTCAGACAAGGGGGCAATTCTCTTCCGAGACAATCAACGGTGGTAGTTATTATCCTAGCAACTACGACAAACCTCATTCAGTAAATTTTATAGGTAATTATAAATTTAATAGGCGAATCAATTTTTCTCTAAATGTAATTTACAGTACGGGCAGACCCATTACTTTGCCGATTGCTAAATATGAATATGATGGCGTTTCCCGGGTTTATTATTCTGACCGTAACCAATATCGAATACCTGACTATTTTCGAATCGATTTATCCTTTAACATCGAAGGAAATCACAAAATAAAAAAACTTGCTCACAGCTCTTGGACTTTCGCAGTTTACAACCTACTGGGACGGCATAATCCGTACTCAATCTATTTTGTCAATCAGGGCGGAGTGATGAAAGGCTATCAGCTTTCAATCTTTGCTCAGCCAATTCCTACCATAACTTATAATTTCAAATTTTAAGGATGAGCAGAAATTTGATTTTACTTATCCTGTTGGTCGGAGGTTGCAAAGATCCGTTTGTGCCGCCAGCTTCCTCCGATCCGCAAGGATATATGGCAGTAGATGGATACATCAATGCCTCAGATAGTTCAGCTACAGTCATGCTCACGCATGCTATTAACTTGTCATCCCAATCATTTCCGACTATAGACGATGCGTTAGTGTTTGTGGAAGATGAAAACGGAATATCGTATCAAATACCCTATGACAGTAATGGGATTTATGGACAGAAGAGAATCCCCTTTGATTTAACTAAAAAGTACAGGCTTAAGATTGAACTGAGTAATCAGAAGAGGTATTCTTCCGAATTTGAAGCGATATCACAGGTTCCATCAATCGACTCATTGTGGTGGGAGCCAGTAAAGGAAGGAATTTCAATTAAGTTGAATTCACACGGTACAGAAGAGGATTCTCGCTTTTATACCTGGAGATTTGTTGAGACATGGTTATACCACTCAGCCCTGCAAACTTTTCTGGATGTAGTAAATGATGTTGTGGTTCCCAGAAACTATGAGGATCAAATTTATTGGTGCTGGAAATCCGTTAACTCTACACAAATCTTACTGAAGTCGACCGAAGGATTGTCTCAGAACCTTGTTAATGATTTTCAAATTGCATTTTTGCCTGCGGGAACAGACAAGCTTTTGCAAGAGTATAGCATTTTAGTTCAACAGTATGCAATGTCAGAAAAGGCCTACACCTTCCGAAGCGAATTAAAGAAAACAACTGAAAATTTAGGTGGGTTGTTTGACCCATTGCCTTTTAAAGTGCTGGGGAATATTACTAATATAAATGATCCTGATGAGATTGTGCTTGGATACTTTTCCGCTGTGACGGTTTCTGAAAAAAGAATCTTCATCCCTTATTACAAGCTACCAGGTTACATGCAAGATATCAATCTACCTGATATAGATTGTAAGGCAGTGGCAATTCCCTTTGCGGATATTCCGAATCGGGATAAGTCTTTGATCCCGTTTGCAGATTATGGCCAACCGGTTACGTTGGGTTACTTGTTTGCCTCACGCGAGTGTGTTGACTGTAGAGAGTCTGGAGGTACAAAAAACCGCCCATCTTTTTGGCAATGATGTTTATGAAAAATAGAACGAACAATTTCAAATGGATAATGCCTGGCTGGACTAAGTTGGGGAAGTTTGTTTGGATTGTGATTGTTATGAGTAATTGTAAAGATCCATACATTCCCCCTGTAGGGTCGGAATCTATTGGGTATTTATCGGTTGATGGAAATATAAATGCAACGGATGGTATTGCCACCGTAAAACTCACCCGAACTATCCAATTAAATGGATCGGATATTTTTCCAATGGTCGAAAATGCAAGCGTTACAGTAGAAGAAGAGCAAGGAGCTAGTTATTCAATGCCTTATGAGGGTAACGGACTTTATCAGGTGAATACCAATTTTGATCTGAACAAAAAATACAAATTGAGAATAAGGCTTGCCGATGGAAAGAATTACTCCTCCTCCTATATTCCTCTGATTGATGCCCCACCAATAGATTCATTGTGGTGGGAACCGTCACAAGATGGAGTTCACATTAAGTTAAATGCAAAATCCAGTTTGGAGGCTTCTCCGTTTTATAGTTGGCGATTCACTGAGACATGGGAGTATCATTCTGCAATTCCTTCTTATTTGGAAATAGACAACAACAATATAGTAGCTCCCAGGTACCCTACTGATCAAATTTTTGTTTGCTGGAGAACGCTTCCGTCCACTCAGATTTTAATCAAGTCCACAGAGAGTCTTACTCAGAATTTAGTAAGTCAGTTTCAAGTTGACTTCCTCCCGCTAGCTACTGAAAAACTTCTTCAACGATACAGTACTTTGGTTGAACAACGCGCCATAACTCAAGATTATTACAACTATTTGAAGCTTCTACAGCAAACTACACAGAATGTGGGAGGCTTATTTGACCCAATACCGTCCAAATTAATCGGAAACATCACAAATGATGATAATTCGAGCGAACCTGTAATTGGTTATTTCTATGGAGGAACTGTTTCAAATAAGCGAATTTTTATTGCCTTTGATCAACTACCCGTTGAATTACGAAAAGGTCCGTCTGCCTTGGAATGCCCAATAATTCAGGTTCCTATTCCGAATCTGCCTGACCGCGACAAATCATGGGTGATTATTGGATCCTATGGAATACCTGCAACTGTAGGTTACACTTTCGCTTATCCTCAATGTGTTGATTGTACTTATCGGGGTGGAACCACTACGCGACCTTCTTTTTGGTAAAATGAAGATACTGTTTAAAATATACTTGATTGTTGTTGGTGCAAGTATCCAACTGGCAGCTCAAAATTTTTCAAAAGAAGTTTTGCAAGGAAAATTCAAAACCTATCGGGAAACACACGCCCAGGAGAAAATATTTCTGCAAACGGATCGGGAATTGTACCTCACGGGCGAACTGATGTGGGTAAATCTTTTCTGTGTTGATGCTTCGCTTCATCATCCAACTGATATTAGCATGGTTGCATATATTGAAGTGCTTGATAGAAATAACACGCCAGTGCTTAATACCAAAATTAAGATGACAAATGGCAAAGGCTCAGGTTCTTTGTTTATGCCCACTTCCCTCTCCACAGACAACTATGTGATCCGTGCCTATACAAGGTGGATGAGAAACTTTAGCCCCGAATTCTATTTTCATAAAATCATAGGAGTCGTGAATCCTTTTGTGAAACCGGAGACGAGTAAGCCAAATTCAACGACAAAGGCTGAATTTTTTCCGGAAGGAGGCACTTTAATAAATTCCCGTTTAACAAAAGTTGCTTACAGAATTTCATCTTCTTCGCAAAGCAAAGTTGATTCTCGAGGATTCTTGTTGGCGGGCAAAGATACAGTCACCAGGTTTACACCCTCACCAAACGGTGTAGGTTCATTTGAACTGGTTCCGGATGTGACAAAGAACTACCAGGTCCTGATCAAATCAAAAGGGCCAGACAAGTCTTTCTTTGAATTCCCAAAAGTTCTCACAGAGGGGTACGCCATGAGACTAACAGAAAAGGACGGACAGCTTGAACTTGTCGTTAACAATCCGAGCAGTAGTTCATCAGATGAAGACCTTACCTTGTTTGTTCACACCCGAAATGCAATTGTGAAGAATGAAACCACGCGAACCAAAAATCATCAGATCACTTTTCTGATTGATAAAAAGGAATTACCGGAAGGAGTTTCTCATTTTACTATTTTTAGCGAAAAAGGCAAGCCCGAGTGCCAACGACTTTATTTCCGTAAACCTGAAAATTTAAACCTTGAAATATCAGCAATTAAATCAGAGTTGAATACAAGAGAGAAAAATTCGATCCAATTATCAATTCCAACCCAGGAAATTGCGAAGCTTTCTATTTCAATAAGTAAAATCGATTCTCTGCCAAGCCGAGAGACAAAAGAGCTTGATGAATTCCTTCTTCTTTACTCTGACCTGGGAACAGACGTTGGTATTTTAAATGACGAGGAGATTGACAATTTTGTTTTGACAAGATCGTGGCAGAGATTTAAATGGGACAATGTATTTGGCCCAGAAATTCGGATGGAATATTTGCCTGAACCTAATGCTCACGTAGTGTATGCACGTGTTACCGATAATGATGAAAAACCGAGAGAAGGTGTAACAGTTTATTTGAGTTCACCTGATAAAATTGCCGAACTGCAAAATGGGCGCAGCGACAAAAACGGAATTGCCTCTTTTGAGGTGAAGGATTTTTTCGGTAGTCATAAGTTGATAGCTCAAACCAACAGGACGCTGGATAGCACATCAATCATAAAAATTCAGAATCCGTTCTCTGATAAATTTGCTTCCATTTCAATTCCTCAACTCACGCTGACTTCACTAGATGAAAATAGATTGTTGGCGAGGAGTGTTCGCATGCAGGCGCAAAATATCTTCTTTGAAGACTTTGAAAACCAATTCTCCAATGAGAAGATTGACAGTATTCCATTTTATGGTAAGGCCGATGAGGTTTATAAACTTGATGATTACACTCGTTTCACATTGATGGAAGAGGTAATGCGTGAATACGTGCCAGGGGTAGTGGTTCGGAAAAGAAAAGATGGATTCAACTTCTGGGTTTTGGATAAAAAGCGTAATTCACTTTTTCGGGAAACGCCTTTGATTCTTCTGGATGGTGTTCCTCTTTTTGATGCTGATGAAATCATGCAATTCGATCCTTTAAAAGTGAAAAGGCTGGAAGTAGTAACTGCAAAATATTTCCATGGCAACTTGGATTTTCCCGGCATCGTAAGTTATATGACCTACCAAGGAGATATGGCTGGATTTCCATTGCGTTCAAAAAATGGAATTGTTGAATACGAGGGCTTGCAAAGGCAGCGAAAATTTTACAGCCCCTCCTATACAACATCCGACCCGGAATCAAGAATTCCTGATCCCCGTTACTTGCTTTATTGGAATCCGGATCTTGTTTTAAATGGAAAAGAGACAAGTAAGATTGAATTCTTTTCTTCTGATGTGCCCGGAACTTATTTAGTGAAAATCGAAGGGATGACTGCATCGGGTAAAATTGTTCGCGCCTCCACCACATTCAAGATTGTTGATCGATAACATTTCAATCGTTGAAGTTAATTTCAACTTTGATTGATTCGTTAAACTTCATTAATTCCATTTAATTTTATTCAAAACAATTACGATGTCTTCTTCCCGTATTGCTGTGAAAATCCTTTTCTTTATCAACGGATTCGTTCATGCAAATCTTTATTCACGCCTGCCGCGTGTACAGGACATTTTTGAAATCTCCGATGGAACGATTGGTTTTGTTTTGCTCGTGAAATCATTTGGTGCGGTGATCGCCATGCCTTTCACAGGTTGGTTCATCATCAATTTTGGAAGCAAGCGAATTGCTATCGTGGCAGTTTTTCTTTATTGTGTCTTTGTTCCACTCACTCCCTTATTTGCCTGGTCAGGCCTTTGGTCACTATTTATTTTGTTCTTTGTGATGGGCATTTCGGAGGGCATGATGGATGTGTCAATGAACTCGCAAGCAGTACTGGTGGAGAAACAATTGCAAAAACCAATCATGACTTCTTTTCATGCTTTGTTTAGTATTGGTATGATGATCGGTGCGGCTTTTGGTTCTTTGTTTGCGAAATTAGACACTTCACTTTTTATTCATTTGCTGGTGATCACAGTTGCGAGTTTGGTTACTGCTTTCTTTGCTCGTTACTATTTAATTCACGATAAGCCACAAGCCAAGGTGGAGGAAGGCCCTGCGTTTCGTTTGCCTAATGCAGCGATGGTGAGTGTAGGCGTGATTGCCTTTTGTTGCATGATGGGCGAAGGCGCAATGGCTGACTGGAGTGCGCGCTACCTGGAGCATGTAGTCCATTCAGCAAAGGCTTTGGCACCGTTGGGGTTAGGTGCATTTGCGTTAGCTATGACAATAGGAAGATTAATAGGCGATGAAGCGCGTGTGAAGTTTGGCGATCGAAAATTGCTCATCATTTGTGGTGTTATTGCAACATTAGGTTTGTTTGGTGTGGTGACTTTTCACAATTCTTTTGTTGTCATTGCGAGCTTCTTTATTGTAGGGATCGGACTCTCTGTGATTGTGCCAATTGCCTACAGCATTGCAGGTCATACAAAAGATTTACCCCCCGGGGTTGGCCTTGCAATGGTGACTACGGTTGGTTATACCGGTTTTCTTGTTGGCCCACCGTTAATCGGATTGATAGCTGAGTGGCAAAACCTGCGTATTGCCTTGTCAGTGGTTGGTGCCATGTTGATACTGATGACATTTTTAAGTTCTATGAGAAAGAACGCCTAGCCAAAAAATCACAAGGGCAGGCTATTCGTTACTTAACAACAACCTGAAAGGGCAGGGCATGCAAGTATTTTCTTGCGACAGATTGAACATCGTGGATTGAAGCATGTTGAATTTGCTCAAACAAGTGCTGATAATAATTTTCCGCAAGAGCGTTGATAGAAATGTTTTTCAATTTCTCCATCACTGCGAAAGGGTTCGATAGTTCAATCTGAAGCCCTCCAAGAAAATGGTTTCTGGCGGCATTCAATTCACTGTTTGAAATTTCATTGTCAGAAAGTTTATCTATCTCCGATTGAATCTCAGAAAGAACAATGTCAATTTTATCGGCATTAACATCAGCTCCAATAGAGAAAATGCAATCATTTTTGAATGGCTGAACAGACGAGTAAATGCCATATGTTAATCCCTTCTCTTCCCTGATATTCTTCATCAGGCGTGAGCCAAAATAGCCGCCAAGGATATGATTGACCAGAAGTGCCAGTGGATAATCTTCGTGATTGCGGTTGATGAACTTTTTGCCCAACCGAATGGATGCCTGCACCCCGGTGGATACCTGTCGCTCTGTTTTATGTTGACCAGGGCGAACCTCTGTTTCACGGAGATTCAGTCTTTCTTTAGAATCAATTTCAGACAAACTTGCATGAATCCATTTAAGGTCTTCGCTGTTGGGATTGCCGACCAGGAAAACATTTTCAAGCGCCAGATGCTTGTCAAAGAAATTGCAAAGGCTTTGAGATAAAACTGAAATAGTGTCACTCTCTTCAAGGGAATTTCCATAAGGATGTCCATCACCAAACAAACTTGCTCTCAATAATTTTGAAGCTACATAACTAGTCTTCTTATTGTTGACTCTTAGGTTTTGAATGAAAATATTCTTTTGCAATTCCAATTCGCTTTCAGGGAAAACCGATTGCGAGAGCAATTCTATAACCAGCGGAAGAAGTTTAGGTAAGGATTTATTTAATCCATAAAGGCTCACACTTGTATTGTCATAACCGGGAACAATCTCAAGTTGTGCGCCATAGAAATCCAGTGTCTCGGATATTTGTTTAGATGATTGTTTCTTCGTTCCCTTATCCAACATGATTGGTAAAAAATGGGATAAACCTTTCACCGGTTCATTCCATTTGCCCAGGCCAAAAACAAATTCAAGTTTGAATACTTCTTGTTGTATCCCTCTTAAAACATACAACCTGGCGCCATTGGCCAGAGTTTGCATCTCCGGCTTGGGAAGTTCGAAAGAAAAATTTTGCGTGAAAGAAGGTTGCTTATCGCGAATCAGCATTATCGGTCACAGATTCATTTTGTTTCTTGTCCTTTACCGGAAGGACATACATAAGTGTGAAACGGATTGTTTCGGAAAGTGCATAATTGCTTTTGTTGGTCGGAACCATGTAGGCCACATCAAATCCCAGGTCATTATAGCGCATCCCCAATCCTGCAGTGAAATATTTTCTGTTGCCCTTGTCTTCGGCTTCAAAGAAATATCCCAACCTGCCTGCGAAAACATCTTTGTACCAATATTCAAGACCGGATGAAATGGTGATCTCGCGCAACTCTTCTGCAAATCCGCCTTTGGCATCGGAGAAGGATCCGAAAATTCCTTCGAGCAATGATTTTGATTTATTTCCGGGGCCTGGGCTCGGCACCATCAATTTGTTAAAATCCAACGCGAAACTTAAGCTATTCGATATATCCAATTGTGTTTTGTAAACGCCACCAATTCTCAGGTTAGTAGGTATGAAGTCTTTTGTTGCCTCACTTGTGTAGGTCATTTTCGAACCAATGTTATTGATGGTGGCACCTAAGTTTAAAGAAGCATTGCGTGAGGTAAATTGTTTTGTATAAAAAGCGCCTATGTCAACTGCTACTGATTCGCCTGCCTGTGCATTTACGCCATTCACTTGCAAAGCGCCTGTTAGATTTGACCTGATGTATCTCAACGTTCCGCCTAATCCAAAATGTTCTGTAAGCATTCGTGAGTAGGTGACATCAAATGCCCATTCACTTGGATTGTATCTGCCCTGATCTTGATTATTGGCGTCTCTCAAGTTAATGTCGCCCATGTCAAAAAACTTGAGTGACGCAGCTACCGTCTGCTCGCGGTTTATTTTGTAAAAACCGGAGAGGTACAACAGCTTCATGTCATTTACAATTTTTGCGAGCCACGGTGTGTAGGAGAGAGAAGCTCCGTACCCCTTGTCGATGAAAGTCAATTTTCCGGGATTCCAATAAGCAGAATTCGCATCGGCAGAGGTGGCAGCTCCCACATCGCCCATACCTGCTGCCCGTGAGTCAGGGGTGATGCCCAGAAAAGGCACAGCCGTTGTGATCACATGGTTGGTCGAATCCTGCCCGATAATAATAGGTGTACCCCCGCTTTGGGCCCACGCCATCGAAACGCCCACAGATACCAATAAGTGCGTAATTATCAACTTCTTCTTCATAGGTAACTTAAGGGGTTAAAGGTAATCAATTCAAAATAATTAGTTTGGTGCTCCGCTCATTTTTTGACCCATCCACCAGCGACCGAACCGAAATCTTAGCAACGTATAAGCCCGGTAAAAATTTTACTCCTGCCCCATTTTCTCCATCCCATTTTGCAAGATCCACCTGGTAAGAGCTTGAGGGTATATCATATTCCATGGTAGCCATCTGTTGACCTGCGACATCAAAGATAACCAAAGAGGCCTGCAGGTCTTCGCCTGATCGGGTATGGTTAAAATGAAAAGTGACCGTCTCTGATGTGGAATTGAATGGATTTGGATAACAATAAAAATCACCGAGCGCTATTTCACTTCCATTGCTTACCACAAAACTGACTGAAGTGGTTGCCGTGTTGTTAAAATTATCCGATGCGGTCAAAGCAATTTTATGAACACCCGGTTGCAAAGTATCGATTGGGTAAATCACCGTGCCTTTCGTAGGATCATTCTTATCGGATAAATAATAGTCGTTAACGATATAAGACCACTTTCCATCAAGGGTTGCAATGATATTGTTTGCCGGACTGGTTGATGAAATATTGATGCCGCTCGCATCACTTAAGCGCGCTACTATTTTGGAATTTGAACCGATGACTCCGCCATTCACAAAAGTAGTGTCGCCCATATAAAGTTTAATCTGCGGTGGAGTGGTGTCTGCGATGGGGTCTGCTTCCTGCCCGCCCACAGAAAAACCTTTCGAAAATCCCAACGCATCTTCTCCTCCTTCGCTGGAGGCAAACAGGCTCAATTTTCCCGTTGCAATGTCGGCAACCAAATTATCGGGCATTGTAAACTGAAATTCAAACGCACCGTTTTTTACTGATGCGCTGCCATCAAATAACTTATTGGCCCTTTCTGAAAAAGGAAAAGGTGGCGAAGTAGGATTGATCACTTCGTCAGGGTCGCCAGGTGTTGTGAAGTTTTGGATCTTATCGTAAAGCGATGCGTAAACTGTTCCGTTAAAATTGGTCAACACAGTTCCATCGTTTTGAATTTCTCCTTTAATGGTAGCGTTTGACAAGGCTTTCAGAGTATCGGAGCCCGTTGCTGTTTTTATTTCATTTGCAATTACCCCATCGTTTCCAAATGCAAGCAACATGGAGGGATCGCCCAGCAATGAAAAATTTCTGTTTCCCACTCCACTTAAACTGTTGTTCTTTGTATCCTTCATTATGTCCCCAAGGTTTCTGAATTTGTTGTTGCTTTTGGTGAACAGCGCATTGTAGAAAGACTGATTCAATTGATAGTTGGTATTCGAATAAACCGGACGTGCGGTGGTGACCAGGCCGATGGCACCACCTTTTCCATTGAGCAGTAAATTTTCAGCAGAAGAAATGATAAACGGATCGTCATTGCGCCCAAACTCACAAGTGGCCGTGATAAAGAGTGGATACATAGGTGCATTTTTCCAACTGTCGATTAAATCAGGCGTAAGAATCTGCTCTTGCGTCCACACTTGCTCAGACCCATGACCGGTATAGTTCACGATGCCGGCTCCTTTTCGGACTGCGAGATCAAGCGCTTTGCTTGCCTGCGGGCTGAACTGCCCTGCCGCCCGTTCAATCTGTTTATAATTGCTGAGAAAGATTTTCTTTGTATCAAACTCAGGATGGTTTGATTCGATGTTGTCGGCAAGGGAGTTAGACTGGTTTTGGTGCGTATTGAAATCGCCATCGTCTGCTACGAAGAGAAATTCTTTTCTCCACGGAGTATGCGCTTCTTTATTGGTATCGTAATCAATTAATTTATCCACCACCGCCTGCGCTTCTGCTTTTGATTTTACAGGGATTCTCCCGATGCCAATGTTCAATGTATTATCAACTGCAGGATTTTCCTGCCATAGTCCTTCGTTGTCATCGAGAAAACCAAAGAAGTCGTCTGAAGAATACGTTGCCAGTGGATCCAATGAATTGACCGATTCATATACAGGAACATAATTGGTGTTGGAGTACACGCGGCTCTTGTAGTCGTATGATCCGCGGCCAAAAAGGAGCACGCTCTTTAATTGTTTATTTGATTTGTTATAGACATCGCGGATGAAGTCACGGATAGCAGAAAAATCTTGTTTGCCCCCGCTATACTCATGGAAGATTTCATCGGTAGTAGCGATGGCTACATTGAGTTGATTGTAACCCGATCGTTGATTTGCCAGCCTTACCGCCTGATCTCTCCATGCGGCATTGGTCACAATGAGCAAATCGACCGATGAAATTCCGTGAAGGTTTTGATTGGCAACCTTCGATTCGAAGCTGGGCGCTGTTAATGCGGAGGTATTGAAAGCAATGAATTTTTTTAATGTAGTTGTTGACGTAGAAAAATCTAAAACATTTTGGTTGAGATTGGTTGCCTGTATGGTGGCGTTGAAAGGATCACTCACTTCCCACACCTGTGTTGAACCTGTTGCAGATGAGACCTGGAATGTTGTGGTCGCATTTAATAAACTTGGTAAGGATGAAAAAATAGTCTGATTACCATAAAGGGCAAGCGCCCGCTGAAAGGAAAACAAAACATAATCGATGTAACCAACTGAAAGGCCAGAGCCGCCTTTTGTGAATTGGTACTTTATGTTTTGACTGTTTTGCGCGGAAGCATTTACGTTTGATGAATTCAGAACTACTGTGTCCACTCTTATATTGCCTTTGGTGGCAAACGTGGAATTGTCGATGGCGGCAATGGGCTGAGTTAAGATATCAGTGCCGTTGTAGGAAATTTTAAAGGAGCAATTCGCAATAGACTGTGCCATCACGTGGCTGGTGAATTTGATATCGGAGTTGGCAATGATTCCCGGTGCATCAAATTGAATGGTTACTTCAAGAAACTGATCGAACTGCTCGCCAAACCATTGCCTGCCGGAGTGCAGCAAATTGTATTTTTCATTTTCGTAGAAAGCAAAATCATCAAACTGGGTGATGACAGGGAAACTCCCCTGCACACTCTGCGAGGTGGTTGCACGCTTGCCTGCATCTGTTGCGATGGTGAGGAAGTAAAAGTTTTTGTCGGTAAACAGGTTGTTTGAATACTTGACGAAATTTGTTTTTGAATCGAAGCCATACGTATCGGGCCCTGTTCCAAAAAAAAGAATGTAATCACCCGCATCAAACTTGCCATCTTCTTCCCCGTTCACTGTGATGGCAACTTCCTGCAGGTCGCTCACCCTGGCTGCACTGTTTGCCTGCGGAAGCATACCCGGATGACCTGTAAATAATTTTATTTTTTTTGGATCGATGGAAGTTGGATCGATGCCCGCTTTTTGCAAGAGCGTATAGTCAATCTTGTAAACTCCATCTTGCTGAACAGAAAACTTGTACCAATTGCCGGACGACAAAACGGATGATTGTGCCGATGCATGGGCAAAGGCAAAGAATGTAAAAAGAATGATGAAGCCAAATCGTAGCACCAACAGTAATTAATATCAACCCATTATTTTAAAGACTTTCCCTACTAACGAGGCAGCAATATAAAATAGTATGACGAGAGAAATTGCAGCCGTTCCTCCCCACAAAAGGAGTAATATGGCGAAGGCGAGAAAGGTAAACCGCAGCTTGTTGCTTTTCCACGTGAAGTCTTTGAATTTAAAGGCAAGAATATCCATGCGGGAAACCATGAGTAATGAAAACACGATGGTTATCAATAGCAGCATCCATTCTTGCATCACAAAAGAAGAAATATTTCCTGTGAGGAATGCGAGCCCTGTGATGAAAATACTGTTGGCTGGGGTATTCAAGCCTTTGAAATTGTCGTGCTGAGTTTCATCTACATTAAAAATGGCGAGGCGAAGTGCAGAGCAAACGGCAATCAGAAAGGCTGTGTAAGGCAGCCACTCATGGGTGGAAACGGCTGCCATCATTTTGTACATCACCAGCGAAGGGAGCAAACCAAAGCTCACCATGTCAGCAAGTGAATCCAGTTCTTTGCCGATGGAAGAAGTGACTTTTAGCCAACGGGCGGCAAAGCCATCAAAGAAGTCAAACACTCCCGCCACCCAGATGAAATAAGCGGCAGGCACATCACGGTTTTCCAGGCAATACACGATGCCGAAACAGCCGCACAACAAATTACCACAAGTGAGTGCGTTAGGAAGGTGTTTATAAAGATTCATTCACGAGAGACTTAGAGCGCAAAATGGATTGGATACTTTTTCTTTGCCGATGGTAGTAGGGATGCCGTGGCCGGGAAAGACAATTACTTCGTCAGGCAATGAAAACATTTTTTGATGGATGCTGTTGATCAGTGTCTCAAAATTTCCCCCGGGCAAATCGGTGCGGCCGATGCTGCTATCGAACAGCACATCACCACTCAAAATTATTTTCGCTTCCTCACTATAGAAACCCACATGCCCCGGTGCGTGGCCCGGAAGAAAAAGAACTTTGAAAATGGTATTGCCGAATTTTATAACCTCACCTTCGCTGATGAATTGATCAGGCTCTGCCTCGGTATAACCCTGAAATCCATATACGGGTGCATACGCTTTTACCGCTTTCAAAACCGGTTCATCATTTTTGTGGATGAGCAGCGGCACTTTGTATTTATCCTTTACATAATAGTTTCCCAACACGTGGTCGATGTGACAATGGGTGTTCAGAAGATATTTCACAGAAAGTTTTTCACCTTCAATGAATTCGGAGAGTTCCTTCTCTTCTTCGCGCGAAAAACATCCCGGATCGATGACTACGCACTCATGCGTTTCATCATGCACTACATAGGTATTTTCCGAAAAGGCATTGAATGTAAATGTTTCAACCTGAAGCATTCACAAAAGTAGGAGTATTCAATCAAATGGCGAAGCAATGCACAATTGCTATAAAAGCGAAAGCCCCGCACGTGCGGGGCTCTCTGTCGGTTTAGGTTAAGGTAGTATTATTCGAAGATCAACTTCCGGTTTTTTCTTTTGCTCCGTCTGTGATCACGGCACTTGGACCGGTGGATTCAAATACAAAACCACCATACGCCACGTTGCCATGCTCGCCAAGGTCAAGACCTTCGAGCTGCTCAGCATCGCTGGCACGCAGACCAGTGAGAGCCTTGATAATTTTGAAAATGATGAACATTGTTACAAACACAAATACAAAGACAACACCCACACCCAATGCCTGCACGCCTAGTTGCTCAAAGCCGCCACCAAAGAAAAGTCCATCTTTAATAGCTGTAGCTTCTGCCCAGTATTGAATGTCAATCGAGCGCTGACCGAAAAGGCCGACTGCAAGAGTTCCCCATGCACCGCATACGCCATGCACGCTGATGGCTCCTACCGGGTCATCGATTTTTAATATGCGTTCGAACAGGAGGCAAGAGTAGAACACCAATGCACCGGCCACCAGGCCAATGATGGCAGCGCTTCCGGTGCTCACCGAAGCACAGGGCGCGGTGATGCCCACGAGGCCAGCAAGTGTTCCATTCAACGTCATTGACAAATCAGGTTTTTTGAAATGGATCCATGAGATGATCAAAGCGGCAATAGCACCTGTAGCGGCTGCAAGGGTAGTTGTAACGGCAACATGAGAAACGCCACTGATTGCAAGCAATGTGGAACCCGGGTTGAAGCCATACCATCCAAACCACAAGATGAATACGCCCAACGCGGCCATCGGCATATTGTGCGGAGCGATTACGTTTACAGAACCATCTTTATTGTATTTGCCAAGGCGCGGGCCGAGGATAATGGCTCCTGCCAATGCGGCCCATCCACCTACGGAGTGAACTACTGTTGATCCTGCGAAATCGCGCATGCCCATGTCGCTGAGCCAGCCACCGCCCCAGATCCAATGCCCGCTGATGGGATAGATGATTGCAGAAATTACGCAGGAGTAAATCAGGTATGAAATAAGTTTTGTACGCTCGGCCATGGCGCCAGAAACAATGGTAGCGGCTGTTGCAGCGAACACTACCTGGAAGAGCCACGCAGCGCTGGTAGCATATCCTGCGCCATCAGTAGGTGCGTTTGCAGAACTCAAAAATGCAAGGGCAGAATCGAAGCCGAAGAAATTGCTGTCGCCACTGCTGTACATGATGGCGTAGCCGATGGCCCAGAACAACACGGCACCGAAACAGAAGTCAAGCAGGTTTTTCATCATGATGTTCACCGAGTTCTTGGCGCGTGTAAGCCCGGCTTCTACTAAAGCAAAACCGGCTTGCATAAAGAACACGAGGAATGCACAAAGGCAAAGCCAGATGATGTTGGCCACGCTCTGTGGCAATGATGGTTCGGGTGCGGCTGCATCCTGGCCAAAAGAAGGCGCAGAGAGACACAATAACACCAGGGCAACAAGTGGAGCAATGTATTTGGAAGCGCGGCCATTCCACTTCCTTTTTGTGAGCCATGCTTTGGAGAGCATCTTTATTGAATTTGGATTGAGATTCATACTATAAATTTTTTAGAGTGATTGGGAGTTTGGTTTACAGCGCACTTTCGCCCTTTTCTCCGGTGCGAATGCGGTAGGCGTCCTGGATGTCATACACAAAGATTTTTCCATCGCCCACTTTGCCTGTTTGTGCCGCCTTTAGCAGGCAGGCTATCACGGCTTCCAGTTTGGTATTGGGTACTGCTATTTCAAGTTTGGTGCGTGGTATGAAACCAACATCGAACGAAGTACCACGGTACTGTTGCGTGGTGGGATGTTCCATGCCTATACCCTTTACTTCTGAGTACGTCATGAAACTAATCCCAATCTTACCAAGCTCTGAATGGACCTCCTCAAATTTTGCGGTCCTGATAATTGCTTCTATTTTCTTCATGGTAGGTTTTTGGTTTAGGATATGAAATATTTTAAAACAGCTTGAGCAAATTCATGCAAGACCATTACCACTCAACCTGTTTTTTTGCGATTTTCTTGTCAACCATTTCTCGCTCCTTCATTTTCTGCTGAAGCGACTTCAAGTGATCGGTCATTTTCTGATCCACCGTGGCGCGATGCTTTTCCCACAACTTCTGCCAGCCTGCGGCATGGGTTTCTTCCAGCTTTTTGGTTTTAATTGTTTCCACGATCTTGTAGTTTCTGTTTTGCTGGTATTGATGAAATACAAAATCAGTGAAGCGATAGCGGTACTTGTTGTCTTTTGTGTCGATGGTGAAAGCGTAGTCAAAACGCCCCGAGAGTTTTTTGAGAATACCTGTTTGAGAATAAACAAAGAATGACAAGGTGCCGGCCAGGTGACCGCTCACCGAATCTTTCAAAGTCATTGTAATTTTTTCTTCCTCCAAAGAGGAGAGCCACTTTTTAGCGTTTGAAAAAAGCTGGCCGTTCTTCATGGAGTCAACCTCAACAACCTCTTCGTACGAAATGATGCCGTTTTGTGAAACCGGAAAATTTTGCGCAGAACATTGCCATGTTATCAGCACTGCAAATACGAGTATTGATTTTTTTATCATGCTTATGTTCTGATGTTAAAAAAAACTGCTCTTCATACTTGAAGAGCAGTCTATTCATTTTAATATTTATAGATGAAGGCCATTCCCAATGTTTGCTGACCTTTCACTGCGTTGCCATTGCTGTCTTCATAGTAGGCTACGGAAGCGTTGTCAATTCTAAGTTCAGGCTTGAAGATGATGCGGCCATCTGCCACGGTAATCGGAGCGGTTACGGTAAGTGAGGTGTTTTCTGCACCGATGTAACGCACTGCGTGCTTATCGCTAAAGTACTCATAGCGCACACCTATACCTACTACATCAGAGATGGCGTAGTTAGAATACAGCGCTACACCGCCCCAGCTTGGACTGGTAGATCCATAGGAAGTGGTGATGGCAGATTCATCTGCACCGGTGGCCTTGAAACTATAAAAACCATAGGCTGCGTTCAGACCAACATAAAACTTGGGAGTGATCTGGTAGCCGGTAGTAAGGTCAAACAAGTTGCGTGTGTAGTTATCAAGAAATGGCTGATTGGTAGCTGCAGCTTTGGTGGTGAGGTAAGTATCATCTCCGTAGCCACCGATGTAGTTCAGGTACACATTAAATCCTTCTTTAGGCTTCAGGTACAATTGACCGATAAATGACTTCTGGCTGTTGTTGTCGATCAGGTTGTCCCAGTTGTTTACCAATCCCATCATCAAGGTTACTTTGTCAGAGAATGCATAGTTCACTTTTGCTCCTATGTGATAGAAGGGTCCGTTATTGAAGAGGTTAGACAGTGAGTAGTGGTAGTTGATGGGGGCATCGATTACTTCATACCCGATGTGTGTACCAAACTGACCCACGGTGAAACTAAGTTTATCAGTGGCTTTGTAAGTAAAGTAAGCTTGCTTGATAGCTGCGGAAGTTCCATACAACTGGTTTACATAACCGTTGCCCGATCTCCACAGGTTGGTAGAGCCGATGGTGTTACCAAAGTTTCCTAACTCTGCATTGGGGCCGAAGGTAAGGTCAATCACCAGGTCTGACTTGCTATCAGAGTAAGCGAATTTGGTTTGCACCAGGCCAAGGCTGAACTGATCGGTAAGGCGATCGAATGCGCGGCCTACCGGAGCGCCACCATTTACCGAAGAGGCGCCCATCAACGTGCCCGACTGCGGATTGTTGAAGGCGTGCAGAATATAAGAGTCGATGTATCCTGACATTACAATTTTTGGCTTCTCTTCTTCCTTCTTCTCTTCCTCCTGCGCCATTGATGTAAAAGTGATCAGGCTCATCGCCATTGCTAAGTAGAGGTTTCCATTTTTCATACTTTTGTGTTGTGTTTTTAATGAAACAATAAACTGAAGTGGTCCTGTCGGGGTATCTCACACCCCGCGGGACGCTTTAGTGAGCTCTCCTAAAGCATTCCCGATTTGTATTTGCTTTTGATCCGTTAGGCCATCTCTTCCTTTGCCATTGATAAATCGTACGGGAAAAGATTTTCTCCGTGCTGGCTCAGGTCAGAGCCTACTTTCTTCTCTTCAGCGCTTAGCCGCAGCGAAGAAATCAGGTCGGTGATCTTCAGGATGATGAAGGAACCTACGAATGTGTAGGTGATCACAATCACCAGGGCAATCATGTGAACTTTGAAGAGGTTGAAGTCTCCGTAGAACAGACCGTTGCCGGTGGTGTTTGCGCTATTCACGGCAGTGTTGGCAAGCAGGGCGGTCATCACCATGCCCATCAAACCACCTACTCCGTGGCAAGGGAATACATCCAATGTATCTTCCAGAGAAGTCTTCGATTTCCAGTGAGCCACTACGTTGCTCACCAGCGCGGAGATGGTGCCGATGAAGATACTGGAAGGTATGGTTACAAAACCTGCTGCCGGTGTGATGGCCACAAGACCAACTACCGCACCGATGCAAAATCCGAGGGCCGAAGGTTTTTTGCCCCTGGCTGTATCAAACAATACCCAGCACAAACCTGCCGCAGCAGAAGCCGTGTTGGTAGTAGCAAATGCAGACGCTGCCAACGGGCCCGCGCTCAGCGCACTGCCCGCGTTGAAACCAAACCAGCCGAACCAGAGCAAGCCGGTGCCCAGCAATACAAAAGGAATATTGGCCGGGGCAATGGGCGCTTTCTCTTCCGATTTGTTTCTCAAATACATAGAGGCAGCCAGCGCGGCAAAACCTGCCGACATGTGCACTACCGTGCCGCCTGCAAAGTCAAGCACGCCCAGTTTGAAAAGGAACCCCTCGGGGTGCCAGGTCCAGTGTGCAAGTGGTGCATATATAAGGAGTGAGAACAGCACCAGGAAGATGATGTATGACTTGAACTTGATGCGCTCGGCAAATGTGCCGGTGATGAGCGCAGGGGTGATGATGGCGAACTTCAACTGGAAGAACGCGAAGAGCA
>CAZECP010000068.1:0-26839 GCA_964510765.1 uncultured Ohtaekwangia sp. | reverse complement strand
GGTATAGCTAAAATTATTTTCATTAAAAAGTTCGTAGAAAAGGATTTTTAATGATTCCTGCTCATCTTGAGGGATTGTATTTAATATACTTCGAACATTTAGACTACCTGGTAAATGAAAAGGAATAGCAACCAATATTTGCAAGCAGCTGGTTGATCTTTCCCTGCAAACTGATCCGAATGTGAGAATCACAGCCCGCACAATGATCGACAATGTTGGCTCTTGCCGAGTGCTGGAGAAGAACAATTTTTACAACAACGGAATTGTGAATGATCCAGAAGATGGAGAAGTGTTGGAATGGGTACTCAAAAAATAAGATTCTGCAAATATACCCTCAAAAGGGACCTTTTTGAGTTACAGCACCTGCAGGTAATTCAAATTGCTTATTGTCAAGTTTCATGTGAACTATTTCTATTGCGTTGCTTTCTACAGAAAACATTTTAAAATCCGCGATGATTTTTAAGGGAAGAGAATTTGTTCGTGAAATGACTTCATTCCAATTTCCAAATTTATGATTCTGAAAAAGTTTTGGATCAACTTTGAATTTAGAACAGAAATAATATTTATGAACCCCATTCTTGAAACTAAGAACCAATTCATCGCAAAGATTTCCCAAAATCGTGATCACCTCTTTATTAATTTCCGCTTTCAAGAGTTCATCGTTGCCAATTGCGCCATCATTCCAGTAAATGGTTTCCCCATTAGAGGTTTTGCTGTATAGCTTGTTGTCTTTATTAATATAAAGTTGCCATTTAAAAACGGTTCCGTTTGTTACGGATTTATAATTGCCATCTTTATAGAAATATTCTTGGGTAGGTCCCATCATGGCAGTGAAGTGCTCATCCGTTACATTGGGCATTCTGCTCTTATAAGAATTTTGGTACACAATTTTTCCTTCAAAACTTTGGGCCTGCAAAGCAACCACAGAGAAAGCATATAACGCGAAAAGAATAATTCGTATTTTCATAATCCAATTTTCATGACTAAAGATAGTCTATTTGGCCGATACCCATTTGTACATTAGCCAACCGGAAAGCATTGTACCTGCCGAGTAGAGAATCACCAGAGGATTTTTTGTGAATTCAAAATAAATCATCCAGCACGTAACCGCGATGAAGAAAATGGGTGGGAGCGGATAGAGTGGCAGTCGAAAACTTCCTGTTCCTATTCTTTTCCTGAGAACGAAAATTCCAATCACTGTCAGCATAGAGAAAAAGGAAAGACTTACAGAAATGTATTGAATGATTTCCTTGAACTCACTGACGATTACAAGAAAAACAGACCACACGCCTTGCACGATGATTGCAATATAAGGCATGTTGAATTTGTTGGTGGTGGTGAATCGTTGCAGTTTAGGATAGTCCTGTCCCATTGCTTCGAGCACGCGCGGGCCTGCGATGGTCATAGCGCTGAGTGTTGACAATAAGGCAATGCTGAATAGTCCTGCAAACACCGCGCCTATTTTTGGGCCGAATAGTTTAAATGCAACTACATTCCCGATGTCAGTTTGATTTTTTAATTCTTCAAAATCAGAGACGAATAAAAAGGTTCCATTCAACAAAAGATAAACTACCACCACCGTAAGTGTTCCGATGATTAGTGACTTTGGTAAATTCTTTTCTGAATTCTCGAGGTTGCCGGCAATGTAAGAAGCGGCATTCCAACCGGTGTAAGCATAGACAACATACACCAATGAGACGGCAAAGCCGGCACTGAGAATCAATGATCCATCGCCTTCTTTCGGAAAGAAATTTATGCTGGAGAAAGAAACGTCAGAAATAAAAAATGGAGCAGTGCAGAAAACGGCAATCAAGATAAGTTTGAGCGAGGTAAGAATATTTTGAGCGGTGCCGCCAGCTTTTACGCCAAACCAATGGATGCAAGAGACAAAGACAATGGCAGTAACTGCGATCACCTGTATGGGTAAGCCTGTTAATTCATGTGCGTAAGCGCCAATGGCTATAGCCACAGCGGAAATGGCTCCCGCAAATCCAACGAGCAAACTGATCCAACCTGCCATGAAGCCAAGAGCCGGATGGAAAATTTTACCCAAATAATAATACTCACCCCCTGATTTATTAAATGTTGATGCAATCTCTGCATACGTAAAAGCGCCACACAAGGCAACCACTCCTCCCAATGCCCATAAAAACAAAATGGCAAACCCCGAAGGCAGCGGCCCTACTTGATAACCCAGTGATGTGAACACGCCTGTGCCAATCATGTTGGCGATTACTAAAGTGATTCCTACAGTGAGCGTGTATTTTTTCCCTTCCGCCATAAAATGAATTTCACAGAAAGATGAGGGAATTTTAAATAAGAAGGAAGAGAGTTCGGAATTTAGTCTTCAAAACTAAAAGATGTTTGTTCAAAGACAGCATCGTCCTTTCCGCGCACTTCCATCCGCACGTTTGTTTTTCCTTTTGATTGACTGATGAGGATCAAACCAAAATTTTTCTCGATGATTAATCGCCCGATACGATAACGATTTTTCTCTTCCCATTTTTGTGGCCAGGTATGAGTGATTCCGCTGGAGGTGAATTCGTAGAGTGGATACTTCGATCCAGGAAGTTGAATTTTGGAGAACTCCGCAATATGCCTATCGCCACTCACGAGGATGATTTTCTTTTTTGAATCTGAAAGTAGTTTTAAAAACCGCTCGCGTGCAGCCGGAAGGTTCGCCCATTTTTCGAAGCGATGTTCTTCGGGAATCACATCAATGCTGGAGTTGACAATGTTAACTGTGGCATTTGATTTTCTTAGTTCATCTTCCAGCCATTTCCATTGCGCCTCGCCAAGCACGTCTCCGGTTTTGTTGGGCTCGTATTTGAATTCCTTCGTCTCCGAACCCTCCGGTTTGTAATACACTTTCATGATGGTGTCGCGGAAGTAGCGCGTATCAAGATTGATGATTTTGATTTTTGTATTTCCGTCTTTGATTTCCGTAGAGTTATAAATTCCAGGACGGTGCCAGGCCGGATCGTTTTTGGGAAGATGAAGAAATTTCATCGCCATTTTCTTCGCTTCATCTTTGTGAGGCCAAAATTTTCCGCCATCGTTCATGCCGTAGTCGTGATCATCCCAGGTGCCGGTGATCGGGCAGATCGCCAACAGTTTTTGATAAACCGGATCGCTTGCTTGCTTTTGGTATCGTCTTTTCAATTCCAGGGTGTCGCCTGAATCGGCATAAATGTTATCACCACCCCAAATCCAAATGGCGGGTTTTAGTTTCACAATGTCGTTCCACATTTCCTGTGGACGGTCATCGTCATCACAAGAACCGAATGCAATGACAGTTTCCTTCTTTTGGCCCTGCGAATCCAGCCACACCAAGGCCAACCCAACCAGAACGAATATTTGAACAAATTTCATAAGGCGCGAAAATACAACTCATCGCGCGATTGATGAATGCCACTTAACCAAATTAATCATTGCTTAATGTGGGGTGTTTCTTAACTTTCGTATAAAGTGCTTCCTATGAAAAATTTTACCCTGGCTTTCCTTCTCTTGCTCAGCGCCACCTTGGCGAATGCGCAAGATGCTGACTCTGTTTATATGCGACAAAACTACGATCTTGCCGAGTACCAGATCCCGATGCGGGATGGAGTGAAGCTTTTTGTAGTCGTTTATATACCTAAAGATCAAAGCAAAAAATATCCGATTCTTCTTAACAGAACTTGCTACAATGCATCCACCTATGCGCAGTGGAAAACGCACGGACACCCTTCAAAATATTTAGTGCATGACAAATATATTCTTGTGTTTGAAGATGTGCGCGGCCGCTATATGAGTGAAGGAACATTTGACAATATGCGCCCAAATATTCCGGGCAACAATCCGAAAAACAAAACAGACATTGATGAAAGTTCTGACACCTGGGACACCATCGATTGGCTCGTAAAAAATATCAAGAACAACAATGGACGTGTGGGTATGTACGGAATTTCATATCCCGGATTTTATACAGCAGCTGCGATTCCTGACGCGCACCCGGCTTTGAAGGCATCGTCACCGCAAGCGCCCATCTCCGATTTTTTCTTTGATGATTTCCACCACCAGGGAGCTTACCTTCAAAGTTACACTGCGGCATTTGCCGTGTTTGGTTATCAAAAAGACAAACAGACGAAGGACGATTGGTTTCGCGATAAGATCATGCGCTTTTATGGAGAAGCGCCAAAAGACGGATATGATTTTAACCTGAAACAAGGAGCCCTTAAGCACATTACCGAAAAATATCATCACGATAATTTCTTTTGGCAACAAATCATCGATCATCCCAACTACGATGAGTTTTGGCAAAAGAGGAATTTGCTTCCTCATCTCACCAACGTAAAGCACGCAATTATGACTGTGGGCGGTTGGTTTGATGCCGAAGATCTGTATGGCCCGCTCAATATCTATAAGAAAATTGAGAACACCAGCTCCACATACAATACGATTGTGATGGGGCCGTGGAGTCATGGTGATTGGGCACGCGAGAGCGGTTACCAGCAAGTGAATCACATTTATTTTGGCGACAGCATTTCTACTTTTTATCAGCGTGAGATTGAACGAAAATTTTTCAGCTCGATATTGAAAGAGACTGCACAACCCGCGCTGCCGGAAGCTTACATGTTTGATTGCGGATTAAAAACCTGGAAGCAATTTGCGGAGTGGCCACCTAAAGATATTCCCGGAGTGAAATTGTACTTTGGTGAGAAAGGAAAACTTTCCATCAATCAGCCAACCAAAGCCGAAGCGGTGTTTGACTATGTGAGCGATCCACAAAAGCCGGTTCCATATACTTCGCAAGTGGAGGGCTTGGTATTTACTCCACGAAGATTCATGAGTGATGATCAGCGCGAAGCTTCACGCAGGCCGGATGTAATTACGTTTCAAACTGATCCACTGACCGATGAAATTACGCTTGCCGGAGAAATCGCAGCGAAACTAAAAGTGTCAATGACAGGAACCGATGCTGACTTTATTGTTAAGTTGATTGACGTTTATCCCGATGACACTCCGAATGACACGAAACATAATCCGGCAAATATCATCATGGCTGATTATCAACAATTGGTGCGCAGCGAAGTTTTCCGTGGTCGCTTTAGAAATAGTTTTGAAAAGCCTGAACCGTTCAAACCCGATCAGGTTACAGATGTGAATTTTGCTTTACAGGATGTGCTTCACACTTTTAAGAAAGGTCATCGCGTCATGATTCAAATTCACAGCACATGGTTTCCATATATCGATCGCAACCCGCAGAAATACGTGGACAATATTTACAAAGCCAATGACGAAGATTTTATAAAGTCAACGATTCGTGTGTATGGCTCATCCGTGGTGGAAGTTGGTGGAGGCGATAAGTTGAAAGGAAAAATTGAATCGAAGAAATGAGCTTTTAATGAACGAGAGGGTGAGATGTTTTAAAGTGAAAGAAAAGACCATCGTGGTTGTTGACTATTCCGATTTAAAGGAGGAAGATATGCTTAGTGCACAAAATAGGTTGGCAGAGGTGGTGATGGGTATGAACATTGCTGTACGAATCATTTCAAAGTTCAATTCGCGCTGCTATATTTCTTCAAAATTTATGAGGCAAGTTGAGGATTCAACAAAGGTGGCCTTGCACCTCATCGAAAGTCAGGCAGTAGTTGGACTAACACCTGTAAAGAAATTGATTCTGAAAGGATATAACTTTATGTTCAATCTCGATATAAGAAATTTTGAAACAGAAGAAGACGCGATCACCTTTTTGACAAGGGATTGCATTTGATAATCGAAAACAGCTAATTATTTATATTTTATGTCACTCAAACTTTTTCGCTTCGGAACTATCGGCCATGAGAAGCCAGGGGTAGTTTCATCCTCAGGCAAACATATTGATGTATCTTCCTTTGGCGAGGATTATAATGAATCATTTTTTGAAACCAATGGAATTGGGCGATTGACTACATGGCTTCAAAGTAATGAAAGCAAATGCCCTGAAGTAAATGCAGGTTTTCGGTTTGGTTCATGTGTGGCGCGCCCTTCAAAAATAATTTGCATCGGTCTTAATTACACACAACATGCGATCGAAACCGGGTTAGGCATCCCCAAGGAACCGATTATTTTTTTTAAGTCCACGTCAAGTTTGGCTGGACCGAATGATGATGTGATCATTCCAAAGAATTCTGTAAAGACGGATTGGGAGGTGGAGCTTGCGATCGTGATTGGGAAAAAGGCATCGTATGTAAATGAAGAAGATTCGCCCAAATATATTGCCGGCTATGCCGTGATGAATGATTACAGTGAGCGCGAATTTCAACTCGAACGAGGCGGCCAGTGGGACAAAGGCAAAGGCTGCGATACGTTTGGCCCACTCGGCCCTTATATGGTTGCGGCAAATGAGGATATTGATCCCCAGAATTTGAATTTGTGGTTGAATTTGAATGGCGAAAAACTTCAACACTCCAACACAGCTGACATGATTTTTGGAGTGCATCACATTGTGAGCTACGTAAGCCAGTTCCTTACTTTGTTTCCAGGCGATGTGATCTCCACCGGAACTCCGTTTGGCGTGGGCATGGGTTTTAAACCACCGCGTTACCTTAAGCCAGGCGATGTGGTCGAACTTGGGATTGAAAAACTTGGTGAACAAAAGCAAAGAGCAGTTGCTCATTCTTAAAAAAATTTTGTTGTGGGGCTTAGGGTCTTTACATTTATGAGCAAAACCTGACTTATGAGATTGGTGCTGGCTCTGCTTGTTGCGCTTCCTCTTTTGACAAGCGCCCAAAATCAAAAAAGAAATTATGATACACTACCCAATGTGCCCGACCATTGGGTGAAGCGGTATGAACTATTTAAAACAGAACCAATTGTTCCCGGAAAGGTGATGATGGTTGGAAACAGCATTACCGAAGGAGGCGATTGGAAAATGTTGTTGAATGATGCCACGGTTATCAACCGGGGCATTTCAGGTGATGTGACGTTCGGAGTTCTTAATCGCATCCAGGACATCACCGATCGAAAACCGTCAAAGTTGTTTTTGCTAATCGGAGTCAATGATCTTTCGCGCAGCACGCCCGAGGATATCATTATTCAAAATATTAAAAAGATCATAACGAAAATCCATGAAGGGTCTCCGGATACAAAAATTTATGTGCAGAGCATTTTGCCGTTAAACGAATCGTTTAAAAATTTTATGTGGCAGTATGGGTTTGGAGGAAAAAAAGATAAAGTTATTTATATCAACAAAATAGTTATGGAGTCTGCCAAGAAATTGAACTTTACTTTTATCGACTTATACAACCAGTTTTTGGATAAAGACGGAAATCTTGAGGCCAACTTTTCGTATGATGGACTGCATTTGAATGCTGCCGGATATGAGCATTGGTCTAATTTCTTAAAGAAGAAAAAATATTTATGAGCATGTGTGTGATGAAAGGTGCATTTGTTTTTGCCTTCTTATTTCTCTTGGCCCAGGTTTCGTTCTCTCAATTCAAAAATAGTAAGCTTGCAGAAGAGAAGCCGGGAGAATATCCGCCTGTTGAGCCGTCTATAGCAATCAACAAGAAGAATCCGAAGAATATTGTTGCGGGTATTGTGTTGGATCATGCAGTGTACACCAGCGATGGTGGAGAAACATGGAAGGAAACAAAACTCCAATCTCCTTTTGGTGTGTATGGAGATCCTGCGTTGGTGAGTGACTCAAAAGGTCACATCTATTATTTTCATTTGGCTGATCCTTCCGGAAAAGGCCGTTCGGATGATGCATGGCTTGACCGCATCGTATGCCAGGAATCAGATGATGGAGGAGCGACCTGGTCTTCCGGGGCTTCGATTGGAAATAATCCGCCCACGGATCAGGACAAAGCATGGCCTGCAGTAAAGCCTGGAAAAAAAGAGTTGGTAGTTACCTGGACGCAGTTTGATAAATATGGAAGCAAGGATCCGGCTTGCCAGTCAAACATTATGTTCAGCAAATCAAATGGTGGCGACAAATGGTCAAAGCCGATTCAAATAAATCAAACATCGGGTGATTGTTTGGATGATGACAACACAGCCGAAGGAGCGGTGCCTGTGATTGGAACGGACGGAAAAATTTATGTTTCGTGGGCAAACAAAGGAAATATTTATTTTGATCGATCATATGATGATGGTGATCGCTGGTTGCGTGATGATTTATTGATCGGAAAGCAAAACGCAGGTTGGACAATGGATATCCCCGGCCTTGATCGCAGCAATGGAATGCCTGTGTTAGCAATTGATAATAGCCCGGGACGATTCAAAGGAACTTTGTATTTGGTATATGCCGATCAAAAATCGAAAGAGGATACGGACATTTGGCTCATTCGCTCAACCGACCGCGGAGATTATTGGACAAGGCCATTACGGCTTAACCAGGATCAAACTACCACACATCAGTTTCTCCCCTGGATTGCCGTGGACGATACCAATGGATACGTTTACATCGTTTACTATGATCGCAGAGAACATGAGGATATGCAAACCGATGTATATCTTTCTTTTTCCATGGATGGAGGCAATCATTTCAAGGAAGTTAAAATCAGCGAGTCACCTTTTGTGCCAACGGCTAAGAAATTCTTCGGAGATTATACCAACATCTCTGCTCATGCCGGTATTGTAGCTCCCATCTGGACACGCATGGACGAAGGAAAGACCAGTGTGTGGACAGCTATTATTAAAGCGAGTGACCTGGAAAAACTGAAGTGATCAGCATTCTTTTGAATCAACATCACACGCTTCTCCCGCGGCAATATTTTCGTGTCCTATTTCCTTCAATGCCTCAACGAACACATCGGTAGGTTGAGCCCCGCTCACTCCATATTTATTGTTGATGATATAAAACGGAACTCCTGAAATACCACGTTGGTAGTTCATCTGTTCTTCCAACTTTACTTCCGCTGCCAACTCATCGCTGGAAAGAAATGAATTAGTTTTATTTTTGTCAAGCCCAACTTCAGCAGCAATAGTGATGAGGTTTTCATCTTTTGTAAGATCAATTCCTTTTTCAAAGTATGCACTCATCAAGGCTTCCTTCATCGGCAATTGTAAACCAAATTGTTTTGCGAATGCAATCAAGCGATGGGCTTTTCGCGTGTTGGGAGAAATGTTTTGTTTTGCAAAGTCAAATTGCAGACCCACCTCAGCCGCAGTTTTAGTCACATGAGCGGTGATCTGTTCATAGCGAGCTAAACCTCCAAATTTACTTGATAAGTATTCTTTCTGATCCTTTCCCTCAACAGGCATGTCCGGATTCAACTCGAATGGGTGATATTCGATTTGGAAATCAAATTCTCCCTTGAGATGGTCGATGGCTTTCTCTAATCTCCTTTTCCCGATATAACACCAAGGGCAAACTACATCCGAAACAACATCCACTTTTATTACAGTCCTGGTCATAAATAATTATTTTTTTTGTTTAACAGGCGAATGATCGCGAAAGTTCAGCAATAAGCAGACGATCGACATGTAGTAAATCTAACTTTTCCCTGTATTCCTGACATTTTCTTGAAAACCTGCAATACTCATTCTTCGTTTGAACGAAATCTCATAACTTGAAAAACCAAACATATTTCAGATGAAAAAACTAATACTACTGGTTCCTGTGCTTGTTACTTCATTGATCGCTCACGGTCAGGAGGATAAGAAATGGAAGGGAAAATTTGAGCAGCTTCAGGGTGAGCTGCCTACGCCCACTGAGTATCGGTCAGCTTCGGGCGCGCCTGGCGTAAAATATTGGCAGCAAAAAGCAGACTACGTAATCAATGCGGAGCTAAATGATGAGAAGCAAACGCTGAATGGTTCGGAGACAGTGACTTACTATAACAACTCTCCGGACGTGTTGAAGTACATGTGGTTGCAATTAGATCAAAATATTTTGGCAAAAAATAATGCAACGATGGCCAGCCTGTCCACACAGATGGGTGATACACTAAATACGATGCAGCTTTACAGACGCTCGCGCGAATTTGATGGCGGACACAAAATCGTTTCGGTGAAAGATGCAGCTGGCAACAAGCTCAATTATTCTGTGAACCTGACGATGATGCGCATTGATCTTCCACAACCTTTGAAGACGGGTGAAAAATTCACCTTTAGTATAGAGTGGTGGTACAACATTGGTGACCGCCAGATTGATGGCCAACGCAGCGGTTGGGAATATTTTCCAGAAGACAAAAATTATATCTATACCATTGCCCAATGGTTTCCACGCATGTGCGTGTATGATGATGTGGAAGGCTGGCAGAACAAACAGTTTCTCGGGCAGGGAGAATTTGCCCTCACATTTGGTGACTATAAAGTAAAACTGACGGTGCCTGCCGATCACATTGTTGCTGCGACCGGAACCTTGACGAATGCAGCGGTGGTATTATCCAGGACACAATGGGAGCGCTTCGAAAAGGCAAAAACGACTTTTGATAAACCTGTAATGATAGTAACGAAAGAGGAGGCACTTGAAAAGGAAAAGGCTCGTGCCACAACAAAAAGGACGTGGGAATTTCAGGCTTCCAATGTTCGTGATTTTGCATTCGCTACTTCGCGCAAATTCATTTGGGATGCTCAGGCCGTGAAGTTGAATTCTAAAACTCCACTTGCCATGTCCTTTTATCCGAAAGAAGGAAACCCACTTTGGGAGGAAGAGTCAACAAAAGCAGTGAGAAATTGTCTTGAAACATATTCAAAATATACGCTAGACTATCCGTATCCTGTTGCCATATCTGTGAACACAGCAAACATTGGAATGGAATATCCGATGATTTGTTTCAATGGCGGCCGTGCGCATAAAGATGGAACGGTTGATCCGAACACAAAATTTTCCAGTATTGCAGTGATCATTCACGAAGTCGGTCACAACTTCTTCCCGATGATTGTCAACAATGATGAGCGCCAATGGACATGGATGGACGAAGGTGTGAATTCATTCTTGCAATATAGAACAGAGGTAGAACGCTACGAAAATTTTCCACACTGGTGGGGCGAAGGAAAAACAATTGCACCATTTATGAAAGGAGACAAGAGCATTCAGCGCCCGGTGATGACAACTTCGGATAACGTGGTTGCCTTTGGTGCTGAGCAATATGCAAAAGTGGCAACCAGCCTGAGCATCCTTCGCGAGAATATTATGGGACCCGAATTGTTTGATCGTGCGTTCAAAGAATACGCAACACGGTGGGCGTTCAAACATCCACAGCCTGCTGATTTTTTCAGAACGATGGAAGATGCATCAGCCGTTGATCTTGATTGGTTCTGGAGAGGCTGGTATTATACCACTGATCATGTGGATTTTGAATTGGCTAGCGTAAAGTGGTATAGAATGAAAAAGGAACAGGTGGACCCTGAGAAGAAGGCTCCTGCAGTGAAGACTGGCGACCTGGCCGCGGCAAATGCAAAACCTGCCACCGACTTCAGTGCTGGCCCCAAGGAATTTGCCGTGATCGATTTTCCTGAGCAGTACTATGGTGAATTCAATACACGCGTAGATGGTGCAGCGGTGAAGGCGAAGTTGCAGGATAAAAACTTCTATGAACTTACGATTAAAAATAAAGGAGGTCTGGTGATGCCAATTTTGATCGAATGGACTTACAAAGACGGCACCAAGGAAATTGAGAAGTTACCGGCTGAGTCGTGGAGATTGAATGAGAATGAATTCAAGAAGTCATTTATCAAGGATAAGGAAGTGGTGAATGTTGCAATTGATCCTAACCAGGATATGGCCGAAGCGGAGACGGCTGATAACGTGTTCCCCCGCAAGCCAACCGAAAGTAAATTTGACGAAATAAAGAAGAAGAACTGATCAGGTTGTTTGGAATTCCAATAGCACCATTGGATCAATCCGATGGTGCTATTATTTTTATAATGGAGGTGAGAATGAGTATAAATCCAACAATCAATAAAAGATAAGTGCCCCAGATAAGCTGATGACCGGTATAAGAAACTCTTTTTCGTTTATACCAATCTGCTTTTATAAAAAGCCCTACGAAACCAAAAACTACCAGGATGATTCCGAGGCCGAGACGGCTCATGCTGCCAGGCTACCGATTCCAAATAAAACTACAAACAGCAGGGTGCTGAGCGCCATCTGCTTCAAATAGGGATCCAACTGATCAGATGGGAGAGTAGTAACTGCCTTTGCATTTTTGTATAGCAATGGTAAGGTGAGTGCGAACAGAAATTGCCACACTGAACGAAACTGTATAGCAACGAAAACTGCGGCACTTAAAAATCCACCAATCAACAAAAACATGTGATAGAGGGTTGCCTTCTCTTTTCCGATGCGAACAGGCACCGAATACTTGCCGGCCGCTTTGTCCGATTCAATGTCGCGGATGTTGTTGATGTTTAGAACGGCCATTGAAAAGAAGCCGCAGCTGATGGATGGAAGAACGTAAGCCCAATTGATTTCTTTTGTGAACAGATAGGATGAACCCATCACGCCCACCAATCCGAAGAAAATAAAAACAGAAAGATCGCCAAGGCCCGCGTAGCCATACGGTTTTTTTCCAACCGTGTATGTAATGGCAGCTAAGATGGACAGCAGGCCAAGCCCGAAGAAGAAAAGCATTGCATTCCAGTTCCAGCCAAAAGAAAAATAGAGAAGCGAAATCCCCGAAATCAAACAAAACGCAGAAAACAAAATCACTGCGTTCTTCATTTGGCTCATACTGATCGCACCTGATTGCACCGCACGCTGCGGACCTTTGCGGCCACCATGATCAGCACCGTTTAGTGAGTCACCAAGGTCATTGGCAAGGTTTGAAAGTATTTGCAAAAAAATAGTCGTGAGGCAGCAGAGAAAAAAAAGAAAACCATCAAACTTGCCCGCCAGCGCTGCTAGAATTCCGCCCATGCCAATACATGAAAGCGACAATGGTAAAGTCCGTAATCGGAATGCCTGAATCCAAATTTTCATAGTTAAAAATTTAGACTGCAAATATACTTTTTATAAACGAAGGGTTAACGAAATGAATTTCTTACTGACGCGAGGGAGCGTCCTTCATCCAGAGCACTGCCGAATCAAGATCATAGAACACGCGCAGTTCAATGCCAAACTCTGCGGTCATGGCTTTCATTCGATCGAAGTAATCTTTGCGGATCGGGTCATTGAAGCCAATCGTGGCAATTCTTTTTAGTCCATTTTCGGCAGCTACGGAAAGCACATTGCTGATAAACCATTTTTGATCTTCCTGTGAAATGATTCCCTGGTTCCGAAGATCAGCTATCCAGCCTGGAGTATTATATTTCTTTAATGTCTGTAGCACAGTCTCAAAAGCAAATCGGTATTCGGTACTTGTGACAGGTCGCTTCCAGATTATCACTGTATTGTTAATAAGGGCATCATAATACAGACGGGCCGATGCATCTTCGAAGAAAATTTGTTCATCCAGATCGGGGGGAACGGGAAACACAAGTCGGAAAGTAGTGCCGGCATTTAGTGTTGAATCAACTTCCACGCGCCCGTGCATGATTTCCATTTGAGATCGAACCAGATAAAGGCCGAGCCCTTTGCCACTCACGTGTGTGTGAAATCGCTTATAGAGTTTGAAAATATGTTCACGCTGCCTGACCATGTCGATGCCGAGGCCATTGTCTGAAATTTCTACGATCGTCTGATCGAGCAACGCCCGCGCATGAGCTTTGATCACCAATGGGCGCTCGGGTGATTTATACTTTAATGAATTGCTGATCAGGTTAAACAAAATGCTCTGTACCATCGGTCGTATCCCAAAAACAAACGGAGCGGAGTCAAAATGCTTTTCGATGCTGGCTTCCTGCAGTACATTTTTTCCGATTAGCGATTCTGCTTTTGCCCATTCATCTTCCAACTTTATCTTCTCGCGCACACGATACAATTCACTCCGGATGTCGATGATGGTAGTGAGATCGCGCAAGATTGAATCGAGTTCTGAAGCAGATTGGTGAATATATTTTGTGACTTTTTCAAATTCATCCGGCCTTAACGGAGATTCGATCAGGTTGGTAAGTCCAAGCAACCGCGCTACCGGGCCTCGCAGATTATGTGAAACGGTAAATGAGAATTGTCGCAATTCGTTATTTGATTGGATCAGTTCCTCATTTGTCTTGGCGAGATCACCGCTTTTTTCTTCCACCAGTTTTTCCAATTGAAGGTTGTACACCTCCAGTTTGCTCTTCTGCTCCAGGATTACTTCGTTTGCTTTTGCAAGCATCTCCTGGTTTGCTGACATCTCTTCTTGCTGCTGCAGGATTTCTTCATTTTGTGCTTCTACTTCTTTTGAAAGGTCGCGCAGCTTTTGGTTTTGGTCTTTAAGACTGTCTGTAATTAATTTGTTTTCATAAAGCGCCTTTAACATTTCATTCTGAGCAGATGAGTGACGGCCTTTCAGGATCAGAATGCCGGAAACGATAATCGCATAGGTGAAAAAAATAAAGTAATTAACGTAGTAGTAGCTGTCTGCTTTGAATCCTCGTTGAAAAAAACCGATGTTGAACAGATCGTGAATGGGATCATAGAACAGAAGGAGTAAAGAGGATACGACCACGCAAATCCAAAACTGTTTTTTCTCCTTGAAATCGAAGACCACAGCAGGGAGGATTGCACCGGCCAGCAAAAGAAATCGTGTATCAAAGAAAACCAGAAAAGACTGATTGGGCAGAAGCAGTTTATCCCAAACGGTAATCACAAAAAGGATCGATACCGGCATCAGGCAAAACAACATACGACCGGTATTCGTGTATTCTCGGTTGTTAAGAATAATTACAAGTACGAATAGTAATGGGATGCTAAAGGCAAAATACATTACCTGTGACCAGCCAAAGAGATACAGCAGGACACAATCAAGAAGAAGACCCAATACGGCAAAGACGAGCGATAATACGTTGGTAGTATAGACCTCCCGATAGCCTTTGGCTTCGATTATTTGCTTTAGGGCGCCAACCACAGAAAGACTTTGTACAAAAGTAATGTAATTAACTCTCCATTTAAGGTCATTCCATGGTGCCCCATAAATTTAGAGAGAGTCTAAAGAAGTCAATCTGCAGGTGCTTCAAGGTGGCTGTCGGCATTTTAGTCAGAGGAAATAAATCTAGGGTGCCGAGATTGTTATGCCGAAAAGCGGACGTTGGCTAGAATAAGATATTAATTGATCTTCGAGAGAATTTCTTCATCCATCGGCTGTACTCCCGACTTAAAGAATGTTACCTGAGTGCCGTCTTCATTGACCAGGTATTTCGAAAAATTCCAATCCGGTTTGTGGCCTGTTTTTGCCTGCAGCCATTGGTAGAGCGGTGCTTGATCGCCACCTTTCACTGAAATTTTTTCAAACATTAAAAACTTAACTCCATAATTTCTTTCGCAAAACTCCGCAATATCAGCATTACTTCCCGGCTCTTGCCATAAAAAATTGTTAGCCGGGAAACCGAGCACTTTCACTTTGCTTCCATATTGTTCGTGCAGTTTTTCAAGGCTGGCATACTGTGGGGTCTTGCCGCACTTCGATGCTGTATTGACAATAAGAAGTTTTTGCCCTTTGAATTGCGCGAAGTCAATTTCTTTTCCATCCAGCGTTTTCATTTTCAAATCATAAATGGAATTCACCACCGGTTTTTTCTGATTGCTCTCCAGCTTTGACGACAAAAATGATCCAAGACCCATAACGGCTGTAATTAAAATGACTACGCTAATTATTTTCTTTCGTGTAAACATAAAAAAAGAAGCAGGCACTTGTAATGCCTGCTTCTTAAAATTTCATTATTGAAGTTCGCTCACAATTTCGTTATCGAGCGGCTTTACTTTTGAACTGAAGAACTTCACAGTGCCATCCGGTTTCACAAGATACTTGCAGAAATTCCAGGTAGGCTCCTGGCCGGTTTTTTCTTTCAACCATTTGTAAAGCGCGTGTTGGTCATCGCCTTTCACAGAAATTTTTTCAAACATCTGGAAGGAAACTCCATAATTCTTTTTGCAGAACTCGCCAATCTCTGCATTGCTGCCGGGCTCTTGGCCGCCAAAATTATTGGCAGGGAAACCGAGGATGGTGATCTTGCTTCCATACTGCTCATGCAACTTTTGCAAATCGGTGTACTGCGGAGTGTAGCCGCACTTGGAAGCCGTGTTCACAATCAGCAACGTTTTTCCTTTGTACTTGCTGAAGTCGATGGGAGTTCCGTCCAAAGAATTCATTTTGAAATCATAAAGCCCGGACCCCACCATAAACATCATGATAAATGTGACAATTGTTTTCATTTCTTAAGTTGGTTTTTTAGATAACCCAAATTACGCAAAAAATGTTTTCTTCAATCGCTAAAAAATAACAATGGTTGATGAAATCTTTGCACGGCAATCATTGAAGGTGAGCCTGCAATGCCTTCGCCTTGCGCAATGCTTCGGAGTGTGCTTCAATCCCATCATTTAACTGATCGATCACAATAATAAGAACATTGCGGGTCTGGTTTTTATTAAGCATAGCAGGATCCGTCAGTTTGCCTGTTTCATAGTTACAGTAGGGACTGAAGTATTCATGGAGTTTAAATAACGCGCTTGTGTAAACATCTTCAAATCTGCGAATGGAAGTATAGCTCGTATAGTACTCTGTGATTTGACTGGGTGTATAGCGATCATTAAAGATGCTCATGCCGTTTCCCTGCAATAAAGTCTGATAGGTATTTTGATGTGGTGTAAATGTTTCAAAGGACAAGACTTCGACAACTACTTTTACCAATGAATCGGGCGCTGGTTTTGCAGCCGAAAGAAATCGTTCAGCAAATCCTTTGTCGGACTGAAGTGTTTTTAAAATCATTTCTTGTTCTGAAATATCTTTGGCGAGCTCGGAGAGAATGCTCTGCTTGTAAAATGAAGCAAGTGAATTCTGATCAGCGCTGAGCTTCCAGTTGTTTAGCTGAAATGCGATGGTTACTCCTGTGATCACAATTAAAAGATCAAAGAATTTATTGGTGAGCAGTTCACGCCATGCTACCTTTTTGTTTTTCATAAGTTATAATGATTATCAATATTAATCATGATACCTGAGATTGAAAAGACTTTATTGATCTTAACTTTAGGTGTTAACTATAAATTTAATATGGATGAAGAATCTTCTCAATTGAAAGAGCAAGTAGATCAATTGGGTGAGGAATTATTTCTCTGCCGACAGGATGTAGAACGGTATCGCACGGAAAGCATCGCCCTCAAAAATTTCATTCAAACAATTTATGAAAATTGTGAGCGATTGGAAAGTATTGAAGACAATGAAATCACATTAAAAGAAGTATTGAAAAACCTGAAAGAAAATATCAAGACGTTTGGACGTGATCATCGCATTCGTTTTTAAGCATGCAACGAGCACATTACTTCTGCATGAGGCAATTCGCTTCACTTCACTTTTCTTGCTTCGCTACAGCTTGTGTGCTCAAGGTGGCTGTGGCGGTAACCACTCCACGTACTTTCTTCCACTCACCAAAGCTTACATCACGCACATAACAAGTGTAATTTTGCCACACGGGCGCGATGGCAATATAAGTTCCCGGCAAATCAATGCCTCCCTTTTCAAACACCTGGGCTACCTGTTTTTTTCCTTCAAAGACTACCGTATCATAGCGCACCCGGTTGGGATACAATTCCATAAAACCGCGGTATCCATTGATGATGTTCGTGCGATCTTCTTTGGTGGTGAGTTGCTCAAATGTGATGAAGAATGGTTTTGAAACAACGATCGCAAAAGAAGAGAGGTCAGATTCGATCCAACCGCTCTTGAGAGTAGATTCAACGATTACGCTTTTCTCCAACATATCATTGCCTGGCATACCCGTTGGGGGATCAACTTCATTTATGCGCAGCCGAAAACGGGTTACCTTCAGATTACTTCTCAGAATGCGAAGTCGTGCGCTTAGCAAGTATAATGGAAATTCATGGTCAGGTTGTGGATCCTTGTTTTCAATCAACAGAGCGACAGATCTTCCCGAGTACAACGTATCCGTCTCCATCGTGCCGCCTCGCATGTTTGTGTTGCCTAATGAGAAGGTTTTCGGCTTTACTTTTCTATCGTGTACACTCACCTCACTTAGTAAAGTTGGTTTCTCCGCAAGGTAAACAATCACTTCATTGGAATGAGGTAAAGCCTGAATGGATATTGTCTTCCTTTCAAAACCAAGCGAAGAAAAGGTGATGGAATCCTGTCGATGATTTTCTGGCACACGCAAGGAAAAACTTCCGTCCGGATTAGAGACAGTACCGATATTGGCTTTGAAGATGCCGATGTTGGCAAATGGAATCGGTTCGAGCGAAACCTTGTCGAGTACTTTTCCTGCAACGATAATTTGTGATAAAGAAGTCTGAACGATAAAAAAGAGAAGGATTGATTGTGCGACTTTGTTAACCATGTTGAGTTGGATTTTATCCTAAGAGTAAGATGCTAGTCGCACCCAAAAAAGTTCTAGGCTAAATTAATTCAAGCCTCCCAACAATTATTGATTTCTTCAAAATCGTTCCGGGTGATAACACAGCATTCGCTCCAATCTTGCATCCATCACCGACTAACGCTCCAAATTTTTCGACTCCGGTTTTCACTTCGCGATTATCAATCTTCACTGAAATCTGTTTGTCAACTCGTTCATTAAAGTGATTGGCGATGATCGAGCCGGCTTCCATGTTCACATTTGAACCCAGAATGGAGTCGCCAACAAAATTAAAATGCGCAAGATTTGTGTTTGGAAACAGGATGGATGACTTGATTTCACAACCCGGCCCGATTGAATTATTCCCAATCAGATAGACACCTCCGCGCAGGTACGCATGTGAAGCAACAAAGCAATTTGGCCCGATTACAATCGGTCCTTTCAAAATTACATCCTCCTCAACTTTGGCAGAGGAATGAATGGCTACTCCGTTATGGACGGAATAGTCGGAAGGTAAATTTGAAATCAGCTTCTCTATTAGTGAAGAAGCTTGTTGAACGAGCTGCCACGGTTCACTGGAATTGAAAGCAGATAAATGCTGGTCAAACGATTTAATATATTCGCTCCAATTAATTCCGGATAACGACATGATGGATTTTTATTTTGTGTAAAATAACGAAGCCACTTTTTGAATATCAAATGCTGCGCCTTCTTGTCCATTGGCGACAAAAGCAACTACTAAATCATCATCAGGATAGATGTAAAGATGAGAGCTGCAGCTAAATCCATCGCCACTGTGATACCAAATACGATGTCCGTTTTTATCTTTACCGACATACCATCCCAAACCGTAGCCTGTCTCGATGCCATCCATCGTCTTTTGTGATGTGAATAGAAGCTTCTTGGCCTCATCCGGTTGATGCAACATGGCTTGACCAAATTTCACTAAATCACTTGCTGTTGAAAGTAACCCACCTCCTGCATAAGCATAACTCAAATCCCCGAATTCATTCTCCTGGCCAGTAAGGTCATAGAATTTGCTGCGATTCGAAATGCCTGCGGTATTGTCGTCCCCACAAGTATTCCTCAACTGAAATGGATTGAAAACATTCTCTTTCATGAAGTCCAAATAGTTCTTTTGAGTTATGTTTTCAATAACGGCTCCGAGTATTCTGAAACTGAATGTTGAATAATGAAACTTCGTTCCCGGTTTGAACAGAAGTGTATCATGCTGAAAGATTTTCAATGACTGAATCGCATTGTCATAATGCTCTTGATGAACATAATCAGCCATGGTGATGTAATCACGAAACCCTGCGAGATGGCCTGCTAACTGTCGTGCAGTGAATTTGTATTTCTTTTCGGGAAACTGGGGCAGATATATTTCCACCGGGACATCTAAATCAAGTTTGCCTTCTAAAACCAATTTTACCAAACCCACGGATGTCATCGATTTTGAAATACTGGCGATCCTGAATTTGGTTGAATCGTTGACAACAATTCGATTAGCGACATCAGCGTAGCCAAACGATTTTGTCCAACGTTTTCCATGATTGGTTACCGCGACTTGCACTCCATTCAAACCGGTATTGTCCATGAATTCTCTGCACATTCTTTCGGTCTCGCATTGAGATGGAGCTTCACATGGAGTTTTTTCTTCGATGTTTTTCGCTTTCAGTTTTTGATTGCTCAGTACAACCGTAGCTGTAACAATGCCTCGCACCTTATTCCAATTTGAAAAACTGGTTTCTCTCACATAACAAGTAAAATTCTCCTTCACGGATTTTGATACACCAATCCCCACAAACACACCCGGCACATCAAGACCACTTCCCTTCAGAATCTGGCGAACCTCTTTTTTACCATCAATCACAACCGTGTCGGTTTTTACTTTGGTCGGATTCTTTTGAAGTAAATCTCGGTAGCCATTGGCGATAGCTGTTCGATCAGCGAGGTCATGAATTTTCTCAAACGTCAGGAAGAAGGGTTTGGTAACGATTATGTTTAATTTGGAAAGATCAAATTCAACCCACCCGCTCTTTATCGATGACTCAACAACCACGTTTTGTTGCAGTAAATCTTTTCCTGGTGCACCTGTGATGCTGTCGACTTCATTTAGTCGCAAACGTATCTTGAACTTCTTTAAGTTGTTCCGAAAAATTCGAAGGCTTGCTTTCTCTAAATACACAGGGAACTGCAAGTCCTTTTGAAACTGAGCTCTGTTATTTTCAATCAGAAGTGAATTGGATCGGCCAGCATAGGCAGTATCAAATTCAACGACACCTCCTTTGCATTCGATGTTTCCAAGTTCGAAGGTCTTATTTTTCTCCACTTTCTCATGGACGACTACTTCATTGAGTATTGTTGCCTTCTCAGGCAGCTTAATCACAATTTCCTTTTTCGAAAGAAGATGCTGAATGACGATTGAACGTTTGCCAAATCCGAGCGCAGAAAAAAGCAAAGTGTCGTTGATTTTGTTTTGAGGGATCACCAGTGAAAAACTTCCGTTCTCATTGGAAATCGTACCCACGTTCGATTTTAAAATTCCGATGTTGGCATAAGGAATTGGCTTAGCTGAAATTTGCTCCAGTACTTTTCCCTCGATTGTAACTTGACTATAGGAAGCCTGAAGAATGAAGAGTATGCACGAAGTAAGAACGTAGAAGCGCATTTTGAGTGAGCTGGGTTATGAACTCAAGATGCCAAGCTATCGAAAAAAGTTTGAAGAAAGTAGAAAGCTTAAAATGGTTACACAAACTTAGACTTTTAAGTCACATCTTTTCCGGCACCTGAATGCCCAATAGTTTCATTGACTTCTTCAACACATTGGCCACTACTTGCGAGAATGCAATTCTGAATTTTAGTTTGGCGGCATCGCTTTCGTTGAAGATCGGAATGGTTTGATAAAATTGATTATATCCTTTCGCCAGGTCAAAGGCAAAGTTAGCAATTACTGCCGGTGAATAATCACGCGCTGCTTCATTCAACTTGTTAATGTAGTTGTTCACCATGAAGATAGCTTCACGCTCGGCTGGTTCTAGCGAAGTTACTTGTGCCAATTCATTTGCTGTTGGCTTCACGCCCATCGCTTCCGCTTTGCGGATGATCGCACGGATGCGTGCGTGCGTGTATTGAATAAATGGCCCGGTATGCCCTTGCAGTTGAATTGATTCGTTAGGATCGAACATCATGCGTTTCTTTGGGTCCACTTTCAGCAAGAAGAACTTCAACGCTCCAAGCCCGATCATTTCTGAAAGTTCTTTGATCTGTTCATCAGTCAGGTCTTCGATCTTTCCCAGTTCACGTGTTTGCTTTTCGGCTTCGTCAGCCATCTCCTGCATGAGATCATCCGCATCCACCACCGTTCCTTCGCGTGATTTCATTTTGCCTGTGGGCAGGTCAACCATTCCATACGAAAGGTGATAACATTTCTCAGCCCACTTGTAGCCGAGCTTCTTCATGATCAGGAACAATACCTTGAAGTGGTATTCCTGTTCGTTACCAACTGTGTAAACCTGTCCTTCAATTTTTGGAAAATCCTTGAAACGCAAAATCGCTGTGCCGATGTCTTGGGTCATGTACACCGAAGTGCCATCTGCTCTCAGTAATACTTTTTGATCTAGTCCATCGCCAGTTAGATCAACCCAAACAGAACCATCATCCTTTTTGAAGAATACGCCTTGTTCCAATCCGCGCAGCACCTCTTCTTTTCCGAGCAGGTAGGTTTCCGATTCATAGTACAACTTGTCAAAGTCAACGCCCATTCTTTTATAAGTAGAACCAAAGCCTTCGTACACCCAGCCATTCATCGTCTTCCAGAGTTGCACAGTGTCCGTATCTTTTGCTTCCCACTTCTGAAGCATTTCAATGGCGAGCATCATGATGGGTGCCTTCTTTTCAGCTTCCGCTTCAGGCATTCCCTTCTCCATCAACTCCTTCATCTGCGCCTTGTAGTTCTTGTCGAACTCCACATAGTACTTTCCAACAAGCTTATCACCTTTCATTCCGGAGCTCTGCGGTGTCTCACCATTCCCAAACAGCTTCCACGCTGCCATGCTCTTGCAAATATGAATGCCTCGGTCGTTGATGATCTGTACTTTATGAACCGTGTAGCCAAGCGCTTTGTAAATCTCAGCAACAGAATACCCAAGAAAATTATTTCGCAAATGCCCTAAGTGCAAAGGCTTGTTAGTATTCGGTGAAGAATATTCCACCATCAACTCCCTTCCATTCGAAGCAAGTGTTCCAAAATTCTTATCCGCATAAATGGATTTGAAAACTTCCACCCACACTTTATCTGCAATCACGAGGTTCAAAAATCCCTTTACTACGTTGAAGCGTGTAACGATCTCTGAATTGGCAACTAGATATTCTCCAATGGCCGAAGCAGTCTGCTCAGGACCTTTCTTCGAAATTTTTGCCAACGGAAAACACACCAACGTATGCGAGCCTTCAAACTCGGCATTGGTTGGCTGGAGTTGAAATTGATCAACCTGAACATCAAACAAGGACGAAACGGCTGATTGTATCGAAGAACGTAACTGAGAATCTAAGTTCATGAAATTCGTTTTAACAGAGATATGCGAGAGTTATTTTTTGTTTTCCCATCGAAAATTGTAGTCATCGATCAATTTTTCAAGATCCTTAAACTTATATTTTCTCATCTTAAGTTTCTCGAGCATCTCAGCATCGTCAAATAAAAGTGACTCCATTCTGTCTTTAAAATTATTTTGATTTATGGCTGATATGGTATATCCTCCCGCTTTGCCAATCAAATAAGTCTTCACCGTTTTTTCGTGTGGAATCACATAAGGAACGAATCCGGTTCCAACGCCCGAGGAAACTGCTGTTACATCGCAATAGTGAATGTACAAATTGATTCTTCCTTTCTTTGTGACTTTTGCAAAGTCCTCTGTAAAATATCTTCCCTGATTATAGTGATAACCATTGCTAAAGAATCCATGTACTATCGCAAAGCTGTCTTCGTCCACCACGAAGGCCTTTGCTTGATGGATTGTGATCTCTACTTCTTTTGAGTCTTTATCTTTTTTAAAAAGTATCAAGTTGCTGGGCTCATCTTTTTTCGACTTATAAACTCGATGACTCAGCAGGCCATTGATTCGTTCATTTTTTTGCGTATAGTATCTGCCCGGTTGAAAATTCTGTCCCGACAAATTGAGGCAATTTAATAGTATCGCGATGAAAAGAAATCCTCGACAGGGAATGTGATGAAATCTGGAATCCTGAGTAAAAGTAGGAAATGATAACTTCATAAGCTTATTAACCACCGCTCGCTGCAAGCTACCAGCCAGGAACACACGTCTCAAAGCCAGAAGCTGTTAGCCTATTAGGCTTTATTTACATGTCAAGTATATACGCAAACATCAAAGGCGCCACAATCGTAGCATCACTCTCTACAATAAACTTCGGAGTGTGGATGTCCAATTTTCCCCACGTGATTTTTTCATTCGGCACTGCGCCAGAGTATGAACCATAACTTGTTGTTGAATCACTGATCTGGCAGAAGTAACTCCAGAACGGAACATCGTGCCATTCCAAATCCTGGTACATCATCGGCACCACGCAAATCGGAAAATCGCCTGCAATACCGCCACCAATCTGGAAGAAGCCAACGCCTCTTCCACTTGAGTTTGCGCGGTACCACTCTGTCAGCCACGCCATGTATTCAATTCCTGATTTTACAGTGCTTGCTTTCAGTTCGCCTTTGATCACATACGATGCAAAAATATTTCCAGTCGTGCTGTCTTCCCAGCCCGGCACTACAATCGGAATATTTTTTTCAGCCGCAGCCAATATCCACGAATTCTTCGGGTCGATTTCATAATACTGTTTCAGATCACCACTCAGCACCACTTTGTACAAAAACTCGTGCGGAAAATAACGCTCGCCTTTTGCTTCGGCATCTTTCCATACTTTCACCAAATGCTTTTGCAATCTGCGAAATGCTTCTTCTTCAGGAATGCACGTGTCGGTAACACGGTTGTAATGATTCTCGAGCAGATTCCATTCGTCTTGCGGAGTAAGATCGCGATAGTTCGGCACGCGCTTGTAGTGTGAGTGCGCCACCAGGTTCATCACATCCTCTTCCAGGTTGGCACCGGTACAAGAGATGATATCGATTTTACCCTGACGGATCATTTCCGCCAATGAAATTCCCAGCTCGGCTGTACTCATGGCGCCAGCCAGGGTCACCATCATTTTGCCACCTTCGGCAAGGTGCGTTTTATAACCTTTGGCCGCATCTACCAGCGCAGCCGCGTTGAAGTGTAGATAATTCTTTTCAATGAAAGCGGAAATAGGGCGATTACTCATAGTGGTTCACAAAATTTTGGTGCGAAAATAAAGGAATTAGTTGAGAGTTGTAAGTATGGCAAGTTAACTCTGCGTTTCTCTGCGCCTCTGCGGTTAAATGCATTTAAACCGCAAAGGACGCTGAGGTTCGCAGAGATTTGGGCGTACTAGTCGCAGGAGACGGTTCATGGTGCATAACAAGTCGGAGGTCTTATAACCAACCAGTCCATGATCAATCCTTAATCCGTAGTTTACGACCATTGATCACCGAAAACTTTCCAATCAACTCCTTGTAATTTTTAACGACAGCATACCACTGCAGGTATTTTCGATTGCGCTTCTTCAATTTTTATCAGGAGAATTCCCGAGTGTGGCATTTGCAAACGAAAAACCAATTCACCAAAGTCTTTGTCCTCTGTAAGCAAGAGCGCTTTGTATTGGTAGGCGATTCTTAAAACCACTTCGTCTTTTGCCGATTGAAGTTCTTCGATTACTGAATATACCTGCATCCCTTTTTCCCGGAGCTGAACAACAATTCTGAAATCAACACTTTCGTCAGCAACGATTTCAGGATTCATCAAGCTACGGCAAGAGTTTTCTCGTGCTTCGTGTTTTCAGCAGCATACCACAAGCAAGCTTGAATATCTGCTGAAGATATTTTTGGATACGCCTGAAGAAGATCATCAAAAGTATGACCCATGGCAAGCTTTTCAAGAATAAGCTCCACAGGTATGCGGGTGCCTTTGATCACCATCTTGCCAAACATGATGGAAGGTTCAGATGACAAATGTTCTTTCCAGTTCATGACAATCTATTTACCCAAAGTTACAAAAAACGAAAGATAGTTTATTAGGCGGCCTGTCGCGAGGCGCGCCACCAGGCTGTCGGCAGTCGCCAGTCATGCGCACGTACCACTTCAGGCCTCAACAAATGCCTCCATCCTTGGCCGAAATGAAACTGTCTATAATTTTTCATACTTTGAAAATCAAAATACCAAAGACCTATTTATGAAGACTAGCAACTCTCATGATGACATCGTTATAGCTGCGCTCAGTTTTGCAAAAAAGCGGAGCCTTGATGGGAATTCATTCAGTCACTCAGACTTAAAAGAACACCTGACCAAAATGGGCTTTAAAACGGATGGTGAACATGCGCATTTCATAGCTGAGTTAAATAATGAGATGCATCCAAAATCTTGGAATTCCTCTAAGGTCAATAGTTTTATTTCTCTCGATGCATATTTAGGTTTGTTAGATTATGAGGAATTGCAGCAGGCAAGACAAGATGCTAAAGACGCTAAGAAAACAGCAAGCATTGCAATTTGGCTGAATATTATTTCCACGGTATTAGCTGCAATAATTGGCATCTTACAACTCGTCTCATGCACTCCTTCCAAAAAGCAAGAGACAAAGAATGAAATAGTTCCGATTAGCGGAAACAGTTATAGGATTGCCCGCAACAAGGATTCAATTGTTCTTACAGGCCCTGCCCCATTTCATTTTGGTATCCAAGTATATCGTGAAAAGAAAAAGATACTTGACTACACTGATAAGGAATTACAAATAAATAGTACCGACTCTGATGGAAATGATTCCAATTGGTTTACAGAGCATTGGGGACAGAATGAAAATTTGTATATCATCACGGTATTTGGCGCTCCGGGGCCAGACCAATTCTTGATTTTGAAAGTAACAGATTCAAATACGACTGTTCTTGGAAAAACTGAACCCAGCTCAGCAGAAATCTTCGGAGACATTGACCGCGATGGCAAATTTGAAATCGGTGGTATAAGCATGTATTGTCAAGGCGGAGATAGCACGTGCCATTCAGTAGATTACTACCGCGTTTTTGAAATAGCTGAAAATTTTCCCACTGACATTGCACTCACGAATTATTTCAAGAAGTCCTTTGATAAGAAATAATTTAACAGTCAATTATTCAAGCTTTAACCCTTCTCCATGGCCAAGTTCCTTCGCGGCTTCCGTATCGAATCCTTTCAACTTAAAAGTTTAGAAACTATTTTTTTTCACCATCAGTGAAATTGTATTTGTGGCCTTTGGCATTTTGCCAGCCCTGAAGGTGGGCGACTGGACGAAAATGCTGACAACAGTGCCAAGGACACCAATGATTCTGCAGCATACATCATTCTGAAAGGTTTGGTCCTTTTGCTTTGAAT
>CAZECP010000067.1:0-27373 GCA_964510765.1 uncultured Ohtaekwangia sp. | reverse complement strand
CCTTGGAACAACAACCAAAAGTAGTCTTGTATTATTGGATGGCCGTGAAGCAAAAGATGATAAGACATTTATATTTGTTTGTAAAAACAAGACGTGTCAATTGCCTGTAGAGAAAGTTGAAGCAGCAATACAACAATTATAAGGGTTGCAGTCGTAAAAGAACAATTCATCCGATACATATGTCTGTAAACTCATCACTCTCTCCCTCCTTGCGTCTTTGCCTGAAACCCCTGCTCGCTTTTTCCATCATCTCTTGTCAAAAGAATGTAGCTCCTCCCCTGCCTGTGGGAGCTGTTCCCTCGGAAGCACAACTGGCATGGCACGAAATGGAAATGAATGCCTTTGTTCATTTCACCACTAATACTTTTACCGACAAAGAATGGGGCTATGGGGATGAATCGGAAAAAGTCTTTCATCCAACACAGAGCGATCCGAAACAATGGATCACTACCCTGAAGGCAGCCGGTTTCAAAGGTGTGATCCTAACCTGCAAACATCACGATGGTTTTTGTTTGTGGCCGAGTAAGTTCACGGAACATTCCGTAAAGAACAGTCCGTGGAAAAATGGAAAAGGTGATGTAGTGAAAGAAGTCACGGATGCATGCAAAGAAGCAGGTTTGAAATTTGGCGTGTATCTGTCTCCGTGGGATCGCAACCGCGCTGACTACGGCACACCTTCGTACGTAGATTATTATCGCAATCAACTAAACGAAATCTTCACGAACTACGGACCTGTGTTTGAAATGTGGTTCGATGGCGCCAACGGTGGCGATGGATTTTATGGCGGCTCAAAAGAGAAAAGAAAAATAAATGGAGCTACGTATTACAACTGGCCAAAAACATTAGACCTCGTTCGTTCTTTCAATCCCAATATCATCTTCTTCAGCGATGCAGGCCCTGGCGTGCGATGGGTAGGCAATGAGCGAGGCGAAGCTGGAGAAACGAATTGGTGCACAATTTCTACTGATACCTTGTTTGCCGGAAAACCGGGAATAGAAAAACTTCTGAACGAAGGTGCTGAAAATGGAACGCATTGGGTGCCTGCCGAAACAGATGTGTCCATCCGGCCAGGCTGGTTCTATCATGCCAAAGAAGATACGCTCGTAAAAAGTGCCCAACGATTGTTTGAAATTTATCTCACTTCCGTGGGAAGAGGCTCTACCCTCCTGCTGAATGTTCCGCCCGATCGCAGAGGATTGATTCATGAAAACGATATGAAATCACTACAAGGGTTTCGTGCTTTGTTGGATACAGAATTCAAAACGAACCTCGCAACAAGAGCTTCGATCTCTGCAGACAGTTATCGAGGAGGAGACAAAAAGTTTGCAGCTAAAAATCTCATTGATGCAAGCAAAGAAACCTATTGGGCTACTGATGACAATAAGACTTCAGGAAGCACTTGAATTCAGCCAACCGCAAACTGTAAAATACCTTGTGCTTCAAGAATACATTAAACTTGGCCAGCGAGTAAAGAAATTTAAAGTAAAAGCCTGGAAAGATAGTCAATGGCAGCCGGTTGCTTCGACCACCACCATCGGGTATAAGCGCATTATAAAAATTGAACCAATTGAAACTAATAAAATTCAAATCGGTATTTTAGAATCGAAAGCTTGCCCGGTGATATCAAACCTTGAAGTTTACTGATTTTGATTTATCTGGCAAATTCTATAATCTCGTAATCTCAATGATTGCCGCGCGGTTAATGGCTCCATACAAATGAGGAAATTTTTCACTATTGGTTGATATCTCATATTTCAATTCAGCAAGTAATCTTGATTCATCAAGGTGAAGAAGTACCAACCCTGTCTTTCCTCTAAAGTAACGATCAAGCACACCGGCAAGTTGGGCCTGAGTACAGCAGTGGATAAATCCTTCCTTGTAAAAATCAATGGGAATAAAATCAGCTTTGTCCTGCTGCGATTCCCAATCCTGACTAGTAGTAATGTGATAGATCATTCGGTTCAAATTCTATTTTACGTTCCTGATTTCCAATCCAAATTAGAAATAATTAAAGTTTGCTTAGAAATACATTATCTACAACCAAAGCGGGGTTCTTAACATATTTTTTCATTATACTCGCGCCAAATTTTTAGCGTTACGGAATATTTGACACTATGGCAAAAGTTATTCGGCACACTTACCCTTTGGAGTTTAGCGTTGGACTTCTCATCCTGATCTTCGTTCTCTCCTCGTTTCTCTCATCGCAGATTTTTGAAGTTTCCTGGCATGATATGATGCAGGGAAGCCCCGTTCTTGCCGGAATGTTTTTAGTGGGTGTCGCGGTAGTCATCATGGCACTCATTTTATGGGAAGAGTTTTTATTTCCCGTTCACATAAAGCCCACGGAGGATTCGGTGGACTTTCGCAATCACCAGACAAAATTAAAAACGCAAATACTGATTTACCTTGCCATCCCTGCAATCTTCGTTTTTATTTACCTCAGCTACCCGATCAGCCACGTTCGCTTTTTTATCTGGGCCGGTATCTGCATCATTTCCCCGGTAGCAGGAAAATTGATTTCGGGAATCAAGAACTACAACGATTTTTTAAAACTCACCAATGAGGCGATCGAATACAAGAACAATGAGAAAGAAGGAGTTCTGCCCGTGAATGAAATTCAGTCCATTACTCTTGTGAAAGATGAAAGAAAAGTTCTTCACAAAGTTCAGGTAACAATGATCAACAACAACCAAGTCATCATTGATTTGGATGAGATGGAACTAGAGGCCTATTTTGAAGCGATCGATAAGTTCATTGTTCTTCATTACAAAAGACTTCTGAAATAAAATATCTGTAGTCCGCGCGCGCGTTCACACTGGTCAACCGTTCTTGTGTTGCTTGCTCTTTGTGCATCATTTCTTTCCTGCGTAGCCTGAAAAACTTCCATGTTTTGACGAAGGTCTTCCTCCCGCTCATGCATGTTCTTGCCCCACTGTGATTTTAATTCTACTTTTGAAAGAAAAAACTCTATGCGACTTAACTTAAACTTGCTCTTTGTGTTCATAGTTATTTTGTCTGCCGCTTGCACTAAAAGTGGTCACCAGCATGAGGCTGCAAAAGATGACACAGTGAAGGATGATCCCAACCAGGCATTGTATGACCAGGTGATGGCCGTTCACAATGAAGTAATGCCTAGCACCAGCGATATTTATCAATTAAAAAAAGAATTGAAAGATAAAATCGCTGCCGAGCCGGATAAAGCCAAAGAATTTGAACAAACTATTTTAGAACTCGACTCGGCCGATCATGCAATGATGGATTGGATGCACAAGTTTAATGAGCCGGATTCAGTGGATCAGGAAACAGCACGGGAGTATCTCGAAAACGAAATGGAAAAAATCAACAAGGTGAAAGAGTTGATCAATACTTCTATTCAGAAAGCAAAAGACAAATTGGGTAAAAAATAATTCCCATGTCTAAAAACATCTTCATCACAGGCGCTTCCGGCAATCTTGGCAAAGCAGTTGTTGAAAAATTTGTCAGCAAAAGCGATCGGGTAATTGCGACAGTTTCCCCTGGGAAAAATTTAGGCTTTCAAGTCTCAGGTGATTTGCAAATTGTAGAAGCAGATCTTACCAATGAAGCGTTTGTACATAAAGTAATCCAATCTGTGATCGAAAAAAATAAGACCATTGATGCAGCTGTACTGTTGGTGGGTGGATTTGCGATGGGCAATGTCAACGAATCGGATGGCGCTGCACTAAAGAAAATGTTCTCACTCAATTTTGAAACGGCTTACTTTTGCGCTCGCCCATTATTTGAGCAAATGCAAAAACAAAATAGCGGACGAATTGTGTTGATCGGAGCGCGACCCGCATTGTCAGCATCCGCAGGCAAAGGTGTGGTCGCGTATGCACTTTCAAAATCACTGCTATTCAAATTGGCAGAATTACTTAACGCGCAGGGAGCTTCGGATAATGTGATCACAAGCGTAGTCGTTCCCAGCACTATCGATACTCCTCAAAATCGAGCAGCCATGCCGGATGCTGATTTTTCAAAATGGGTAACTCCGGAAGCGATTGCCGAAGTCATTGATTTTGCTGTTTCAAATTCTTCTTTGCGTGAGCCTGTATTTAAAGTCTATGGCAATAGTTAGTTGTTTAGTCGGGCATCCGACAATTTTTTCCGGCAATTGAAACTTATATCGCCCCTTGCCGTTTGTCGCACTTTGTACTTTCAATTTTATCGGCATTCAAATATTGACTTCATGAGAAAATCATGATGAAAACGCTGCTATTCAAAGGAGAATCGAGGACGATAGGAAATTTGCTGCCGTGGATTTTTCCTTTTTTTGTTTTCTTTTCAGGAACATTGATTTCACTTGCGTTAAAAACTCCGCAGGGTGGTTCTCTATTTTATTTACCCATTCCGCTCGCCATTGTGTTTGTTCAATGGTGGGGCTTACGCGTACTTCCCGCACTCATTTTAAATTCCATACTTTCACTTGCTGTCTGGGACGCTAGGGACTTTAACTATTGGCTTTTTCTTGTTTCGCACGAAGCCGCCACAGCACTTGCTTCTTATTATTTCTTTCGCGTCTTTATTTCAGGTAAGCCTTGGTTGCCAAACCTGAAAAGTACACTTCAATTTCTCCTCCTTGGCATCATCGTTCCTGTAACCGTGAATGCTATTTTTATTTTAATACTCAGCAAACGCGAACCGATCATTCTGCATACGGTGATGGTGTGGGCCGCTGACTTTGCCTCGAGCTTCACTTTTTGTTTGCCGATGCTTTATTTTTTTACACCGTGGCTGGAGCGCCAAAAATTAATCGAGCCTATTGGTGCAGAGGCCAATCACATGCGCACCACTTACCTCATTTTAAGGAAGCATAAAACAGAAGCGTTAATTTCAATTTTGCTTTTGCCAACCGTTTCGTTTTTTCTACCTATGGAAAAATACTGGTTTATCTACGGAGTGTTCACCGTTTATATCGCGGTGCGTTTCGGTTTCGGAAATTCGCTCCTGGCCAACACAATTGTATTTTTCATCGCATATATAATTCCGATTATCATTCCCACCAGTCGTGATTTATCCTGGGCCATTGAATCCAATCTGATCAACATTCACTTGGGAATGATTCTATTGGGAGTAACCGCTTGTATTGCCGGACGGGTAATTAGCGACCTAAGAAGTACCGAACAAAAATTACACCGCCAGTTCTTAGAACTTGAGCAAACACACAAAGAGCTGGATCGTTTTGTTTACAGCGCGTCACATGATTTGAGCGCTCCGATAAAATCAATTCTTGGGTTAATCCACCTCACCAAAATGGAAGAAGACAACAGCAAACATATTCACTATATTCAGAAAATGGAGACAAGTGTATTGAAGCTGGAAAATTACATCCATGAAATCCTGGACTACTCAAAGAACAGTCGCTCTTCATTAGTGATGGAGAAAATAAACGTGTTTCAATTGGTACAAGAAGTGCTGGACGACCTGATGGTGAAAGAGCATTTTGAACACATCTCATTTCACCATGAATTGTTTATCAACGAAGTTGTTGCTGATCGTTTGCGTCTGAAAATTATTTTGAACAATCTTATTTCAAACGCGCTTCTATTTCAGCGCAAGGATGAAAATATTTCACCATCTATCTGGATTTGCACTGGATTGGATGACAACTCCGTACGGATTCAAATCCGCGACAACGGACAAGGCATCCGCGCAGAAGCAATCGACAAAATTTTCAACATGTTCTTCCGTGGCTGCACGTCATCGCGCGGTTCGGGTTTGGGTTTGTACATCGCTCGCGAAGCCGCACAAAAAATGAATGGAGACATTGCCGTTGCGTCCGTCCGGGGCGAAGGTTCTACATTCACTTTGACATTGCCCAAATATTATGACTTCGGAATTGCAGAGGTAGAATCTCCTCTTTCCGTTGGGTCCATTGTATAATTGCTGAACATCCTCACTCCCTATCATATTAAAAAAGTAAATTCACCCTCCAGTCGCGCAGCCAACGCATGAATTGAAAAGGTGGATGCTTCTCCCTCATTGCTCAATTGGAAAAACCAAGATTGGTGCGTCCCGTCACCAAAGGGCTGGAGACCAAATTCATTATCCACAATTACACACGCAAGTTGGAAGTGATGAGATCGAACGATGTTATAAGTTGAGCGGGGAAATCGTTTAGTAAAAGGTTCGTTTTCACACAAACAATTTTTGCCTTTTGAACCTGAAGTAGGTTTTTGCCAAAAATCGAACTTTTTAGGAAGGATATAATTGGTCAATTCGTGAAGAAAATTTATAAATCCTATGAAGGCTTTCAAAAATTCTCTTTTCATTTTAATGCTTCTCTCATCCGGTGTTTGCTCTTCGCAGAAGATCGGTTTTCTGATGGACGATTATATTAGTGACCGATGGTTTTTGGATGAGAAATTTTTTAAAGAGACTGTGCAGGAATTTGGTGGTGAAGTCCTCATGGAAGTGGCTAATGCCGACACAGCCGCTCAGTATTCACTTGCTAAAAAATTGCTAGATGGCGGGGCGAAAGTGCTGGTGGTAATTCCTTCGGATGCGCAGCAGGCGTCAAGGATAGTTGACCTGGCAACAAAATACAAAGTACCGGTGGTGTCTTACGATCGTCTTATTTTAAATGATAAGGTCGCAGTTTATGTTTCGTATGATAACATGAAAGTTGGGAGGCTGCAGGCAGAGTATGCGCTGAAGAAAAAACCATCCGGTGGTTATATATTGTTGAATGGACCGATTTCAGATAACAATGCTACGCTATTCAAAGCTGGCCAGCACGAAGTTTTGAAACCGCATATTCAGAGTGGAAAAATAAAAATACTTGCCGATGTGGTGATGAACGATTGGGGAGAACTTGGTGCCATGATTAAAATCAACGAGCTGGTGACTGACAATAAATTTATGCCCGATGCAATTGTGGCGGCCAACGATGCACTTGCTACCGGGGCTATTGCTTCACTGCCCGGTTCGTTACTCGGAAAAACCATAGTTACCGGACAGGATGCAGATCTTTCTGCTGTACGAAATATTATTTCCGGAAGACAAGCAATGACTGTTTACAAACCGATTAAGCCACTTGCCAAAAAAGCTGCAGAGCTTGCCATCGCCCTCGCCAAAGGAGAAAAGCCTGAGGGCCTGGTCAAAATGAAAAGTGGTAGTCTTACCGTGAATGCGATCTTGCTCAATCCTATAGCCGTTGATCTTTCCAATTACAAAGAGACAGTTGTAAAAGACGGACACGTAAAGCTTCCCGAGTTGGAGAAAAAATAAGTTGTGAGAAATTTTATTTACTGTCGTTTACTAAACTTCCGGATTAGCAGAGTCGCTATGAGAACTTCGAGTATGCTTAACGGCACTGCATAGGCAAGTATAGCAAATGGCAACACGCCAAGGTTGTTGATCACCACCCACATCATCAGGAAACCGACAAACCAAGCGAGCGCGGTTGTTTCAATTAATCCGAATTTTCTTGACAGGATGTAAATGGCAATGGCAAACAAGAGCGACCATAACCCCCACATCACTCCATTGATCGGGGCAGAAGGAAATGTTAGTCCAAGATTTTGAAAGTGGTTCACCCAATGTGATTTTAAAACGAATTCATTGCGTACAAATTCTGAGATGCTTATCCAGATGGCAGCAAGTAATATGGAAACAATGGCTTTTTTCATAGTTGTTCAATTTATAAAAAGCAGTGAACATTCTTAACTTTGAATGAACACATAATTTCTTCACATGAATCGGCCATGGTCAGTGACACTAATCGGAATCCTGTTTATCCTTTCAGGAGCAGTAGGAATCATTTACCATGCGCCTGAGTTGAAACAGCTGGCTGACAACCCTCGGATCATTCTCGTGTTCGTGATCCGTGTGCTCGCCATTGTTGGCGGAGCTTTTACATTGCGTGCTGCTAACTGGGCGAGGTGGTTACTCGTAGCGTGGATGGTGTATCACGTGGCGTTGAGTTTCTATCACGATCTCGCGCAATTACTTACCCATTGTGGTTTCCTTTTCCTGTTGTTCTTTGCCCTATTTCATCAAAAGACGAACGTCTATTTTAAAAAGTAATTCAAACTCACAATTCAGTCCAAAATGAAAATAAGATTCTTCTCTACCGTGCTCATCCTATCATGCATCATTGACAGCGCCTACTCGCAGCACCAGGAATATTTCCCTGATCCCAACCCAGTCATTCAAAAGAAGCTTGAAGACTGGCGCGATCTGAAATTTGGATTGCTCATGCATTGGGGACCCTACAGTCAGTGGGGAGTTGTGGAGAGCTGGAGCATCTGCCCTGAAGATGTGGGCTGGGCTGCGTGGGCATGGAAGAAGGGAGTTGCGGAAACGTATGAAGAGTATTTGAAAAAGTATGAAGAGCTACCGCTTACTTTCAATCCAACCAAATTCAACCCTGAACTTTGGGCAAAGGCTGCGAAGGATGCAGGGATGAAGTACGTGGTGTTCACCACCAAACATCACGATGGCTTCAATATGTTTGACACAAAATATTCAGATTACAAAATCACGGGTAAAGATGTTCCGTTCGCTATTAATCCTCGTAGCAATGTAACGAAAGAAATTTTCAACGCCTTTCGCAAAGAAGGATTCTGGACAGGCGCCTATTTTTCAAAACCCGATTGGCACAATGAAAATTATTGGTGGAAACATTTTCCTCCGGCTGATCGCAACCCCAATTATTCGATTTCAAAATTCCCGGATCGCTGGAAAAATTTCGTTGACTTCACACACAATCAAATCAATGAACTCGCCAGCAACTATGGCAAGCTTGATATTCTCTGGCTCGATGGCGGATGGGTAAGAAAGAAAACCGATGAAGAAGTGAAAGAGCAATTGCTGGAAGTGTATGAAGGTAGTCGCTATGCGCGCAACCCGCAAAGTCAGGATATTAATATGGAGGGACTCGTAAATGAAGTAAGAGCTAAGCAACCCGATCTGATTGTAGTAGATCGTGCAGTGCCTGGAGTTCATCAAAATTACCTCACACCAGAGCAGCACATTCCCGATGAAGGCTTGCCTTATCCCTGGGAGACATGCATGACCATGGCCAACAGCTGGAGCTACGTACCGAACGACAAATACAAATCAGCCGATGACCTGATTGAAAAGCTGACCGACATCGTGAGTAAAGGCGGAAACTTTCTTTTGAATATTGGCCCAAGCCCTGATGGAGAGTTTGACTCTGCTGCTTATGACAGACTGAAAAAAATCGGAGCGTGGATGAAAGTGAATGGCGAAGCGATCTACGGCACACGCATGTTCACCAGCTACAAGGAAGGTGACAAGATTCGCTTCACACAAAAGAAAGACAACAGCGCCCGTTACATTTTCTTATTTGACTTTCCGAAGAGCAACGTGTTCATCACCAAGATGCCTTTCACAAAATCCACGAAAGTAAAAATGCTTGGCAGTGATCAGAATTTGAAATGGAAGCAGACGGAGAAAGGTGTGGAGACTGTTGTGCCACCTGCTATGCAGAAGAAGGGAAATTATGTTTGGGTGTTGAAGGTGATAAATTGAATTTTACATTTGTAGCAAGCGGTTTATTATGATAATCTATTCCTTTATTGGGCTTTTTGTAGGTTCTTATTGTGGCATCATAATTTGGAGGAATAGACCGAGGAATCCTGTTGCAGTTTTACCATGTGAAGATGGAGATTATTCAATTTTCCTAAACTCTCATGAAAGCTACTGTATTTCAATTCTTGGTGCCAGAAGTATATCCACTCCATGCAACCCATCAATAACAATAATCGGCCCCTCCAGTAATAAATTAATTCCAGGACAAGGTTATATTGAAACTGGATTCATGATAGATGGCAATGCCGGAGTTGATTGTTGGTGCTTCAAAGCACGCGAACAGGGTGATCACAGAATTGAATTTCATGGAATGAATCTTATTGAAGCGAAAGGGTCTGCGTTAATCGTGAACAAAATTTTTATGAGTCCAATTCAAAATAACAAACTCAGAATTTTGATTTATAAAAGTATTTCTCCAGTCTTTAAAGTTCTTGCCAATATTTTTTTAATTGTAGGCTTAATTGCTGCAGTCTTTGGCGCAATGTCACTTTTTGCCGAACGATAAATACTTGAGTTTCTTTTTGAAAAAAGCCGGCTCATCACCGGCCTTCCCCTCTCAAACAAACAAAATATTAGAGTACCTGGTAAGGTTTGTTCACCATCACGCGCACGAACGTTGCCGGTATCAACGTCCTGTTGGCTGTCTTGCTTTGATTCTGACTTGCAAATAATGTCTCTAGCTCTTGTTGAAGTGTGTCAGCTTTTCCATTTTTCTCGGCAGCTTCAAAGGCGTTCATCGTAGGCCCGTAGTATTGACGGAATTCATTTACGAACTGAGTCGGTGTTCCATTAAAATCAAATGTGTACGTGTCGCGGAGAAAAGAAATTTTTTCCGCGGGGATACCGGCTTTACCAAAACGTTCTGTTACGTTAGCTTCTACTCCCCACAACATCGGACTAACAAAACCTTCTGGCGGAGGAGGTGTGTAAGACGAACTGATTTTTAATATCTGCGCCACCAATGTCGGATCACCCGGAATCCAGTTGCCCATTACAATACGACCACCGGGTTTTGCAACGCGCACCATTTCCTTTGCCACGTCAAATGGCTTAGGAGCGAACATCGCACCAAAGATGCTCACCACCAAATCAAAAGTGTGATCGCGCAATCCATTCAAATCGCATGCATCTCCTTCCAGGATGGTGCAGTTCGGAAGATTTTCTTTTTTTGCACGGGCGTTGCCTGCTTCCACAAGATTTCGCGCAATGTCAACACCCACCACGGTGGCCCCGAGCTTTGCAATCGGAATAGCGGTAGTGCCGTCACCACAACCGAGGTCAAGCACCGTCATATCTTTTTGAATTTGCAATTTGGAAACCAGGTCCTCCCCGCTGTTGCGCATAGTCGCTGCCATGCGGGTGAAGTCTCCCTTCTCCCACAACGCTTTGTTTGGGTTCATTGTCATCGTCATTTTCTTTCTTTGGTTTTTGTTTTGAAAGTATAAAGTTGAGAGATGAAGCTCACGCTATTTGGTAACATTGTTACACTTCACGGTAACGCCTGTTACAATTCTTACTCATTACGGAGCCTCACCTCTTTTATAAAATTATTTTGACCGTTTGGTGAACGGAAAAAGCATCGGTGCATAACGCTGATACTCCACATATTTACTTCCGAAAACGCCAACCAAATCTTTCTCTTCAAACCGGACTCCGATCAGAATGTAAATGGTAGTAAGCGTGGCGAAAAATAAATGAGAGACTGTCATTACAGGCGTTATCCAGAAACCAATGAGCAGTCCGAAATACAAAGGATGACGAACATATTTGTAAAAACCTGGAGTGCGGAAGGAAATGGATTGATAGTTCTTGTTCGTGCAATACATCCACACTTGCCGAAGGCCACCCAAATCAAAATGATTAACCAGAAAAGTGCTGATCAAACTGATCGTGAACCCCAGGGCACTGATGCCTGTGAGAATCAGATAAGTTTTAAATGACTCCGCTTTCCAAACCGTTCCGCCCAATGGTTGCCACAGATGAAACAAAAGTAGAAGGCAAACACAAGCAAGGAAGTTGTACATGCTGCGTCCAATTGGCTCAGGAACAATTTTATGCCACCACGTTTTGAACGCTGGCCGTGCCATGACACTGTGCTGAATTGCAAATAACAATATTAACAACGTGTCAATAAAAATTGCAGACAGGATGTTGGTGGACGGTTCACCATCAACTTGTTTGGGAACATAGATGTCAGCCACAAATCCGATCAAGTAACAAAATGTGACCAGGAACAACAGGTACGAGGCCACACCAAATAATAGAAAAAACGGTTTTTTAATTTCTCTTGTCATATTGCTAAAGATTTTATGCTGCAAAATTGAAGAGAACGTATGCTTCAGAACGGTAATTAAGTTACTGTTCTTTGTAACGTTTGTTACAAATCTTTGAGAAGCTTAATCTGGTTGCGATAAAGAAGCAATCGTCCGTCTGTTTCCAATTTTTTAAGAAGACGTGAAACTACCACGCGATTGGTGCCGAGCTCATCAGCAATTTGCTGGTGTGTGAGATTGACCAGCGAAGAACCTGAAATCTGTGATTTCTCTTTTAGATAATTGACAAGACGATCATCTGTTTTTTTGAATGCCACGTCATCGATGCTGCGCACTACTTCCGTGAAGCTGTCGAGGATGGTGTTCATAACAAATCGTTTCCAGCTCGGATACTTCGCCATCCATTCGTCCGCGATCATGCCCGGTATGATCAACAGAGTTCCATCACCTTCTGCACATGATTTGATCGAGCTCACTTGGGTGGTCATCCAACACGTGAACGCCATTGCACATGTCTCGCCCTGGCGAACGTAATATAGAAGTAGTTCCTGACCATCATCACTTACGCGCGTTACTTTGAAAACACCATTCAAAACAAGCGGAACGCCCCACACAGGTTGCCCCACCTTCATGGATATTTCACCCGGTTGAAAATTGGAAATCATCGCCTTCTTTTCCAGCTCTTCCAAAAGCGATGCTTCCAATTTGCCAGCAAAAACTTCCAATTGTTTGCTTAGTGCCTCAGGCATTGATGTGATATTCGCTGTTCAAAATTATCTCGTTTCAGCCTGATTTCTAACTTTAAATTCTCACCCTAAGATGATCTATTTTTATCCCCTTTGGCCTTTGTGGGTCTAGCTTTCAAAAAAAATTAAATGTTTCAGTTTGAGTGTTTAAACATGTCTATACCTTCATGGCCAATTGAAAAACTCAGATCAGCAAGGAACAAGTAATCGCCTCTATCAAAATAACAAACTTCTACATGTCCATTCACAGGGGATTCATCCTTAATCCAACTATATTATAGTGCTGGTGACCGTTTTGTGTTGATAAACGGATATGATGCACATCAAAATCTGCGACTAACAACCAACGATTTCTAAATCGCTTTTGTTTGTGATTAGTTTTAACAAAAATCTTATTATCCTCAAATCTAATCTTCTCAATTTTAAAGTTAGCTTGTAATGGTTTTGTGTCAGTCAGGATTTCTGATAAGTCGTTAAAATGCAAAGTAAAGACCCAAGAATAATATCTACTTTGATTGATAAGGGTTTTGAGCTCTAACGTATCTAACTTATCTTTTTTGTATGCATTGGCATGAGATATAACTTTTATCTTGGTAAGAAAACGATTCTGCTTGCCAGCCATTCTCAATTGTTGATTTGAAGAATAGATTTGTCGATCAGTCTCCTCGATAGATTTTCTTCGATAATATTCTGAATCTCCAGTGACGTCTTTAATTGGAAGTTGAATTGGTTGAATGAGTCCGATCTTATATAATCGCGTCTCAAGATAAGGCACGGATGTGGTATACGGTCTTGTGCCTAACCAAACCCCATTGTTGGAATAATTCGTTGAATCACTGCATTCCATTTTCATGACGCAGATCGCATCGGCTCCTTCCATAGCCGCTACAAGCCGTAATTTATCAATATTCTTTTGCTCTAATTTTTGAATAACAGATTCATCGACTCTGTTTGAATCTAACGCAACGCTTACTACACTTTGAACAGACAACGAAGTATCTATTTTGTTTTCGCCAACCTTAGAGTATCTGCTAATGTTGGTCACATATCCCCAATCGAAAGGTAATGAGGTATGTCTTTTTATTTGACATGTTGCTGTTTCAATTATGAGAAGGCATACCAATAGGATGAGAGGTTTTGCTTTCATATTGATGTTTTTTTACTATTAACGTAGTAAGAAAGACTGAGTTTTCAAAGTGGAAATAAAAAGTTCATTGCATTGGCTTTTAATTTGATTTTAATACGACTACCTGAAGCCAGAAACGAAGAATAACCCGGGGATATTTTTCAAAGTCTAAACCTACTTCTTCTTCGCATCCGGAAGAAAATTCTTTTTCCCTTCCAGCAAACTCTCCAATCCTTTCGAACTGAAATTTACATTCGATTGGTGCGTTGAATTCATAACCCAATCCTCTGCGCGCTTCCATGCCTGTACTGTCGCAAGGTTTCCAGCCACTCCGTTGAATTGAATCACAGCTTGCGTGTTGCCTGTAGATTTGAAATCATCTGCAAAGGTATTTGCGTTTTTGAATTCAAGTTGAGCGAGGTAGCCTTTCACTTTCACCGAGTCAGCTTCCTGATTATTCACCCACCATATTTTGTCACGCTTCTCAACTACGAAACCTGAATCGGCAGGGTACGTGAATGTAACTTTCGTGATCATGTTTTGCTTCAAGCGAAGAAATGCTTTGTCGCGCCAGTCATCATAACTTTTATTGAAGGTGGATTCTAAAAATCCTTCTACGGAATACACTTCTTCATCACCGCTCAATCGCACATAGGTTGAAATTGAATTTGGATTGAATTGCTGTTGGCCTGGCTGCATATCAAACTGAACGCGGCCGATGCGCAAATCAGCGATCACTTCATTGCCTTTCATGAACTTCACTTGTGTACTCGTGTCCCCAACACTGTATTCTTTCCACTTGGTCTTTTTCTTCGTCACAAGACGAATCGGTTTCAAATGCGTAAACTGACCAAGCGAACCGTTCACACTTCCTTGCTCTACATTAGCAGATTTGTTATCCAACTTCACCGTCCAGCTCTTACCTTCTTTCACCAAACGAATTTCTTTATTGAAGTCTTTTGCGGTATAGATTTTAATTTCTGTGATAGCCGCAGTATCCAGCGTCACCAATTCTTTTGGCAAGTTACTTTCTCGCGAAGATGCTCGGAACACCCGCGACAATCCATAGACGGCCACAAGCGCCACAAGAACAATGATCAGAATCTTATTATTTAACTTTTTCATATTTATAAACACAATCAAAATTTCCGTTTCAAATCTATTCATTGAGCAATGCTCTTCGAAATAGTTTGGTGCACTAAGCTCTTTCAAAACATTGCTACCCTGCGCGGCCAAACTCGTTTCGATCTTGCACAACCCCTGCTCGCGCATCTATAGGCTGATAACGCTGCGCGTTATCTGCACGAGGTTCGTTCGCAGCCGCAGGCTGCGAACCTTCTTCCGCGCGCCTGCGAGTTTTGAAAATGCGCTGAGCTTCGTGTCGCGCGGCTTGCACTCGCTCGCACCAAGGCTTAGCGCTCTAACCATTGCAGCAAAAAACATAAAGACATTCGCAGTTTCACATCTCACATTTCATCTCTGCCGTCTCACGCTTCGTAGTTCTCACTCATCCACTTATACCTCTTCATCTTGTTTCTCTGTGAGCGGAATACTCCGTATCCAATCGCAAGCAATACGGGCAACAAAAAGTTTCCATACTTCAACAACATCTTAGTTGAATCTTCCAGTTGCTTGATCGGTCGAGTGGTTGCTCCTTTTGTACGTAACGCAATCAACCCTGTATCATCCGAAAGCCAATCGATGCCATTCACCAGCAAGCTCACATTATCAGGTTGTAAACGTTGAACTCGCTCGCCACTTCCATTCACCGGGAAATCTCCATCTGCAATGATCACCATCTTCGATGCAACATTGCCCGAAAGTTTTCCTTCGAGCACTCCCGCAATCACGAGGTTCTGTTTTGGAAGATCAGCTTCCGTCCATTCTTTTTGAATATCGAAGTATTGAGGTGCTTTCAGAGAGTTTGACTTTTCGGAAGTGTATGCAAGTGGCACAAAGCGTTTTGTAGTGTCGCCAACAAACTTCATAGTGCTCGCAAATTTCATTACGATTCCCTCCAATCCACTTGTGATGGGATGACTTGAGAAATTTGAAATCACCGGAAGAAACGGGAAAGAGATTTGTTGTTGCAGCATTCCAAAACCGGTTTGTTGTTGCACGGTTACTGCTCCGCATTTCGCATCGACTACAAAATCATCTTCTACCTCCACTCCCTTTTGTTTCAACCATGTTTCAAGGCCGGTGTTCACAGCCGCACCGGTTGCGTTCTGAAGATTTCCTTCCACGCGGTTGATGCCCACAAAAATTCTTCCGCCACGTTGCAAAAAGTTCTCAAGCATTTGAAAGTGTGAATACGGAATCGAATCAGTCGGACGAATGATTGCGAGTGTTTTGATGTTTGCTGGAATATCCGTGCTGTCGGAAAGTTTTACATCTTGTGCATTGTAGAGAATACTCAATTCCTCTGCAGCTTGCGGCATCTCAGCGATAGTTGCTTCACCATGACCGGTCAAAAATCCGATTGCAGGTTTTTCATTCACTGACAGTTTCTTGATTGCAGTAGAGAGCGCATATTCCATCGCGGCTCCAGGTTGAATCACCGGAATCGTTTCTTTCTTTCCGCCAAAAGAAAGCTCCGCTCCCAAAAATGCTTTTTGTTGTTTTGCCTGGTCTTTCTCACGCACGGTGATCATCACCGGCTGAATGCCACTGCGCATCGCCTCTTGTTCTGTCTCAGGCTTTTCATTCGGGTTGATAAATTCATACACTACTTTTCCATCCGAGCGATTTGCATACTCCACCAACATCTCCTGGAAGTCGGTGCGCGTTTGTGCAATGTTCGGAGGAAGATTTTGCGAGAAGTACGCTTTGATCGTAATCGGGTCTTCCAATTCGTCTAGAATATCTTTGGTCGCTTGACTTAAAGTATATTCATGATCTTCCGTCAGGTCGAGGCGGAAGTGAAATTCGTTGCTTACAAAATTGAGTGCAACAATAATAAGGATGACGAGGCCTGTGCTGATAAGTAATTTGTTTTGCATAATCAGTTAAGGTTTCGTTTGGTCAATGACAATTCAGACAAGATCAGTCCGATGACGATGATCGACAAAAAGTAAATCACATCGCGCGAGTCGAGCACGCCACGCGAAATACTTTCATAGTGTGCCGATAAACTCAGCGTGTTGAAAATCTGCGCAAGCACACCTGTGAAATTATCCGCCACCACACCAAAGATGATGTGGAAGAACAACCCGATAAACAACGCGAGCAAGAACGCCACGATCTGATTGTTGGTGATACTGCTCGCATACATACCGATGCTGATGTACGAAGCGCTGATCAAAATCAAACCGAGATAACCACACGCTACTTCACCTTGATCAAGATTACCAATGTTGGCAAGCGTGATTACGTAAGGCAGTGTAAACAGTAAGGCAACTGCTACAAGTCCCAGGGCTGCAAAGAATTTTCCAAGCACCACTTGTCGGTCAGTCACAGGTTTCGTTAACAACCATTCAATTGTTCCGGTTTTTCTTTCTTCCGCCAACATGCGCATGGTGAGCGCGGGCGCGAAGAAGAACAACGTCCAGTACGCAATACCAAAGAATCCACGCAGCGTAGCCTGGCCCATCATAAAAATATCGTTGCCAAACATCCACGTAAAAAATCCGCTGAAGCCGAGAAACAGCGTCAGCAAAATGTAGGCGATCAGCGAATCAAAAAATGATTGCAGTTCGCGTGAAGCAATTATCCAAACAGCTCTCATAAATCAATTCATCGTTAAGTTTCTGAAAATATCTTCAAGGCGCGTCTCCAGCGGAGTGAGCTCCGTGAGCGCCCAATTTTTTTCTACGCACAGTTTAAACACCTCGCGCTTGCTGCTCTGCCCCGCTTTACTTTGCACTTCAAAACGGTTCATTGCCACATCGCTCAGCTCTACTTTGTCAACACTCGATAAGCTCTGCAATGCTTTTTGAATCTCTGCCGAGCTTCCGTCTTCGATGCGCACTTTCAAAAGTTCGCTGCCGCTCGCCTGCTTGCGCAGCGTGTCGCTCGTGCCATCGGCCACAATGCGCCCCTTATTAATAATGAGTATGCGGTCGCACGTAGCTTCCACTTCGGGCAAGATGTGCGTGCTCAGGATCACCGTCTTCTCTTTGCCTATCTCGCGAATCAATTTTCTGATCTCCACAATCTGGTTCGGGTCAAGACCGGTGGTTGGTTCATCGAGCACCAGAATTTGCGGGTCGTGAATCATCGCTTGTGCGAGGCCCACACGCTGGCGAAAACCTTTCGAGAGCTCACCGATTTTTTTGTGCTTCTCTGCGTTGAGGCCGCACTTGCTCACCATCAGGCGAATGCGCTCTTCGATTTTTGAATTCTCCACGCCCTGCAGTGCCGCGCAGAAGCGCAGGTATTCAATCACCGGCATCTCCAGGTACAGCGGATTATTTTCCTGCAGGTAGCCAATGTGGCGCTTGATCTCATCGCCCGTTTCGCGCAGGCTCTTGCCACCGATTTGAATGTCGCCTTCGCCCACTTGCAGGTAGCCGGTGATCATCTTCATGGTGGTAGTTTTGCCCGCACCGTTCGGGCCCAGGAAGCCCAGGATCTCGCCCGTCTTTACTTCAAACGAAATGTTGTCCACCGCACGCTGCGGCCCATATCGCTTGCTCAGGTTTTCTATTTTTATATCCATACGTTAATAGTATCAAGTAGCTAGTAGCAAGTATCACGACTCGTTTTGTCTTATGTCTCAAGTCTTGCGTCTTACGTCTTTTTCAAGGCGGGGCAAAAATAGATTTTTTTACAAAAACCGCGCAAGCCGAAAAAAGATATTCATAAGTATTTGGCGGCCTGCCCGAGGCGGTCACCGCGCCATCCGCTATACTCCTCGCCCCACGCTAATCCCGATAGCTATCGGGACCAACGCAGCTGCGGGGTGCCGCTCCTGTCGCTGGCCGGAATTTCAAGCCTCTTAGGAAATTTCTGGTTAAGAAGGTATTTTTAACCATACTGAAATGGAGGACAGAAAGAAAATATCATCATACGACCTTTGGATAGCAACCAAAATGCTTTCTCCGGATCACATGATCATTACAGAGAAAGATGTGGAATTTACTGAAGAGAATATTAAAATCGACTCAAATAGTTCCTTTAATTTTTATAACTGTAAATTCAATAATCTCTTAATACGAAATTGTCATAACATTAAATTCTATGATAAGTCGGAAGTCGAGAATATCAAACTTGCTGAAGGCTCAGTAAATTTATTTCAATTCTTCAATTCTATTGTAAGTAATGAACTGAAGCTTATCACGTCTTCTGGTGAAATTAGCCTTGATAATTCAACTATAAGCAACTTGTATTTGCAACCAAATTTTGGAAGCTACAATAGCTTACAAGTCAATCTATGCACTTTTAATAAAGTTACATTTCATAGATTTTTGCCACACGCTAAGGAATCGACAAAGTTTGAACTATGTATAGTAACGAGGCAGATACTCTTTGAGTATTCCATTTTGGATAACGTTGCGTTTAATGGTCTCGACTTAACAAGAGCTGAAATGACAGTTTTGAATTCTTCGTTAATCAAAGCAAACTACTATTCAATTACCTGGCCGTTGACATTTAGAATTACGGAGACTGTAAACGGAAAAAGAATTGATGAGCTTCCGATTGGAGATGTTATCAAGCTAAGAGACTACTATAGGCAGCTAAAGACCATAGCCGCTAATCTGTCGAACAAAGTTGATGGCAAGAAATTTCTTAAAAATGAAATTAGATGTCATCACCGAATAGTAATCCTTCAAAGAAAGGGTGAGAAAAAATTTCTCGCGTGGTTGTCACTATGGGTAGATTCCTTAATGCTAAGAATCAATCAACTTTTTACGGACTATGGAGAGTCATTGATTCGACCTGTCGCTACTTTGCTTATTACAGGATTTGCGTTCTTTTTATATTGGAAGAATGATTTAGGTTTACAATTTGAGTTTGATCCAAGTCGTATCGAATACAACGCTACTCTTAAGGCATTTGGTTATTATTTGAATTTCCTAAATCCAGTTCATTCAAGTGATATTAAGAATTTAAATGGCTGTGATATTAGCCTTTACGGTATTTCTGATTTCCTAATGAGATTAATTTCGGGTTTTTTGATTTATCATATTGTTCGCGCAACAAGAAAATTCAATTTTTCTGTTTGAATCTTCATGTCCCCTCAGTTAGAGCGCGTTATAACACTATGTCTTCGCAGAGTGACTGTTTTCAGCACTCTGCGCCTGTGAAAGACAGTTTCCTCTTTGTGAAAACCTTTTAAGTTAGTTTGAAGTATCATTTTATTGCTTGGCACATTGCAAGCCGATAACGAAATTTATGAACAAAGAGAAGTCATGAATCAAACAAACAATAGCTCCAGATTTCAGATTACAATCAAGGCTGTTCTTTTTTGTTCCTTAATCACTTTTGCTTGGAAAATTTTCCTATTTATCAACCAGTCAACATCATTCGTGTCGAACGGCTTGTTGATTGGTTTAATTGGAACCTGCCTGGCGGGTGGTGTCACCTACTTGTTTTTGCGAGCTGATAAAAAACGGTTCGCTGACATTGGTTTAAAAATGGAGTCAGGCACATGGAAAAAATTCGCAGCGGGAGTCCTCATTGGGATTGCATTGATAACTCTATTGGTGATTTTCATCGCTTACATTTCAAATTATCAAATTGAACAAACAGGAAACGCCAATTGGTTATTCATTCTTCTCACGGCATTGCCGCCCATTGGGCTTTTGGCCACAATGGAAGAAATCACCTTTCGTTGTTATCCGCAGATAATATTGAAGGACAGTTTAGGAATATTACCCTCGTTGGCTATCACCTCTGTATTATTCGGAACGTATCATTTGGTTTTCGGCTGGGGTGTCATCGGTTTTCTATCGACCACCATCTGGGGTTTTCTATTTTGCTCAATGGCAATATCATCAAATGGAATATCCTTGCCTAGTGGCTTTCACACTGCCATCAATCTTACACAATCAATATTTGGGCTCAACGGAAATTCATTTAGCGTGTGGCACATCAATGGGGCAAGAGATGATCGTTTTTTACAAAATCAACAAATGATACTGATGTTGGCTCCAATAGTAATTTTAGCCTTTTGGGTGATCTGGATAAGAAGAAAAAGATAGTAGTAGTTTTCGTTCTTTATGTCCTTACAGAGTGACTATTTTTCAACACACTGCGCGAGTAAAAGACAATCTGCTTTTTGTAAAAACTCTTCGTGCCACTTCGTGTTCTTAGTGCCTTCGTGGTTCAAAAAATCACAAATCAATAATCAACAATCACTAACCAAAAATCAAAATCAAACCGATCCGACTTACGCCAACAAGTCACAAAAGTTCACAAAGCCGCACACATAAAAGATCATCCACCCGATAAGTGATTTATTTATCTTCATGGTGTTAAAAATTTTTAAAGCATGAACCCAATCAATAAAACAACGCTGTTCGTATTTCTTCTTCTCACATGTGTTTCACTTACTTCCTTCCACCCAAAAAATGAGTGGATCAATATCTTCGATGGCAAAACCCTGGAAGGATGGAAAGCGAGCGAGCACCCGGCAAGTTTCAGCGTGCAAGACGGAAAGATTGTTGTATATGGTGAGAGGGCTCATCTCTTTTACACAGGCACGGTGGCCAATCATCAGTTTAAAAACTTTGAATTTAAAATCAGCGTGATGACCACACCCGGCTCCAACTCCGGTCTCTTTATTCACACCGAGTACCAGGAAAACGGCTGGCCATCGAAAGGTTACGAGATACAAGTAAATCAATCCCACACCGACTGGAGAAAAACCGGAAGCGTGTATGGTGTGCAAGATGTGAAAGATGTTTATGTGAAAGACAACGAGTGGTACACCGAGCATATCATTGTGCAAGGCAAGCACATCATTGTAAAACTAAACGATAAAATAATCAACGACTATACCGAAGGCGAGCAGAGCAAGTTGCTGGGCGGCACCATTGCATTGCAAGCTCATGATCCCAAAAGCAAAGTCTTCTATAAGGATGTGATGATAAAAATTCTTCCGGATTAAGAACTACAAACTTGCCGCTATTGTAATTTTTCACCCACAACCATGCGGACATTTCCAAAGCGCCAAGCAGCCTCCTTTCGTCTGCCTCCCTTGTAGCTTCGATAAATTCTCATTTTCCTACGTATTTTCTGCATCAGGATTAAATCTATGCAGAAAATACCGAGCGACACCGAAGATACACCGAACCTACAAGCTAGTTGCAAGCGTGGGAATTGCCTGCTTTCAGTAGGCGTTTTGCTACCTGCCTCGGCCCAACACTGTCGGTTAGTGTTCCTCATCACCAACTCGCAGGAGATTTTCAGTAAAGCAATACTTACTTGCTTTCTCAATAAACCTAAAACACGTATCTTTACAAAAAGACACGTATATCATGTTCACCGGCAAATCAGGCCTACGAAATAGCAAAATCATAAGCAGATGAAAACAAAACTCACGCTCACCGTGAATGAGCACACCGTGAAAAAGGCAAAGAGCTACGTGGAGAAGACTTCCGAAAGCCTTTCTTCGGTGGTGGAAGAATTCCTGGAATCACTCTATGCAAAAAAGACAAAGCATTCGGTCGTAGAAGCTTCGAAAGGAATCCTGAAAAAGAAATCTGCTTCCAAGAGCTACAAAGACATTCGCAAAGAATACTACAAAGAGAAGCATGGCGTTTAGCGTATTTCTCGACACCAATATCTTTTTGGATCACCTGCTTGACCGTGATGTTCATTCTTCCGCGCTATTGAAAAGCTGTGAGGAGGGAGTGGTCCATGGTTTTGCTTCATCTGCGTCACTCTATACACTCGCCTATGTCATCCGCAAAAGTGTTTCAGCAGCAGAAACCAAAAAATTGCTTGGCGACTATCTCCGTTTTATTTCCATCCTTCCAACTCACAAACATGACCTGCGAATTTCATTGGATGCTTCGTTCAATGATCTTGAAGATGCCTTTCAATACTTCACCGCGCTGCAAGAGGAGAAACTCGATTTTTTCATCACCAATAATCTAAAAGATTTTCAAAAAGTATCGCGACAACTTCCAGTTGTTAATCCAAGGAAATTCATTTTGGAATATTTAAAATCGAATTGATCCACCTATGTCATCTCAGAGTGACTGTTTTAAGACATATGAACGAGCGAAGGACAATTTTTTCAGCTACCAAAAACCATTTGAAATTGTAAATGATGACTTGAGAGGTGAGTGACACCGGACAAAAAATTTTGTATCACTCAAAGTTATCGTTAATGTATTTTTAATTTGGTAATAAGTTCTAAATAATGTGTGAGTCGTAGTATTGAAGCAAGTTTAGATACTAGGAGAAGGAAAGGCGTTCTTACTTGCTGGTATTAGTTTAAAAATTTAGGTAAAGGCCTCATGAATTTCATGGGGCCTTTTAATTACCAACGGAAGATAATTTCTTCATTTGGAAAAACATCTGAAACAAAAATAACCGAGTTAAAGCCCGTTTGTAAGCAGGAGAACCGGACCTTTACTTCGTTACCCCTAAGTCAGTTTGCGAAATACATTGAGCTATGGTTTTGAATTCCTCGGCCTGAGATGCATTTAAATTGTGTTCCACAAAAGAGGTACTGGTGACAACTCGTATCAGACTCAATTTCTTTTTGCTAAGAACCTTAAACTCTTCTTTGTCCTGGAAGATTCCGGTAAATGAAACCTCGATCTTGTCATCGCAATTAAAATTGAATTGATTTCGAAGCGTGAGCCTGGAGCCGTCCTCAAAGAAAAAGAAAATAGGGGCATTATTATCAATACAATAACCGGCATTGATTGGATTAATGGCCAGCGTGGCCTTTCCAGTTTCGGTATAGTACCTCCAATTGATGATCATCCCTTTGTTGTTTTCTTCGTTCACCAGCTTTATGGGTACACTTTTTTTCATGGCATCACCGGACCGCTCATCGTAGCCAGCATTAATACACTTAGCACATTCTCCACCGATCACTGCTTGTGCATTTGAATTGACCGAGTAAAATAATAGGACAAGGGCAAGTAGCGGCACCTTGTTAAATTTCAGAAGACTTTTCATAAAAGTATAGGTATAGGATTAATTTAAGCGCTCCCGGCATAGACCGAAACGATCAAAATTTTCTTCGAAAACTATGAAGAGTATCTAAAGCAATTCTTAAGAGAGGCTACTCCATGCCCTAATTAGCCCTGATTGGCCAAAAATATTATAAAGAAGTAGTTACCTGATTGTTTGGTGTAAAGAGCAGGTTATGACAACCTGAACCACCAGGTCACAAAAAGGCACAAAGTTTCACAAAGGAAAACCACCACTTCGTGCTACTTCTTTTTCGTAGTGCTTTTGTGTTTAAAAAATCACCAGTCACTAATCACCAGTCAAAAATCAACCCCAACATTCACAGCACAACCTTCGTATATTCAACCTCAAGCACGAAGGCAAATGATTTTACGAAAAGCGCATACTTCTGAAGCATCTGAAATCTGGATTCTTCTTCAAGAAGCCATCGAGCAACGAAGAAAAGACGGGAGCGATCAGTGGCAAAATGGTTATCCAAATGAGCAAACTGTTTATGATGATTTAGAAAAAGGATATGCCTATGTGCTGGCTGACAACAATGTAATCGTTGCCTATGCCGCCATCATCTTTGACAAAGAACCGGCTTATGAAAAGATTGATGGCAAGTGGCTTTCCAACGGAGATTATGTAGTTCTACATCGCGTTGCAACTTCCAATGCGGCCAAAGGCAAAGGCGTAGCCACCAGGCTTTTTGAATTGCTCGAACACCTCTGCCTCGAAAAGAAAGTGTACAGCATCAAAGTGGACACGAACTTTGACAACATACCGATGATGAAAATACTTGATAGACTACACTATACTTATTGTGGAGAAATATTTTTCAATGGTGCTATGCGCAGAGCCTATGAAAAACTGATAAATAAAACATAGGCAAACACCATATTGATGGTTACTACTACTATTTAGTCAAGTTATATTTTATACCGGCTGTGAACGACAATCCATAGCTGTTAATTTTTGAACCTGAAAGGAAATCAGAGTTGGTAATTGAAGTCAGACTGTATTGATAGGCAGCTGAAGTAAAAAGAAGGAATTGCTTCAACTTATACCCGGCACCGGCTTCAATCATGCCGGCTAAATCAAACTTGGAGGCATTGGTCAAATTTGTAATATAGATCGCACCAGTAGGATGTCCATATTGATCCGCGACTGGTACAAATACTTTTGCATTCACAAGGTAAGAGGGCACAATTCCAATGTTTGAAAAACCATAAAGATTTTTTCCAAACCGAAGACCTGCCTTGACCGGCAATGATAAATAATCATAATGAACTTGTACTTCCCCGGCTCCTGTGAGTTGATTATTTGCATCCCTAAAATAAATATTCTCAGAAAAGCCTCGTTGGTTGTAAATCAAATCAGCGCTTACGCCAAATTTCTTGTTCAGGAAACGCTCATAGGTGATGCCGGCAATAAGCCCAGTTCTCGTATTGTCAGGTGACGGATAGTTAGTTGTAGATACAGAGGCGATATTTATTCCACCTTTGATGCCAAGAAAATGCTCTTGAGCAGTAGCCGTGGCAAAAGAAAGAACCAAAATAATCACGATCAGAGTTTTCATCTTTTAAAAATTAATAGGTAAAAAATAAGCATTTGAAATGGATTGATTAAAATCCAGAAGGAATTCATGAAATTTTCGGTGAATAACATTTCGCAAAACAATTTGGCTGCGCTCCCGGAAGTTCATCGAACGAAATAGCAAATGAGCTAACCTGCACGTAACGCGTACGTAAATTCGGGAGTACAAAAACTATAATTTTATGGATGCTCAGAATATTCTTTATTACACGGATGGTCATCAGGTGATGATCACCAATGGTGGTTTTAAGGTAAAAAACACGCTGTACCGGCTAAACGGAATTACACAGCATGGGCTCTCCATCATCTATCCTCAGCGAATACCTTCGCTGCTCCTAATGGTGTGCGGAATAGTCATGTTCATATGTGGGGCAATGAATTTTATTCCTCATTCATGGGGCACAAACATCAACCTGCTGGGTCTTTCACTGATTGTGAATTCGATAATGATGACAGGTGGTGTTCTCCTGCTGCTGGCTGGTGTGATCATCCTGCTAAGGCAACGTGAAAAATATGCCGTGCGCATTTCTACAGCCGAAGGTGAGAAAGATGTGGTGGTGAGCAATAGCCGCGAGTATGTAAATCAAATTGTGGAAGCACTCAACCGCGCCTATCTCGACCTGATTCGAAAACCCGACAGCCTGGAGAAGAAACAACTCAAAGTGTTGGGTTAAAATCTCGATGCAAACAATCCTAAAGAAGCCCCTTCAAAAGGGGCTTTTTTTTATTCTATAGAACTCGCCTTCTTACCGTTCGCCATAAGGCCAAACATCATGGCGAGAATAGAGAGGAGGATTGCCTGGATAATCATGGATTTGTTTACAAAAGAAATGGAGCTGCCAGGCGGAATAGAAAGGAACAACAAAATGGTAATGAGGCCACGCGGAGCCACCCACAAAATAGAAGACTGGTGCAATCTGAAAATTTTCAAAATCATCCACCTTATCAAGGTGCTCCCAATTACAATAGCAAACGCCCAGGGCAATGTTTGGAGATCAAGGATTTCAGATACGTTCATCAAAAAGCCAAACAAGATGAAAAACAACGCACGGATCAGGAACGTAGCTTCTACCGTAATGTCTTTGAATTTACCTACTTCCTTGTCAAGCTTTTCCGGCCTGAATAATTCTATCCACCTGAATTTTTTGACCAGGTTCAGATTGCCTAAAAATAAGCCGAACACAAGAATGAAAATCAAACTTGGTAAATGGAGTTCCTTGGAGATGGCATAGATCAGGATCACCAGCAAAATGATGGGCGTGTAAGTGATGTGATTGGAGATGCGGCTGAGCAAAAACGAGAGCCCCAGTACAGAAGCAAACGAAATCACCACGATAAGCAGGATTTGAAAAATAAAATGAAAAGCAGACGACATGCTGATCACTTCATTGAGCACAATGAAATTGAAAAACAGCACGCCAAGGATATCTGAGAGGCTACTTTCATAAATAATAAACTCTTTTTCTTCGTCCAGTAGATTGCGCACGCTGGGGATGGCGATGGCACTGCTGATCACACAAAAAGGTACGGCATTCACCAATGCCGTTTTGAAATCTGCCTTGCCGAAGTAGTGAAACGCAAGTGCCAGCAGAAATGCGAGCAACAGCAAGGGTATTAAAGCCGCCCATGACGATTTTCTGATCAAAGGTATTTTTTCCCGACTGAGTTGTAGCTCGAGTGCACCATCCAGCACAATCAGGATAAGCCCAATGGTGCCAAAAAAAGGTAGCAACGGATTTAAGTCGGGGACATGCAGATTTAAAAAGTCTGCTGCTTGCCGTACCAGCCAGCCCAACAAAAGCAACAGTATGACGGACGGAATTTTGGTTAGTGATGAACTGATATCAAAAAGATAGGCCAGTAGTAACAGCACACAAAGTGTAATAAGAACGGTGGTCATTGGGGGTTGCTTAAACACCAAAGTTAACAACTCCAGGCATTATTGAATTTTGCATAATGGCAGATTGCAGGTATTT
>CAZECP010000066.1:0-27459 GCA_964510765.1 uncultured Ohtaekwangia sp. | reverse complement strand
CGCCATTTTATTCACGAAGTAACAAGTCCTCAGGCGTTTGACGGACTGCGCAAAAGAGGGATCAAAGTTTTCAATACTTCACGTACCACAGCGACTGCCGATCACAACGTTCCTACTAAAGATCAACATCTTCCGATCAAAGAAGCGTTGAGCCGTCATCAGGTTGAGACGTTGAGAAAAAATTGCGCAGACTTTGGAGTTGAGTTGTATGATCTTGGCCATCCTTTCCAGGGAATTGTTCACATCATCGGCCCTGAGTTAGGTTTAACCTTGCCAGGAATGACGATTGTATGTGGTGACTCGCACACTTCTACGCACGGAGCGTTTGGCAACATTGCATTTGGAATAGGTACAAGTGAAGTAGAACAAGTATTGGCTACGCAATGCATCCTGCAATACAAACCGAAGACGATGAAAATCGAGATCAACGGCAAGTTGGGTAAAGGTGTGGTCAGCAAGGATATTATTTTATATATCATTTCGAAGATATCAGCCAGTGGTGCCACTGGCTTTTTTGTTGAATACGCGGGCGATGCGATTCGTAGTCTCTCGATGGAAGCGCGCATGACGATCTGCAACATGAGCATCGAGATGGGCGCGCGTGGCGGAATGATCGCTCCAGATGAAACAACTTTCAATTATATAAAAGGAAGAAAGTTTGCGCCTCAAGGTGAAGCATTCGACAAAGCTGTAGCGAAGTGGAGACAATTAGTAAGCGATGAAGGCGCTGTATATGATGAAGTGTTGACATTTGATGCAGCGGATATTGCTCCGATGATTACTTACGGAACAAATCCAGGCATGGGAATGAAAGTGACCGATCGCATCCCGACAGAAAAAGAATTGAAAGAACTTTCTGAAGTGACTTCATTCAAAAAGTCGCTGGAGTACATGGGCCTTGAGCAAGGAAGTCAATTGCTTGGCAAAGCGGTTGACTATGTTTTCATCGGCAGCTGCACCAACGCGCGTATTGAAGACTTGAGGATGGTGGCAGAAATAGTGAAAGGAAAAAAGAAAGCAGAAGGCGTTGAAGTGTGGGTGATTCCAGGATCAAAGCAAGTAGAAGAGCAAGCGAAGAAAGAAGGGCTTGACAAAATTTTTACAGACGCTGGATTCGAACTTCGCCAGCCGGGTTGTTCTGCTTGCCTCGGTATGAATGAAGACAAAGTCCCCGCAGGAAAATATTGCATCAGCACTTCCAACCGAAATTTTGAAGGAAGGCAGGGACCCAAGTCAAGAACATTTTTGGCAAGCCCGCTAAGTGCTGCCGTGGCGGCAATCACAGGAAAGGTAAGTGACGTGAGAGAGTTTGTTAATTGATCGACATGAAGGAAAAATTTATAACATTAAAAACAACTGGCGTTCCCATCGCGGTGGAAAACATTGATACCGATCAGATTATTCCCGCGCGTTTTTTGAAAGCAACTACGCGCGAAGGCTTTGGAGATAACCTTTTCCGCGACTGGAGATACGATGCCAACAACCAGCCGATCGCAGATTTTGTGTTGAATAATCCAAAATACTCAGGAAAGATTCTGGTGGGCGGGAAGAATTTTGGTTGTGGCAGCAGTCGGGAGCATGCGGCTTGGGCGATTTATGATTTTGGATTCCGCGTAGTAGTTAGCAGTTTCTTTGCTGACATTTTCAAAAACAATGCACTCAATAATGGTTTATTGCCGATTGTAGTTTCAGATAATTTTTTGAAACAAATGCTTTCTGCCATTGAAGAGAAACCTTCAACTGAAATTGTAGTTGATCTTGAAAATCAATTTTTACAAGTCGGTTCGGTAAAAGAGAAATTTGAAATCAATGCCTATAAGAAAACGTGCCTGATGAATGGCTACGATGATATTGATTATTTATTGAGTTTGAATAAGGAGATCAGAGAGTTTGATACAGCCCATGCGTAAAAAAATCATCATACTGCCGGGAGATGGCATCGGTAAAGAAGTAACTACCGAGGGAAAGAAAGTGTTGGATAAGATTGCTGAAATCTTCGGGCATCAATTTGAATACGACTACGCTACGATCGGTCATGACGCGATTGAAGCAACTGGTGATCCACTGCCGGAAGAGTCGTTAAACAAAATGAAGAATTCGGATGCGGTGTTGTTCGGTGCAGTAGGCCATCCGAAGTATGATGATGATCCAACTCTGAAAGTGCGACCGGAACAAGGACTATTGAAGATGCGCAAAGAGCTTGGCTTGTATGCAAATCTTCGACCGATCAAGTTGTTTGATGAATTGCTCGGTGCATCAAGCATTAAACCTGAAATTTTGAAAGGCTCCGATATTTTATTCTTCCGAGAGTTGACCGGAGATGTGTATTTCGGAGAGAAAGGAAGAAAAGACGATCGCAACACGGCTTACGATCTAATGATTTATCAGCGTTATGAAGTGGAACGCATTACGCACAAAGCGTTTCAGGCCGCACGTACTCGCAAGAAAAAAGTGACAAGCGTGGATAAAGCAAATGTGCTGGAGAGTTCACGCTTGTGGAGAGAAGTGGTTCAGGAGATTGGCAAACAGTATCCAGACGTTACACTTGAACATCAGTTTGTTGATGCGGCTGCCATGAAGCTGATTCAAAATCCAAGAAGTTTCGATGTAGTAGTTACCGGAAATTTGTTTGGCGATATTCTCACAGATGAAGCATCACAGATTGCCGGTTCGATGGGAATGTTGGCTTCTGCTTCTGTTGGCGACAAAGTAGGTTTGTACGAACCTATTCACGGAAGCGCACACGACATCACTGGAAAAGGAATTGCAAATCCGCTGGCATCGATTTTATCAGCTGCCTTGTTGTTGGATATTTCTTTTGGATTGAAGCAAGAATCAGAAGCAGTAATCGCTGCCGTTGAATCTGTTTTAAAACAAGGCTTCCGCACTGGCGACATTGCTGATGCATCTACCGACAAGATAAAGATTCTGAACACAAGTGCGATGGGTAGTGAAGTTGTAAAAAATATTAAAAAGTAGATCACCTTAACCAAAAAAGTTATGGCTCAGAAAATCCAGGTTTTTGACACAACTCTTCGCGATGGCGAGCAAGTGCCCGGCTGTCAGTTGAAGACGGAAGAAAAAATCATTGTAGCACGTGAACTTGAAGCACTCGGTGTGGATGTGATTGAAGCAGGCTTCCCGATCTCAAGTCCTGGCGATTTTCTATCTGTGGTTGAAATTTCAAAAGCCGTAACCGAGCCCGTTGTGTGCGGACTTACTCGTTCCAAAAAAGATGACATTGATGTGGCAGCCGAAGCATTGCATCATGCAAAACGAGGACGAATTCATACGGGTATTGGATCAAGTGATGTTCACATCAAACATAAATTCAAATCTTCACGCGAGCAGGTATTGGAGCAAGCAGTGTGGGCCGTGAAGTACGCAAAAGCGAAAAACCTGGAAGTGGAATTCTTCGCTGAGGATGCGGGCCGCGCAGATCTTGCTTTCCTTGCAAAGATGACCGAAGCAGTTATTGAAGCAGGCGCAGATGTTGTGAATATCCCTGACACAACAGGATATTGTTTGCCACATCTTTACGGAAAACGAATTGCTTATCTTTTTGAAAATGTAAAGAACATTCATAAAGCAACAATCTCCGTTCACTGTCATAATGATCTTGGTTTGGCGACAGCCAATACGATTTCAGGAGTAATGAATGGCGCACGCCAGGTGGAAGTGACGATCAACGGAATTGGCGAACGTGCAGGAAATACTTCGCTCGAAGAAGTAGCGATGATTTTTGAAGTTCACAAAGATTTAGACTTTGTAACAGGCATTAGGCCGGAGAGGATTTACGGAATTAGTAAATTGGTTTCCGGATTGATGCGTATGCCTGTGCAAGCAAACAAAGCGATTGTGGGTGCAAACGCATTTGCTCATTCGTCAGGCATTCACCAGGATGGCTTCCTGAAGCATGCGGAAAACTACGAGATCATCAACCCTTCAGCGGTTGGTGTTCCTTCATCATCTATCATTCTTACCGCTCGCAGTGGTCGCGCAGCGCTGAAGCATAGAATGGAATTACTTGGCCACCGTTATGATGGCGAGGAGCTCAACACGCTTTACGAAAACTTCTTGATTTTAGCTGATGAAAAAAAAGAAGTGAAGGATGAAGATTTGATGGTACTCGCTGCGAACATGCCAGTTCTCACAAAATTATAACAACCGCTCTCCAACCTCCTTCCAATTATTCAATCGATCAAAGTGATTGAACTGAAGATTGTGCGGTGCCGTGAATAAAAACTTGTGACCATTAAACGTTTCAAGATTGTGGGGCAAGTCATCAATCATAAAATCACCGTGAACGATGTTCTTTGATCCACAGAAAACAAACTGCTTCCAGTGTAGAAATGAAAAATGTTCGTTGAGCCACAGCAATTTTTCGTGAAGAGAAAGTGGAAACTCCATAGCTGAAGAAACAATAAACAGTTCATACTTCTTATTTAATTGCTCCATTACTTCCTGGCAATCTTCCTTCACCTCCATTGCTTTAAAAAACTTTTCGCGATGCACGTAACGTTTTAAAGCTTCGCGCTCGATGGGGTAGCCGCTTCCTTCGGGTTTATGATTTAACGATTCCCGTTCCACCTCAATCCCCAATTCTTCTTTTAAAAGTTTAATGAACCGGCCAGTGGCATCCGCCATCACATCATCCATGTCAACAATCAAGCGCTTCATGATTTTATTTTGTCTTTCAGCAAAGGTCTCAAATAAAAAATTCCGGCAATAGGTCCCGGTGCAAGAAGTAAAAATATCAGAAATTTATTTTCTGCATTGTCAAAAAAATATGTGAGAAGTTGAATGCTTACAATTGTGATGGCGAATCCAACGCTTGTTACAATTGTCAAAGCTGTGCCTTTAAACTCTGGCGGTGCTGTCTGTGCAATCAATGTAGAGAACTGCGGAGAATCGGCAATGACAGTGCTACCCCAGACCAGCATGAAAGCATAAAAGATCCACGAAGGCATGAATGGAAAACAAAATGAGATCAGGCAACAAAGCCCCGATGCTACCAACGCATAAAATGCAACACGACTACTCCCGGTTTTCTGAGAGACATATCCTCCCATCACACAACTCAAACTTCCGATGGCGATGATAACGAATGCCCACAAGTAAATATTAGAAGTTGTTTGATGGAGATTATCATACAATAACAACAGAGCGGGCACGAAGCTCCAGAACGTATAAAGCTCCCACATGTGCCCAAAGTAGCCAAAAGCGGCTGCGCGAAAATCACGCGAACGAAAAATTACAAATACTTCGGATGGCTCGAAACGGTTCGCTACTTTCCGATAAGGTCCATCGCCTACAAAAAATAAAATCAACGATCCGCCTATCGTAGCAAATGCAGAAGTAAAAATCAAAAGTTGTTTCCAATCCAGTTTAAAAAAATGTGACTTCAGCAAATTTGGGAAAGCAGTTCCCAAAACAAGTGCGCCAACTAAATAACCTAGCGCTTTACCCAAGCCTTTCTCAAACCAATCGGCAGCAATCTTCATTCCCACAGGATAAATTCCAGCCATGAAAAAACCGGTCATGAAACGCAGCGAATAGACTGCAATGAGATCAGCAGAAGCCCAAATCAATGCTACATTTGAAACAGCCGCAGCGATGGAAGAAAAAAAGAAAACATGAGAAGCTGAAAATCGATCGGCAACGGAAAAAACTGCAAATATCAAAGTGCCGATGATAAATCCGAATTGAATAACAGACGTAATGTGTCCGACTGAACCTGTTGATCCGAAAATATCGGGCAACACAGCATTCACAGCAAACCAAAGCGAAGTACCGGCAAACTGCGAAACAACAATAAGGGGAAGAATATAAGCTGGTCTTTTCAATTTGAGTTTTGAATTAAAACCTGGTCTGCCTTAGCTTCTTTTTATCAGAGTGCTTCTTCTTTTTATCGAGGCGATTTTGAACGGAACCTTTGGATGGCTTGGTGGCTTTGCGTTTTTTCTTTTTGAAAAAAGCTTGCTTCAATAGGTGATCAAGTTTTCGCAATGCTTCCTCTTTGTTATCAAGTTGCGAACGTTTATCCTGAGCTACCAAAATCAAATCACCATCAACCGTAAGTTTAGTGGTCAGCTTTTGTAAAAGAATATCTTTTTGTTCAGGAGTTAACAAAATTGAATTCTTCACATTCCAGCGAATAGCGACTTTCGTATTCACTTTATTGACATTCTGGCCGCCCGGGCCGCTACTGCGCGAGGTAGTAAATTGCAACTCGTGCATGAGTTGCTCTGAAGAAAGAATGTGTTCGTCCATATTCAAAGTAACAACTAACAACTTATTTTGACAACCGCTTTGCTATGAGTTTAAAAATAAAACCTCGTAACTTGAATTTTGAATTTTAAATCCACCACATGCTAAGCAACAAATCAATTGCTATTCTACTTATTGTAAGTATTACGTTCTTATCGATTCTCAGTTTAAAATTGGTAACTCCTTCAGAAGTGGTAGCATCTGATCAAGGGGATACTCAATTTTCGGCCGAACGCGCCTTGATTTTTCTCTCAACGATTGCAGCCGAACCTCACCTTTCAGGAACTCCAGCTCATGCTAAAGTGCGCGATTATATTTTCACCTATTGCCAACGCATGGGATTAGAGACGCAACTGATGGCCGAGACCGGAATGAATGTCTATTCAAATTCGGTGCGTGCAGGTCATACCCAAAATATCTTCGCACGATTGAAAGGAACTCAACCAGGCAAAGCAATTTTGGTGATGAGCCATTACGATTCGCAACCCAACACACCTGCCGCTTCTGATGATGGAGCTGGTGTTGCTGCAATGATGGAAGCTATCCGGCTTTTGAAAACGCTACCTCCACTAAAGAACGATGTTATTTTTCTCTTCACTGATTTGGAAGAAAGCGGTCTCTTCGGTGCGGAAGCATTTGTGAGCCACTACAAAAATCTGAATGAGATTGGTCTGATCATGAACTTTGAAGCGCGTGGAAATTCAGGTGTGAGTTTCACTTTTGAATTTTCCAAAGAAAATGGCTGGATGATGCACGAGTATGCGAAGGCCATCTCTCGCCCTTTTGCAAATTCGTTTGCCTACGAAATTTATAAAGTGATGCCCAACGACACGGACTTCAGTAAATTCAGAAACACAGGCATCACCGGTTTCAATTCAGGATTCATTGATGGGTACTCGTACTATCACAGCATGGCCGATCGGATTGAGAACATGGATGTGCGCAGTTTGCAGCAGCATGGAGATATTTTGATGGAGTCGCTTCAGCATTTTGGAAATATTTCCCTTGAAAATACAAAAGGTGAAGATGCTATCTTTTTCAATCCGATCGGAAGTGTATTGTGGCTTTATCCACTAAGTTGGGATTTACCATTGATGATTGCTACGTGTTTGCTTTGGCTTGCATTGATCATTATTGGGATTAAAAAGAAAAGAATAAAAATTTCATCGCTGCTCATCGGGGCAGGATTATTTGTTGCGTTTTTGTTTTTGAGCGGATTGCTTGTGTGGGGATTCACGAAATTGGTGGTAATCATCTATCCCTATTACACTAATTTTTACAGTTATAACTTTTACAACGCCACCGATTATTTTATTGCAATTGCCGGGCTCGTTCTGTTGAGTTACGTTCTCGTTTTCAAAAAAGCAGCATGCAACAAATCACATGAGTCGATCATGGTTGGTGTTGTTTTTGTCATGCTATTGCTGATGATCGGCATCAAATTGAAATTGAATACCGGAGCTTATCTCATTTATTATCCAAGCATCGTTTTGATGGTTGTTTATTTGATTTATTTAATTCGAAATATTTCGCACGAAAACCAGGCTGCTACTTATAGCTTATCACAATTGCTTTTTATAGCTCCGGCAATTCTCCTTTGGCTTCCCATGGCAAAAACCATTTTTATTGCTTTCAGTTTGATCCTTCCCTTTGGCGCGGTGCTATTGCTGGCTTTCGGTGCTCCTTTTTTGTTGAATATATTTTTTTATTCAAAAGGGTGGGGAAAGAATTTCGTTTACATTTTTCCGACAATGTTGATCGTGATTGGAACTTTCAAAGCACACATTCATTCCGGATACGACCAGCGTCATCCGCTTCAATCTGAATTGATGTATGCCGTTGACAGTGATCATCATGACGCGTATTGGGTTTCAGGTCAAATAAAATTGGATGAATGGAATGGAAAATATTTTTCTTCGCCAGCTAAACAATCATTGGATGAGTTCTATTCCGGCAGCGGAAATTCTTTCTGGAAGTCAAATGCGCCATTTAAAGAATATTCAAAAGGGAAGATCGAGGTCATGAACGATTCAATATCGGAAGGAAAAAGATTTCTTAGAATCAAAGCAATACCAGATAGTGCAAGCCACGGCATTCGTCTTTTCTTTTTTGATACAGCTACTTTGATTTCACTGAACGAAAGAACATTTGGAGAAAATACGCATGTGCAATTCCTTCAATTCATGGCGCCACCCCCAGGTGGAATAATCCTTGAATTGAAAACCGAAAACGAAAAGCCGATGAAACTCAGAGTAATTGAACAGCGCATGGGATTGCCCGAGTCATTATTGGGTGCGCCCATGCCACAGAATTTTATTTACGCACCGAATTATTTTTCCAACTCTACACACCTGAAATATGAAATTGATATTTGATGTGTTTGTATAAATTATTCCCGTTCAAGTTCTTTATTAATATTTTTTACTACCTCATCGATTTCTTTCGTCTGCTCTTCGATCTTTTCGAATAGCTGGGAGTAGTCGGAATTGGAATCCAGTTTAGCAAGCCGAATCAATCCCAGCACACGCGCTACCGGCCCACGCAGATGATGTGCATTTGAATACGCATAAGCAAGCAATTGCTCGTTTTGCATTTGCACCTTGCGCGTACGTTCTTCTACTAATTTCTCCAGGTGAGAATTTAATTGAGAAAGATTTTCCTGGCTTTGGCTTAGTTCTTCGTTTTGGGTTTCAATTTCATTCGACTTTTCTATCAATTCCAGATTTTGCTGCGCCATCGTTTTGAAAGCTTCATCATAGCGTTGTTTTAAAAGAAAAGACGAATATGCGATGATCAAATACAAAACCGAATACGTTACGGCAGCAACTATAATATCGCTTGCATCTTTCTGCCCGTATTCTTGCGGATGCATTGCGAGCCACGAGAACACGAGAGCCATTCCCAACAACGTGAACACATGAAGATAAAGAGGCAACTTTCCTTTTAGCAAAACAGAGAATCCAAAACCAATTACCATCACCACGGCCATGGAAGATGTGGTGATCATATTTGCCTGAATGCTCTGATAAAACATTGCCGCCATGATCATGAAAGCCATCAACAAAACAGAAGTCTTGAAAAAACCTTTTCGATAGAAAAAGAAAGCAATCAGAATGGCCACGAGAACAGAAGAATTGACAATCACAGAACGAAGCACAGTGAATTGTTTAAAGTAAATATCAACCAGGATCACAATAACGATGCTGGTCAAGCTCAACTTTAACATCGATTCAAGAAAGAATTCTTCAATCGGCTTTTTATGTTTTTCCATAGCCAATAATTCAAGCCTACTATTTGACAGCGTAAAGGTACGCAAAACGTTGTGCAACACATCGTTGCAAAAAACTGATAAGAATTAACGCTAACAAAAACCCTGTTTTCTTTAGCTGACGCGCAAACGTTTGAAATTAATGGCCTGGTGCAAGGATGGTTTTTCAAAAAGAGTTATATTCGATAAACAAGCCGGCACTACCCACGCCATTTCCTGCCCACTTTGCGCTTGTTCAGGCAAAATCAATGTTACACTTTAACCCCTCTCGTTATGAATTTTAAACCTGAAATGAAGTCGAAGGAAGAATTAGCTGCTGAAATGCCACGCTATGAATCGGTAACAAAGTACATGGTGCCAGTTGCACGGATGATCACTTTCCGCCCGGAGCAGAGCATCGAAGAAGTGATTGACATCATGATTAATAAAGGAATATCAGGCGCACCGGTGCTCGATGAAAATCGGAAGTTGGTTGGTATCATTTCTGAAAAAGATTGTCTTCGCTTAATTGTTGATCAGGCTTATAACAATTTACCGGGCAATGACAGAAAAGTTTCTGACTACATGACTGCCAAAGTGAAATCCCTCTCGTCCACAAGTGATGTAGTAGATGCGGCCAACGAATTTCTGAACACACCCATCAGGCGATTGCCTATTGTTGAAAATGGAGCTTTGATTGGCCAGGTAAGCCGAAGGGATATTTTGAAGGCTTCGAAAAACATCAGTGCTACAACCTGGTGAATTCAAAGTAAAATTCTTCAAACAAAAAATGGGCCTCGGGCCCATTTAGTTTTTTCACCCAATGCTTTTACTACTTTATTTTCCAAAAAGTATTCAAAAATCCTTTCTTGGAATTTTTTTCGTGAATTATATCCAATGCCGTTCGAATGCGCACGAGCGAAGCAGAATCCTTCGGAATGAATTGATCTGCACCGAGTTTTAATGCTTCGTTCTTAATTGATTCATCCGTGGAAGAAGTGTGATAGATCACAGGTATGGACGAATATTTTTTCTTCATCTCCTTCAAATAGTCAAGTCCGGTTTTCGCAAAACCATCTCCATAAAAATGATCCAGCACAACCGCGAACGGCTTTTCATTCAAGTGCCCGATCAAGTCTTCAGGATTTGAAAACGTTTTAACTTCATAGTTGCCAAGGGCTTCTTCAAAATGGACTTTCAACATTTTTTGTTGAACGGGGCTATCCTCCACAATAAATACCAGATTTTTCAAGGTCGATGAATTAAATGAAAATAAAAGTAGAAGTTAATTTAGCTTTAGGCAAAAGAAATAGTCAAATAAATCACGGCTTGTCACGTCCGATGAATCGCTGCTTGCCATTTAAAAATTGAATAGCGCGTCTTACATTTTTATCCACTGCTTCCTCTGATTTCAAAAAGCCGATATAGCGGATGATTTCTTTTCTTCGCGATGGCGGGAGTGAATCAAGTACCTTTCTTGCGGTTTTGTTTTCATTCAATGCTGCATTCAACTTTGGGTGGATTTCAAGAACCCTTTCTTCTGTATCATATTCAAGAACAATTTCTGCCTTGTTGCCTACATCAAGGCCGGTAGCTTTTCGCATCGGAGTATTTAAATACAATCTCCATTTGCCCGCATACTTCACAAGCGTTTGCCGAAAAGGATGGTTGTTCAATTTTCCTTTCACTTGAATCGGTCCTCGATCACGACCCACTTGCGCAAATAAATTCTTTAAAATTTCTTTTGGCGGAATCACATACGGATTAACACCGATGATAAAGATTTTTGCAACAAATGATTTCATTTGAAAATCTCTTCACAAATCAAAATGGAAGTAGAAAACCTCACCACCAGGGCAATGGAAACTGAATATCTTTCACTGACTCTACTACGAGGTCAGGTTTGAAAGCATAACGCTTCAAATTTTCGGGCTTTGTCACTCCACTCAAAACCAAGACGGTTTTATAACCCATTTGCACTCCACCACGAATGTCGGTGTCCATCGTGTCTCCGATAATGGTTGTTTGTGCAGTCTCCAACCCCAACGCTTTGCGAGCGGAGCGCATCATTACCGGACTTGGCTTGCCAACTACGAATGCCTTTACTCCGGTCGCTTCTTCAATCATGGCACTGGTTGCAGCGATGCCGAGATTGTCCCATCCCTTTTTCTTTGGCGATGGATCACGATTGGTAATTACAAACTTCGCACCCGCTAATATCATGTCAACCGCTTTTTGAACCATCTCCAACGTAAAATTTCTTCCTTCGCCCAACACCACAAAATCAGGGTCTGAATTGACAAGCGAAATTCCATTTTCATGAAGAGATGACAACAGTCCGCCTTCGCCCAATACATAGGCAGTGCCGTTGGGAATCTGGCTTGCCAAAAATTTTCCGGTGGCCATCGCGCTGGTGTACACATGTTCTTCCTTTACCTGAATGCCCATGCGCGCCAACTTACGAACTGCATCCAGACGAGTGCGTTGACTGTTATTAGTCATAAATCGGAACGGAATATCTTCCTTGATCAGTTTGGTGATGAAAGCGTCTGCACCGGGAATCATCACATCGCCACCGTAAATCACACCGTCCATATCAATCAGTAAACCTTGGATCATTTTCTTTCTTTTACTGCCAATTTAAAAAGAAATTCACAGACAAATAGGCAAGGTCAAAATTGCTTCCAGCTTATAACTCAATCGTTTGTTCTTATTTATAAAAACCGTTAGCTTGAGAGCTTGTTATCTGTTAAATGTGGTTATGAAGCGTTTGAGTTTGCTTTTGTTTTTGATAAGTTATTCCTTTTGCTCTTTGGCGCAATCTGATAGTTTACTCAGTGCATTGAAGAGAACCATCGAAGAAAAAAATAGTTATGTAAATGCCCGAATTGCTGCGATTGCGAGGATTAAACAGCAACTTGCCTCAACACCACCTGCATCACTTGATAAGATTTTTGATCTTACTAACCGGCTTTTTTTCGCTTATAGAGTTTTCGTGTATGATTCCGCTATTTTCTATGCAACAGAGTTGAAGGCATTAGGTACGCGAATGGGTGATTTGCGGAAGACTGAATATGCAAAATTAAAAACAGCCTATACACTGAATTCTGCTGGCTTTTTTAAAGAAACATTTGACTCTGCACGGTTCATACACAGTAAGCTTCTGGATGATAGTTCCAAATCAGAATTCTATAGTTTAATGGCCAGGGCAAATTATGATTTAGGAGAGTTTGACAACAATCGGCACTTTTTTGAGAAGTACATCAATATTGCCAGCAAATACCTCGACTCTTGTTTGATTCTGAATAACAAAGAATCCTATAGCTATTTGGATGCGAGTTGGTTTATTGTCCATATAAATCAATTAAAACAAGTATCGCCAGGGGTTTATAAAAATCTTCCTTATCCAACAGCTCGCATCAACGAGGGGTTACAGGATTTGAAGAAGTTAATCGCATCCAATCGATTGACAGAGCATCAAAAGGCCATCGCGAATCACCATCTCGGTATTTTTTATTTAAAAACTTCTGACACGTTAAGAGCGATAGATGCTTTCATGATATCCGCCATGCATGACATTAAGGCATCGGTCAAAGAAACAACATCGATGGCTGAACTTGCAAACTTACTTTATCGAAGAGGGGATATTGAAAACGCTTACCTTTTTATCAAAGAGGCAATGGACGATGCTCTTTATTATGGAGCACGTCAGCGCAAAGCACGAATAGGTTCGCTATTGCCCATCATCGCTGCGGAGCACATTAGCAGATCAGAACAACAAAAGAAAACATGGCTCACTTATTCGATAACAGCGACCGTAGTAGTTGCACTGACTCTATTTTTTATTTTCATCACGCGCAGACAGTACAAAAAACTGAAAGAAGCCGATCAAAAAGTGAAGGAAGCAAATGCACGCTTGCAAGAAATCAATCACCGCTTGCGTGAAGCCGACAAAATAAAGGAAGAATACATCGGCTATTATTTCAATATCAATTCCGATTACCTCGATAAAATTGAGACGTTGAAAAAATCAATTGATCAAAAGCTTACCGCAAGAAAATTTGATGATCTCCGTTTCGTGACCGATAGCTTCGATTTGAAACGTGAACGTGAAAATCTCTATGCCGGATTTGACAGCACTTTCGTAAAACTCTTTCCTGATTTCGTTTCAACTTTCCAATCTTACTTCACCGAACAAAATAAGTTTCAATTAAAAGACGGGCAACTGTTGAACACAGAGATGCGCATCTTCGCGCTTATCCGTCTTGGCATTCACGACACAGATAAAATAGCCAAAATCCTCGGCTATTCGGTAAACACAATTTATGCCTACAAAACCAAAGTTAAAAGCAAGTCCCTTCTGCCAAATGAAGAGTTTGAGGCTAAGATTTTGGAGATAAAGACAGTCTGATTTCCCTAAAAAAGCCCAATAATTCATTAATATTTTTTTAAAAATGTTATTTCACACAATTCATATTATCAATTAGTTACATAATTCAAAGTCAATATTTTTCTATATTTTTTGAATACAAATTGACTATGCTTTCGGTATAGGGAAAATTTGTTACATGATCACCGAACAAAGCACCCGCGCCAGGAAGAAGAAAATCTATCTTCCTCCACCTGAATCGAGAAATCTTGAGTTTATTGGTAATCACAAGACGGATTCGATCTTGCTTGGCGACTATGGAGATGCAAAGCTTGTAGCGAAGGGGAATTTTAACCTTTCAGGCATTGCACTTTGCCGAAAAAGTACACTCGAGATTACGATGGAAGGCACAGGTTCCATTGTTTTGAACGGGCGATGCAAAAACCTTGTGATCCAAACCATCAGCGGAGATTGTACACTTGATCTCACTGACCTTGCTTGCAAAAAAATCCGATGTCTTTCTGCCATTGGCAAAGCAACCATCATCTTGGGCCGTACCAAAGAAATTGAGCAAATGATTCTGGGGCCAGATGCAATTGTTCGCTATGCAGATGGAAGTTTACTCAGTGAGTTTCCGCACGGCCGCAGCACACGGTTAGTTCATACCGATGCTGCTGCATAGTTTTTCATGTAGTTTCAAAAATTTCACCCACACAGACGGGGTATTTTGACGAGAGGTGTTAACCACTCGCAGTGGATGTCGTTTTTAAATCCATTCAAGATTTTAAACCATCCATCTTTATGAAAATCATTTTTACAAAACTCCTTTTGCTGTTTTCGATTTCTCTCTTTGCACAAGTTCCTCCGATTACGATTGAACCATATGGAGGAAACAAACGGGCAACCGTGTCCGAACAAATTGGAATTGTAAAAATCGAAATCAGTTATAATCGGCCTGGTGTGAAGGGGCGCGAGGGAAAAATATGGAATACCTCAATTGCTCATTACGGCTTTGTGGATCTTGGGCACGGAACAAGCTATGCAGCTCCCTGGCGTGCCGGTGCAAATGAAAACACAACGATGTCATTCTCTCATCCTGTAAAAATTGAAGGAAAAGATTTACCAGCAGGAAAATATGGATTTTTCATTGCCCTGGGAGAAACAGAAAGTACTTTGATATTTTCGAAAGTCAACAATTCGTGGGGAAGTTTTTATTATGATGAAACAATGGACGCCCTTCGTGTGAACGTAAAAAATGAAACACTTGACAAAAGTGTCGAGTGGCTGACGTATGATTTTTCTAACCAGGGAGACAGCACTGCTGTGATTGCCATGTCGTGGGAGAAGCGAAGGATTCCTTTCACAATAGCGGTGGAAAGAAAGAAATTGCAAATAGAAGCTTTCAAAAGTGATTTCCGCATTACACGACCGTACTATGATTTTATGGATGCTGCTTATTGGTGCGTGGGAAACAATTATGATTTGGAACAAGCACTCAAGTGGATGGACCGTGCTATCTATTTCCGCGTGATGGGCGAGAAGAATTTCCGGAGTCTGAGCGCAAAGGCCGCTGTTTTAACAAAAATGAATCGCCTTGATGAGGCTAAAAAAGTGATGGATGAAGCATTGCCTCTGGGCGAAATTAATGATGTTCATTTTTATGCCAGAAATTTGCTCGGCCAAAACCAACCGAAAGAAGCATTCAAAGTATTCAAACTGAATTATGACAAACATCCGGATGACTTCATCGCCACCGTGGGCATGGCACGAGGCTATTCAGCAATTGGTGATTTCAAGAAAGCGCTTGCCTATTTGAAAGTTGCTTTGCCAAAAGCACCTGATGAAGCCAACAAAACACGAGTGCAGGAAATGACTAAACGTGCAGAAAAGGGCGAAGACATTAACAAATAAGGTGATGCAGAAAGCTCCAGTGATATTCATGCTGTTCATTGGCTTTCATTTGTATGGTCAAGAGGCAACCGGCTTTCAACCCTACTTCTCAGCGGTAGTTGTGAAAGACTTGAGCCCTCGACTAAGTGGGATCTGTCTGTATTTGGATTGAATATTAAAAAATGAAATCATTGATCCGAATCATGCTACAAGATTAATGTTCTGGAATCGCCTAACTATTCTGTTGAACTGTTGGAATTAAAAGGCTCGCTCGCTAAGAGTGATCTACTAAAAGACAAAACAGCGGGAGTTCAAATGCAAGGGTTCTTCAAGATTGGATTCAAAATCACCAGTACAGATGATTGGCTTACCCATCTGCGTGCACTCAAGATTGATGTGCCGCGCGTGTGGACAGATCAAAAAACAGGAAAAAAGAATTTTATCATCTATGATCCAGATGGAAACGTGATCCAGTTTTTTGATTGACCATTCATTTCCTTGAAAGGATGAAAGTGTCTGGATTTTCCAACACAAACTTCATCCTTTCTTTGATTTCTTCGGGCATGTCATCGGGGAAGACGAAGCCAATCAATCGATCTTCGCCTTCCAATTTTCCATCGCGATTTATTTTTGAGGTTGAAATCACGAGGCCGGATCCGCGGTTCTTTCTTCCCCACACCAGTTGTCCATCTTTGTCAACAAACAAAATTTCTGATTCCACTTTTTTGTATGGAGGCCAAGGCTGCACTGATATCATTTTTCCTTTTCCATTTTCAACGATGATCTCCATATCGATTGGCAAAGTAGTTCCTTCGCGCACGTTGAGTTCGCCCACCCAATGGCCAACATAGGTTTTAATTTCCTTGGCCGTAGGCTTCGCGTGATTTTGATAGAACTCAACCAACGGATCAAGTTGGTCGCTAAGCTTGTTCGCTTTTTCACGCAACTTTGAAAGACGATCAGAACTGCTGTAAGTTTCCTGGGCAAAATCAAGCAACTCAAGTGACTCTTGCCTTCTTCCATTCAATATCTTTCGATGAGCGCTTGCTAACAACACTTGCTCAGGAACATTATATGAATATCCATATCGTCTTGATAAATCATCGTAATAATGCAGTAACGGAATCAATGCCATTTCCTTTTTCGGTGGAGAGAATTTTTCATAGAGGAATTTCAATCCGTCAAAAATGGATTTGTACGGCATCGACTCATGAGACTCCTCCGGATACTCCTTTCGCATCGCATTGATAAGTTTCGAATTTGCTTCCCAATCCTTTCCCCAACCGTATGCAGTCTCCATCGAAACGTACTTTGCTTTGCTTTCAGGTGAAGACAATAAACTGTTAATTTTTTGTTTGATAAATGCTGATTTGTTATCAACATTCATAGGAGCGTCTAGTGCGATCACCATTGAGAACAAATTTGGAAATTGGGCGATCAGATAAGAAACAAATAAGCCTCCCTGCGAGTGACCAATTAAAATGACTTGCTGATTGCATAAATATTTCTTGGTAAGAAATGGAAGTAGTTCATCGCTAATAAATCGCGAAAAATTCTCTTCACCTTTCCCGCCATAAGCTTGAGGAATTGGCATGTCGCGATTACGATCCTTATTGGGAATTCCAACCACAATTGCCTCCGGCATTAAAGGAATTTCCTGCGAATAGTTCATAAATCGAATCGCACTCACAACCGGTTCAAACAGATTCTCGCCATCAAACACGAGGATCAACGGCAAAGGTGTTCGCTCGTTCTCCGGCTTGTAGATTTGCAACTCGCGGGATTCATTCAATATTGTCGAGTTTATCTGCTGTTTCTCACCAATAACAATCGGATTTTGGCTGTGGGCATTCATTGCTGAGAATACTATCACCAAAGTAATGGAGTGCAATGCTTTCATATAATCAAATGATTGAACCTGTTAAAAATAAGTTGTACCGCAATTGGGATGATTTATTGGGCTGCTTATACTGCGAAATCATTTTGGCAAGAAAATAGTCTTTCCTTCTTTGGCGGATTTTCTTGCTGCATCCAGAATTTCCACCACAACCATGTTTGTTTTCAAAGAAGAAAGGTCATTTTCTGATTTGATTTCTCCCCGCACCACCGCAGCGAAATAACCAAATGGATCGTTTTGCGGAAACTGAGTTGGTTCAGCAGAGAATGAAACTTCCTGCTCCTTTTCATTTTTCCGGTAGCGCATTTTCAAAGCGTCAATTGTAATCACATATCCAGACTGTCCATACACTTCCATGTCTTTTCGTCCCATCGGCCAGTTCCATGAAGCTTGAATGATTCCCTGCATGTGAGGATACGTCACCACAATCGTTGCTTCATCATCTACTTTTGAATAAAGGTCAGGCTTGACTTGTTGGGTGATGGCGGTGACGGAAATTGGTCTTTCGTTTTTCATTAACCATGTAATCAAATTTGCCCCGTAACAACCAAAGTCAATCAATGCTCCTCCGCCATTTTGAATTGGGTCAGTAAGCCAATTCAAAAATTCCGGACCAACGCCAATCTCTTTCGGTCCCGAATGACCATCATGAACCACAACTTTTCTTAACGGGCCAATTGATTTTTCTTCATTTAAAATCTGATATGCTTTATGATTACTTCCATACCAGGTAGTTTCATAATTCGTCAACAATTTTATTCCATGCTTCTTCACCAATGTTTCCATTTCTTTTGCATGATCCAATCGATAACTCAACGGCTTCTCCACCATCACATGCACCCCCCGGGGCGCACATGCTTTCACCACGTCCAAGTGTTGATAGATAGAATTGAATGCCGTAACCGCTTCCGGCTTTGTTTTCTCAAGCATCTCATCAAGACTCGAATAGACCATGTCCATACTGAAACCATATTTTTTTGAATACATTTCGGCAAGTGCGCGATCAGGTTCGGCAATCCCAACAATTTCAACTACATCGGGTTTCTTGTAATTCAAAATCCAACCCACATGACCGTGTGTGAGGCCGGCCACTCCTACCCGAAGTGGTTTTGAATTTTGGCCGAATAAAAAATTCATCTGAGTAAGCGTAACCAAAATGGTCAAAAGGAGATGGCGCATATTTTTATTTATAGTTAAATCGAAAATTTTTCAAGCATGCACATTGGTTTTAACTAACATAAAGGAGAATACCCCAAACAGGTTTAATGCCAATATACTTCTCTCACTTTATCTTTGGATTACGATGACACAAGCAATTTAAAATTTTAAAATGAAGAATTTCTGTTTGATAAGTGTAATTTCAATTTGCTTTATGATAGCGTTATTTACAAGTAAAGTATTTTGTCAGGACAAGATTTACGAATCCAAAAATTTTGTAGTGGAGGTTCCCGTGTTTCCACTGGTTGATCGGCAAGACGGTGGCCATATAGTAATAAGTCCCAAAAAAAGAGTTAAGGATTTGCAATCGCTAACTGATGAACAAGCAATCGAACTGATGCGCCTGTTAAGAACTGCTGGTAAAGCTATGGAAACAATTATGAATCTGCACGGTGTGGATATTGGCCGTATCAATTATCAGGACAATGGTAATTGGGGCGTGTTTTTACCTGAAGGACCTTATCAGCATTTTCATATCTATGGAAGAGCCAAATCTGCTAAAGTGCAACCTTACGGGCAATCACTCTACTTTCCACATAAAAATGAAAAGCCGGAGTTTTATAAAAACAACAAGTCACTAAATGCAGAGGATGTAACAGCGATAAAAAAGGAAATAGAGAGACTAATTGAAAACTGAAACCGAATGTTCCGATAAACTTCTGCTTGAGGTTGGTAAAAACCAGTGAGATATTATTGAAAATGTTTCGTCATCACTTCCGCATAATCAGCCATCGCTAACTCTGGAGCTTCCAGTTCCGGATGCCACAGTTTCTCCCACTCAAAACTATAGTAACCATCGTACCCGCCCTTCGACAATAAGTCAATCGCTTCAAAAATCGGAACCTCTCCTTCTTTGATGCGGGTATAAACAATATTGTCATTCACCAGTTTTGCATTTTTGATATGCGTGTGACGAATGTATTTTTTCAATTTTTCGTAAGCCAACGAAACAGGTTCCTTGGTTTTAATCCACATGTTGGTTATATCCCAAACCAATCCCACCTTCTCATGTTCTACAGCCTTCATCACTTTTACTAAATCATCAATCATAATCAAGTCTCCGTGTGTCTCAGCAAGCACAATCACGTTACTCTTTTTTGCATGGTCACCCAGCTCAAGCAGCCCCTTTGCCATCAAGTCCATTGTTTCTTCTTTGCTTCTCTCCTTTGGAAAATTATTCGGAAATACCCGGACGTAAGGACATTTCAACTCATGAGCAAGATCGATAAATCTCTTTCCTTCATCCATATTTTTTCTTCGCTCCGCTGATTCAGGAGAGTGCAGCGTACAACCGGATCCCAAATCAACAAAATTCAGGTTGTTATCCTTCATCATTCGCATTGTTGCAGCAATTTGCTCTTTACCGAATTCAGGGCATTTTGAAAGATCAAGTTGGCGGAGAATACCGCGCACTTCAATCCCTTGAAAATGATGTTGCACAGCAAAGTCAACAATTTGTTTAAGAGTCCAATCGGGACACCCAAGCGTTGAAAAGGAAAGGCGAGGCAATTTGGTTTTGAAATCGAAAGATGAACCAAGCAGTGCAGCTCCGAACAAACCAGTGCTTGATTTAAGAAATTCTCTTCGCGTATGGAGTCTCATAAATAAAATTAATTTTGAATATAGGCGATCGATCCTCCGCCAGCAAGCACATTTCTGTAAATGAACAGATCGGATCCCGCTTCTTAATGATGAATCTTTGACGGTCCGGTCATTTATGCTTTTCAATTAAACATATTAGAATTTAGAAGTAAAAATAATTATCTCAGCTTCCAGGCTCTCAATTTCACGTGTGCTGCATCACCAAGTGCCGTGATGTTCACATTACCTTTCAAAAAAGCAAGATCAGTCATGCTTACACTCCCATCTTCCGCGAAGACCTCAAGGATATACTCGTCCACAATGACTCTTAATTTTATTTTCTCATTTACTTCCACAGCTCTATTTTCCACCGTATCAAAGTCAGGATGAAAGCTCACCACACCACTTCTGCTGCGGTCAAGAAAAATTTCATGATCATCAAAATCATAACCAATCTTCACATTGTTGATAGTATCCGTGCCTATCCGCACGCCATCGACACCATTTCCACTCACTTCCAACTCCAATTCAAACTTTTTTTCAAGATTGTTCAACGATGCAATTTCTTCACCTCGCAAAGCATTAAACTCGTGAACGGGTTTTTGAATCAATCGATAGCCAGCATCGGTCTTTCGTAAATTCAATTCTCGTGGAATCGCCATCGCTCCGCGCCACTCGGCTGCCGGAATCTGATTTGCATATGTCCAGTTGTTGGCCCACGCAATCATCACCGTACGTTTTTGTTCTACAGGCAAATGATTGTAAACAATGCCAGCATAAAAATCTTTTCCATAATTCACATACAATGGTTTCACATCGTCAGCAATAAATTTCTTTCCGTCAAATGTTCCAACGAAGTATTGCATGCCCACAAACTCAGACCCATTTGGGTGACTGCCCGATAGCGATAAAACCCATTTCGTTTTTCCGTTATCATTTTCAACAGGCAGTTCATAAATATCAGGGCATTCCCAAATCCGAAGTGTATCACCTGCCTTTCCGAACTCACTCATCATTTTCCATTGAGTAAGATTTTTTGATTCATAAAACTGAGCCGTATAAAGGTCAGGTATTACCAAAACCATCACCCATTTTCTCTCAGGCTCATGCCAAAACACTTTAGGGTCACGAAAATCTTTTCGGTTAATATCCAGAATTGGATTTTTATCGTAACGCTTCCATGTTCTGCCTTTATCGATGCTATATGCAAGGCTTTGGTGTTGCATCAATCCCTGGTTGTTTTTGTGAACATGACTGGTGTAAATCGCCACCATTGCATTCTTGCCCAAACCACTCGTGTTGTTTTCGTCAATGACAACGGTTCCTGAAAAAATCATCGTGCTGTCTTTTGTAACGGGATCAAGGTATTCCTCCAGCGCAATTGGCAAATGCTCCCAATGCAAAAGATCTTTACTCACGGCATGTCCCCAGCTCATGTGTCCCCATTTTTTGTCATAAGGATTGTACTGATAAAACAAATGATATTCACCATCGAGATACACAAGACCATTGGGATCATTAGTCCAATTTTTTTCGGGTGTGAAGTGGAACGTGGGTCGTGACGGAAAACTTTCAGAAATGTTTTCCATCTTTTGTTCTACAGTACACGACCAAATAAGAATCGCTGTCGCGAGTAAGGAAAGGGATTTCATAGAAAAGGTTTAGAAGTACAAGTTACAAATTCCAATGAAGGAATAGGTTTCAATTTCTGGTCAGATTGATTTCTAAGTCTTCTGCCTTCTCTTATGTGCCGATGGGAACAACACATTGTTTAGTATGAGCCGGTAGCCGGGTGAATGTGGAAACAAGCTCAAATCTGTTTTGCGAGGACCAAAACCTCGCCCACCACCTCCTCTTCCACCACCCATTCTGCCTTCGGGATCGTGGCCACTATAATAGGTGAAGTGACCTTTACCTATCTCACCATAGAGATAGCGCACGTTTGGCTTTTGTTTGTTCTCTGCCATTACCAACACATCGGATTTCACGCGCGCAGGGTTGAATGCAGTAGTGAGTCCGATAAAATCGCGGATCACATGTTCATGATTTTGAGTAAGAAGCGAAGGCACTACATCCCACTTGGCCGAGAACTGAAACACGCGGAAGAAATCATTTTCTGATTCACCTCCCCTGCCCCAGCCACCGGTGTTAATATCAGAGAAATTCCGACCAGTGCCTTGCAATTCAAAATTTTCAAAAGCCAGTGATTTTGAATAATCCAATTCCACACCATCGCCCTCGCTCATCGCAGTTTCGATGTCTTGTCCATGAGCCGCAAGTGAGATGTCAAACGTCTCGGCTCCGGAACACATCGCGAACAAATAGTGGCCTGCGGAACAAAACGCAAGAATCTTTTTTGTCACCTCGTATTTCATCGCGGAGATTTTTGAAAAGCCTAATTTTGCTGCCAATATTTCCTGCATTTTGGATTGAATCCGGTTTTGGTCACGAAACATCTCCTTGCTTTGTTGACCCGTGAAATCTTCGTGATGCAGGTGTAGCCAGTCAAACTTGAGCAAATCATCTTTCAAGATTTCTTCGTCATAAATAACGGTGTAGGGAATTTCTGCATAATCCAGCACATTGATTACCGCATCGCCCTCGTCATTGATCAATTCATTTTTAGGAGAATACACAGCAATGCGCGGAGCTTTGTCGAGACGCACTACGTCCATGTTTACTGACGGATTAGTTATCTGTGCCAACAAGGAGTTTACTTGTTGAGCCGAAAGCTTTTCAATATAAATTCCACGCACGAGGCATTCGCTTTCAAATTGCGAAGACCACGGAATCATGAAACTTCCGCCACGAAAATTAAGCAACCAATCTACTGACACATCGCGTTTCAGAGCAAGATAGGCGAGTCCATATGCTTTCAAATGATTCGTCTGCGAGGCATCCATCGGAATAAGAATGGATGCGCCCTGCACTAATTGCGAAAAAGCCAACAATAGAATGAAGGCCGATTTTTTCATGATTATTAAAATTAATCAATAAGGATTCAGGGCGCATGTTAATTTTTTCGATTCCTCGTTTACACGTTGCGCGCGGCACATTGTGTAGATGAATGTGAACCCGCTATGTAAAAATCCGTTTCAAAATCAAAAAATCTCTCCGAAAATGAAAATAGACTTCTCTGATCCAACCACAAAGAAAGTGTTAGTTACAATTCTGTTCTATGTGATCGCAGGTTTTGTCATCTTCTTTCTGAACGAAGCATCACCCTCCGGACCGTGCACACCCGGACCAGGGATTCTCGCTCTCCTCTTATTGCCTGTCATCAGCGCAATCAGGTTGGTGGTAAACGTGGTGAAAGTTTATCAAGGCAATCGATCAAGCAGGGGTTCAGCGATGATTCACTTTGTATTTCTCACAGGCTTTTTTTCATTTCTGAAACTGAACCTGAACTGACAGTAGATTTATTTTCGCTGCTTGCCTTGAATCCATTTATTCAACTTGTAAGAAAGAAAAGCTGAACCTGAGCCGATGATGGCGCCCGCCAATACATCACTCGGATAGTGAACACCTAAATCCATGCGGGAATACCCGACAGCCGAGGCCCACAAAAATGATGGCGCGATCACATACCATTTCGGATAAGCAATACTTATGGATGTGGCTAATGAAAATGCGGCAGACGTGTGACCTGAAGGAAATGAGTAACTACCACCTGAGGTCATTTTTTGAATGAACGGATAGGCATCGTACGGTCGCTCCCGTTGCACAGTATATTTTAATGAAGTAGAAATGAAGCCTGCCACAATTACACTCGAAGTAATAAAAACCGCTCTTGACCGGCTCACGCTATCCTTTTTCACAAATGCTTTAACGATAAAGTAAGACGGAACACCAACTACCAAAGGCGTAACGCTGTTGCTCATGAATTCAAAGGCCCCATCCAAAGATCGGTTGCGATTAAGGTTAATATCTTTTAATAAATCGATATCAAAATTCTGAGCCGATGCCTTAAAAAAAACGAAGCAGGAGAAAATAATTAGAAATAAACTCTTCATTGCCAATGGGTGCCAAGATCCCGCGAAGGTGCATAATTTTTTAGTAAATTCGTTTACCATCATCCCTTTGTAAAACGCAAACCCCAACTCCATGAAGATTTCAAATCGTTTAAAACTGTTTTCGCTACTATCTATCGTACTGCTTCAATGTAAAGAATCTCCACCCAAATTTGAAGCTCCGGTCTTAAAAAACATTGGTGACTACAGTGTACCTGTCACCACGACTTCAATATATGCACAACTGTTTTTCAACCAGGGTGTCATCATGGCAAATAATTTCAATCATGATGAGGCCACACGATCTTTTCGCGAAGCAGTTCGGTTGGATTCCACTTTCGCGATGGGCTATTGGGGAATTGCGTATGTGCTCGGCCCGAACTTCAACTCCGCAGGCAACATGGGCACCATCAATGAAATTCGAAGTGCGGTAACAAAAGCAACTCAACTGATCGAACACGCCTCTGATTGGGAGCAGGCTTTGATCAAAGCAATTCAAATTAAATTTCCGATGGACACCACCGCTGCGGATGGAGAAGGATTTGCCAACGCGATGAAAGGTGCGTTCACACAATTTCCGAATAACTCTTTTGTGGCAACGCTTTACGCAGAGGCAGTGATGAACAATCATCCATGGGATTTTTACGATCACAAAGGTGGTGAACCTCGCCCTTGGACTCCCGAACTTGTCGCCCTTCTTGAAAAGGTAATTTCCATCGATCCGAAAAACCCATTGGCCAATCACCTTTACCTGCATGCTACAGAAGCAAGCGGCAATCTCACCAAAGCACTTATAAGTGCTGAGCGATTAAAAACACTGGTACCTTCAGCCGGGCATTTAGTGCATATGCCGTCACACATTTATATCAACACCGGAGATTATCACGCAGGCTCAGAAGCGAATGAACAAGCGGTGCTGGCCGATAGCATTTACGTAGCCGAGTGCAAGTTGCAAGGTTATTATCCGCAGATGTACTTCACGCACAACTATCATTTCCTGGCAGCCACTGCAGCCTTTGAAGGAAGAGGTGCACGCTCATTTGAAGCTGCGTATAAAACGGCTGCACTTGTTGACAAAAAATATTTGCACGAGCCCGGCTTCGAGATGACGCAACATTATCTCACCATTCCCAATCACATCCTTATCAAGTTTGGTCAGTGGGAAAAAATTCTTGCGCTGCCCAAGCCAACGGAGGATTTAATTTATCCAACTGCCATCTGGCACTACTCGCGCGGCATGGCACTTGTTCATCTTGACAAAGCGAATGAAGCGAAAGAAGAACTGACTAAACTAAACGAGTTGAGTCAGTCTCCTTCTATCGCCAATCAAATGAACTGGGGCATTAACAATGTAACAGAGGTTTGTAAAATTTCTTTGAAAGTGCTGGAAGCTGCATTGAAAGAAAAAGAAGGCAAACAAAAAGAAGCCATCGAACTTTTGAAAGAAGCAATAGTTATTGAGGACCGATTGAATTACACCGAGCCCCCGGATTGGTTTTTCTCCGTGCGACACATTCTTGGAAATGTGTTAATGAAAAATGGTGACTATGCGGAAGCTGAAAAAATCTATAACGAAGATCTCGCTTATTGGCCGAAGAACGGATTTGCCTTGAATGGCTTGTATGAAAGTTTGAAAGCGCAAGGAAAAACACAATCAGCAGAAGAAGCGAAAAAACAATTTGACCAGGCATGGAATCTTGCCGACACACCGCTAAAAGGATCCGAGGTCGATCTCGAAAAGCGAACGAACCTCGCCTTAAAAATCGACAAGAATTCACCCGGCACGTTGGTATATCTGGCAGGCGCTCTTTGTATGAAGAAGTGAACTATTAATCCTTCAAACTTCTTTGCAGGACTGGTCATGGCCGCATGTCATTCCTCCAATGGTGAAGAGCGTGGTAAACAACACAATGAATCCGGGAAAAATGATCAGCATTGGGTGCACACTGATTTTAAAGGTAAAACTCTGATAACCATTGATTGGTAACATACTATGAAACAGAAAAGCAATGGTCTATTTGAGCATTTGATTCGCTTTTCTAAAACTTACCCGATTACTTTATATTTACCAACACTAAGTCAACAATCAGGATGGTTTCGAAAACCTTTGGCAGCGCAGTACATGGAGTGGACGCCCGCACGATCACCGTGGAAGTAAACGTCACGCAGGGCACGCGCATTCACATGAGCGGCCTTGCAGACACGGCAGTGAAAGAAAGCGAGCACCGTGTGGAGTCTGCGATGAAAAGTCTTAAGTACTTCATGCCGCGCAACAAAGTGGTAGTGAACCTCGCACCTGCCGATATTCGAAAAGAAGGTTCTGCCTATGACTTGCCGATTGCCTTGAGCATTCTTTCTGCATCTGGTCAAATCATCACGGATGTGCTTGAGAAATATGTGATCATGGGTGAGCTTTCGCTTGATGGAGTGCTGCGACCAATCAAAGGCGTGTTGCCCATTGCCATTCAGGCACGCAAAGAGCAATTCAAAGGATTTATTTTACCGAAGTCAAATGCAAAGGAAGCTGCCATTGTCAACAACCTCGATATCATTGGCGTAGAGACCTTGAAAGAAGCAGTTGATTTTGTTGAAGGTAAAATAAAAATTGAACCAATAGTAGTTGACACACGCGAAGTCTTTCAAAGTAAACTCAACAACTACGAAACAGATTTCAAAGATGTGCAAGGCCAGGAAAACATCAAGCGAGCTTTGGAGATTGCTGCAGCCGGTGGGCACAATGCCATTATGATTGGACCGCCCGGTGCGGGAAAGACGATGCTTGCAAAACGATTGCCCTCCATTCTTCCTCCACTCACTTTAAATGAAGCCCTTGAGACAACAAAGATTCATTCCGTTGCCGGAAAGGTTGGAGCCGATGGAACACTTTTAACAACACGACCTTTCAGAAGTCCCCACCACACAATTTCAGATGTTGCGTTAGTTGGAGGCGGAGGTAATCCGCAACCCGGAGAAATTT
>CAZECP010000065.1:0-27746 GCA_964510765.1 uncultured Ohtaekwangia sp. | reverse complement strand
GGGTCTGTTCAACGAACTGTGTCAGTTGGTTAAATTTGTTGTGTTGAGTGAAGCGGACATCGGCTCTGCTGGGGAGCACCCGATGAAGGAATAACTCAACTGACTGGAATGGTCCAAACGTGCTATCAAAAGTAGCACGTTTATTTTAACAGCCCATTCCAAGAATTTATGCCTCATAAAACCCAAGCTTTGTTAGTGTTGCGTCATCCGTTCTTCAAAGAGAATCATCATCTGTGCATAGGTTAGTTTCCATCCTTTCATAGGCCCTTCCCATTGCTGTTTTAGATTCGCTTGTACTAAGTAGAGGAGTTTGAATAGCGACATGTCTGAACTGAACACACGCTTGCTCTTAGTGACTTTTCGGAGTTGACTGTGAAAGGATTCGATGATGTTGGTGGTGTAGATGATGCGCCTGATTTCCTTTGGGTATTTAAAGTAATTGCTCAGCCTCTCCCAGTTGTTAAACCAACTCTTGATCATGGCCGGATACTTTGTACCCCATTCTTCTTCGAGGATTGCCAGCCCTTTTTCAGCCTGTTCTTTTGAGGGAGCTTCATACACTTCCTTAAGTGTTTTCATCACTGGTCGTATATCTTTAGAGGCTACAAAACGCGTACTGTTACGGATCTGATGGACAACACAGAGTTGCACTTCTGTCCTAGGGAAAATCGTTTCAATTGCTTCCGCGAACCCTTTTAGATTATCGATGCAGGCAATGAGGATGTCTTTCACTCCCCGGTTCTGAATATCGGCCAACACATTGAGCCAGAAACGCGCGCCTTCATTCTCTGAGATGTATAAGCCCAATAAGTCTTTGATGCCCTCTCTGTCCACACCCAGTAAGCAATACACGGCTTTGGTTTTTATGGCACCGTCTTCTTTTACTTTGTAATGAATGGCATCTAACCAAACGAAAGGATAGACACTCTCTAAAGGACGGTTCTGCCAGGACTTTACTTCTTCAATTATTTTGTCGGTGATCGTGCTGAGTGTAGCCGGAGAAACGGTGAGCCCATACAATTCTTCCAGGTGCTTACAGATATCCTTATAGCTCATGCCAAGGCCGTAAAGCGCTATCACTTTATGATCTAAACCATCACCCAAAGTGGTTTGACGTTTAGGAAGTAGCTGTGGTTCAAAACTACTGTTACGGTCGCGCGGTGTCTCTATCTCAACGCTACCAAAGGCTGTCTTTACCTGTTTCCCTGTTTTGCCATTGCGCCTGTTTATTTTCGCTGAGCCTGCCAGATGGCCTTCCAGCTCTCCGTTTAAACCTGCTTCAACAAGACGTTTAATCAGAGGCGCCAGAACGCCATCCTTGCCTTCTAACGATTTTCCTTCGCGTAATCGCTTAATTGCTTGCTCTTCAAATTCCTTGAAGTTGAAGTCGCCTTTTTCTTCTTCCATATCCTGTATCAATTTAGTGTTTTTCTATTTTGACACAGTTTGTTGAATAGACTCGCAAAAATGATTTTTGCAGATGCATCAGCCATGCATGCAAATCCACATGGGTGCTTAGCAATTGTCCGTGCATCTGAGCATGTGCACAAGCGTGGAAAGCTTATTCAAATAAGGTCGGTGCACTTGCACAGGAGTGCAGAGCATATTTAATTTTTATTTCCGGGAACAATATATAAGTGTTGAGCTTGTTTTTGAAAATACTGGAAACTGAGGGGTAAATCTAAGTTAATCCGAATAGAATAATGGAATCCATTTGGACAAATGCCAACCGTCTTACCATAAAGTAGGTATCAAAATCTGTCAGCTATTCATAGCTAAATAGAAGTGTAGTTAGAGGTTGCGGTCAGAACTTTCGTGCTCCGAGTGCTGATCAAACCAAAAGTTAATGATCACACCATTTAAAACTAATACCCGAATCCCCGATTGGCATGCCAGGCGGAGGGCTCAGTAGGTTCTCTTGTTTGAATTTTTCAGGATCAGCCTGGAACATTTTGATTTGCTTTAATGAATATTGATAGTGAGCTTTCCAATCTTCATCTGCTGCTGTTTTGGTTTCGAGCCAGGTTTTTAGTTTTTCCAGTTCAAGTTGCGCGATTGCTTTTACTTGCGGGGAGGCTCCCTTGTGGGCGGCAAGCTTCAAAAGATTTTGAAGCACCACATCATTAACGGTAATTTGAACTGCTGCCTCAAGTCCGCTAGGTGTTGTCGATTTGAAAGTGATTGCCAATAATCTTTCGATAACACTTTCGAGGCTGGGCTGTTTGGCATCGCGGGCGTGATATTCAAAAAGCCGTGCGGCCCGTGCCGGATGTAACAATAAACTTGTAGTCATATCGGCTGCACTCTCGGCTATCGTTAATGCATCGAAGGTAAGTTCAGTCCGTATTTTAATTACTTCGCGGTGCCGACCATAACCGATCGGTCGCGGAGGAATTATTTTCAATAGCGACTCAGGCAATGCGAGAGCGGATGGAGAAATCGTTTTCATTAAAGCATCCAGTGCCTTCTGTTGCTGTTGGGGAGAAACAAATTCGGTCACAGGTTGCCCATCACCTCGCAACGCATAGCGATAGTTCAATCCACCAATCATTTTCACCGCAGCTTCGGTCTGGTAGCGATGAAAGAAATACATCGGCACGAGTACTTCTTCAAGAGTTGCCATCGGCATGTTTGGCTTTATGTTTTTCTCGCCAAAATTTTTCAATGCTATCCCACGAATTTCCAACACGCGATTCAGCTCATCGGATGGATCATTTCCGTTATCCCAAAGGTGTGCATAGGGATGTGCGCCTCCAAGTGGCCGCGCATCCTGGTCTGACAAGAAGGTGAGGCCGTCTTTCAACGATTTTTGAATAATGTCGTCAAGTGCTTTGTCTTCATTTGTTCCAGTAGGAAAATCCTGGTAGCCAAAAGCGATTGAAACTTTATCGAAGGCGCCAATCTTATCATCGTAGGCATCCGACAGATCAATTTTACCATTCATTAGTTTTACCATTGGATGAGGATAGTCCATTACCGATGCCCGGTTTTCACTGCTGGAAGAATAGGCGTGGGCGATTCCGAGTGTGTGCCCCACCTCGTGGGCGGCCAACTGTTTCAATCTGCTCAGCGCCATTTTCTGCATTTCTTCAGACACCGGTTTTCCTGATTCATAGGGAGCGAGCAAACCTTCCGCAATCAGGAAGTCTTGCCGTACGCGAAGGGAACCGAGTACCACGTGCCCTTTGATGATTTCTCCCGTGCGTGGGTCAGTTATGCTGCTGCCGTATGACCATCCGCGCGTGGAGCGATGCACCCAATTGATCATGTTATAGCGCGCATCCATCGGGTCTGCGTCAGCGGGAAGGATTTCGACTCTGAACGCGTTCATATAGCCGGCAGCTTCAAAGGCCTGGTTCCACCACCGGGCACCTTCCATCAGCGCAGAGCGGATCGGTTCAGGTGCACCTGGGTCCATATAATATATAATTGGCTTTACTGCTTCACTGGTTGCTGCCGAGGGATCTTTCTTCCGAAGGCGATGGCGTGTGATGAATCTTTTTTGCAGAGGCTCGCTGATGGGGGTTGCATAATCATAATAAGAAATATCCCAATAGCCAGAGCGCGGATCAAATTTGCGCGGCCTGTAGTCTGCATCCGGAAGTTGGAGGAATGAAAAATGTTCGCGTACCGTCAAGCTGCTGGGTTTGGGCACAACACTTTCGATATATTCTCCTCGTGGTTCTCCGGAGAAGGTGAGCGTGACTTCAAATTCTGAATTGAGCGGAAAGTTTTTTGTGCGCGGCATGTAAAAGGCAGAGCGCGACTTGTCTAAACTATAATTTCCCTCTCCGGTATTTTTTAACCGACCGATGACATCATGAACATCCTGCAAAAAGAAATCGGTGGCGTCCACCAGGGCTTTGCCGTTCTCTTCTTCACTTACGGAGAATCCATAAAGCACTGATTGAGCGAAGGAAGTTTCTACGGCTTTGCGTTCCGCTTCGTTATTGCTGTTTGCGCGAAACCCATAGTTCAATTCTGTAAGGAGAACTTTTGAACCCCTACGTTCGAATTTCACCACGCGGCTCGCCCCCAATTGATTTCGATCAAGACCAATGTCATTGGAGCCAACACCCGCTGTCAATCCTTCTACAAATAGAAACTCGGTGTCGAATTTATCAATGACTAAAAGGATTTTGTCTTGTTTTTCGTCATAGTAGAATTCAAAGTAGCCTGAATATTTTTTTAAGCCAGCAATTTTCTTTTGAAAGGAAGATATAGCTGGTTGCTCCGGTGCAGCTTCGTTTTTCTTTCTTTGGCTGAAACCTTGCAGTGAGAAGCAGACGAGCAGTAATAACAGGATCAGATTGCGCATGGGTTGTAATTTGTGTCAATCTATGAATTCCGGGAGGAAAGCTCAAGACATAATTGGGCAGACGGAAAAGTTTTACCTGAAAACCAAAATAGATTTGCGTTTGAAAATAGTATAATGCTTTGTCACAGGACGTCTAGTATTCTCAGAGTGGGGTAGTCATTTGCTTGAGAAAAGGAGATCGCTTCCATAGAAATGTCGATTGCTATTTCTGCAATTGCGACTAACTTGTGCTCTCAATTCGAATTTCTATGAACCCTTTTCTTAAAGTTGTCTTAGTTTCCGTTTTATGTTTGGCTCAACAAAGTTATTCACATGGTCAATCGTGGACCTCACTTTTCAACGGAAAAAACCTGGACGGTTGGAAGCAAGTGAATGGAACAGCCACCTACGCTGCAGAAGGAAATGAAATTGTAGGTACTACGGTTGCTCAATCTCCAAATTCTTTCTTGGCCACTGAAAAAACTTTTGACGATTTTATTCTCGAACTGGAATTCAGACTGGATGCCGACATGAATTCAGGGATTCAAGTGAGAAGTGAGAGCAAGCCGGAATACCGGAACGGAAGAGTGCACGGATACCAGGTAGAGATCGATCCATCGGCACGTGCGTGGACGGGCGGCATTTATGATGAGTCGCGAAGGGAATGGCTTTACCCACTTGAATATAATTTGCCCGCGAAGAAAGCTTTGAGAAAAAATGAATGGAACAAAGTGCGCGTGGAGTGCATCGGCCCGATCATTCGCACATGGATCAACGGAATAGCGACCTCACAAGTAGTTGATGATTTGACTCCAAAAGGATTTATCGCGTTGCAGGTTCATTCTATTGAAAAACCTGAAGATGCAGGAAAGAAAATCCGCTGGCGCAACATCCGCATTCAAACAACAGGATTGAAAGCATCACCGATGGATTCCATTTTCGTTGCCGATTTTATTCCAAATCATTTATCGGAGCAAGAGAAAAAATCAGGCTATTCTTTATTGTGGGATGGTTCAACTACTAAAGGCTGGCGAGGTGCTTACAAAGAAAGTTTTCCAACCAAAGGCTGGGAGATTAAAGACGGTTGTCTGGTGGTGCAACCTTCAGCAGGAGCTGAATCCACCAACGGAGGTGATATTGTGACCGACAAAGAGTTTGCTGCTTTTGATTTGCAATTTGAATTTCAACTGACAGAGGGAGCCAACAGTGGTGTGAAATATTTTGTGACTGAGACAGAGAAGAACACCGGCTCTGCGATTGGACTTGAATACCAGGTTTTGGATGATGAGAAACATCCCGATGCAAAAATGGGTGTAGTTGGCAACCGAACGCTTGCTTCACTTTATGATTTGATTCCCTCGGAGAAGAATCCGCGTGCCCGCCACAAGATAGGTGAGTGGAACAACGGTCGCATTATTGTCTATCCTGACAATCGGGTTGAACATTGGTTGAATGGTTATAAAGTAGTTGAATACAAACGTGGTTCGAATATCTACGCAGCCCTTGTCGCGCGCAGCAAATATGCGCAGTGGGAAAATTTTGGAATGGCGGAGCGTGGCCATATTCTTTTGCAGGACCATGGCAACAAAGTCTTGTTCCGCAGCATTAAGATCAAGGAACTGAAATAGTCTTCCAATCAAGACCAAAGTTGATTATATCATTGTTGGACAGGGGCTGGCGGGCTCTTGCCTCGCGCTTCAGTTGGCAAAGCGCAGCAAAAGTTTTGTTGTTATTGATCAGCCTTCGAAAAATAATTGCTCCACCGTGGCGGCAGGGTTGTTCAATCCGATAACAGGAAAATTCTTAAAGAAATCGTGGCTCGCTGAGAAAATTTTCCCTTACCTGTTTGAATTTTATTCAGGGGTAGAAAAAGAATTGAGTGAGAAGTTTTTCTTTCCACAGTCGATTTATCGCCCATTTGAAACCATCGAAGAGCAAAATGACTGGATGGCGAAGAGTGAGACCGTTCAGGTCAAAACCTTTATTAAAAGTATTTTTCAAAACCCGCAATGGCCCGAACAAGTACACAATCCTTTTGGCGGACTTTTGATTGATCAGTCAGGTTATATAAATGTAAATGCATTTTTGACGGCCGCGCGAAATTGGTTTTTCAGACATAATCATTTTGTGGAATCTGAATTTGATTTTCAAAAACTGAATGTTTCAGATTCTAAAATTGAATATGAGAATTTTGAATCAGATCGGATTCTATTCTGTGAAGGCGTATCGGTCAAAATCAACCCTTATTTTCAATGGGTCCCCGTTCGGCCTATGAAAGGTGAGGTGCTTGGGATCGTCCTTGAAAAGACTCCGAAAGCAATTTATAACCGGGGAGTTTACATTGTGCCGGGTTTTGAAGACAATTATAATGTGGGTGCTACCTATGGGCAGCCGCCATTTGTAAATGATGTTACGAAAGATGGAAGAGAGGAATTGGAAGAAAAATTGAAAGGACTACTTTCCATCCCTTATCGCGTGATAGATCAGCGCTGGGGAGTGCGACCAACCAGCCCGGATCGCAGACCGATTTTAGGACCCCACCCGCACCATAAAAATGTATTCATATTCAATGGCTTAGGAACGAAAGGGGTGAGCCTTGCGCCTTATTTTTCCAGCCTGCTGGCAAAGCATTTAGCCGATGGTGATGAAATAATGAAGGAAGTAAATATTCAACGATTTTATCCGTTATATTCGGGGTTGAGATAATATGAAAAATGATGATCAAAGGGGTTAGGCTGTTAGGGGTTGCGATTTTGTTCTTGGTTCTTTTTCAGGCGAACGGTCAGCGGGCCAGTGAGACCTATGGCATGAACCGTATTCAATACAAGAAATTTGATTGGAAGTATTTAAGCTCTGAAAATTTTGATGTCTATTTCTATGGCGAGCGAAGAAAACTCGCTCAGGAAGCGCTCCAATATCTGGAAGGTGAGTTTGACCGCATCACTGATTTGTTGGGATTCTATCCCTACATGAAGACAAAAGTTTTTTTATACAATTCTATTACTGATCAGCAACAAAGTAATGTTGGATTAAATCACACGCGCTTCAATGTGAGCGGGGAGACCGAATTTATAAAACCGTACGTGGAGATTGCCCATCCAGGAAACCTCGAAGAGTTTAAAGAAGAACTTGTATTCAAGATGTCGGATCTCATGGTGAATGAGATGATGTTTGGCGGAAGTCTGAAAGACATGTTTCAAAGTTCAGTTCTTCTGAATCTTCCGGAATGGTTCATCAGTGGCACTTCCTATTATGTGGCCCACGGTTGGAATGAAGAGATGGATGACTATGTGCGCCAATTGGTGAATACTAAAAAGGTGAACAAAGCGCTACGCTTTCAAGGAAAAGATGCCGCATTGGTAGGGCAATCGATATGGAATTATATTGTTGAGCGTTACGGAAAGAGCAGCATCAATAATATTCTCAATTATACACGCATCATTCGCAATGAAGAAAAAAGCATTTTAATTACACTGGGTGTTCCGTTCCGCCAAATGATGAATGATTGGAAGGAGTATTACAAAGGAATGGAAAGAAAAACAGCACAGAGCTACAAGGGGCAGCCTGACTCGATGCGATTTACAAAACAACGACACCGGAAGATAACCTATACTACCGTTAAAATCAGCCCTGACGGAAAAAGCGTGGCCTATGCGGAAAATGATCGCGGGGTCTTTACTGTGAAAGTAAAGTCGCTGGAGAATGGAAATGAAACAGTAATTCTAAGCGGAGGCAACAAAGTGATTCGTCAAACTGTTGACTACCGTGTGCCCTTGTTGAGTTGGGCTGACCCAAGTACTTTGGGAGTGATCGGGGTCAAGGATGGTCAATATGTTTTTTGGCTGTACGATTTGAAATCAAAAAGCAAACTGCCACGCGACCTGGATAAATTCAGTAACATCCGCAGCTTTAGTTTCTCTAACAATGGCCGCCTTGTAATTATCAGCGCTGACTTTGAAGGACAAAATGATTTGTTTTTGTTGAGTAGCCGGAGAGACCGCACCAAGCGATTGACCAATGATGCCTTTGATGATCTGGATCCGGCATTTATCCCGAACAGCAATACCATTGTTTTCAGTTCCAACCGGACCACCGATTCGTTGTCAACAGATGTAAAAGTATTTCAAAAACTCTCACCTTATTACAATTTGTTTTTGTTCAACATTGACACCACGTCCAACAGGTTAAAGCGTGTCACAAACACTTTAAGCAAAGATTTTCATGCGCGTGCGCAGGATGCAAATAATTTTTATTACCTCAGTGATCAACGAGGCATCATTAATTTGTTTAAGTACAATACAACCACGGGCGTTTACGCGCAGGTCACAAACTTTAACACAAGCATTAAGGACTATGACTTGAATTTTGATAATCACATCATGACCTCCGTGCTTAATCAAGATCTGAACGAAAACATTTTCATTGACAGGCATTTTAATTTGGATCGGCAAGTGTTTACTCCTGCCACCAGGCGAAAGGAAGTTCTTCAGGCGAAAGTGATCACCGAGCGAAGAAAGAAGGAGCCTGTTAAAGCTACGTCAATCAAAGATTTGATTAACTCACGGTTAAAAGAGCGGTCGGATACAACCCAACAACCCAAGCCCAAGGAAGTAATCAGGAGAGACACCACGGTATCGAAGAAAGATACGGCTAATCAGGTTGTCGTTAAGAAAAAGACGGACGAGATCAGCACTGATGACTACAGCTTTGACGAGACCCCGCCTGTGGTTGTCAAAGAGCAGCCAAAGCCAACAGTGGTTAAACCAACCGTGGAGACAAAACCTAAGGATGCAGTTAACACGGAAGACTATGCTTTTGAAGAGGAGGTAGCAAAGCCCAAGAGCAACGAAACTTTCCTCACTCGTTATATGAAGGCACGCGAGACTGCAAAAGTTACCGGCCCCTTTCCGTATGCTCCCAAATTCAGTTATGAAAACTTGATTACCAATTTTGTGGTGGATCAGCTTCGAGGCTTTAGTGTTCGACTGGAAACACAAATGAATGACATGCTGGAGAACTATCGTTTCTATGGAGGTTTGCAATTTGCGTGGAGCGATTTAAAGAGTGGTGACGTGTATGCCGAGTTTCAATATTTGCCGCACCGTGTTGATTTCAGTGCAAGGATTGATCGCAAAGTTATTTATTGGCAGACCCATGGGGTAGAATCCAATCCGCAGTTGCAAAAGTATTCCTTTCAAAAAATTGAGTTGGGTGCATCTTACCCAATTTCAGTAAGAACACGCGTGAGCTTTAAGCCCTTTTTTGGCTATACTGAATTTGTTGACCGGGGACCAAGTATTCAGGTTTCTTCAGGCCCTCCTACATTTAGAGATTCACAGACGCAGTTTTATGGAGGAGCTAAGGCAGAAGTGGTTTATGATAACTCAATCTCGACAGGGTTAAATATCATTGAGGGTACCCGGGGCAAAATTAGTTTCATAGATTATGAGGCAGTCGGCAATTCTAAGAAAAGCTTCACTCATTTCTACGCAGACATACGGCACTATCAAAAAATTTACAAGGAGATTGTATTTGCTGTGCGTGGCTATGCAGGAACATTTATGGGAAATTCGCCTAAGAACTATCTGCTCGGTGGGATGGACAATTGGATCGGCAACAATACCAACTATAATGGATCGAAAAACCCTCTCGTAAATTCCGTGAATGTTTACAATGAGAATTTGTTGTTTACAGAGTTTGCCACCGGGCTTCGGGGATTTGATTACGCGACACAGTATGGGAATAGCGTTGGAATGGGAAGTGCAGAATTTAGATTGCCGCTTATCAGAGCGCTTACGAACGGGCCAATTGCATCCAACTTTTTCAGAAATCTCCAACTTATTTCCTTCTTTGATATTGGCTCCAGTTGGACAGGCCCCATCCCGATCGGTTCAGCGAATACAGGTGTGATCCGGGAAGTGAAGCAAGGGGCAACTGGCGTGCCTTTCGATATTCAGATTAAAGAATACCTGAACCCCTGGCTTTACAGCTATGGAGTAGGTTTCCGCACGATGGTGTTTGGTTACTACGCGAAGTTTGACCTGGCATGGCCAACCGTTAACTACAAAGTGCAGGATCCTCGTTTGCAGGTATCTCTCGGCTTCGACTTCTAGAAATTACTGAGCTAAAATTTCTACCTTCGCATTTTAAGTAATTGCTATGATTAAATCCATGACCGGTTTTGGACTGGTCACTTCGTCATCGTTAGGTAAAGAAATTTCTGTGGAAGTAAAATCCCTCAATTCAAAATTTCTTGATTTGAATTTGCGGCTTCCAAAGAAACTTTCAGATAAGGAAAATGAGATCCGGAATATTGTTTCCAATAAACTTGAACGTGGTAAGATTTCTGTTTCTGTTGAATACCAATCGTCCAATCAAAGTGAGAAGGTAAAAAAGTATGATGAAGAATTGTTTGCCGCCAATTACAATGAACTTAAAACGCTGGCTGGAAAAGTAAATGCAAACTCCGATCATATTTTTGAACTTGCTTTGAGTGCCACTGAAGCATCACAAAATGGTGCTTCTGAATCCATCACTCCTGAAGAGTGGGATAGTGTGTTGCAAACTTTGAATAAAACAATTGACGCTTGTGACTTATTCCGAATTGCCGAAGGTAAATCACTTGAATCTAAATTGGAATCATACATTCACGCCATTTCAAAAGGACTGGAAGAAGTTGTGAAGTTAGATCCGCTTCGTGTTGAGCGTATTAGAAGAAAAATAAAGGACGGAGTCGTTGATTTTTTTGGAAATGAAGGTTTTGATAAAAACAGATTGGAGCAAGAAATTATCTACTACATCGAGAAACTTGACATACACGAAGAACGTGTGCGGCTTCAAACTCACCTCGATTATTTTATTTCACTTTTGAAAGAAAAACAGTCCAACGGAAAGAAACTTGGGTTTCTTGCACAGGAAATTGGCCGCGAAATAAATACAATAGGTTCCAAGGCAAACGATGCAGCCATTCAAAAATTTGTGGTGGACATGAAGGAGGAGTTGGAGAAAATCAAAGAACAACTGAACAACGTGCTTTGATTGATGAGCACTTCTAAAGCTCCTCGCAATTTCTCCAGCGTTGTACTTTGGTCAGTAATTTCAGCAGCGTTTATAGGCCCCGGTACAGTTACAACAGCAGTAACTGCTGGCTCACAATTTGGGATTGATTTGCTTTGGTGCGTTGTGTTCGCTACCATTGCCTGCATTTTACTTCAGGAAGTTTCTGCACGGATTACGATCGCCACTGGTCTTTCCTTCAGCCAGGCAATACAGGTTAAGTTTGGAGAACCGAAAGGTTTTTGGTTGAAATGGGTTGTTGGCGTTTCGGTAATTCTTGGTTGCGCTGCTTATGAAGCAGGGAATATTCTCGGAGCAGTTTCAGGAATTTCACTTTTGATAGACGGCAATGGAAAAATCCTGACAATACTGATTTCGATTACGTCAGCCTTGGTTTTATGGAGTAATCGCGCCAAATGGATTTCGTGGTTAATGACTTTGCTGGTTGCCATGATGGGACTTGCATTCTTAATGTTGGCGTTAAAAGGAAATTTGAATGTGACAGATATAATGATAAAAAGCTTTGTGCCTTCCTGGCCGCAAGGATCTGAATTGATTGTTCTCGGTTTGGTTGGCACCACTATCGTTCCTTATAATTTATTCATCAGCTCAGGCATAAGCAAAGGCCAAACTGTTTCGCTGATGCGTGTCGGATTGACTGTGTCCGTTCTGATCGGTGGATTGATTACGGCATGGATTCTTTTGGCTGGAACTTTAGTTGGAAAATTTTCTTCTTTTCAAGAACTAGCGTGGGCCTTTGAATTGAAAATTGGAAAAGAAGGAGCGTGGGCATTGGGTGTGGGCTTATTCGCTGCCGGTTTTTCTTCTGCTATCACCGCTCCTTATGCGGCCACCATTATTATTCGATCCATTGTGAAAGAAAATGAGCTTAGGTATTCCAACGTTGCGTGGGTGCTCGTGTTGTCGATCGGTTTTCTGTTTGGTATCAGCGGAGTGAAGCCTATTCCGGTTATTTTAATTGTGCAGGCAATTAATGGACTGATCCTTCCGTTGATTGCATTGTTCTTGATTTTGATTGTGAATGATAAAACAATCATGCCGGCAGCCTACCATCATGCAAGCTGGTACAACGTGGTTTTGTTTTTAATTCTTGGCTTTGTGATTTTTATAGGACTAAACAATGTCGATAAATCAATATCTGCGTTTTTAAATTTAGAAAATCCGCATTTTATTTTTTCGATTACGATCTCAGTGATTGTAGTAGTTTGGATTTACTTGATGCGATCCCGGTTTTAACCTTGGGCTAAGGTGGCCGCAATTAGCTCTACATCTTCGCCAACGCATTGATATATCGTTCTGGCAATTCACCTTTGGTCGCAGTTTGATAATCTTTGTAACTGCAAGGAACGATCGTGTTACGTGCATATTTTGCCCCGGTTCTGTTTTGTGAAACTTCCATCCACCACTTTTCGGTGAATTTACTTTTGTAGAAAACAATCGTTTCGGGTTGCACCGGCATGGAGACAACGTATTTCAAAAAATCATTTGACTTGAAATTATTTTCGTGCTTGCGATGATAAAAGCCTTCGATGAAATACCAGATCATGGTGGCGATAACGGATGCTGTTTTTTTGTTCGCATCATCATAGTCGGGATTGTATTCGTAAAACCCGGCAGAACTTAGTTTCTCATTGATGCCTGCATACCAACAAATCTGGCAAGCCTCTTCTCCGGTCAAACCAAATGGCTGTGCATTTGCATTTCCCGGAGCATCCGATGACTTGATGGCTGTGAGATCGAATGAAAGCATGTCGGCATTGCGAATGGCAGGTTCCATTTCTGTTAGGTTAGTCCTGATTTGGCCGATGCGATGCGCTTCAAAATTTAATTTCTCCAACACGCCAAGCGAAAATGGATCGGTGAGATAAGCCTGATGTGCGAGGTGTGTGTAACTGAAGAGATAATTTGGTTCGTGCAACAACATTTTATGCACGTGTTGCTTTGAGGCAGGTTCATTTTTGTCGTCTTCCAAATCCAGAAACGCATCCACGTTTAAAAAACTGATCAGCTTTTGCATTTCTTCATAACCACGATATTGGCCGAGATCAAGATCATGTGAGCCGCCAAGAATCACCGGCAACACATTTACCTCAAGCAGCATGCGGCAAACTTCGCTCAAACGCGTGTACGTTTCATCCAGGTCAATTCCGGGATTCAAATTTCCGAGGTCAACAATTTTATAAGATCCACTTCCTTTCTTCAAGTTGAAAAGCTTTTTACGAATTTCGTCAGGTCCTTTGCTTGTACCTTGGTTATTGCGGGTGCCCCGTTCTTCCCGCACGCCAATTAACGCAAGATGCGCACCTTTGTATTCAGGCATTTTTTCTCCGAACACCTGGATGTTTTTGAAAAAGGAATTTGAGGGATAGGGTATAGAATACAATGACTCGTCAAGAGGCGAAAAAAAGATGGTTAGATCCATGGCGAATTTGTTGTAGCGAAATTCTGAAAAAGTAACGGCTTCCCCAAAATCATGATCAGCGGATGAATAAAAAAAGAGCCAGGTTGAGTGGCTCTTCATTTTAGCAATGGCACTTAATTACCGGGATGTGTCAACTGGAGCAAATGGATTTGCCACTTTCTTTGTTAGCCTGAAAGCATAGGTTATTGAAATGAGATAATCTGCAAAGGCAGCATCGCCATGAACATCTTTTCCGGTCTCCATTGTTTTTTGTGCATCGATTGTGTTCTTGGTGCGATTTCTCACGATAGCAACGGGAACGTTAAGTCCGAAGGTATGATTTCCTTTGATGTAAAAAACAGAAGGCTCTCCCGAGATGATGTAACCCGGTCTGCGGAAACCATCGGAAGATCCGATCAAATCACGTGCGGGGATTCCCTCGATACGTCCTCCAAGAGCAAAGACAAACGAACCCGTCTGCATTTGAGCGCCAAGACGTGCAAAAAACTGATCAGCCACTGAAAATTCATTTGACAAAGGAATTGTTCCGGGGCTTGCGCTACGTTTGATGCCATTGGTGTTTCTCGGGTTGAACAAGTAAGTTCCATTTGAATATAAACTCAGCTTTGAATTCAGCATCTTGTTAAGGTTAAAGTCAACGATGGCTCCAATACCTCCATCCCCCGGCTGGAGAGATTGATCAACAACGTTATTCACCAAAGAGTCTTGACCAAGGCTACTCTTTCTGTGGAAGTAATCCTGATAGTTGTAGTTGCCGGTTGGAAGTTTAATTCCGATACCTACTTGCAATCTCATTTTGTCGGTATTTGCGAGCGTGTAGTAACCCATGAGGCGAATGTCACCGAGCCCTTGTGAATGGGTACTGAAGCGCGGATTTCCGGGCGTGTTTCCCCAATGCTCGTATAAAGATGAGCGTGTGATATAAAGAAGTGGAACAGAGGCACCGAAACTCCATTTTGAATTGAGTGTATAATTGGCACCAAGGATGATAGAGTTGTCATCATTGATCACATTTGTGCCTTGTGCTGTTCGTTGAGTTTGTTCGTCCGTGCCGACAAAATGTTTATAGGAGTGAAAGTACCGATAGTTCATCGAGAGTTGCCAGGAACCAGGTTGGTTGTACGCCCCGGCTACACCCGGTGTAAGGTTTCTTACGGCTACACATCCTTGGCCAAATACTTTTGAGCAGATCAGCAGGAATAGTATGAATTGGAGAATAGTATAATTCTTTTTCATTGGTTGGAAGATTGAATGTTTGGAAAATGAATAATAGGGCCAACGGTCAGATGGCCATTAGCTTTGTCATCAACAAAGCTCTGCGTGTGAGAATCGGTCTATGCTTTTGGTGGTGGTGAGGGACGCTCAGAAGGGAGCGAATAAACACCGGGATTTATAAATCCGTGTGCTGTATCAAGGCTCCAGCCTTTAAATGAAATCATGTTAAGAGAGTAAGAGGGCTCATATTCTTGCAAAACCTTTCCAGAAAATAGAACCCCATCCTTTTGTTGTGAGTCACCAGTGGTCTTACTGCTGAATTCGGCCATGGCAGATGCCAGCAGATTGGCCTTTGAATCCTTAATGCAGATAATGGTAAGTGTATCCTCCTCATGCTTTTGCTTCACGAGTCGGTAATGCTCATTGTGATACACAAATTCACCATCCTGTCTTTGAAAATCTGTTTGCTGGATGGGATATGGCAGTGTTAAGGGAATTTTAATCTCAAAAGTTTCACCGTCTTTATAAGTACTGTTATCAAGTTGCTCAGATAGTTGATTATCGGCCTGATTTTTCAATACCCAAAACACGAAATAATAACCTCCCAGGTTGAAGGCGAACAGACAAATCATCAATATTGAGACGATTTTTTTCAGGGTACGTTTGATTCAGCTTTGCGAAGATTATAAGAATATTACAATGATCAAAGTTATGAGCAGCAATCATTATTAAAATCCAATACGAATACCTGACATTCGTTTGGGCCGCAATGGAAGCCGAACGATCTTTGTGAAATTTTTATTTTCTATTTATGCCTCTTTCCAACTTTGAACGCATGCTTCAATTGGCGGATGAAGTCTTCGCCACCAGGCAAGATGCTAGCCAACTTGATATCAATGAGGAAGTGCTCGGCCATCTGCGTGAGATTCACCCAGCGACTGTTTCTGAATTTGATGACGGTCATGGTCCCGTTGCGTGGTTGTTGTTGATTCCAACTACCAACAATCTGATGAGTCAATTCCTGGAAGGTAAAATATCTGAGCGCTAACTTTACGAATTGACTCCTTTGGATGAGAAATATGACTCGCTCTACCTCTGTTCCGCGATGGTGCTCGAAGAATACCGAAGAAAAGGAATTATGAAGAAGCTCTTGCTAGATGCATTTAAAAGGATTCAGAAAGATCACCTGATAAAATTCCTATTTGTCTGGACTTTTAGTAAAGAAGGCTTGATTGGATCAGAATCATTTGCATCGGCAGTGCAATTGCCACTTTACAAAAGAGATCGATAAGCAAACTTACGTCAAATAAAAAAGCCTCGATTTTAGTCGAGGCTTAAATATTGCGTCAAAGGTTGTCAGCCACCAAAATCGTCAAAGCGCACATTCTCTTTTGGAATACCCATATCATCCAGCATCTTCAAAACGGCTGAGTTCATTAGTGGTGGACCGCACAAATAAAACTCCACATCTTCGGGTGATTCATGCTTGCTTAGATAATTATCGTACAAGCATTTGTGAATGAATCCAAGGTATCCATCACCTTCCTGGTCATCAAGATTCTTTTTCACCTTCCAGTTGTCTTCAGGAAGTGGTTCTGATAGCCCGATGTAAAATTTGAAATTCTGGAAATTCTTTTCGATGGCGCGGAAATGTTCCGTATAGAAAAGTTCTTTCTTCGAGCGACCGCCATACCAATACGAAACTTTTCGATTTGTTTTTTCCGTATGGAACAAATGGAAGATTTGTGCACGGAGTGGAGCCATACCGGCACCACCACCGATATAAATCATTTCACGTTGTGTTTTGTTGATATGAAATTCTCCGTAAGGCCCTGAGATTGTTACCTTGTCTCCTGGTTTGCGCGAGAAAACGTAGGAAGAACAAATACCCGGATTCACATCCATCCATTTATTGTTCGCCCTGTCCCAGGGGGGAGTCGCAATACGAATATTAAGCATCACAATGTTCCCTTCTGCAGGATGGTTTGCCATTGAGTATGCGCGGAAAATCGGCTCCTCGTTTTTCATTTTCAAATCCCACAATTTGAACTTGTCCCAATCGCTTTGAAATACATCCGGCTTGTGGCCAAGGTCGGGATGTGGCGCGATATCCATTGTTTTGAAATCAACGTTCGTAACAGGCACATCAATTTGTATGTATCCACCGGCTTCAAATTTCAACGTCTCACCAGGAGGAAGCTTCACTACAAACTCTTTGATGAAAGTAGAAACATTGTAATTAGAGACCACTTCACATTCCCATTTCTTGATACCGAATATTTCGTCAGGTATTTTAATAGTGAGATCTTGCTTCACCTTAACCTGGCAGCCAAGGCGCACATGATCTTTTCTTTCCTGGCGGGAGAGATGGCCCATTTCAGTTGGAAGGACATCTCCGGCACCCGCTTCAACCACACATTTGCACATGGCACAGGTACCGCCTCCACCACAGGCAGAGGGCAAGAATATTTTTTCATTGGCAAGTGTTGTCAGTAGCGAACTTCCGGCAGAAACAGTCAAGGTTTTCTCACCATTGATCAGGATTTTTACAGGACCGGATTGAACCAATTTCTTCTGGGCAATGATCAGCACGGCTACCAACAAGAGAATCACTATAGTGAAAGCAGTGATGGAAGTGAATATCAGCATAAGTTGAAAATTTGAACTCTGACAAATATAGACTTTACCGTGAGAAAATTAAATCCCATTCGAGGGGAATTTGAAGGATGGTAGTTTGGTTTTTTGAGATGGTTATCCAGTGCACATTCTTCCTTAACTTTGCAGCCAAAATGGTAGCCACCGAAACTAGAATTGAGAAACGCGACATCCGCAAATTGAAACTCGAGGAGTTAAAGCAATTCTTTGTGGATCAAGGTGATAAGCCTTTTCGCGGACAGCAAGTTTATGATTGGCTGTGGATAAAATCGGCCAAGAGCTTTGAGCAGATGACCAACCTTTCGCTCGCTACCCGACAGCTTTTGGAAACTCATTTTGTGATCAACCACATTAAAGTCGATAAGATGCAGCGCAGTTCGGATGGCACGATCAAAAATGCGGTAATGTTGCATGACGGATTGATTGTGGAGTCGGTATTGATTCCTGCTGAGAAGAGAATTACCGCTTGTGTTTCATCGCAGGTCGGGTGCTCACTGGCTTGTAAGTTCTGCGCTACCGCCCGACTGAAGCGCATGCGCAACCTTAGCCCCGATGAAATTTACGACCAGGTGGTGGCAATCAAGGAGCAAGCAGAATTGTTTTTTGGAAGGCCGCTCACCAATATTGTTTTCATGGGAATGGGCGAGCCACTTTTGAATTATGCGAACGTGACTACGGCCATCGAGAAGATCACTAACCAGAAGGGTTTAGGCATGGCTTCCAGGCGAATCACTGTTTCAACAGTTGGCATTGCAAAAATGATCAGGAAGATGGCTGATGATGAGGTGAAATTCAATCTCGCTGTTTCACTTCATGCGGCATTAAATGAGACGCGTTCCTCAATTATGCCGATCAACGACACCAACCCCTTGGAGGAATTAGCCGAGGCTTTACGTTATTGGTATCAAAAAACAAAAAGCAAAGTGACCTTTGAATACGTGGTTTGGAAAGGTGTGAATGATACCATGAAGGATGCGGAGGCATTGTTGAAGTTTTGTAAAATTGTTCCGTCCAAGGTGAACCTGATCGAATACAATCCCATCGATGATGGAGAATTTCAACAAGCAGATGAAAAAGTGTTGGATATGTACATGGATTTGCTGGAGCGACATGGCATTACGACACGGATAAGAAAAAGCCGGGGGAAAGATATTGATGCCGCTTGTGGACAATTGGCGAATAAAAATTGACCGATGATGTTGAATGATGAATGACTGAGTTGATTGCTAAAGAAAATTGAATCAAAATAGATCAGTGGTCAAACTATTTTTCCACTTTCAACCTCTTACCAACTATATTGCTACCTGAACTGAACTGTGTGAAAGGATTTTTGAGAATACTTGCTCTTATTTTCTTTTGTTCAACTGCTTTTTCGCAGCAGAGCATCAAAGGTATCGTGGTTGACTCGGTTACGTTAAATGCGCTACCCAATGTTCACGTAAAGGTGAAAAATTCAAATAAGGGAGCAATCACAAATCCCCAGGGAATTTTCTTTCTTAGTGTATTTCCGACAGATACACTTGTGTTTTCAAGCGTGGGTTATGGCCGGTACGAAACTCCCGTTTATGTGGATGACGATGTTATGTTTGTTCGATTGGCGGAGCAACCTGTGATGTTGAAGGAAATCACTGTTCGGGGCAGGCCGTTGATTTTGAATCCGAAGCATGAGCCATCGTTAAAAATAAAAAGCAAAGCAGTGCCGTGGTATGGAGCCGTTCCCAATGGACAAGGTGGCGCTGCAGTTAATCTCGATTACTTCTCAAAACGCGAAAGGGAAAAAAGGAAACTGGAGAAGCTGAAAGCAGAATTATCCAGCACGCAAGTGTACGTGGATATAGTTACCAATCCTGAGGTAAAACAAGAGTTGGAGGATCGCTTCTCGATCAGCGATTCAACATTTTATAAAATCCTTACCAAGTTCAACGAAAATAACCAGAACGTAACTCACTCTGGCGATTCGGGTTCAATCCTCAACGCGCTGTTTTCTTTCTTTGAGGCGAACGCCCGTTATGGAAGAAATCAGTAGTTCTTATTTTCCTTTCGTGGCGGTCTCATTTCTTTTCTTAGAGGAAAATCATAGTTTCGCAAAATGGAAGAAAAACATTTTAAGTCTTCGGAGAAGGTCCGCGATTTTGTGATTGGCATGAGCGATGGGCTCACGGTGCCCTTTGCATTGGCTGCCGGTTTGAGTGGTGCTGTAGATAATACAGGCATCATCATCACAGCAGGACTTGCGGAGATAGCAGCTGGCTCTATTGCTATGGGACTCGGTGGCTATTTGGCTGGACGAACTGAGATTGAACACTACGATGCTGAAGAGCAACGCGCGTACGAAGAAATTGCAAGCCTTCATGAAGTAGAAATACGCGAGACGAAAGAAATATTTGCCGAGTATGGGATAAGCGATCAGTTGCAAGAGACGATTGCGCGCGAGATGGCGAAGGACCCGAAGAAGTGGGTCGATTTTATGATGCGATTTGAGCTTGGCCTCGAACGACCTGACAAAAACCGGGCACTTCAAAGTGCATTTATCATTGCAGTAAGTTATGTTGTTGGCGGTCTGATTCCGTTGAGTGCTTATTTTTTTACAAACACTGCTCATGACGGGTTAATTTATTCTTCAATTATAACGCTACTTTGTCTTGTTGTTTTTGGTTTGATAAAAAGTAAGCTAACAGGTCAGCCACTTTTGAAAGGAGCATTGCGTGTTACGCTGATTGGCGCAGCTGCTGCCGCTGCGGCATTTCTGATTGCCAAGTCATTGCCAAGTTAATTTGCAAAATGAATTTCTTTTTGAAACTCAATCCACCCCGAGCTTCCTTCATGAAGGATATGACCGAAGCTGAGCGTGCAATCATGGCACAGCACGTTGCTTACTGGAAGCCATACATTGAAGATGAAACAGTAATTGTACTTGGCCCGGTCATGGACGCAAGAGGAGGGTATGGTATTGCCGTTGTGGAAGTTGAAAGCGAAGACTATCTCAAGCAATTGATTGAAAAAGATCCGGCCAATGGATTGAACAGTTACGAATACCACCCGATGCGCGCTGTGACCAAAGCAAAGTGATCACTCTATAATTTTCGCGAAAGCTCTTACGGGAAAAGTTCCTACGCCAACAAATTTTGGTGGCACTGCGCTGAAACGAAAATTCTTACCCTTCAGTAAATTCAAATTTGTCATGTGTTCTACGATGAGCACATTGTTCTTTAGCAGGGCAGAATGAACAGGGCGCGCGTTGGTGCGAGTGTCATCCACGTTATAACTGTCAATACCAACCAGTTTTGCCCCGGCATTAACCAAAAAGGTAGCGGCTTCCTCTGATAGAAACGGATGGTTTTCAAAATAGCTATCGGTTCGCCAATGTTTGCTCCAACCGGTGTTTATCAAGATGGCCTTTCCTTTTAAGTCGTAGTTCTGAAAGAATTCTTTTCCGATAGCTTGTTGATTAACCGCATCAACATAAACACCTTCCAGTTCCGCCACCGACTCAAGTCCAACTTGTGAGAGATCGTTTCCATCTGCATATCGGTGAAACGGGCAATCGATGTACGTTCCTGTATTCGAGACCATTTCAATTTTTCCGATTTGAAATTCTGTTCCTTCCGCATAAAACTTTTTTGAATCCTCGCGGCTTAGATAATCGCAAATGATGGGAGCAGGTAAACCTTTGTAGGTGATCATGCCATGTTCGATGGAGTGGCTTAGATCAATCAGTTGAGAAATCATTTTTTACTTGCATTGAAGAGCTTCTCTTTCTCTTCTTTAGTAAGTTTCTCATAGCCATGATCGGATATTTTATCAAGGATGGCATCAATTTCTTCCTGTGAAGCTTTCTTGGTTTTTAAATCAGATGATTTCTGTCTCGCTTCAGTTTTGCGGTAAGAGACTTTTACTTTCGCCCTGGGTTTGAAAAGATTCTTAAAAGAATCAATTGTGCTTGTTACCCAGCTTCCCCAATTTACTCCTGCCTGAAGTTGCTTGATATAAATGAAGCCCATCAGTGCGCCACCGAGATGGGCAAGATTTCCACCCGCATTTCCGCCCACCGTTCCCAGAAAGGAAAGAAACACAATGATGGCCGCGATATATTTTATTCTAACTGGTCCGAACAGCAAAAGAAAGAAAGTATAATCCGGCAAAAGTGTTGCTGCAGCCACCACGATGGCGTTAATGCTCGCAGAAGCTCCTACCATAACTATCTCATGACCTATCATTTGGTTTTGGAAAAAGGGGACGAGGTTGTAAGAGAGAAGATAGACAATCGCTCCAGCTATGGCTCCTAAAATATAAAGTGCAATCAGTTTATCACTTCCCAGGTATTCAACGAAGAGCCTGCCAAACCAATACAGCGTAATCATGTTGAACAGGATGTGTATGATTCCGGAAAGGTCGTGGGCAAAGGAATAGGTGAGGATAGTCCACGGGCGACCAAGAAAGCTTTGAAAAGCTGCTGGAATTTGAAACTGTTTGTGAATGATGGCGAACACGGATTCAAAACCCAGAATAGTGGAGAACACCATGATAATTCCCAGAACTATAAAGATGACCGCATTGATAATGATCAACTGCACGTGCCCATTGTTGGGCCTGTCAAACGCATTTTTGAATTCTTCGAACAAAGCGTAATAATTAGCTTCCCAAATTTAAGGAATTGGCGGTGAAAAGTTAACGGGTAAAAAGGTAATAGTTAACCGGGCCTTAAGTTATCACCGACTTCGCCAACCACAAACGCCTAATGCCCAATAACTATTCACTTAGTGCCTTATGCCGCACTCTTTGCAGTAACGCATCTGGAAGGGCAAATGTTTTTTGGGAGGATTCTTATGGCCGAAGTAGAGGAAGTTGGAATACTGTGGTTTTGCCATTTTTCTTAACGTCTTCTGTTTTTCTTTCGCGACTTTCTCTACGCGTGCATAGAATTCATATTCTGCCGAGTGCTTCACGTTGGGATGACGCAACAGCAATCGTTGCTTTCGCGAAAGACGAACCTTGTGAAATTTCTTCGAAGTCCTGGTTGTTACTTCTTCTTTCTCTTTGCGATCGCCAAGTGTGTTGTCTTGTGCGCGACCGGCAAAAGAAATCGTGATTGCCACGATGGCAATAAAAAACCTCAGCTTTAAGTTTTGCATAGCTGAGGTATAACGTGGTGTTGTGCTTTTTATTTTAGATCGACTTCGGTTGAAGCATCGATTGCTGTCGTCTGAAAATCCAGGGAGGAGTGGGTTCATTTTCTTTCCACAACCCTTTACCTTTTTCTTTTGCTTTTTCACGAATGGATTCCAGGTCTTGAATGGGGTTTCGCTCGGCCGTCCACGCAAGTCCGGCTTCCAATAATTCGATGCGCGCATCATCAGCGCCATTGACTTCCGTAATTCCAAGGCGAGTTCCTTTTCTGTCCTTACCTTGAATCCTGGCAGTAATGTTTTTATTCAACAAAAGTTTTTCGAGGAGTTTCTTTGCCTTATCTCCGTACTCTTGTTCCAGCTCAGGACTATCCACACCAAACAACATGATTTTATATGTCTCGTTGTCATCCGCGATCATTTCAAATGTATTACCATCAATCACATTCACTACTTTACCTTTTAGGATTTCTTCCGCATTTGCAGTTGAGAAAGTAAACACCATCAAAAAGAAAAATCCAAACCACGCTTTCATAAAATTATTTTCAATTGATAACGTAAAATTCGTATTTGTAATAAGCATTCTGTCTGTTAATTCAGCAGCTTACAGACGGATGTAAGATTATTTCCTTTTGAGAGATGATATTATTCGCATGAAGGTCAAAACAATTGAAGCAATACTTCAACGCTGATAAAAATCATCGGGTAACTAAAATCTTTCCTGGCCGGATGGATGAGAGATTTTTATTTACAATACTGATCAACGGAGAACTTCGCTTTCTTGTCGCCAAGTTCAACGGCTTTCTTCCAATCGGCACAGGCTTCTGGTTGCTTCTGCATTTGGTAGTAGAAATTTCCGCGCTGCTTGTAGAAGGAAGCGTTCTTCCCGTCAATGGCAATGGCATCTTCCATGTCTGAAACTGCAGCGCCATAATCACCCAATTCAGATTTGCAGTTGGCGCGACCGGCAAAAGCTGCGGCATCTTTTGAATTCAAAAGCAGGACTTTGTCGTAGTCGATCACGGCCTGCTCAAATTGCTCGCTCTCTTCTTTGATAACCGCACTGTTAAACAAAACATCTGTATTGTTAGGGTCAAGCGCCAAAGCCTTTGTCAAATTATCAAGCGCAGATTTTTTATTGTCGATGCCAATGTAGGCACGTGCCCGTTCTAAAAACAGGTTCACTGTGTTTTCTCCACCTTTCAACGCTTCATCAAAATTGCGAATGGCTGTTTGAAAATCCTGTTGCTCGGATTGACATTTCCCGAGTCGGAATAAAACAGTTTTATCCCGGTTTCCGGCTGCAACGGTTTTTTCGAAGTATTCCTGGGCCGCCACATAATTCTTGATTTCAAAATAGGCGTCACCGAGTTTTTGGTAAAACTCTGCGTCAGGTTTTTCGGTCAGCTTCTCATACGATCTCAAATCTTTGATAGCCTCCTCCGTCTTCTTCAATTTCAAATAAGTGGCTGCGCGATTTTCGAATGCCTTTGCATAGTCGGCTTTCTTTGCGAGGGCAGTTCCAAAATCGGCAAGCGCTTCATTCAATTGATCTTGATTGAAATAGGCCTTACCACGATTGTTGAAAATCACCGGATCGGCAATGCCACCATTAATTGCCGTTGTATAATCTTGAACGGCTACTGAATAATTATTGCTTCTGAACCTGGCATCACCCCGATGGAAGAATGCCGGAAATAACTTCGGATTTTTTTCAATCGCTGAATTGAAATCATTCAATGCTCCGTCCACATCTTTTGCATCCAACTTACAGAAGCCGCGCATATCGTAAGCCAGCGCTTCGGTATAGCCAGTGTTGACGGCTTTGTCAAAATCTGGAAGAGCTCCTTTATAATCTTGTGCATGGTATTTACTTGCACCTCTTTTAAAGAAAATCTCGGCTGATGTTTCTCCGGATTCAATTGCCTTGTTGAAATCGGCAAGTGCCTTTGCAAAATCATTTTGTTCAAAATAAGAGCAACCTCTCGAACTAAAAACCAATTTATCCTTGGCTCCCGCGGAGATTGCCTTGGTCAAATCTTCGGTTGCCCCAGGAAAACTTTTTGTATTGAGTTTGGCAACCCCGGAGTAGGTGAATTCATCTGCTCCCGCCTGATTGTACCCAACCAAAGTGGTGACATCCGCAATTACTTTTTGCCAATCACTTAGTTTATAATTGGCTGTCGCACGGTTCTTCAATGCCTGCGCATAATTCGCTTTGATAGAAATGGCTTTGTCAAAATCAGCGAGCGATTCTTTTGCCGCACCTGAATTGAGTTTTGCTTTGCCCCGGTTGTTGTAAATGATTTCGTCATTGTAACCAAGCGCAATCGCCTTATCGTAGGCTTCGATTGCTCCTGTAAAATTTTCAGCCTTGAACCGACCATTACCCGCCTGAAAGTAAACGTCTTTATTTTTACTTCCGGCTTGAATTGCTTTTTCAAGCGTGGCCAAACCTTCTTTGTCTTTTTGGATTTGTAAATAACTCAAACCTAAATCTTCCACTGCAATCAAATCAGGTTGGTCCTTCTGCACGGCCTTCTCAAGGTTGGTGGCCGCATTGGTGAAATCTTTTGTTTGAAAGTAGGCCTTTCCCCGCTTGTCAAAGAGGTCAGTTTCCTTTGCGCCCGCTGCTTCGGCCGCATTGAGCGCTTCGATTGTTCCTTTGAAATCATTTGATTCAAAACGCAAGAAGCCCGCATATAAACTAACCTTCGCATCTTTCACGCCTGCTTTAAAAGCGTTCTCCAATAGGGGTTTTGCATTGGTGAAATCTTTCAGCGTATATTTTGAGATGCCGAGCATTTTAAGCAGATCTGCTGATTCACCTTCCGTTGTTTTTGCTTTATCCAGGTCATCCGATGCTCCTTTAAAATCAGATGTATTAAACTTTGCGGTACCGCGATTTAATAATGCTTTGGAATAATCGGCTTTCAAACTTAATGCCTTGTCGAAGTCTGGAATGGATGCCGCAAAATCACCTAGTGTTAATTTTGCTTTGCCTCGGTTGTTGAAAAGGATCGGATCGTTTTGCGAAAGTGCAGCGGCCTGATCGTAATTTTTAATCGCTGTGGCAAAATCATTTTTTAAGAATTTGCAATCGCCAAGATTTTTGAATCCTTCAAAGTCAGAGGCTCCGAGCGAAATGGCTTTTTCCAGATCGGTGGCTGCGTGCTCGTTGTCTTTTTGCTGAAACTCAGCATTGCCTTTCATCAGAAATATTTCTTTTGACGAAGCGCCCATTCCCACTGCGCGTCCGAGCGACTGAATTGAATTCGCGAAGTCTTTGTTTTTGTATTGACAGGTTCCCAATTTCTCAAATACATCTTTATCACTCACGCCCAGCGAGACGGCTGCTTCCAAGGCTTGCGCTGATCCGCTACAATCTCTCGTTGAAAACAAGCTTAGTCCCAGCATCCGAAAAACTTCCTTGTCTTTCACACCTTTGGAAACGACTTTATTCAGGCTCTCGGCACAACCTTTGAAATCGTTCAACGCGAACTTTGCAATTCCACCTTTTTGAATCAATTCCACATCGCTGCGCCCTGATTGAATGATCTTATCAAAATCCGTGGCTGCTTCTTTCCAGTTCTTGAGTTGAAAGTTGGCTTCCGCTCTATTCTCCATCGCTTTGTCGTAATCCGGTTTCAAAGAGAGCGCTTCTGAAAAGTCTGCCACCGATCCTGCAAGGTCTTTTAAATTCATTTTCGCTTTTCCGCGATTGTTGAGCAGGATAGGATCTTTTTTTAAAGCAATTGCTTTGTCGTAGTTGGTAATAGCATCCTTAAAATTTTCCAACCTAAATTTAGAGTTGGCCAGCGCGGAGAAAACATCCAAACTCTTCGCGCCCATAGCGACTGCTTTTTCCAAATCGGTAGAAGTTCCGCTGAAATCGTCCAGCTTATATTTGGTCAACCCGCGGTATTCAAAAAGTTCCTGCGTATTTATCCGCGACTTTACGGCTTCATCAAAATCGGCTTTTGCTTTCTCGAAATCATTGAGTTGAAAATTGGCAATGCCGCGCTTCACGAAAACCTCTTTGTTGACAAACCCGGTAGCGATGAGTTGAGTAAACTGTGCGTAGGCTTCGCTATAGTTGGATTGCCCCAGTTTTTGGAGTGCCGTTTGGTAAATTGCTTTTTGAAGGGAGTCCTGCTTTTGACCAAAAACAGTTTGAGAGAAAAGCATAAACACAACTACCAGCAATCTTGAACGCATAGAAAGAATTTTAGAAAGCAAAATTAGGAAAATGCCAGCCGCGGTTTTTAAAAACTATCGGGCAATCTTACCTGCAATTAATTAGGCAGAGATTGACTCAAAAAAACGATAGATGGCCATAAAGATGACCGAACAGGCTACGATGATTACAAAGACTTTTGCCCGGTGATAACCACGAATGTTTACTTTGGATTGCATGGCTTTTACTTTGTTAGTTTGAATAAAAAATAAGTGCGATCCCAGCCATTAACGCCAGAAATACAATCCACGCGAAAATCCCCAACTTGACGTGAAAGAATTGGATTGGAAACTGCTTCATAATTAGCTGATTTAAAAAATGTTATTCAATATTAAGAAATTATCACTTAAATATCAAACTCACTTGGTCAACGACCTTATTTGGTTGTTCGATGGTATATTTACGAGATGAACCCGGTGATTGGATTTTTGGGAAGGTGGAAGTTCGCGAGGAACCCGGAGGTTCGGAGCACTTGCACGTGTATGTCCGGCATAGTCCAGTAAGGTCGGTGCACATGCATGGGAGTGCGGAGCATATTTATCTTTATTTCCGAGAACTATCTATGTGAAGTGTGCTTTTTTGAAAGCACGGGTAATAGCTATCAGTAACGCATTCTTCTGGCTTAAGAGTAGCTGGCGTGTAGGTGGCTAGTAGCTGGCCTGTAGCTGGCTATAACTCCCCCTTTTTAGCCCGATATATCGAAGCTTCACTCCAACT
>CAZECP010000064.1:8879-28622 GCA_964510765.1 uncultured Ohtaekwangia sp. | reverse complement strand
CCCCACAAACCGCGCATCGCCAGTTTGAAGTGACTGATCTGCACGGGGATTTTTATTTCACGGCCAATATTAACGATCTCGTTTAATGCATCCCAAAAATATCTATCCTCACTGCGCAGGTGACTGATGTATCTTCCATTGTAACCTTTCAACACCGAAGAGAGTTGAAGCACTTCCTCTTTCGAAGAATAAATTCCCGGATCATATTCCAGCCCTGTTGAAAGTCCGAGCGCACCTGCTTCCATATCGGCTTTCAAAAGTGATTTCATCTTTTCGATTTCTTCGGCCGTGGCTTTGCGTTTGAAATCTTTTCCAAGCACTTGGTCGCGAATTGTATTGTGACCAGAGTACGAGGCCACATTAACAGCTACTGGAGCATTTTTCAGCTTTTTGAAATAATCTTTCAACGGAAGATCAGAGCCTCCGTCTTGTCCCACCACTATCGTAGTCACACCTTGACTCACTACCGCTAGTCCATCCGGATTTTCGTCCAGTCCACGATCATGGTGACTGTGAGCGTCAATGAAACCGGGCGCGAGCACTAATCCTTTCGCATCAATTTCCTTTGTCGCTTTCGTGGAATGTAGATTACCGATGGCTGCAATGGTGTCTGCATTGATTGCTACATCTCCAGTAAGAGCAGGATTTCCTGTGCCATCAACAATTTTTGCATTGCGAATGATGAGATCAAAATGTTGCTGCTGGCAACTTAACAGAGTAACAGCGAACGCGAGCGGGAATAGTTTTTTCATAAAGGGTTGAAATTAAAAATGCCTTGATGATTTCATTGACGATCATCAAGGCATTCGATTCAGAGATTCGTTTTAAGCAAACTTTGTCACACCTGGAACGGCCACCGGATAAAATCCATTTGCATCGGGCAGCACCGGAGGCATCGCATCAAAATCATACTTGGTTGGCATGATACTGATGCCAGAATTAATGGCTTTGTCCCACTCAATCACTTGTCCGCTGTAGGTAGCCATGCGGCCGAGGATGGATGTCATCGTGCTCTTCGCTCCGTTTTCTGCATCGGCAAATTTGTATTCACCTTTCGCAATGGCTGCAAAGAGTTCATCGTGCTCGGTTTGATATGGATTGTTTTCCTTCGAGCGATCGTATTGATAAAGTGTTGCACCTTTGCGATCGAGAATGTTTGCGTTGCCGCAGAAGATAGTTCCCTTTGTTCCGTTCAGTTGCTCGTCCACTTTGCTGTAAGTGCCTTTGATGTGGCGGCACTGGCTGTTGAGAATACTTCCATCTGCATATTGAAACTCTACATAGTGGTGATCAAAAATTTCACCGTACTCTTTGCCCTTGCGCACCTCACGACCGCCCATGCCTTGCGCCTTCACGGGATATGAACCCTTGAACCAGTTGATCACATCGATGTTGTGAATGTGTTGCTCGGTAATGTGATCGCCACACAGCCAGTTGAAGTAATACCAGTTGCGCATCTGGTATTCCATTTCGGTTTGATTGTATTTGCGAGGGTTTACCCACACACCTTCATTATTCCACCACGCCTGCGCGGAAACAATGTCACCAATCATTCCTTCTTTGTATCTTTTATACAACTCGCGATAGGAATTTTGATAGTGACGTTGCAAGCCAACAACTACATTTAATTTCTTTTGCTTCGCGATGGCTGCTGCATCCAAAACTCTTTTTATCCCAGCAGGATCAGTGGCAACCGGTTTCTCCATAAATATTTGTTTGCCTTGCGCTACCGCTTCTTCAAAATGAATCGGGCGGAAGCCGGGAGGTGTTGTTAAGATCACAACGTCTGCCAAGGCAATTGCTTTTTTGTAGGCATCGAATCCCACAAACTTATTTGACTCAGGTACGGCTACTTTGTCTTTCACACTTCCTGCGTCATTATCATCTGATAATAAATATTTGTAACAATCATCCAGGCGATCGCGGAAGGCATCGGCCATGGCCACCAGTTTTACATTTTGCTTGGTAAGGAGAGCCTGTGTGGCAGCGCCAGTGCCACGTCCGCCACAGCCTATCAATGCTATTTTAATTGAATCGTCAACAGAGGAGTTGAAGTTGCTCGCGTTTGATACGATGGGAAGTGCCATCAGTGAGCTGGCGAGGAGAGAAGTTTGTTTTACAAATTCCCTGCGAGTGGTTTGAGTATTTTTCATAAATGGTTCATTAGGTTTTCTACTTCTGATTTTAAAATGGGTAAATGCTTGATGACGACTTCCCAAATAAGAATATCATCCACCGAATCGTAAGAATGAATGATCCTATTTCTGATCGAAACAATTTTTGATTTATTGGTGATTGGTAGCTCGGGGTAAATTTTCAAAGCTTTATTCAATGCTTCACCGATAATAGATATTTTTCTCTCAATCGCAGCTTTTAATAGTTCGTTGTTGTGAAAATCAGAATAAACTTTTTTTTCAATGAATTGCTGCTGTATGAAATGGATTGCTTCAGAAATATCCAAAAGATATTTCTTGATGTCATCACTCATACAGAGGAATTTTAGTTTTGTTTAAACGATCAATGAAATATTTATTTCTTAAAGTATGTTCAGGGACTAATTCAATCTCTCGCTTCAAAATTCGCTTTAATTCATCCTCAAGCTCCCAAAAGTTTTCTGAATAACCTTCAAATGGTTCTTGTCCGTCAAAAGAAATCAGGATGTCGATATCACTTTCTTCATTAAAAGCCGGTGAACAAACGGATCCGAATGCATAAGCTTTTTTTACCTTGTGCTTCTTCAAAGTCTGTATTACTTTATCCAGATTATCAGATAAGGGAGATTGAATCATGAAGTGAATTTAACTCATTTCAGATATAAGGCAAAAAACTTTTCGGCTTCTTCCTTACCAGGTTGTTTGAACGGTCTCACAATGCGAAAGCCCACAAACATTCCCTCCGTAAGCCACCACTTGCTTTTTGGAATTTGTGGGTCGCGTTTGTTCCAATCTGCATTGGAGGCGATGCGGTTTGAGCAACGAAGTTCGGTAGAGGTATCGAGATAGGAACCGCCTTTTACCACCTTCGGATATTTAGAAGCAGGTGGATTCAACGGATCTTTGCCTTCCATCTTTTGAAAATAGATTGGATCGTACTGGTCGAGTGTCCACTCACTCAGGTTGCCAAGCATATCATACAATCCAAAGGCATTTGGTTTCTTTTCTCCTACGTGATGGAATTTTCCTAAGCTGTTGTCTTTGAAGAAGCCGTATTCTTGAAGTGCTTTTGCATCCATGCTAACTGGAGCAGCGTTTGCTTTGCACGCATATTCCCACTCCGCTTCTGTTGGCAAACGAAAAAATATTCCTGTTTTTGAATAAAGCCATTTGCAATACATCATCGCGGCTGCCTGGCTCATGCTGTTGGTGGGATGATTGACATCACGGCCCATGCCCCACGTGAGGTCTATGTATTGCGGAGTGGCGCGCGTAATCCCATCTGGATTTTTTCCTTGAGGAAGCTGCGAATCTTTGAAGTATAAATCCCACTCGGCAAAAGTTACTTCCTTCGTTCCCATCCAAAAAGAAGAAACCTCCACCTCTTTCATAGGACTTTCGTCATTGTCAGCCACGATGGCTTTACTTCCCATCTGAAATCTACCGGAAGGAATCGCAGCCATCTGAAATTTTATCGAAGAGCCAGGAATCGTCTGCTCGTAGTTTTTGAAATCCTGTGCAACACTTAATGAGCTGACTAAAAATAGAAGTGCGAATAAGCGAATCATGATTTTATCTCTACGTAAGTTAACGTGAAGATAAAATCATAATTCGGAGAATGGTACAGAAGTGATTTATTTTTTGTCTTTGTGCGTAAGTGTGAAAACACGGGAGAGATTAAATCCCAATCGCAAGCCCATACTTGAAATGTCGTCTGTTGTTCCGGTAATGAAAGCGCGTTCGTTCATGCCCACGCTGTTGGTTACATGAAGTTGAAATACATGGCCTCCGGTTTCAATATCGAAACCTATGCCTGCATAGTTATAGTATCCTGTTTTTTGATAATCGGGCAAGATGAAATGATAATCCCAATTAAAAGAAATACGTTTGCTAAGTTTCAAGCGTCCTCCAATACCGATGGAATAAATGTCATTCTTGTCGGACTCAAGTGGCACAAGATTCGTGTGAACAACAGACGGAGTGATTTGCAATGTGAAGCTCTCCGAAAATTTTCTTGCGATCACCACTTGATAATAATAGGCAAGTCGTGAAGTTTCAAAATTAACCCGATTGGGATCTGACCACGGCATGGTGATCATGGTGGCACCGGAGACAACAGCAACCGAGAATGGTAAACTGCCTGGTCCTGTGCCTTGCCATATCAAACGATATTTGATGAAGCCGTCCAACTCTTTATTCACATTGCTTCGTCCAACTCCAATCATCAATCGTTTTGAAATACCATAGTCAAAACCCAAGCGCATGTTTGCCTGATCAAGACCATAAAGATTGTTCAGCCCGCCATTGAAAGTTCCAAATCGATGAAGGATGCGTACATCCAACACACCCGCTCCCAAAAACTCCACCGAATGTGTGTTGATGATGCGAGTAGATTTAAAAGCATTGGACGTGAATTCTTTCTTTGGTTTGTCTTCCACCAGGTCGAGTAAATCTTGCGCCACCAGATTTTGGATCGGTAGCAAGAAGCCAGCCAGGAATATTTTGAAGAGTATTTTCATTTTTTCTCCAGAGGCTTGTACATACAATCGGTTTTGATTTCCACCGTAGGTGAGATTTTGTCTTTCACTGCTCCCGGGATTTTAATCGCATAATCTTCCAATAGAATTTTGAAGGTTGACTCTGAAGAAATCACACCACCTGCAACTTTGATTGTGCCTTTTGTTTCAACTTCTTTTTTGACTCCATGAATTTCCAAGGTGCCTTTCACGGTTGCCGGATAGGATCCGTCTTTTTTGAAATTTATAGCGCTTGCATCCGTAATCTTTCCTTTGAAAGTTGACTTCGGAAATTTCTCACTCTCCACATAATTTTCATTGAAGTGTTCTTGCATCAATGCACGTTTGAACTCAAATCCTTTCAGTAGTACCGCAAATTCGATTTGACCTGTGGTAATATCAATTACACTAGTGACAGACTTATTAAGTGCATCAATATCTTCCAGCGGAGTGCCGGCAGTAAAGCTGATGGTACCGGTTTTTGTAAAATATCTTTCCTGAGCGATCAGGCTTACCGAATTGATGAAAGCAAAGACGATGATGAGAATGGTTCGTGACATGGTAGATTGGATTATTATTTTGTTTGATTAAGTCTGCAATTGTTGAGCACTACGTCCATTAGTTTTCCTGTGCATTTTCCTTTGATACTGATTTGTGTTCCTTTTTTTAGTTGTTGAACCTTTGAAAACTCATCTGCATAGAGGCTGCAGGTAATTCCAGTCAAAAAATCACTTCCTTCCAATTGCACAGATGGATTTTGTGGATCTGATTTTATCTCTGAAATTTTTCCCGTAACAAGAACAACTTTGTTTGTGTACTTCTGTGTGGCTGCAGTTTCATCGTCATTGAATGCGGCCGAAAGTTCTTCGGCTGTCAATATGAAATCTTCTTTTAAGTCGCTGATGTCTGCCGGTTTTTTGGTGTAGAGGTAAAATCCAATGGCGGCACCTGCCAATGCAAGTAATGAAACAGCTACAATGATTTTTTTCATATCTAATTATTAAGTGCACCGGCATTAATCCAGCATTGAATAATATTTAACTCAGCAGCATTTAATGCCCCGTTGGGCGGCATAGTTTTGTCCACGAGCACCCGCTGCTTAATGCGATCAAGTTTAGCAAACGTTTGGTCATACGTCAATAGTATCACGCCACCCGCACCTGTTGAGTTATGGCAACTTGGTGTAGAGCAATTGTTGGTGATGATGGGCGTAACATCATTTTTGTAGGTTGCACTAATTTGTGTGCAGTCCAAAGTATTGATATGATAGAGCTTTTGTTCGTTGTCATAATAGCAACCTTCAAGCAGACCAAGTAAAATTCCTAAAAGTGTTAACTGAACTATTTTATTGCTGAATTTCATAACAATTAATTATTAGGCGCGCCTGCATCAATCCATTTCTTGATTTGAGTGATGTAGCAATCCGGAAGTTTTGAGCCACCTTGCGGCATTTGCTTTGAGCCGGTGTAAGGAGCTGTCCACTTAATGGAACCAAGCAGCCTACCAGGATAAGTTGTTAATTCAGTGGTGATCGCAGTGTGAGAACTCAAATCTACTCCTGCACTTGCTGATGTACCGTTGTGACAACCCAGGCAATAGGTGTTAAGCACCGGCTGCACGTTTGCAACGAAAGTAAATTGTGTAGTGTCACATCCGTTACAAGTGTTGTTTTTTGCTCCTTGGTTAATCCAAGTCTTTAATAGAGCCATTTGATCTGCTGTAGGCGGAGTATAATCAAGACTGGGCCTGTCTCTTTTCTTTTCGGCCATGTCTTGCAGCGCATTGTTTAATCTGTTTACGGTGCCAAGTTGGCTTACAATTCTAGAATAAGAAGTAAGGCTGAACGCCCCTCGATTGACAGATCCATGACATCCACTCTTGCCACATGTTGAGTTAATCAGGGGAAGGATCGTGTTGGTGAAATACACAGTGTCCTGACTGCAAGTTACAATGGGGATGGTGCCACCGCCTCCTCCGTTATTGCCGCCTCCATTATTTCCACCACCACCCGTAGAAGTATCTACCGGTGCGGGAAGTTCGTGAACGCATGATCCTCCTACCAGGGCGGTAATCAACAGAAACAGGCCAACATGACTTTTCAATTTGAAACGTATCATTGTGCGATTACTTGTTTAAACATCTATACGAATGTGCCTGTTTTAGGTAACACTACCTTTACTCACCTCGACCAAGTGCTGTTTCATTCCTTCAAAGTTCCTGATAGTACCACGAAAGAAAAGTGACTTTAGTCACGGTCATCAAAAACTTTTTTTGACCTAACGCTTGTAAATAGAATGAGTCTAAGTACGCTTGAGCAGCGCCATGAAGAAACCATCGAAGCCGTGAGTTGGCAGAATTGTTTCTTGCTCGATGAGTTGAAAGGATTTTGAGTCAGAAAGAAACCCAGCCACCTGTTTTTCATTCTCGGACGGCAAAAGGCTGCAGGTTGAATACACCATCAAGCCACCCGGTTTCACCATCAAGGAATATTCAGAAATTATTTTCTGTTGAATGGCTTTCACCTTTTCGATGAAGTCAATCGACAACTTCCACTTTGCATCGGGGTTTCTTTTTAAAACTCCGAGCCCGGAACAAGGCACGTCCAGTAGCAAACGATCCGCAGAGTTTTCAAGTCGCTTGATTGTTTTTGAAGATTCAATCACACGGGTTTCAATATTTCCTGCACCGGCACGCCTCGCCCTCTTTTTTAATTCTTCAAGTTTCCATTCCTCCGTGTCCATGGCGATAATGCGGCCTTTGTTCTGCATGAGAGCCGACAGATGCAAAGTTTTTCCCCCGCCCCCGGCACAAGCATCAATCACGCGATGACTAGGCTCTACTTTTAAGAACGGAGCGATCAGTTGCGAACCGGCATCCTGAACTTCAAAAAATCCCTCTTTAAATTCAGGAAGTGAAAAAACATTTTGTCGTTGTTCGAGAATCAATGCGTCAGCAAATTCTTTGTCACTCCTGGTAAATATTTCCTGGTCTGCAAGTTGTGCCTGCAGTTGGCTCTTTTTTATTTTGAGGGTATTCACCCGAAGCACAACGCTTGCTTCCTCATTCAATGCATGAATTTCATCGTCCCACTTTTTACCCAATTCTTTTTCTCCCAATTCATCCAGCCAATCGGGAATCGATTCTCTGATCTTACGCGTGCCTTTCAGTTCGTCATAGTTGGATTCAATTCTTCCTGCATCGATGGATCTGAACTCATCCCAGGGCGGAAGACCGGTTTGGTTCCACACGCACCATACCCCAAGCAATTTCCAGAAATCAGTTGGTTTGCAATTTGCCACGCTGTAAAACAGTCGGTGCCAACGCACGATGTCATAGGTAGTCTCGGCAATGAATCTGCGATCGCGCGCACCCCACCGCGGATTTTCCTTTAATGTTTTTTCAATGACCTTATCAGCATATTTGTTTTGAATGAAAATCTTGTCAAGGCAAGTTACCACGGCTTCACATAAATTACGATACAGTTTCATCCAAACAATAAAGGTTAAATTGAAAATTTTGTGGAAATTTAAACACTAATTGTCGTTTTATCTTTTTTCACCTACACTATGAACCGAAGAAATTTTATTCAATCCGGACTGACTGCGGCAGCTGCCTCAGCGCTGGCATTTAATTCAGAGGCTTTCACAAAAAAAAATGTTTCTGCAGGAAAAACTTTTCAACTCAACTATGCCCCTCATGATGGCATGTTCAAAAATTCGGCAGGCACCGATTTTATTGATCAATTGAAATTTATGGCCGATCAAGGCTTCCGTGCGGTGGAAGACAACGGCATGTTGAAGCGAAGTGTGGCCGACCAGGAAAAAATCGAAAAGACCCTGGGACAACTTGGTATGACGATGGGTGTGTTCGTGGTGGATGGTGGCGATAACTGGAAGGTGTCTTTAACATCGGGCAAGCAGGAATTTAAAGACAACTTTATTAAGACTTGCAAAGAGAGCGTTGAAACAGCCAAGCGTGTGAATGCGAAATGGATGACGGTGGTTCCCGGATTTTACGATCGCAAACTTCCCGTTGACATTCAAACTGCCAATGTAATTGATGCATTGAGAAAGGGCGCAGAGATTTTTGAACCGCATGGGCTGGTAATGGTACTTGAACCTCTCAGCGACACGCCTGAACTTTTTCTCCGTGGCTCACATCAAAGTTTTATGATTTGCAAAGCCGTGAAAAGTCCGTCTTGCAAAATTCTATATGACATCTATCACATGCAGCGCAACGAAGGAAACTTGATTCAAAATATCGATCAGTGCTATGAAGAGATCGCTTATTTTCAGATCGGTGACAACCCGGGAAGAAACGAACCAACCACTGGTGAAGTGAATTACAAAAACATTTTCAAACATCTACATGAAAAGGGATACAAAGGAGTGCTTGGCATGGAACACGGAAATGCAAAGCCGGGCAAAGAAGGAGAACTAGCTTTGGTTGCTGCTTATCGTGAATGTGATAATTTTTAAATCTACAGTTATGAGAAAAATAATTTGGGTTGTGCTCTCTGCATTTATGGCAACATCGGCATTTGGGCAGTTTGGCAATCTAGGGAAAAAGGTTTTGGAGAAGGCCAAGAAAGAAGTAAAAAAAGAAGCGGTGAGCAGCATCGATAGAAACCGCGACAAACTCGACTCAAGCGATTTCAATTATGCCATCTCCGTGATTGATAATTCAGGATTGATGAACATCCACGATTTGAATGAGGATGCTTCCAAGTTGGCCTCAGCAGCTTCAAACAAATATTTAAAGAACCAATCAGACGTAACGCCTGCGCAGCGAATTCGCGAAGACCTTGATATTGCTGAGCAGATGTATGCATCCCGAGGATACAAATTGGCAGAATTAAAATTCCTTGATGTGAAGTCACAATATGAAACAGCCAGCCTCACCAGCAATATCAATTATAGTAAAGTGCATGCTGACCTGGGTTTGATTTATGCCACCATGGGTCGCTATAGCACAGCAGAAAAATTTACCGCTGACGCTCTATCGATGCGTGAGAAAAGTTTAGGTCGCGATAGCAAAGCTGGCGCCTCATCGTTGAACAATTATGCAGTTCTTTATCAGGAAACAGCACGCTATAATGAAGCGGAAAAATATTTTGGTGAAGCTTTGGGTGTGATCAAAAATAAAATTGGAGATCAGTCGCAGGAGTATGCCACAGTGCTTAACAACCAGGCTGTTCTCTATTCGAAGATCGGACGCTATGATGCCGCTGTCGAAAAATTAAAGCAAGCTTCAGCCATCCTGGATGCACTCAACAAAAGCGCTGATGACAAAGCCGGCATTCAATCCAATCTTGCTTCCCTTTATCAACGAATGGGAAAATTTGCTGAGTCAGAAGCAATCTGCCTGAATCTTGAAAAGCAACTGAAGACGGCAAGTAAGAGCCCTTACTACGCAGGTGTGTTGAATAACCTCGCTTTGCTTTACATTCAAATGAACAAGCTCGACAAAGTAGAGAGCTATCTGAAATCTTCAGCTGATGTGTATTTGAAAAGGTTTGGTCCGCAAAATCCGAACTATGCAAAAGTACTTAATGACCTTGGAAATTTTTACCGTACACAGGGTCGGTTTCCGGAAGCCGAAACAAAACTTACAGAAGCGCTGGGAATCCGCCTTGTTGCATTGGGAGAAAACCATCCTGACTATGTGAAATCGCAGGAAGATTTGGGAATTCTGTATTGGAAAAAAGGTGACCTCATAAAAGCGAAAGACAATTTTAAAGCTGCTATTGATAAGTCGCTCGATTTTGTGAATCGCTATTTTCCCCCTATGAGCGAAGCAGAGAAAACAAAATATTGGGATGTGCTTCAGCCTCGCTTCCAACGGTTTTTCAATTATGCGTTAGATGCGAATGCAAATGATCCTTCTATTTTAAATGATATGTACAACTACCAGATGGCGACCAAAGCGTTGCTCCTGAATAGCACTAACAAAATCAAGCAAGCGATTCTCAGTAGCGGCAATCAGAATTTGATCCAGGATTATCTTGCGTGGATTGAGAAAAAAGAAACGCTGGCTCGTTACTATTCCCTTTCAAAAGCAGATTTGAATAATCAGAAGATTGATCTTGCTGCTCTTGAACAAGAAGCCAATGCAATGGAGCGATCATTGTCGGAAAAATCATCCGACTTCTCGCAAGGATACTCCAATTCACAAATCACTTTTCAAAATGTTGCTTCGAGCCTTGCTGACAATGAAGCAGTGGTTGAAATTGTTCGCATCGGCACGTATGATAAAGATTTTACGGCTGATTCAAGATATGCAGTTCTTATTTTGACCAAAAACGCGGCTGCTCCGAAATTAGTTGTGCTGACTAATGGCGCACAATTGGAAACACGCTATGCAAAATTTTATAAGAATGCCGTGATTCAAAAAATTGCTGATCAATATTCATATCAGCAATTCTGGGAAAAGATTGAGCCCGCAGTTTCCGGAAAGAAAATAATTTATGTTTCTCCGGATGGCGTTTACAATCAAATCAATTTGAATACACTGAAGTCGGCAACAGGAAATTACCTGATCAACCAATTTGACTTCATCATCGTTGGAAATTCAAAGGACATTATAGCTCTTAAAAATACGAAAGTTTATACTGCGAAGAAAAATGCATTCCTTCTCGGTTTCCCGAATTATGGTGGAGATGCAGTCCCTGCACTTCCCGGAACGAAAGTGGAAGTGGAAGGTATTTCACGAATTTTAAAAACAGCCGGCTACAATGTTTCGCTCTCTGAACAAATGGAAGCAACCGAGGCAAAACTAAAATCCATGTCGGGCCCTGCGCTCGTACATATTGCTACACACGGATATTTTTTGCAAGATGCTGGAAGCGGTGCGGTTGGTGTGGATGTGGAGAATGCAAAAAACAATCCACTGCTGCGTTCAGGAATTTTATTGGCAGGAGCTTCCAAAACAATCAAAGGTGAAGCAATGCCAAACCTTGAAAGCAATGACAATGGTGTGCTCACAGCTTATGAGGCGATGAATTTGAATTTGAATGGCACAGATATGATCGCACTAAGTGCATGCGAAACCGGTCTTGGCGATGTGCGTGCGGGTGAAGGCGTTTATGGTTTGCAACGCGCTTTCATTGTCGCTGGCGCAAAGTCGTTGGTGATGAGTTTGTGGAAGGTGGACGATGCAGCAACACAGGCTTTGATGACCAACTTCTACACCAATCTTTCTAAAGGCGGAAGCAAATCAAAAGCATTCAAGCAAGCGCAACTTCAGTTAATGACCAAATACAAAGAACCATATTATTGGGGGGCATTTGTGATGATTGGGAATTAAATTGAAACTTATGAATTCTGACTTAGAAGGAGGTATTTGGGATTCAGACCATTCGGACTTGGGACTTGGGCGTTGATATTAAGCATTGGGTTTAATTTCAAAACTTTGAAATCCAATACGGGTTAACGCTTCGTATATCTTGCATTCAACAAATAAACTATGAACACACCTGTTTCTGTTGCCCAGCCTAAAACAAATTGGAGTCAAGTGTACAGTCTGCTGACCCTTAATGCTGCTATTGTCATCAGTTGGATTGCATACCATAATTATCAACCCAAAGTTTTAGAGATTTTTCATTTCACCGAGCTTAAACTTTTTCTCATCATCGCACAAGGCTTGATTCTTGTGTTGATTCCCCCGGTTGCCGGTGTTGTTGGTGACAGGCTCATCAAGAAAAATGGAAATAGTTTGGTGGTGTTCACCGTTGGTGTAAGTGTTACCGCAATGGTATTTATGTTGGTCGCATTCACGATTGGCGCGCAAAGCACAATCAACCTCACCGCGGCTTTGCCTTTCATGATTGTGGTATGGTTGATTTCCATGAACGTATTTCATAGCCCGGCCAATTCGATGCTGGAATTATTTGCTCCTGCAAAAGATCTTCCGGCTGCGATGGCGCTGATCGTTCTGACGAACGAATTGCTTTCCGCTTTCGAACCATTGATTATTGAGTTTGTAAACTACATCGGACCAGTGGGCACTTTCGCATTGGGTGGTGCTCTTATTATTGTCACTGGATATTTCTTTCGAAAGACCACACATGCTATCAAATTTGAACGCGATGTGGACGAAGCAACTTCAAAGGAAAATAATTATCTCAAAGTAATGATCGCTGGACTTTTTCTCGGGCTGGCAAGTGCGCTCATTAAAAACTATATGGCCGATTGGATGCTGTCGAAAGATGGTTTCACATTTACGGACAATTCCGCTGTGTTGGTTGCAGGTGTCTTAATTATCTCGGCAATTGCTGCGGTGCCGCTTGTTCGATACATCAATAAGTTTGGAGTAACGGCCAGTTTGCTTTATGGTTTGATTGCAACTTTCCTTTTACTTGCACTGATTTATTTTGTGCCGGGCGGAATTACTTCCATCATCCTCGCGATTCTTGTTGGGGTGAGTTTCAGTTTTGCTTCGGTAGCTGCTTTCCCTTTTGCACTATCTAATCTTTCGGTTCGCCACGTTACACTTGGGGCAGGCGTATTTTTTGGAAGCGTGGAGGTTGCCGAAAGCATAATTAACTATCTCCAGGCGTAGTCAGTTAAAGTATTTCTTTAATCCTTTTTCTTTTTTTTCAATGATTTTTTAACGGTGCTGTTCACCCAGAATTTTTTTTCAACGTATAGCTTACTTAAGTAAATGGTTGTGTTGTTTGGGAAAGAGAAAATGGTAATTTCGCTGCCCCACACACAACCAACCTTCATGAAAAAGAATCCGGCACTAGCGGCTTTCTTGTTCATTGCTTTTGCATTGAACTTTTGCGCCACTGATCCTCTGATCAACAATCAAACGCTTGATCCCGATGCCAGCTCTCGTACTATCGTAACAGATATTACCACTACTTTGCCTAATAGTGCAGTTGCCCTGAATGGAAGTTTGTTGATACCCACCAAACAGACATTTACCAGCTATCAGTGGTCGAAAGTTTCCGGCCCAACTCCTTATGTAATTGTGGCTCCGACTCTTTTAAGCACAAAAGCAACTAATCTCGTGGAAGGGATTTATGTTTTCCGGCTCACGGTTCGTGGCGCTTCAAACCAAAGTTTGTCGTATGACCTTACGGTAAGGGTCAAGTCTGCCCGCCTGGTTAATTCACCAACCATCTCGAGTATTTCTCCCATGTGTGGAACGGCCGGAAATGTAGTTGTAATTACCGGAACTAATTTTGATGCAACTCCACTAGTTGACTTCAACGGAACTAGAGCAGTGGTGACTTCTTCGACAGCTACAAGCATCATCACTTCTGTTCCGGGTGGTGCAGCCACCGGAGCAGTCACCGTAACATCTCACGCCTTGTCGGTGATGAGTGCGAGTGCGTTTACAATATTGCCACCGCCACCTACGAGTGCTTACTTCAAAGGCAAGATGGAAAACGTAACCATAACTACTAACTACTCTCGCCTGGTTTTCAACGGCTGGCCAACTCTTAGGTCAAATGCTCTTGTAGAGGGCTTTGTCATCAATAATATTGGAGGAACTCAATATGCAACTGAGCAGATAGTTCAAGATCCCGTTGACCCGGCCAGAAAATCAATGGCTGCTCACATAATTAATGATGATCCCAATGTGAGCGGCACTACACGCGCGCAAATGACTTTGAATTTTAAGGATGCAACCAACCTTCCCATTTATCATACAAGTCATCGCATGTATTTGAATCCTGATATTAATTATCTTCAAAATTATTCATCGGCCACCTATTGGTTTGAGATTTTTGAAATCTGGAACAAACATGTTGCCACCTGGGATGGAGACGGAGCCGGGTCTTGCCGATGGAATCTTTCATTGCTCAAAGATGACGGAGTTGGTCAACACCTTTATTGGGTGATACGTGCTGAATATATGCAACCTGCCAACATTGCGTATCAACGCATGTGGAACTACGTGAACAAGAATGTGCCGATACCTTATGGAAAATGGTTCACCCTCGATATGTATATGAAGCGGGGCGAAGGTGCAAATGGGCGCATGACCATCACCATCACACCCGATGGCGGCCAGCGTCAACTTTTATTTGATGTGATCAATACAACGATCTATCCCGGGCATCCGGAAATTCATTTGAAATCGTGGCAGCCATTCAAATTATATCTTGACGATAAATACCTGGACTGGATGAGCACAAATGGCAAAAGCATATCTGCTTACTATAATGATTTCGCCTGGTACAGGAACTGAGTTCAGCATTTAGAAGTATTGACCGATCCTTGTTTGCCGATTGATCGGATTGATTTTTTCTGCACCACAAGAAAAAGCTGCCAAGCAAACAATTCCCTCTTTGAGTTGCAGCAATGCGACAATGAGTGAACGCGTGTACAAAACACGTAAGATTTGAATTTATTTTTTCATCATCACTTCATGTCGTTTAATAGTTGGTTGGTTGTCGTAACGCGTCCTTTCAACGACTGGCAATAGATCACTCAGGTTCATTTCAACAGTTTTGGGCAAGAATTTAATCTACATGAAAAAGAACCTGTTGTCTATGGCTTTACTCTTTTTCATCACACTTGTGTTCACCTACTGTACAAAACCTGCAGAAGATCCGTTGGCAGCGGCCGATGCAGCAAGGCGTGGAAGTCTTTATGTGTATGCAGGTGATAACATCACTATCACACTCCCAACCAACTCCACAACATTGGATGGAAGTAAATCGAGCGGAAACATCACGAGCTTTCAATGGACGAAAGAATCTGGGCCTGATTCATACACTATTGTTAGCCCTACCAACAAAGTGACCCCACTTACCAATCTGGTGGCAGGCACTTACAAATTCTGGCTCACGGCTGTTGATACTCGAAATGCAACAGCAAAGGATTATGTGTTAGTGACAGTGAATCCTGATCCTACCAAGATTCCAACGCTGGCGGGTGTATCTCCTCTAAGTGGCGTGATTGGAGCTATTGTTACAATCACCGGTACTAACTTTGATACAGCACCTTCCGTTTCGTTTAATGGAACTCAAGCGGTGATAATCTCATCAACAGCTACAACCATTACCACTACAGTTCCTGATGGTGCAAAGTCAGGGGCGATTACGATTACTTCAAATGGAACAACTCTTACAAGTTCATCTTCCTTCAATGTACTGAGTCCTTCTTCCGGCTTATTTTACTTTCAAGGTAACATGGACAATGTTACGATTTCTCCATCCGGGTCCAGCCTCATGTTCAATGGCTGGAGCGGTTTGAAGACACATCCTTATGTGGAAGAATTTTACATCAATGATATTGGCGGTTCGGCCTATGCGTATCAGAAAATTGTTCCTGATCCTGCGGGCTCTGGCAGAAATGCATTGTTTGCCACTGTGCTTAATGACGACCCTGCTGTGAGCGGAACAACCCGCGCGCAGATGACATTGAATTTCAAAGACGGAGTTGATCTTCCTGTTTATCACACCAGTCAGCGCATGTATTTAAGCAACGACATCCCTTACATTCAAAATTATTCCGGCTCGATCACCTGGTTTGAATTGTTTGAAATCTGGAACAAGCATCAAGACAATTGGGATGGCGATGTAGCCGGATCATGCCGCTGGAATCTTTCTTTATTCAAAGATAGTGGCGCGGGTCAGCCACTCTACTGGGTTTTGAAATCAGAGTACATGCAACCTGCTGCCATGTCTTATAAATATATTTGGAGATACAATAACAGAACAACTCCCATTCCAACGGGCAAATGGTTTACGTTGGATATGTACATGAAGCGCGGTGAAGGCACAGCCGGCCACATGACCGTGACAATTACTGTGGATGGACAGCAACCTCAGGTGTTGTTTGATTTCGACAACACCACTATTTATCCTGGCCATCCGGAGATTCAATTAAAAGCATGGCAGTCGTTCAAATTGTACCTCGATGATGCCTACCTTGATTGGATGACCACCAATGGCAAGAGTTTCTCGGTGTATTACAACGATTACACCTGGTGGCAGAATTAAAGCACACACAAATTTAAAAGCGATCGGAGCTTCAGAAATGGAGCTCCGATTTTTTTGCTACATTGTTCAATCAAGATTAAAATTAAAGTTTCATAAATGAGAGTTTCACTGGCAATAGGAATCGCTGTAATTTTTGTCGGGTGTGGAACGGAAAAGAAATCTAAGCCGAAACCTGAACCTGTTAAATATAATAACCTTGCGGTTGACCAGCAGCAAAAGGGCAATATTGATAGTGCTCTTTATTTTATCAACAAATCGATTGAAATGGACAGTTCTCAATACTTAACTAATTTCCAACAACTGCAATTTCTATGGCAATTGGATAAAAACAACGAGGCTCTGATAACAGCTAAGAGAATATCAAAAATTCGTGAATTCAAAAACGTTTCGCTGGAAGGAATGGCATATGAAAAACTTGGGGATATTCAGAATGCGATGATACTCTATAAACAAACAGTTAACAATTGGCCAAATAAAGAACTCGAGGATCATCAGTCAAGATTGGAGTATGCTCTACTTGTAACCGTAGTGTATGGGAGAGAAAGAGGTCTTGAAGCGATTGATAAGATCGACAAAACCAAACTGCCTTACAGGCAGGATGAGGTTGTCGATGAAATGAGAAAAGTAATATCAGAATTTAAAGGAGGTGGATATTTAGATTTATTTCTTGGAAAGACAATTGGAGCAACAAAGTAAAGGCACATAACTCATTCTGTCTTATATCCTGAATTTAGCCATCCTAATTTGAAACTGATTGATAGCTAATTAAATTGCATTCAGAAAAATGCACACCCAACTCATCAAAAGCATTCAATCCAAGGTTGACCTTTCTGCAAAGGATTCGGAGACGATTAAGAAATTTTTTATCCCGAAGAAAATCCGAAAGCGGCAATTTCTTTTGAATGCAGGCGATGTTTGCCAGTGGATTGCGTTTGTTGAGAAAGGCCTGCTGCGAAGTTATGTTATTGACGATCGCGACCATGAACATGTGATGCAGTTTTCTGCCGAAGGATGGTGGGCATCAGATATGAAAAGTTTTTTGTCGGGTGAAGGCTCCGACTTTAATATTGAAGCACTGGAGGATAGTGAACTACTTTTGTTGCCCAAACAATCGCAGGAAGAGATGATGCAGCAGTTACCCGTGATCGACAAATATTTTCGCATCCTTATGCAGAACCATATCATTGCATTGCAACGAAGGATTATTTCATCTCTCAGTCATTCTGCAGAAGAAAAATACACACAACTCATAGACACTTGTCCGGACATTATTAATAGAGCTTCTCAGCAGCACATTGCCTCGTTTCTTGGAATTACCCCCGAAACGCTGAGCCGCATCCGCAAGCAGGTGGCCCAGAAATAATTGATCTACATCAAGTGTTTTCTTATTTCATGTCAATGACACAGGCTTGCTGTTGCTATAATTTTGTTTCATCAAACAAGACGAATTATGGCAACTGTAAAGACAATAGCAATTGTAGGCGCCACTGGCAAGATGGGTGCAACCGTTGCAAAAAATCTTTCATCAGGCAACTATCGCTTGTTGCTCATGGCGGAGAATATGGATGAACTGGAGTCGTTAAAATCAGAACTCGCCAATCCTAAAACTGAAATAATAACTGCTCTATGTGCGAAAGATGCATGTTGGGAAGCCGACATCATCATTCTTGCAACTCCTTATGAAGCCTTCCGTGACGTAGCGGACCGGATTCGTGAAGTAGCCACCGGAAAAATCGTGATCAGTATTTCCAATACGCTCAACGAGAAGTACAGCGAGTTGGTTACTTCGGTAAATACCAGCGCGGCCGAAGAACTGCAAAAGATGTTACCCCATTCTAAAGTGGTAAAGACTTTCAACACAGCCTTGGCTGCCAGATTTATTTCACCTGCAATTCACAGCGAAAATGCCGATGCCTTCATCGCAGGAAATAATGGAACGGCTGTCACCACGGTGTTTGAGCTGCTTCAGTCATGTGGATTTAATCCGATCGTGGCAGGTGACCTCTCGGTGAGCCGGATGCTGGAGCGTATGCAATGGCTTCTGCAAATGCCGGGTGGTCGTGAAAATTTTGAACAACTGAAATCAACTCTTAATTAAAACGTAAACAACTTAAACAATTAATTTTTATGGAAACTACAGTAGCAACTGGAACAAAAACAAAATGGGTGTTGGATAACACACACAGCGAACTTACTTTCAGAGTAAAGCACCTGATGATCACCAACGTAAAAGGCGAATTCAGAAAATTTAGCGCAGAGCTGGAGTCGGCAGGTGAAGACTTTAGCAAAGCCGCTGTGAATGTAACGATCGATGCCGCTTCCATTTTTACTAATGAAGATCAACGTGATGGGCATTTGAAAGGTGCCGACTTCTTTGATGTAGCAAATTATCCTGAGCTTACATTCAAAGGAACTTCCCTCAAAAAAGTAGATGATGAGAATTATAAGCTCACAGGAACTCTTACCATTAAAGGAGTGAGTAAAGAAGTAACCTTGGATGTGGAGTTTGGCGGTGTAAATAAAGATCCTTGGGGAAATCAGAAAGCAGGTTTTTCGTTGAGCGGAAAAATCAATCGCAAGGACTGGGGTTTGAATTGGAACGCAGCACTTGAAACCGGTGGTGTTTTGGTGAGTGAAGAAGTGAAGATTGCCGCTGAAGTTCAGTTCGTAAAACAGGCTTAATTAAAATTTTATTAATAGGACAATAAAGTTATTGATCGATGGATCGTAAAACATTTATTCAATCATTAACTTTATTGCCCTTTGCAACGATGAAACTGAAAGAGCTAAATAGAATGACCGAACCTTTAAGCAACACGGAAAAAATGCCTGTGTTGTTTTTAGGTCATGGCAGCCCGATGAACGCCATTGAGGAAAATGAATTTGTTGCTGGATTTAGAACCGTGTCGAAGGAAATTCAAAAACCAAATGCGATACTCTGCGTCTCGGCACATTGGGAAACGCGTGGCACGTTTGTGACTGCCATCCAGAATCCGCCAACCATTCACGACTTCGGTGGCTTTCCGAAAGAATTATTTGCTGTGCAGTATCCGGCTCCAGGAAGTCCTGAGTTAGCGAAGGAAACAAAAAATCTTATCAAGAAAACAGAAGTAGG
>CAZECP010000064.1:0-8779 GCA_964510765.1 uncultured Ohtaekwangia sp. | reverse complement strand
GAAGCGAGTGATAAGATGAAACAGTTCATCAAGTCAAATGATCACAAGCAATTGATCAACTTTCGTTCACAAGGGCAAGCTTTCAATCTCGCGATTCCTACACCGGAGCATTACATGCCATTATTATATGCACTCGCGTTGAAAGAAGAGAATGAAACCGTGAGTTTGTTTAATGACAAAGCTGTGGCGGGGTCATTGACGATGACTTCCGTGAAGATTGGGTGAATTGCATTTTAGTATTTTGTTGGCGAGATTTAAAACGGTACTCGATCAATAAAACGTAAAGTGCATTCGTGATGAAGGCAACTTCGGTATTCAAATTTCTGCCTCTTCTTGTTCAAATCTTCATTTGTGGTTTGGTTACTGCACAAGAGACCAAGAGGGAAAGATTTCAAATGATTGCAAAGTGGACTCCAACCACTCTCTTGACACCACAGACACCTACTTGGCAGTTTGGAGTTGAGTTACTCTTTCCAAATTTCAGTAAACATGGGCTAAGTGTAGAATTTGATTATGGTTTTCGGAGTGGTATTTTTAATTACATCTACCCCGAAACTTTGAATTACACTGAGATAGATCCCAAAAATATTTTTGACAAGCATTATTCTAAATATCACTTTGAGCTTCGTAAAGTACTTTTCTCCAAAAGACAAAAATATTTCTTTTACACGGCTGTCGAGGGATTTTATATACCCTATACATTTATAGAGCGCTATTATTACTACAATGGAAATTATTTAACTGACTTAGCAGACGCAAACAAGGACATCCGAGGCGGTACTTTGAAATTTGGATTTTTTGTCAAAGTCGGCTCAAGATTATCTTTCGAGTATTTTGGAGGCCTCGGAGTTCGTGAAGTGAACTTAACCTTTACAAATACCGTACATCGTCCTTGGATTGATGGACTTGATTCTTCATCTAAGGAAATTGACCCGAATGATGGAGAGCGAACAAAGCCCCACCTGGCGGTTGGTTTTAAAGTAGGTTATAGAGTTTTCTAATCTCTTGTCGGTTAATCCAGAAGTTGAGTCTTTCCGATGAAATTGAAATTTGCTATCAATCTATTTATGTTAATCGCGATGGAAACATCAGCTACTGCAAAACCTATTTTAAACTATTTGGTTCGAGAACCAAAAGTAAAAACTGAAAATCCGTCTTTGATTATTTTGCTGCATAGAGCAGGAAGCAATGAGCGTGATCTTTTTTCCTTTGCCAACAAGCTGCCGGAAAACTTTCTCGTGATTTCCGAGCGAGGACCGATCGCTTACGGACCATCGCGATATCCTGGTATCATGTAGATTTCTCGTCAGGCAAGCCGGTGATCGACAAAGCACAAGAAGTAGAGTCGCGCAAGATACTTCTTCAGTTTATAAGTCAGTTAAAAGAGCTACATCACTTTGATGAGAAGAAAATCTTTCTTGCCGGCTTTAGTCAAGGTGCGATCATGTCCTACAGTATTGGACTTACACATCCTGAAGTTGTTCACGGAATTGCTGCCATGAGCGGACGCATATTGGAAGAAGTAAAACCAATTGTATCGAAAAGCGATCGGCTTCAAAACCTGGCGGTCTTTATTTCCCATGGAAAAAAAGACAATGTTCTTTATGTCGATTATGCAAGAAGTGCGCGCGTATTTTTGAAAGGATTTGGGCTCGAACCCAGCTATCATGAATATGAGGAAGGTCATGCAGTGAATTCGGAGACAATGAATAATCTTGTTGATTGGTTGAAGAAGAATTGACCGTGCTTAAAAAGTCTTCGACCGTTGGGTTTTGGGATGAGAAGTAATCATTGTAAATTAGGTTGTTGGTCAACCGAGTATAAAAGAGTTGATTCGATTTGTAATCGATACTATTAAACCCATAGCCATCATTTAGAGTGTGAAGAAGGAAATTTTAAAAATCCTTTTAGTTTTAATTTGTACCCATAGCTACGCTCAACTTAAAAAATATAGATGGGGCGAAGGTTGCCTTTACGAAGGTATCTATGATGAAAGAGAAATTACTAAGGAACAAATTAAGGATACTTATAGATTGTGTTTCACTAATATATCATTTCTTCAAACTAGCTCATACGCGTGGTCGCCAGAGGAAATTCAAAATCTATCCCTGGTGGAGCTTGACAAAGAGTTTACGATAAAGCGATTGGTAATTGAAAAACTGAATATTGCAAAATCACCATATTGGGAAAAAGTAAAAAAAAGCCAATTAGACTATTTAAGGCAATTTTTTCTTGTAAAAAAGATTTCAATTCTTTCTTATAAAGATCCGAGTATACTACAGACTTTAAATTATCGCCAGCCATGCGAGTATTTGCAAGCAATCATCGAAGGTGGAGAAAAAATGTATAAGGTTTGGAAAATTATGGCAGAAGAACACTGTAAAAGCAATGGTGATCCTAAGAAATGCTTTGAAGACATGTATTTGAACAAATTCAATTCGCCCCAGTGCGAGGCTTATGGGAAAATAGAAATAATGCTATTCGGATGGGGAAATCATTGTGCTACCACGGTAATGCCGAGTTTGGTGCCTTACTCGGAATTGAATTCGCAATTTAATAAGTTGTTTAAAGAAGTAAAGAATTTGGGATGTGAGGATTACTAACTTCTTCGAATCTTGTTCATCTTTAAAATTTGAATAGAAATCAGGTTTCGATAAAAATATTTTCCCCTTGTTCTTTTCCATATCAGGATATGATTAATTTAGTCCGACAAACTAAATTCTAATTGTATGCCTGGCGACACCAACAACCCAAATGAACAAAACCCATCCGGAAATCCGACTTCGAAAACAATGCCGATCAAATACAAATTCCGCGACATCAAAGTGCATTCTTCTGATGAGTGGATGGCGGACGGTACCAAAAAATACAGGAAAGTCTATGACCGATATGAAACGACCTATCAACGAGTAGAATTCTCTTTCTTCAACAAATTATTTGATGAAGAGGATTGGGATGCATCTGTTCGACTGAAGTGTTTTCATATCAACCAAAGTCAGAAGAATGAACTCTGCAACCTGGAGCAGAAAAGAAAAATCACCAAAGACGAAAACATCGTTTATTTCCGCGACTCGTGGGGCAATGCGACACCAGGCGTTTATTGGCTAAAGGGAGATTACTCGTGGGAGGCGTACATTGATGAAGTAAAAGTTGGCGAGTCCAAGTTTTATATTGAAGATGTTGGCCAGGCAAAACCAGGTGAGAATCTATTTTTCGACATTACGTCTATCAAAATGTTTGAGGGCGATGGCAATGCTTCAACCCTTCCACAAAAAACGTATATCAAAAAATTCAGCCAGAAAGATACACGCTACGTGTGGAGTGAGTTCAGTTTCAAAAATAAATCGGCAAAAGATTATTATGCCGAAATTTTCTTCAACTTCTATGACAAAGCCGGACAGTTAAAAGGAAGCAATGCCTACCTCGCGTATGTGAATACCAACACAGCGGAAAAGATTTACACAATATATCCCGGTTGGGGTGGCGATACGCCCGGCCGCTGGAAGAGCGACTCTTATACGATGGAAGTTGTTTTCATGGACAACCTGATCGCTACGGTTCCCTTCAAAGTGGGGGATTCGTTTGAAGAAGGTGAAGCAAATGTAATCACCGATTTCTCACAAGTAAACCAAGGAGTGAAGGGAGGAAGTTTAGGTTCAACAGGTGGATCCAACAAAACACTCGATGACATTTTGTTTGAAAGCATGGCCGAGTTGAATGGGCTCACGGGCTTGGATAACATTAAACAGGAAGTGAGTGAGATGGTGAAGCTTGTTCGTTTCTATCAGGAAACAGGAAAAGATGTGCTTAACAAGTTTTCTTTGCACACGGTTTTCACAGGCAATCCCGGAACAGGAAAAACAACCGTAGCAAGAATACTAGCGAAAATCTACAAGGGCCTCGGTATTTTAGAAAAGGGCCATCTCATCGAAGTGGATCGCGAAGGATTGGTTGCTGGATATGTTGGACAAACCGCCATCAAAACCGGAGACAAGATCAACGAAGCGATGGGCGGAGTTTTGTTCATTGATGAAGCATACTCGTTGGCAAGCGGCAAAGGTTCTCAGTATGATTTCGGAGGTGAAGCGATCCAAATTATTTTGAAGCGCATGGAAGACAACCGCGGAAAGTTTGGCGTGATCGTAGCAGGTTATACTGAAAATATGCAGGAGTTTATTGAATCGAATCCGGGTTTGAAATCCCGCTTCGATAAGTATTTTCAATTCGAAGACTACTCAGCTGATGAGATGCACACGATCGCGATGTCGCATTTCACCAAAGAAGGAGTGAAGCCCGATGATCCTGCCTCTTTGCATCTGAAAGACTATTTTCATTGGCTGCATGCCAACCGCGATCAGCATTTTGGAAATGCGCGCACTGTGCGCCAGGTGGTGGGTGAATGTGTGAAGAACCAAAATCTTCGTCTTGCTTCGATGAAGAAAGAAGAACGGACAAAAGAGTTATTGGAGACCGTGATCTTTGAGGATGTGAAAGAATTTGAGATAAAGGAGATCAAACAGGAGCGTAAATTGGGCTTCCAGGTGGGGAAAAAGTAATTTCTTATATTTATCAGCATAAAAGCTCACTTATGAAAAAGTTTGTTTTTGTGCTGATATATTTTTCAGCCTTAGATTTCACGCATGCTCAAAATCTTGAAATCGGTTTTCATTCTCCGTTGCCAATTCGGCCAGCAGTAGTTTATAAAATTTTGCAACAGCCGGATGGCAAGTTTTTGGTGAGCGGTGATCTGAATTTTCTTGGAACGAATCGCGTAAGAGGATTAGTGAGGCTTAATGCCGATGGTTCTCAAGATGCTACTTTTAATTTTTTGGTGACGGAGGATTCATACATCATCGACATTGAGTTGCAAAGCACTGGCGATATTGTCTGTCTATCGCAGAAGTACAATCTAATGAATGGAGCTTACACGAGTGAAGCTTCGATTTATCGTATGGACTTGAGAGGTGAATTGAAAAATACAGTAACTGGATTAACTGCAGTAAATGCAATTTCGGTGCAGACAGACGATAAGATTCTTTTAGCAGGTGCCAATTACCTTCAAAGATTCAGCTCCGATCTTATATCGGAAAATTCATTCAACAATGCTGTTTCATTTGATGGAAGAGTTACCGATGTTCAGCAGTTTGGAAATAGCCTGATTGTTTCAGGCACGTTTTCAACAGTGAACGGAGTTACAAAAAATGATTTGGTGAAATTGGATTTGAATGGAAATGTTGAAGCTACTTTCGATACTGGCACAGGCACGACTGACTATGTTGGATCGATTGCGGTTCAAAGCGATGGAAAAATACTTTTAGGAAATACTTACATCAATACTTTCAACGGAGTTCAAGGAAATGGAACGATGCGCTTGAATGCCGATGGTTCTGTTGATACGTCATTTGCTCCTTTCTACTTTAACGGACCTGTCTCTCGTATCTTTTTGAAAGGTACTGAGATTTATGCTGCCGCTTTTTTGGATTACAATTCAGGAACGAACGACTATCTTTTCAAATTAGCGAACGATGGTTCAATGGATATGTCGTTCAAGCCAGTGGAGCTTTCTCCTTTCGGTGCTATCAATCTTGCATTTGCCGCAGGGACAGATGGTTTTATAATCAGCAATTCTCAAAATTCGGGAAACGTATTTTCGGTTTCCAAGTTTGATTTGTCTGGAAATAAGGCAAACGGTTTTGCTCCTGAGGTGGCTCGTTTTGGTACGTTTACTTATGGATCCTACTTCAATGATAAGTTGTTGGTAGCTGGTGATTTTGTGCGGGTGGATGGTTTCGAGACATTTAGTGTTGTTAGCTTGAATGGAGATGGAACTGTGAACCAATCATTCGCCTTAAAAACCAATTTAGGCCCGACTGTCCAAACTCAAGTGTTGAGTGATGAAAGCGTAATGGTAAGCACGGGGCCATCCTTTGTCAAACTAAATTCTACAGGAGATATTCAACCTGATTTTAACTGGTCGCATTTTGGGACTTTGTACAACATCGAAAAATTCGAAATGCTTAACAATGGAAAAATTGTGGTGGCCGATGCCAACAATATATATCGACTGAATGCAGATGGATCAGAAGACACGAGCTTCAATATTGGATCTGGAATTTGTTGCGCTGCCAGCACTGCTTTTGATTTCGATATGCAGGGATCGAAAATTATTTATGGATCGGTGTTTGATCATTTCAACAATACACCTGTTAGTAGAATTGTTCGTTTAAAGGAGAATGCGGAGATCGATGAAACTTTTAATGTTGGCTCAGGACCTGATCGAATACCTCATGTAGAATTCGACTATCCGATGGTGGGCTTGGTTAAAGTACTGGAATCAGGTGATGTGCTGGCAGGTGGCTATTTCAATTACTTCAACGGAGTAGAGGTGCCAAATAACATAGTCAAGCTTTCCCAGGATGGAGCATTGGATTTAGCTTTTAATGAAAATCAAAAATCATCCTCTGGCTCGGGTGAAGTTTATCTTCAACAGAATATCGTTAAACAAATCGGGTCAAAGATTGTCATCGGGCAACCGGATATAAAATCATTATATGTTCTGAATTTGGATGGAACGGTTGATTCGGATTTCAATATTCCGATACAAGTAGGATTTTTAAATTATTTGATTCCATACAATCCATCTTCTTCCGGAGGAAGGCAAATCGAAACAACCTCCTCAAAAGTTGAAATGTTCGCATTGGGGTCCTTCAACAAAGATGCGCAAAGTGATCGTAGTTTATTAATCAAAATGTCTTATGATCCTGACAACCTTGTTACCGCGGTCGAAAAAAAGCAGGTCGAACTCGTGAAGGCATATCCCAATCCTATCGAAAGAAAATTGCAATTGGAATTCCTTCAACCATCTGGAAATTATGCGATTGAATTTTATGACAACTTGGGGCGGCTAATGAGACAAACTTCTTTCAACTCCGAAAGCAATTTCAATGAAATTGATTTCAGTAATGACTCGGTGGGAGCGTATGTAATGAAAATAGTCTCCGACAGCGGCAAAACGCAAATTGTAAAGCTACTGAAGAAATAGACCTGAATTAGGCAACTCTCTTTTACCCCAACACCTGAAATTGCTTTTTAACAATGTTCTCGGGTTTGTGAGTTCGATCAAGGTACGCTCTGTTAAGTCCGTCAACAATCTGGCTGATGTATTCACGACTGTGACTAATTACCACATCTTTTTCGCCTTCGGCAGTTAGAATTCGCACAGAGTATTTTTCCCTTTGCAGGATAAGCAAAGAAACTCCAATACCCAGGAGTACAATTCCTCCGCCCATCAGCAAGGAGTTTACTAGCAATGAAAACCCCAGCAGGTTCACATTTGTATTCCACGAAGAAGGAATCAGATTCAACGTGCCGCTTAGGAAAAGGGCAATCCCGAAAATCATCAGTAGGATGGTGGGAGTTCGCTTTGGGCGAATGATGGAGAGCCCGTGTTGGGTGATTCCATTCAATCGGTAAACAATGCTCTTCACTTTAAAGCCATCGTTCGTGATCATTACTTGGTGCCCATCCGTGAAGTAGATGATGTTATCTGTAATCATAAATAAATTTGGGTTTGTGTGTGTAGTGGTAAAGGTAACGATGCCTCGCACGCAAAATAATGACCATACTGATCTTCTCGATGAAATACCAAATAGGCAGTTGAATGGATAACGATATTGTTGACTTATTAAAAATTATCACGTAAAACGAAGGCTCTAAAGAAAGCAGATTATTTCTCGTGCCAAAAAAGGTTGTGTAATCAAATGGCAAGCTAAAAACAGGATGACTATGAATGGAGTTCCTGTCCCATTTTTACAAATTGCCAAAAAGCGCTGGCATCTTTTGGATAAGGAAATGTGGAAAGATCGGTGCCGGATATCGTCCGATTCAAGGAATGAGAAAGTCCCAACAAATAATTTGAAACATCCGCAAGAGTAAAAACTTCCCGATATTCAGGCCGAACCTCGTCACTATCGATGTAGCAAACATTACCGTCTTCGCCCTTCTTCGGCAAGTAGCGTAGGGCCAAGCGGTTTGATAGCCCGGCAATAATTTCAGGATGCTGGAGTTCCAACGTACTTGTCAAAAGGAGGATCGACTCAAATTTTATTGACACGGAAAACTTACTTAGTCTTTCTTTTTACGGAGATAGCGAATGGCGCTTCCTTAATTCTTGTAGTCATCATCCACTCACCAAATTTCGTAGCTGTATAACTAATTCGACAGAAAATATCTTGTAAAAGGTAATCGATGGTTGCTAGCGATTTCATGCCCGAATATTGGCTTTTGTCAAAATAAAAGCGTCTGGCTTTCAGGCTAATTCCTGCAATCGCTGGTAACTGATGTCAAGGTGCGAAGTATCGAAAACCGATTTTCCATTTTCAATGACGATCACCTGGGGTGATTCGTGGACGATGCCAAACTCCTCGGCTATTTTATTTGAGATGTCGCGAAAGGACAAGAGGTCCAAATAATATGGTTTTATCGTTTGCATCTCTTCTTCTTTCCAGTTGCGCTGTAAGCGGTCAAGCACGGTGCGGCTGATGGAACAACGTGTGCTGTGCTTGAAGATGATTACTTTCTTTGAAAAAGACTCTCGTTTTATGATTTCCAACTGAGCCGGGTCGGTAAGGTGATTCCAGTTCATTTTCTACTTTAGAATTTTTTGATTTTGAAACTCCGGCTTTTTTAACAACAAACCCACTGGCCTGGTTCATTGTGCAAGAGTTTCTTTTTAGTACCAGGGAATCATCATTTTCAAAGCCTGACGAAAATTTTGTAG
>CAZECP010000063.1:0-28768 GCA_964510765.1 uncultured Ohtaekwangia sp. | reverse complement strand
AAATAAACAGCGAGATGTCACTCTTCCCCCAAATCTTCCTAACGATCGATTTTTCACTAACAAAGAATTGCATAGATGTTCATTTCCAGTGTAAAAGTACGCAACGCAAGCGGTTGTTGTTTTTTACCGAGGAGTCACTTCATTCCCGAACCAAAAAATGCCGCGAGCTCGCACACCGGCTTGTCAGAAAAACGCGCGATGATTGCCTTCTCCATGCGATCAGCAATGGCTTCGAATTCCCTTGTATCCTTGTTGGCTACCTCCTGGCCCAACGCATGCTTGGTAAAAAAGCCTTTCACCAAATCAGAGGCCGAGTTACTTACGCCCTGCAACACCACACGCTCCACTTTTGAATTTTTGAAATGACTGCTCACCAAAAAACTTTTTAGCCGGTCAACATCGTGCAAAGAATACGGAACCGTGAGACGGGCCGGATCTTCTCCTGCAAAAAAGGGAAGGATGTGATCATAGATTAATCTGAAAATATCAACACGGTCTGTTTTTTCCCACGTGCTGAATAAAAATAACCCACCAGGCTTGAGTACACGGTAAGCTTCGTCACACGCTTTTTGTTTATCCGGAGGAAACATCATACCAAACTGACACACCACTACATCAAATGTGTTTGATTCAAAGGGTAAGTTTTGCATATCGGCTACTACAAACTCTACTGCTTCACCGGCAGCAAATTTACTTTTGTTTACCTCCAGCATGTCGGGACTTAGGTCAGTAGCAACCAGCTTCACATCAGCAGGCAGATGCTTACGCAGATGACGCGTCACTCTACCTGTGCCACTCGCTAATTCTAATACTGAATTGATATTGGTTACAGGCAGGCGGCTCGCCATCTCTTTGCCATACGGCTCAAATAAAAACGGACCCAGATAATTATCATAGTTGGATGCACGTGCACCGCTGAACTTAAAAACTTCGTTTGCCATAATAGTCAATGGTGAAAATGTAAAGTTAATGGATGATTGCAATGCAGCGCATACTGCCTTAGGTTTGATCCAGATGACCGTAACTAATTCAAAACATTCCCGTACTACAAAAAATGAAACTTCTGCTGTGCTGTCTTCTTGCCGTGAGTGCGTTAGCTCAACCCACTTCTCACGAAAGATGGAAAAAATTATTCAATACCAACATTGATTCCATCCATCAGGTGTACACCCCCAAGGCGGTTCTTGTCACCACTGACGGAATTGTTCACGCCACGGCTGAGTCACGGGCATTGTTTTATAAGGTTTTGAAAAAGCAGATAGGACAAATCAAATCGGTCACCACTCTTCACCGCGAAGAAGCAGGCCCGGGAGCAAGTTTTGAAATCGGCTATTTTATTTCAGGCACTGACAAAAAGCTCTTGCATCTTATCGTCAGCAAAAAGGTCAACGATGAATTCGTTCGGGAAGTAGAAATCCTGAGTGAGGCGGACTCTGAAACACTGGATGCAGCAAGCATTAATGCAGCCAGGACTTTGTGGATGAAGTACTGCAATAGTCATCGGGCAAATGAATTGGTGAGCAATGTTTACACCGGCAATGCCGTCTATTACAATAATAATCGCACGCTGGTTGGCACCGCTGCTATCGCGGCAGAGTATCGTTACATGAACAATCCTTCTTATCAACTTACACTCACACCCATCGCTGTTGAAGCTGCCGGCAATGGCACCGCTTTCGAAATCGGGCAATGCTCAGGTTCCTATCGAGGCAAATACATTCTCGTATGGAAGAAAACAGGTAACACCTGGAAAGTAGCATTCGATTCAAACTAAATTACCTGGCCGACCTAACCTTATAATCAGATAATGATTATTAATATAGTTGTATGACTATATTAATAGTTATATATTTGTCGCATGGCACACAAGGAACTAACCAAGGCGGAAGAACAAGTAATGCAAATCCTTTGGCGACTCACCAAGGGTTTCTTAAAAGACATCGTTGAAGAATTTCCTCAGCCACGTCCGGCCTACACCACCGTTTCAACCGTGATACGAGTGCTGGTGAAGAAGAAGTTTATAAGATTTAAAACCTACGGAAAGATTAACGAGTATTACCCGCTCATCTCCAAGGCAGATTACTTCAAGAACAAAATCAAGCCCATTATTACGAATTATTTTAATGGATCGAAACGTGACCTCGCTTCTTTTTTCGCAAACACCCATTTGAACCTTTCCGAACTGGAAGAAGTAAAATCACTTATCGAAGAAAAGATCAAAAAACTTAAACATCGGAAATAGTATGCACGGTATGAGTTTATATCTACTGAAGGCATGTGTTTATGTACTTGCCTTTTATGTTCCTTTTGCCGTGATCTTTAAACATATTACATTCTTCAACCTTAACAGGGCTTATCTTTTGGCTGGACTGCTGCTTTCATTCAGCCTACCGCTCTATACCGGACTGTCAACGTTCTCATCCTACACACCAACTGCATTGCCTTTTTGGGAACCTCTGACTACACAAACTGAATTGGCTATTTCGAAAGCAAAGGAGTCAACCGGTTCATTAAATATGAATATCATTCCCGTCATTCTATATGTGGTTGGAGTTAGCATCCGATTTGTCATGCTCCTTGTCTCAATTACAGGAACGCTGAAGCTCAGGGACCAGGCCGAGGTTTCTACTTTCCAAAATACAAAGGTGCTTAGAACAAATACACGTGTTCCATTTTCATTTTTCAATTGTGTGTTTCTTCCAAAGTCACTTTATCACCCAGACATCCTGAAACACGAGGTAGCTCATGTTCGCCAATATCATTGGTTGGATTTGTTGCTGTTGGAATTCGCAACGATCCTACTCTGGTTCAACCCGATTATGTTTGCCTACAAACGCTCTCTAAAGGAACAGCATGAATACCTTGCCGATCAGGCGGCTATTGATAGCGGAATTGACATAGGAGAATATTTAAAAAGCATGCGACAGCAGATTGAACTTGCAATTACAACTCCGCTAACCAGTGAATTTTATTTTCAATCCATTAAAAACCGAATCAATATGTTGACAAAAAAAAGAACTTCTCTGTACGGTGTAGGTGTATACGCCCTTGTGCTCCCCATAGTCGTTAGTACCATGATGGCTTTCTCTTCAAAGAAATCTTTCCAAAACATCGGGCAGAGCGAAGTGGATTCTATTCAGGATAGAATTTCTCTATGCCTGCCACTTGATCAAGAAAATATCTCCCGATTGGGAGAAGGGTACGGTGAAAGGCAGCACCCAGTTTTAAAGAAGAGGCAGTTGCATACAGGAGTTGATTTCTTTGCCGGGGAAGGCATTCCAGTAGTCTCCACCGAAGAGGGTGTGATAGTGAAGGCACAGATGGACGGAGCCTGGGGCAACATTATTGTAGTGCAACATGATGACAGGTACTCTACCTCTTATTCGCATTTGAAGGCCATGACCGTGAAGGAAGGCGACAAGGTGCTGAGGGGGCAGCAGATTGGATTCGTGGGGCACACCGGGTTGTCCAGTGAGAACCATCTTCATTTTGAGTTGCACAAAAATGGGACAGCAATGGATCCAATAAAATATTTGCCTGCAGTTAAGTAGGCAGGGTCGCTGAGGCGGCATGGCTCACTTCGGAGCTCGCTCCGTTGCACAAGTTCGTGTCCTCACGAACCTACCACAACAACCTCAATGCTCCTGCCCCGTATTATCCGTCACCGCCCAAATCATTTTTGTCAGCAATTGGACTACCTTAATTCTACTACGCGCTCACTCAATTCATTTGCCTCCACGGTTTGCTCCCGCATCGTTTCACCAGCGGAAATGATCTGCACCTCCGCCCTCTTCATCACAAAAATCTTTCTTATAAATATGGTAAATGGTTGATCCATCCCGCTGACTTGCTGTGTAGGCATTGAGCAAGCCCAGCCTCGTAGCCTTCTTTTGATTGTACGCTTTTCGTGAGTCTCTGAGAATGATCTTCGCCCAATAAGCACCGATACCCGATAAGTACATAGTGCACCACGAGTGGAAGCAGAGTGGAGCACGAGTGGAGAAAACATAGGTTCAATAGCCAGTTAAAAGCCGTTTTGATACCATCTCTCAGCCCAAGGTCTTAGGCTTACCTGGGAGAAAAAAATATTTCTATTGAATTTCAGTCAATTACCAGAAATCGAAAGAAAAACCATCAAGTACTTGGCCATACATAGTACCTTTCCCGTATAAGTACCATATAATTCCTAAAAATGGATGTATGAACCTTGAAAACACGCAAATACAGATGAGAAAGGGCATTTTGGAATATTGCATCCTGCAGATCATCGCACGGGGCGAGACATACGCCTCCGACATGATGGACGAACTCACCGCAGCCAAGATGATTGTGGTGGAAGGCACTTTATACCCGCTGCTCACGCGCCTGAAGAACTCGGGCCTGCTTGATTACAAGTGGGTAGAATCCAAATCGGGACCGCCCAGAAAGTATTACAAGCTCACCGACCAGGGCGAGAAATTTCTCAATGGCCTGAACGAAACGTGGGACGAACTCGCGCGCTCCACCGAAATGATCAAGTCAAAATCCACCATTAAAAATTAAACACTCCATTTTTTAAGTGTATGAAAAAAACACTCAGCATAAACATAAGCGGAATCATCTTCTACATCGAAGAAGACGGATACGAAACCCTGCGCAAGTATTTGGATTCCATCAATAAATATTTCGGATCCTTTGAAGACAGCAGTGAAATCCTGGCCGACATCGAGAGCCGCATCGCTGAAATATTTTTAGCGAAACTCAATGAGGGCAAACAGGTCATCACCTCCGAAGATGTGACGCAACTGATCGCCACCATGGGTAATGTGAGCGATTTCAAAGCGGCAGAGGAAAATGAATTTGCCGGTGGTGAATCAGCAAAGAAAGAAGAACCGAAGTCGGGTTCCTTCGCTGGCAGCGAACCGAAAAAACTGGTGCGTGATCAAAAAAGAAAAGTACTTGGCGGTGTGTGTGCCGGCATGGCGCACTATTTCAGCGTAGATCCGGTGTGGACACGGTTGGCTTTTGCACTGTTCACACTCGCTTATGGAACAGGTCTCCTTGCTTACATCATCCTGTGGATTTTGTTGCCAGGTGATGAAAATATCCAGGAAGAAAGCGCAGTGAAAAAAATGTACCGCAACCCGGAAGGCAAAGTGCTGGGCGGAGTAGCCGGAGGTGTCGCTTCTTTCTTCGGAATAGATAAAGTGTTGGTGAGAGTATTGTTTGTAGCACTCGCCTTTGCGGGAGGTTTTGGAATCATTCTCTACATCATCCTCTGGATTTCTATTCCAGAGGCTAAAACCATTACAGAGAAAATGGAAATGCAGGGTGAACCGGTTACACTTTCCGGCATTGAATCGACTGTGAAGAAAAGCATGAACGAAAAACCCGACCAGGAGGAATCGGTGCTTACAAAAATTATATTGTTTCCTTTCCGCCTCATCGGAATGATTTTGAATGGAATTGCTCCGGCATTCAGAGTTTTGTTTGATGTGTTTCGCATCATGATAGGCTTGTGCATTTTCTTGACTGGGCTCTTCTTTGTACTGGCAGTACTCATCTCCTTTGGCCTGGCTTTTGGAATTGTATCTGCAGCCTCATTACCAGAGTCGTGGACGTTTTTGCATCTTGAAGGCGTGAATCTCCCACTGGACGCAATCAAAGAGAGCTTCCCTATTATTACCGTCATTGCAGCATTCTTTGTAGCCTTGATCCCAGCACTCTCCATTCAATGGGCGGGCAGCTCCATCATGTCGAAGAAAAGAATGTTTAGTCCTGCGGTGGGCTGGACAATGTTTGGAGTCTTCTTTTTGTCGGTGCTGATTTTAGCTGCATCGCTTCCGCAGATTGTTCTTGCTTTCAAAGAAGAAGGCGAATACAAAGTAGAACAGGTGTTTGATACGAAAGGGAAAATTCCTGTGTTAAAAATTAATGAGACAGGTCTGGATGATTACAACATGACTGATCTGGAATTAAAAAGCTATGATGGTTCACAATTAAAACTTGAGCAACGCTTCCAGGCGCAAGGCAGCTCGCGCAAGCAGGCAGTCGAAAATGCAAAGACAGTGACCTACAATGTAACGCAGATAGATAGCGTGATCACCTTCGATTCAAACCTTGCTTTCAACAAAGATGCAAAGTTCAGGGCACAACGCTTGGATATGGATTTATTCATCCCAAAAGACCAGGCGTTCGTAATTGATGAGGGCATGTGGAATTTACTGGAGAACTATTATGGCCGATGGAATTTTTCTGAAACACATAAAGCACAGACCTGGAAGATTGAAGATGGCGAGCTGGTATGCCTCACCTGCCCACCTACTCCCAAGAGTGAGCGCGGCCTGGGTGATAATGATCAATATGGTCTGAAAGATTTTGAAGAGCTGGATGTAACCGGTGTATTCAACCTGGTGATCAAGGAGAGCGATCGTTACTCCATTGAAGTGGAAGGCACAGAAAGTGAGCGCAACAAATACAACATCGATGTAAACGACAACACGCTGGAGATCGACTATCGCACACGGCAGAAAAATTTCTGGGAAAGAAATTATGAAGATGGTGAGCTGACCAAAATCTATATTACCATGCCGCACCTGGCAAAGATGAAGGTAAAAGGGGCGGGAAAAATACGCGTGGACGGATTTCATGAAGATGACCTCGACATCAAACTTACCGGAGCGATGAGCTGTGAAGCAAAACTGGATTCAAGAAACCTGGATATTGAAATGGCCGGGCCCATGGTTTTTGAAATTGATGGAGATGGCGACTTTCTTCAAGCTGATATTACAGGCGTAGCCCAGCTAAAGGCAAGTGGTTTTTCGGTACGCCACGCGGTAGTGAGTGCGCATGGTATGGCCACGGCAAAAGTGAATGCGCATCAAACGGTTGAGATTGAAAAGGACTTTACAAGCTCTGTGAAATACCAGGGAAATCCTGAAGTGATTAAGAGAGACTGATTGAGTGGACAATAACCAAAAAGGGCAGTTGACAAATAAGTTCGTCAACTGCCCTTTGCAATTTTTTAGATTTCGTTTCTTAAAACGCTCCTCTGATATGCTCGATCGCGAGGTAAGCGAAAGCTCCACCAAAATATCCGAGCAATGCAATTAAGCTGATGCGCTTGGTGTACCATAGGAAATCTATCTTCTCCATGCCCATCACAGCTACACCTGCTGCAGATCCGATGATCAGAATACTTCCGCCTGTGCCTGCGCAGTAAGCCAGATACTCCCAAATCAAATGATCCTGCGGATAGATATCGAGCGAATACATTCCCATACTTGCTGCTACCAGAGGAACGTTGTCAACGATCGCAGACAATAAGCCGATCAAGGTAATGATGATGCGGTTATCGCCCAGAGACGAATTCAAAAATTCTGCGAAGCGATGAAGAATGTTCATTGACTCCAGTGCACCAACAGCCAATAAAATTCCAAGGAAGAAAAGAACGCTTGCTGAATCAATACGAGTTAAGGCTCCTGCCGCTGAATACGATTTCTTAGTGGCCTCATCTGCATGTGGGTTGATCATTTCAGATACCACCCAGATCACACCAAGGCCCAACAGCATACCAATGTAAGGAGGTAAGTGTGTGATGGTTTTAAAAATAGGCACAAAAACTAGCGCCCCTACTCCCAAAATCAACATCAGTGTTTGCCCCTTTACCGGGCCGGTGGTGTGCGTGTGCATATGAGCAGAGTTCTGATGTTCTCCCAAAGTGCCTTTCATCGTGAAGCTTAAATACAACAATGGAACAAGCATACAAATCACACTTGGCAAGATCATCACTTTCATAATGTTCAGTGTTGAAATCTGCCCGCCAATCCAGAGCATCGTTGTGGTAACATCGCCAATCGGAGTCCAGGCACCCCCAGCGTTGGCAGCGATCACGATCATTCCGGCAAAAAACATTCTCATGTCCTTGTCGGGAATTAGTTTTCTGATCAATGATACCATCACAATGGAAGTAGTCAGGTTATCAAGAATGGACGAAAGGAAGAACGTGACCCAGCAAATCAACCATAGTAATATTTTTGGATTTTTGGTTCGGATCTTATCGGTGATAATCCGAAAACCCTGGTATGCATCCACCAACTCCACAATCGTCATCGCACCCAGCAAAAAGAAAAGGATTTCCGAAATAGAACTCAAGTGATGAGAGAGGGATTCGCCAACGTGGTCGGAGGAAGTCAGGGCATAAATGGTCCAGCACAAAACCCCGGTGAGCAGGGCCGAAGCTGTTTTGTTGATCTTGATAGGATGCTCCAGCGCAATCGCAAGATACCCCAGCACAAAAACTAAAATCACGGAGACTTCCATAGACAGAATAAGTTAAGGTTTAGATAATGAGGTAAAGATAGAGCAAAATGAAATTAGCCAAATATCAATTCGTAAAAATTGACACAGAGGTAATATGAAAGGCGTTTTCTTTGAAAAAACGAAATCTTAAATTGGTCAGGGTTATCTAACTTTTTAAAGTTTGAACAAACCTTCGTTCAAAAGATTCAGCGCTTTATCTTTTTGAGTGGTGTCCACCAATACAGAAATATTATTGTGGCTTCCACCATAGCTCACCATGCGGATGGGAACAGATTTTAAAGATTGAAAGACATCACTTAGCACGCCTTCCTTTTCTGCCAGCATGTTTCCTACAATGCAAATGATGGTTTGATTTTTATCTGTTTCGATAGTGCCGAAATTCTTTAGTTCACGCTCAATCTCAGCAAGATATTTGTTGTCATCGATCGTCACCGATACAGCTACCTCCGAAGTCGAGATCATGTCGATCGGAGTTTTATAACGCTCAAATACCTCAAAGACCTGGCGCAAAAACCCATACGCTAGCAGCATGCGTGATGATTTAACGTTGATGGCCGTGATTCCATCTTTTGCAGCCACGGCTTTGAATTGGCCGCGTGTTCCTTTATCGCTGATGATGGTGCCGGGCGCCTTCTCGTCCATTGTGTTCTTTAGACGCACTGGAACATTTTTCTTCTGTGCGGGAACGATCGTAGATGGATGTAATATTTTCGCCCCGAAGTAAGCCAGCTCTGAAGCTTCATCAAAAGTAAGCTCGGCAATCGGAACAGTTTTCTTTACAATGCGGGGATCGTTATTGTGCATGCCGTCAATGTCTGTCCATATCTGAATTTCCTCCGCATTGATGGCAGCGCCAATCAACGAAGCTGTATAGTCGCTTCCGCCACGCTTTAGATTGTCAATTTCATTTCTGTGATTCCGGCAGATGTATCCTTGGGTGATCAGCATGTCGGCATTTCCCATTGCTCCGAGTATTGGTTTCAGACGTTCGGAGATTTTTTCCAATTCCGGCTCTGAGTTCTCATCAATTGACATGAAATGCAGTGCGGGCAACAAGCGCGCATTGATCTTTCTTTCCTGACAATGATGATAGAACAACTCTGTCGAAACCAACTCTCCTTGTGCGAGCAGTTCGCGATAGCCGCGGTCATCGAATTTTCCCGCTGCCAGCAAACGGAACAAACTGAAATAGCGACTTACAATTTCCTGGCCGATGGCTTTGTAAGCTTCCGATTCAAAAAGTTCATTGATGAATAGCTGATAATGTTTCTCCAGTTCGGCAATTTCCTGCTGTGCACTTCCGGTTTGGTTGGCCAGTAAGTGATCTCCGATCCGAACGAGTGCATTGGTAGTGCCGCTCAAGGCGGAAAGCACCACAATCTTTTTACCCGGCATGCCCATCACAAGGTTTGCAATCTTCTTCATGCGCTCGGGCTTGCCTACAGAGGTGCCACCAAATTTTACTACCAACATATTGTTCATTTTTTAGAGCCCGCAAAGATATTGTCCTGACAGAAAAATCAAAGTGAAGAGCAAGACTAAGTACTAGTTTTTTCAGGCAATCGATTTTACGTTTTATATTGAAAGGAAACTTAGTGTTTGTTAGGCCTTACAACAATAGGATTTCCCCGATGGAACTGAATGGCAAACGGATCAAATCATGTTCATCAAAACAAATCGCTACAGCGGCCATTGCAAAACAATAAATTGCCAAATCTCTGACACCTGCCGCACACATCCTGGTCGAAAATATTGTTGATGATCGGTTTGTCATTTGAACACTAAGCCGATAACTTCGCGCCCGTTATTAATACAGAAATAACTAACATTTGTTCTATGAAATGGCCACTCAAAAGATTTGTAAAAGGCTATCAAATTAGCCTGGCCATTCCATGTGACCTTAAACCGAAAAAATTTTAAACACATGAAAATAACTGTTGTAGGTGCAGGCAATGTGGGCGCTACATGCGCTGATGTTCTTGCGTATCGTGAAGTCGCTAATGAAATTGTATTAGTTGACATTAAAGAAGGATTAGCCGAAGGCAAGAGCCTCGACATTTGGCAAAAAGCTCCGATCAATATGTACGACTCACGCACGATTGGTTCTACAAACGATTATTCCAAGAGCGCCAACTCAGATGTAGTCGTGATCACCTCAGGCCTTCCGCGCAAGCCCGGCATGACTCGCGATGACCTGATCAGCACCAACGCAGGTATTGTAAAAACAGTGACTGAGAACGTGGTGAAGCATTCGCCTGATTCAATCATCATTGTAGTAAGTAATCCGCTTGATGTGATGACTTACCAGGCGCACCTGGTTTCAAAATTCCCTCGCACCCGCGTAATGGGTATGGCTGGAATTCTTGACACGGCCCGCTACCGTGCATTCCTCGCTGAAGCTTTGAACGTTTCTCCAAAAGATATCCAGGCCATGTTGCTCGGTGGTCATGGTGATACGATGGTACCACTTCCCCGTTACACCACAGTTGGTGGAATCCCTGTTACGGAGATGATTGCTCCCGATAAATTGAATGCCATTATCGAGCGTACAAAAGTAGGTGGTGGTGAACTAGTGAAGTTGATGGGAACATCTGCCTGGTATGCACCCGGTTCAGCAGCAGCACAAATGGTAGAGAGCATTGTAAAAGACCAGCGCAGGGTACTTCCTGTTTGTATGCAATTGGATGGCGAGTACGGAATTAAAGACTGCTATCTTGGCGTTCCGGTGGTATTGGGTAAGAATGGAATTGAGCGGGTAATTGAACTCGATTTGAACAGCGATGAAAAAGCGCTTCTTGAAACAAGCCGCAAACACGTGAAAGAAGTAATGGACGTTTTGGATAAGCTTCCAAAGTAATTCTGGCTTCAAGCTACAAGCTTCAGGCTACAAGCTTAGACTTGTAGCCTTTTTTTTGCCATCTGTTTTGCTTGCATCCGGCAACATGAAGTCGATAGCCAATTCAAAAAGAAAAACCTGAAGAAGCCCTGATTTATACGTATAAAATAAAAATCTTTGTCGTATAAAAGAGGAGTTATGGATTCGAAGATCACACTTAGTTTTGATGAAGAAGTCATCAACAAAGCAGATCTGTCTCCTTGGCAATTGTCTTTCAATTCATTGAAAATATTTTGAGCGCATTTCAAAATTGTCACAGTAAAGGATATCTTTCAAAATGTGAGGAACATGCGCGACCAAACGAATTGCTCTCTGTCACAACTACTGCTCGCGCATTATAAGGACCGGAAATCGCTGCGCGATTTCCGCAACATGTTGTTCGCGACCCGGAGGGTTGCGAACCCTTGACCGTGCGACTGCAAAATATCCCTGATCACCAGTTGCATGTCGCACGGATGCTTCTCCTTTCGAAAATGCAATGTGGGCGTGCTTGGGAAAATAAGCAAAAGAGAGGCAGTGAACAGACTTGAAATACCTCCGATGACTTTGATTTTTCAATTTTATCCTCTAACTATGTGTTGCTGTGAAAAAAGTCATTTCCATATTCCTCATACAAATCTTCCTGTTCAATGTAATAGGATACTATGGTGTTTATGCCGGAATGATGCACAGCGCCAACAATAAAGCCGATCAGGCGATTGAAAATAATTCATACGACCTATCAGAAACGGTCACTATAAAAATCCCGCTCACGCTTCCTTACCCGGTTCAAAACGGCTTCGAACGTGTGTCCGGTGATTTTGAATATAATGGTGAATTCTACAAGCTCGTGCAGCAGAAGTATGAAAATGACACGGTATTTGTTGTTTGCTTACGTAATGATGATCAGAAAAAAGCAGTGGAAGTTCTTTCTGACTTAGTAAAACAATCCACCGATCAATCACCTGCTTCCAATCAAAACACAAAAACTTTGACTGGCCTTTTAAAAGATTATAACCCGGTAATCGAAGAAATCGAATTGTCTGAAAGGATAGCCATCAGTGTTTCACCATCATTTGAATCTACCGATTCAAGAGTTTTAAATCAGGATTATCCAGTTCCCACTCCACCTCCCAATTTTAACTGCTGATTTACAGCAGTAATCACTATAACTTTTTAATTTCTTGTTCTATCGGTGCGAACGATAGTACATGTTTGCTGTAAATCATTCTTTCAGTCTTTGAAAAAGTTAGGCTGACGTTTTAGTAGGTTTTTTTACAGACAAACAAATTTCAAATTCAAATCACAATTCAAATCAAGTTAAGTTAGCTAAAGCGACATGAAGCCTCAGCGCCCGTATTAGGGTTCGGGCCTGACCCCTTCATGATCCACAACAGTTGATTTACAAAAAAGAAGCAGGTAGTCTGCTCTCGTTATTAGGGTTTCGGGACAGGCACTGCTTCTTTTAATTTAGAACGAACCTTTTTTTACTTAAACTTTAAGAGCTTTGTAAATAATTTCACCACGGCTCACACCAAAGTGAAATGCTTGCTCTATAGAAAATTCAGAACTGAATTTATCTTCAACAGGTGTGAGTCCACTTTGTGCAATTCTTTTTGAATAGTCCTTTCCGTATTTCCTCACGTGGTCATCCTGACCAAAAAGTTTTTCGCGCTCACGGGAATTAGTGATTGAATTATCTTCAAAAGTAATTTCCGGAACCGGGGCAAAGAACGGTACTTGAAGAATGGCCCAGCCACCTGGTTTGAGAACACGATTGAATTCTTTCATCACCTGGATGTCATCACGCACGTGCTCAAGTACATGATTGCATAGCACTACATCAAAATAATTGTCGGCATATGGAATTTTGTGAATATCCATTTTCACTTTTGCGAGTGGAGATTCAATGTCAGCCGTGATGTATTTTTCTTCATGCTGATCTTCGAAGCGTTTCATAAAGCAATGCTCTGGTGCGATGTGAAGCACATCCAACTTTTCGTTAAAAAAATTTGTCTTCTTCTGTAGGTACAACCAAATCAACCGGTGACGCTCCAGGCTCAGACAGTGAGGACAAAGAGCATTGGGTCGAGAATTGATTCTTCCGTAAGGCAAAAACTCTCTGTAGAGATGATTGCAAATCGGGCACTCTACTTTTGCTCCGAAATAGAAAAAACCAACCGCCTTCAACCCAATCCCACTGAAGAGCTGCAAGTACTTGCGTGGCACAAAACGAATCAGCCAGGAAATAATTTTTTTCATTCGGGGCAAATATAAAAATGATTGCGGTGTCTCACCTCCTATTTATTGGCGGATTTTAATAACTTAGTATAATGCAGGAAAATACAGACAAGCTGAAAGCTCTCTACAAGCGATATCTTGGCTTGACAATTGTCAGTTTGTTTTTGATGGCTTTGCTGCAAGGTCTGCATTCTTTTTTTCTCACGATTTTCTTCTGGCTTTCGTTAGGATTTGGCCTGCTCTCGCTCAACTATTTCATAGCTGAAAAACGTGCTGCACAACCCAATGTGAGTTGGGACCGGAAAAGCTCGCCAAGTAAATCATTCGAAAAACGCAGAAAAATTATCATCCCGCTTGTGATCGGAGCCATGGTGTTTTTACTTTTCATTTCAATTCTAGTTTCCATTTTCTCGTCATCGGGAGACAGGATTGAGCAAGAATCGACAACTACAACTGTGGAAGAAGGCGACTCTAAAGAAACCACCGATCAACATTCCACCGAATACCAACTGGCTGCGGACGAAAGCAATAATCAAAATTACCGTCAGTCAATCGCGCTATGCCGAAAGGGGTTGGTTAACCAGCCAGGCAATCTGGATTTCATTTTGTTACTGGGCGATAACTATGGATCGCTCAAGCAATATGATTCATCATACATTTGGTTTAACAAAGCTTATCAACTTGGAGCACGTAGCGCCTACTTGAGTCATTGGATGGGATACTTCTACGATGAAAAAGGGGAAATTTCCCGTGCAATTGAATTCTACAAAGATGCACTGAAGCAAGACAGCACACGTACACAAATCTACGATCGCCTCGCTGAGCTGGAGCCTAATCGTGCCGAATGGTACAAAGCCAAGTCGGCACAATGGAAATCCAACTGATTAGAATCGATGAGATAGCGTGAATGAATACATGCGAGGAGCAATCGGGTTCACGCTGTTATCGTCATGCACATAATAACTTAGAGTGTCAAAAATGTTTGACACTTTCATTCGAACAGAAATTGATTTGATGGAATAACCAATCATCGCATCCACCTGTACAAAATCCGGAATAGGCATTAGTTTATATCCAGGATTTGCCGCTGTAGTTGATCTTCCTGCCACGCGACTTCCAGTGTAAAAGCTAATCAGTCCTGCGTTCAGACCTTTCATATTACCAGAAGTGATTGTATAGTTCACACTTGCATTTGCCGTGTGTTGGGGATTGTATCTCAGCAAGCTGTTCACCTCATATTGATTACTCTTTGTGTAGCGTGTCTCATTGTAACTATAACCCGCCATGAAAGAAAAACCATGGACTACCCTGCTCATAATGTCCACTTCAATTCCTTGACTCGTGACTTCACCAGCCAGCTCCTGTGCATTCGGGAATTTAGCATTGGCAGGAAGCAAAGGCTGCGGAAAGTTTGAGTTGATGATCTTATAAACTGTGGCATTGAAAGAAAGCATTCCCTTCAAAAGTTCACTCTTCACTCCGGTTTCATATTGATTAATGATCGAGGCGGGCAATGTGTGGTTGGAGGTATCACGAGCCGTGTTCAGGTTAAACGAATTAGAATAGCTTGCAAAAATTGAAACAGATTTTTTTGGTTGGATCACTAACCCAACCCGGGGAGAAAATGCTCCATCATAATAGGAAGCAGGGTCTAATTTCTGCGTTGCCATTGTCAGCACATTACTTTGTGATTCAATGTAGCTGTACCGAAGCCCCGTCAATACTTTGATATATCTATTGAATGACATCAAATCCTGAACATATACACCAGCGCGACTAATGGGATTGCTGGTAACCGTTGTCATTGCAATGGTTGGAATATCAGTACGTTGCTTATAAGTATCGTTGTTCAACACATTAATAGTATCGTAAACATTTTTATTGCCTGCCAATGGATTAGTGTAAGCATAAGCAAGCGTATTTGTTGCATATTGATCAGCGTCTGCTCCAATCAGTACCGAGTGAGTGAGTGACCCTGTTTTGAATTTACCATTCACATCAACCTGGGCGAGATAGTATTGCTGATCCGTTCCACTTCGCTGCAATCCACGAACCCATGTTCCGTCTGCCTTCACCAGGTTTCCACTGGCATTCGGTCGTGTGGTTGCATATTGATCGTTCGAATATCCCTGGAAAGATCCAAGCATGCGAAGCGACCATTGTTCATTGAGTTTGCGCGCAACAGTTAACGTTACGCTCTTCTGTTCGCCATTAAAGTAAGACCAGGATGCCCCCAGGAACCTGTTTCTGGGAACATCCGCAATTTGATAGTTAATTGCACAAGTTCCATAATCTAACGTGCGGTTGTCTTTCAGATAATCTCCTTCCAAAACTATTTCCGTCTTCTCCCCTACCTTGAAAAGGAATGAGGGATTAAAATAAATTCTTTCTGATTTTACATTGTCGCGGAAACTTCCGGCATTTTCGAAGGTGGCGTTCAAACGGTATGCAGCTTTTTCGTTTTCATCGAGCGCGCCATATAAATCAATAGATGGTTTATAAAAAGCGTAACTTCCCGAACGGAACGACAACTCGCCTCCTCTTTCAAATTTTGGTTTCTTGGTAACAAGATTGATGATTCCTCCGGCTGCCACATTTCCGAACAGAAGCGCGTTGCTCCCGCGAATAATTTCGATACGATCGATAGCGCTGATCTCCGGCATAATCGCGTTGTTGTAGCGCACTCCGTTTTTGAAAGTGTTGCTACTTCCAAAACTAAATCCACGTCCGGCAATTTCTTCCTGCGTTCCACCCGTTGTTCCCATCATGTAAACGCCATTGGTATTCATGAGCACATCACTCAATCGAAGGGTTTGCTGCTGTACTAGCTGTTGATTGCCAATCACCATCACGCTCTGTGGCAGGTCCATCGGGCTGATCGGAATTTTTCCAACTGAGAGAGTTCGTTCATTCAATCCCTGATTTCCAGTAACAACTACTTCGCCCAACTCTTTTATACTTTCACTGAGAGTGAAGTCCAATTCAATAGTTTGATTTGAATTGATCATCAACATAAGTTCCTGCGACTCGAAACCAATTGATGTTACAACTATTGTCTGGTTTCCTTCCGGAACATTGTTGAGCACAAACGCCCCTTGGTCATCGGTTAGCGAAACTATTTTAGTGCCTTTGACAGAAACGTGAACAAGAGCAAGTGGAGAACCGCCCTTTGCTAAAACCTTTCCTTTCACAGTTCCTGCCTGCGCAAGGGAGTCAAAACCAAAAAAAGAAAAAGTTATTATTACAATTATAGAGTATGTTTTCATTTTATTTAGAATGATTTTAAATAATGCGCAATTATAGCGCAGGAAAGTGTTATAAGGCAAATTATTTAGAATAAATCTAAATAATGATTTTTATCAGGTTTTGAAGGATAAGGATTGGACGGCTAAAACTATTTAAGGCGATCCCTCATCTTTATACCAGAATTTGCCTGAATTATTTGACGACCGTGGCCGAAACTTTACTGGACATAGCTATGATGCATTCGGATACCCTCATCTCCCGCGCCCGAGAGGGGGACAAGAATGCGCAGGGACGATTGGTGCAGCTCTGGTACAAGCGCATCTACAATTTCTCCTACAAGTATTTCTTTGACCACGATCAGGCGATGGAAGTGGCGCAAAAGACTTTCATCAGCATGCACAAAAACCTGGCTGGCCTCCAGGAAGTAACACGGTTCAAATCATGGCTTTACACCATCGCTGTGAACTACTGCCGTGAGGAAGTGAGAAAAAAGAAAAATCACCGGGCGCTGTCGCTGAATGATTTTGACTCAGGCGAAAGAGAGAACAGTTACAGTTGGGAGGAAAGTCATCATCGCAGAGAAAATCCGGACCAGCAACTCAGGCATAGTGAGCTTTCCGATCTGCTTCAGGAATGCCTCTTGCTTTTGCCGGCTGAGCAAAGAGAAGTGGTGATCATGAAAGAGTATGAGGGCATGAAGTTCCGTGAAATAGCCGAGGCATTGAACATCTCGGAGAACACAGTAAAGTCGCGGATGTATTATGGACTGGATGGATTGAAGAAGATTTTAGATCAAAAACGAATCACGAAAGAAACAATTGGATATGAACTATAAACCTGACGAAGGCACCTTGATAGCCTTTTTGTATGGCGAGCTCGATGCCAAGGAAGCTGAAAAAGTAACGGCCTACCTGGAACAACATCCGGAGGAGAACGTAAGATTGAATTCGCTTTCTGAAGTGAGCAGCATTATGGGAAGTATTCGTGATAAGGAAGTAATAGCGCCACCTATTTTCCTGGGTGATTCCGATTCAAAACCGTTGTGGAACCAAAGTTACTTTCGAGTGATCACAGGCATTGCGGCTTCGATATTGTTCATTCTGGTAGCAGGAAGATTGCTCGGCCCTGAGATTAGTTATACGAATGGCGAGCTGCGAATTAGCTTTGGCAACAGTAATTCAAACAATTCAAACCAGATTGCAAACTATCAACTCACGGAAGAAAAAATACAAGGCATGATTCAAGCCTCATTGACAAAGAACAACGAAGACTTGAAAGCTCAATGGTCTGATGATCAGCAAAAGCTAGTTCAGTCGGTGTCAAATTTAAATTCAAAAGAAATCAATGACCTGGTAAGAAATGCCTCCCAAGCGAGCCAACAACAAGTAAGGTCTTTTGTTTCAGGATTACAAGAACAGAATCTGAAGTTAATGAAAGATTACTTACAACTGTCCGGTGCAGATCAAAAGAAATATATGGAAAGTTTGTTAGTTGATTTCTCCAATTATTTGCAGGAGCAGCGCAAACAAGATCTGATGATCGTTCAATCCAAGGTGAATAGCATTGAAAAAAACAGCAATCAGTTTAAACAGGAAACGGAACAAATTCTGGCAAGTTTGATTTCAAGTCCAAGCACTAAGAAAAATTATTGATAAACAAGAAAAGAATTACGACTATGAAAAAGATGAAGTTGATGTTAATGGCAATCGCTGCGATAATAAGTGCAACAGCCTTTGCTCAAAACAAAATTGACGAAGAGCGCATGCAGCGCGATATTGAAGTCGCTGAAAATATTTTGAGCACTTTGATCAAACAACAATTTGGAAAGCGATCATTCTTCCCCATGGAAGTTCACGGGACCTATCTCTCTGGCTATGGTGTTACATTTCGAGTACCTACTGAAGCACTTGGATTTATGGGAGCGTTTAATATTTCGAGCGACAGTTGGGGTGGTATGCAAGCTCCTGTGATTTATCAAGAACTGGGTGACGCAAATGGCTTTGTTTACAGCACCGATGCCCCCCATCCTTCAGGTAACACGGTTATCGCCAAGGCAAAAGCTGAAAGTGGTCGCGCAAAAACAAAAGGTTTCGCTAAGAAAATCGATACAGACAGTGCAAAAAATTCGGCCAATGCGAAAATTCTTGACGCTGCAAAAAATTTCATAGCCGACTATGGTGATTTGATTTCTCAGCTCGGCCCAAATGAAAAAATAATTGTGACCAACAAGAGCCAAGGTTTTGAAAGAGTGTGGGTGAATGGTTTCGGTGCAGATAATTTTAAAAGAAGTTATCTCTCTGTAGAAGGAACAAGAGGCGATGTGAATCAATTCCGCCAGGGGAAAATCACACGTGAACAATTGTTGAGCAAAATCAAAGTAGTGAACAGCGAAATTAACAACGAGTTGCAGCCTGATTTGGAAACACTCTCAAGTATTTTCTCTCGTCTTTACAGTCGCGATCTATCAAAGACTTTCTTTACTGACGATGGTATTTACTATGATCGGTTGAAAGATTATGGCGTGATCTACCACATGCAGGTGTATTCCAGCAACCAGATTGAAGAAGACTTGTTTGCCTTGCCAACTGTTCATTTAGATGAAGTTGACAAAGACACCCGCGACAAAAAAGTGAAAGAAATGTACCCTGCTTTTGAAAAAAGTATCAAAGAAGATATACTGGAATATGGCCGGACATTGAGAAGCTTATCCGATAATGAGATTCTGACTTTTGATATCAACCTCACTCGCTGTCCAAAGTGTGGAATTCCTTCAACACTGGAGTTGTCTGTGAAAAACTCCGTGCTTAAAGATTACAGTAGTGGAAAAATCAGCAAAGAGTCCGCCCTTTCAAAAATTGAAATCAAAAAAGGTGCTGAGCAATAACTATCATTAAGTATTAAATTAGGAAGAAATGAGCCCCGGAAAACGGGGCTTTTTCATTTTGCCTGTTGCTGTAACCACCATCAAACATACATCTCGTTGGAATTGATCATTTGTCATTATTCTAAATGAAAAAAACACTTATGTTTGCGCCTCAACTAACATTCGTCTATGAAGGGCTTTGGTATTCAAGAAGCATTGCAATCACTTGGGGTTAAGAAAAATAATTCTGGATCATCCACTGGAAAAAAATGGCTGAAATCAACCGGAAAAAATTTTGACTCCTTCTCCCCTGCTGACGGTAAAAAAATCGGATCGATCCAGGAGACAAATCAGAAAGCTTTTGAAACTATTGTTGCGAAGGCCCAGCAAGCATTCTTACAATGGCGACTCGTGCCGGCACCAAAGCGCGGAGAAATTGTAAGACAAATCGGAGAAGCACTTCGCACTAAAAAAGAAGCCTTAGGTAAACTCGTTTCTTATGAAATGGGTAAATCATATCAAGAGGGATTGGGTGAAGTGCAGGAGATGATTGACATCTGCGATTTCGCAGTTGGTCTTTCCCGGCAATTGAACGGTCTTACCATGCACAGTGAACGCCCGCACCACAGAATGTATGAGCAATATCATCCGCTCGGCATTGTCGGAATTATTTCGGCATTCAATTTCCCCGTTGCCGTTTGGAGCTGGAACTCTATGATCGCATGGGTGTGCGGTGATGTATGCATCTGGAAACCTTCGGAGAAAACACCACTGTGCAGCGTAGCTTGCCAAAATATTGTAACCGAAGTTTTTGAAAAGAACAATGTGCCCGAGGGAGTTTCATGCATTGTGAATGGAGATTACAAAGTCGGTCAGTGGATTTGCTCGAATGAAAATATTCCTTTGGTTTCTGCAACCGGGTCAGTGAGAATGGGCAAAGCTGTTGGCCAGACAGTGGCAGCACGCCTTGGCCGCGCGTTGTTAGAATTGGGTGGAAACAATGCAATCATTATTTCCGAAAAGGCCAACCTCGACATGGCCATCATTGGCGCTGTGTTTGGCGCTGTGGGAACGGCAGGGCAACGATGTACTACTACGCGCAGGTTAATTATTCACGAAAGTGTATATGACGAAGTAAAGAACCGATTGAAGAAAGCCTACGGTCAATTGAAAATAGGAAATCCATTGGATCAGAATAACCATGTGGGCCCGCTCATTGATACACTTGCTGTTACTGCCTATAAAAATGCTTTAAAGAAAGTAAAAGCGGAAGGAGGAAAATTTGTGATTGAAGGTGGTGTTTTTTCCGGAAGAGGATATGAATCAGGCTGCTATGTGAAGCCAGCTATCGCGGAAGTGAAAAATGAATTTGAAATTGTGCAAGCAGAGACTTTCGCTCCCATTCTTTATCTGATTAAATATAAAACCATTGAAGATGCCATCGCCATTCAAAATGGCGTGAACCAAGGACTTTCTTCTGCAATCATGACTACTCACATGCAAGAGGCCGAGAAATTCCTTTCACATGCCGGCTCGGATTGTGGCATCGCGAATGTGAACATTGGCACATCAGGTGCTGAAATTGGCGGAGCATTTGGGGGAGAAAAAGAAACGGGTGGAGGCCGTGAATCCGGTTCTGATTCATGGAAAGTCTATATGCGCAGGCAAACCAACACCATCAACTTTGGCGACAGTTTACCACTCGCGCAAGGAATCAAGTTTGATTTATAAAATTGATTGTTGCAAAACTAAGTTATTCGGTTTATTTTTAACATCTTACTAATTACACTATATGGCATCCAGAAAATACCGCTCCGTAATGCTTATTGATGACAACGAAATCGATAACCTCATCAATCAAAAGATGATCGAAGCGGCTGCTATCACTGACAATATTTACACACACACCGGAGCAAAGAGCGCCATCGAGTTTTTGAAGAACATGGAAAAAATGGACGTAGCTGAGCAAGTGCTTCCAGACGTTATTTTCCTGGATATTGATATGCCGTTAATGGATGGATTTCAATTTCTTGATGAGTTTGAACAGTTGAGCGAAGTTACTCGCAAAAAGTGCCGCATCGTGATGCTGACCTCCTCTATCAATCCGCAAGATTTCAGCCGTTCTAAAAAATACAATAATGTGAAACTTTATCTGAATAAACCGCTCTCCCACGAGAACATTATCCGAATCGATATTTAATGGAGATAATCCCTAAACAAAAAAAGTGGTGCAATTTGTACCACTTTTTTCATGCTTAATATTTTTCTGGATTAATCGTCCACGGGAACATCAATGGCAGCCAGTGTTTCGATGAAGGCTTCATCCATTTTTATAAATGTCGTTGGCGAGAAATAATTTACTTTTATTTCACGGAACTTGGGGATAATCGCAGCGATCTTCTTCTCTTTTTCCTTTTTTGACTCACTAGATGCTACACGTAACATCTTCAGGAACAACAAGATATTTTCACATTCATCTTTTCCGAACATCCTGATCTGGCGAAGGATGCTGTTGGTGAGTTGTGTGAACAATTCAAAGTCACGAAGCATGCAATACTGAAGCGCCAGCAATGCTTTCACTTCCATTTGAACGAATGGATATTTTTTCAGGCTCACTTCGTTAAGCATTCCATTGATCAATTTCGCAGCTTCGTCAAACTTGCCGACATAATAGCACGAAATAGCACGGTAACAAACGTAGATCACATGCTTTGGCACATCAAGAACATCCGGTTCTATGTCAGTCAGCAAACTTTCGTTTTCGGCATAAAGAGATTTCTCAGTATTGTTTCTTAAGTGGCGATCCAATTTTGAAATCAGAAAGCGCCCCGAGAAAACGTACTGGGGATAATTCACCAACAGGGTAGCAACTGCATCGTTCACCTCCTCATAATATTTCTCCGCCTGCCTGTAAACCTTATAATGATTGTAGTATTCAAGTCTTAGGAATTCGAAAACCAAATTCAAATGATAATAAAGCGGATCCAGGTTATAAGTCTCGAATATCTTTTGAACGTGGGCAAAAATATCTTCATCTGACTCCCCATCCTGTACTATTTCATCCGGCTCCACAAACAAGTGATGATGTATCAACATGCAACTTTGATAAATATAAAGCCGGTGTGAATCATACAACTTGGCAACATTTTGCATCTCTTTCAACACCAGGCTGAGCCCAAGTTTTTCCGTTTGGTCGCCTGTGAAAAAATAATTGCCGAATTTTTTAAAATAATCCGCCAGCAAATCTTCCGCCTTATCCACGGCCAACATAAATGCCACATGTCGGTTGTAAAGTTGAGAGTAATGGAAATATTCGGGCGAATGAATGTGCAATTTCTTTAAAGACTTATAAACCACCGTCAGTTCACTGGCGAGGTCATAGTCCTGCAATTCTTTTTCGAGTTTCTTTAACGTAGCGATGGAAATCGTGCGCTTCTTGGTGAAAAGTACTTCATTAAGATTAGCCACTTTGCGCAAAATGTCAGTACGCGGGCTTTCCATTTGTTGAAGAAGGTGTTCTTCAATTTTTTGATTCAATCGGGAGCGAAGCGTGTAGTAAGCATTGGCATTCACGTCCAACTCCACCATAATTTTGCTGTCGGAAAGCTGACGCTCGCGAAGAGATTTTAAAACGTAAGCCGATTTCTCGGCATTGCTTTCCATGAGGGAATCGTAAATCTCTTTATAGTCCTTCTCGGAAAGTTGTTTGATGATGTTCTTAAGTTTGGCCATGTTGAACCTTCTTAGGCCATGAAAATTACAAAATAAAATCGCTAACCATGCAAGTTTTTAAGACATAAAGTCAATTTTTATTGATTTTTTTCAGCCAAGATTTCTTGTTCTCTTGGGTTGGACAGCTTTTTGAAAAGGGAATGGATTCAAACTCAAAAAATTATGGACCCATATTCTCAATTGATCATTGACTCTGTGGCTAAGGTGAAGAACGCAGTGGTAAAGATTGATGTTTTCAAAAATGTAAAAGGCAAGTTGCAACGTGCTGGCTCGGGCTCAGGTTTCATCTTTTCATCCGATGGATTGATTTTCACCAACTGTCATGTTGTGAATAATGCTGATAAGATAATGGTATCGCTGCTTAACGAAAATGAAATTGAAGCGGCCCTTATCGGGAAAGATCCTGACACAGACCTTGCCATTCTCAAAATTTATTCCGAAGGCTATTCAGTTTCCAAACTTGGTGATGCTGAGCAACTTCAGATAGGTCAATTAGTGATTGCCATCGGAAATCCGCTCGGCTATCAACATACGGTAACAACCGGAGTAGTGAGTGCTTTGGGTAGATCCCTTCGTTCACAAAATGGAATGCTCGTTGATAATGTGATTCAATCTGATGCTGCACTCAATCCCGGCAACTCAGGCGGCCCGATGATTAACACGGATGGTGAAGTGGTGGGGGTGAATACCGCAATCATTCAAGGTGCGCAGGGGTTGAGTTTCTCTGTGAGCATCAACACGGCAAAAGAAATTGCAAGTCAATTGATTCAAAACGGTAAAGTCTTCAAAGCATATCTCGGATTTCAATTGCAGGAAGTGCCGATCCAATCAAAAGTAAAACAGCATTATCATTTGCCGAATGAAAAAGGATTGTTCGTGACGCATGTTGAAGAGAACTCACCGGCCGCTCGTTCACAAGTAAAAGAAGGCGACATTATTATATCATTCAATAGCAGACCAGTGAATACCCTCCATGAATTGTTCAAAGAGCTAACTAAAAAGGAAATCATCGGCATCGTGAATATTTCTGTTTTGCGTCACACGGAGATTTTGAATGTGAGTATTTCGCCAATGGAAAGATCTGCGTAATTCATTTTGCGAATGTTCGAAAAGCGATTCACCAAAATGAAATCCGCTATCGCGAAAATTAGATTTAAAACTAAACTGTCATTTAAGAAAAAGATGCAATTCAAAGATGTCGCACATAAGCTTTTTCAGAAGTCTGCTACATATGCGCGGCCACACGAGTTGATCTCTTTCACATCTATTGCTCGCGCATAAGGAGGCGGAAATCGCTGCGCGATTTCCGCTATATGTTGTTCGCGGCCGCGGGTCGCGAACCCTCAAGCCGTGCGACTACAAATCATCAATGAGTGATGTCCTAGTTGCCGCACGGACGGCACACTTTCAAAAAAGTGCATTGGCGGTTAAATGCCACGCACACACCTAAAGGTATCGCGATAACTTAAACCCACCGAAAGAAACACCTCAATCACTCATCATAAATTCACTACCAAAAGAAGAATAACCTTCCTACTTTTGGCACTCTTGATTTAAAAACCATTTGCTATGAAAAAGATATTCTTTCTTTTGCTGTTCGCGCCTTATATTCTGTTCTCACAAAACATCCGCTGGGCGAAAGACGGCAACTCGTATTATCGCGTGGAGGCGGGCGAGATAAACCAGTACCTGCTCCCTGCGCAAACCAAAACTACTTTCATGTCGAAGGCGGACCTGACTCCATCTGGAACGTCACAGCCTTTGACAGTTCGGAATTTTTCTTTCTCAGAAGATGGAAATCAAATCCTGGTTTTCACGAATACCAAAAAAGTGTGGCGGCTTGACACGCAAGGCGACTATTGGGCTTACAATCGCACTGCCAAAACATGGCATAAGCTCGGAGGAAATCTCCCAATCTCCTCGTTACGCTTTGCAAAAATTTCACCGGATGGAAAGAAGGCTGCTTATGTGAGTGAGTTCGATTTGTATGTTGAAGATATTGCAACTGGTCAGGCGCAGGCCATCACTTCCAATCATTCGCGCAAGCTTATTAGCGGAACATTTGACTGGGCGTACGAAGAAGAATTTTCTTGCCGCGATGGCTTTCAATGGAGCCCAGACAGCCAGCAGATTGCATACTGGCAAATAGATGCCAACAAAATCCGCGACTATAACATGATTAACACAACGGATTCTGCGTATTCAAAAATTGTTCCTGTTGAATATCCAACCATTGGCCAGAATCCTTCGCCTGCAAAAATTGGTGTCGTGAATCTTTTAAACTTAAAAACAACATGGTTGAATATCCCGGGAGATCCTCAACAAAATTATTTGCCTCGCATGGAATGGAAATCTCCAACTCAACTTTTTGTGCAGCAACTCAACCGCAAGCAAAATGAAAGTAAGATTTATTCTTGCAATCCCAATACAGGCGAATCAAAAGTGATCACTTCCGAAAAAGACGCAGCGTGGATTGATGTATTTCCTTTTGACGACAACACTTATGCATTGGATTTTCGTCATCGTTTTGCGTGGCTCAACAACAAGAAAGAATTTTTGTGGGCAAGTGAGAAGGATGGCTGGAATCACTTATATCGTGTAAGCACAGCGGGGGCAGAGGCGCTGATCACAAAAGGAGACTTCGATGTGATTGACTTTGTGGCGATGGATGAAAAGAGTAACACTCTATATTATACCGCGTCTCCAACTAATGCAACTCAAAAATATTTATACAAAACGAGACTCGATGGAAAAGGAAAGCAAGAGTTAGTTTCACCGGTTGATCAGATCGGTACGCACGAGTATTCAATCTCTCCGAATGGAAAATATGCGCAACATGTATTCTCCAACACCTACACACGATACACAACAGAACTTCTTGACATCACAACCGGCAAGGCTTTGAATGAAAAGGAAAGCATTAGCGCGAAACTAGCGACAGTAAAGCCGATGAAAAAAGTTGAGTTCTTCAAGGTAAAAACCGAAGAAGGCACTGAGATGGATGGCTGGATGGTAAAGCCTTCTAACTTCGATCCCAATAAAAAATACCCGGTACTCTTTTATGTTTATACGGAGCCTGCAAGTCAAACCGTGCGCGATGCGTGGGGCACGGGCAACAACCGCATGTACAAAGGCAACATGGCCGATGATGGATACATTTATATTTCCCTCGATGGCCGCGGAACGCCTGCACCGAAAGGCCGCGCATGGCGCAAGGCGATTTACCGGAACATCGGCCGCATCAATATCAAAGATCAGGCGCTGGCTGCCAAAGAAATTATGAAGTGGCCGTTTGTAGATGCCGATCGAATTGCCGTGTGGGGCTGGAGTGGTGGCGGTTCTACAACTTTGAATTTGTTGTTTCAATATCCTGAAATTTATAAAACCGGAATCGCTGTGGCGGCAGTTGCCAATCAATTGACCTACGATAACATTTATCAAGAACGATATATGGGTTTGCCTCAGGAAAATCTGGAAGACATTGTTCAAGGCTCGCCTGTCACACACGCGAAGAATTTGAAAGGAAACTTATTGTACATCCACGGCACGGGCGATGACAACGTGCACTACAACAATGCCGAGATGCTGATCAACGAACTAATCAAGCACAACAAACAATTTCAGTTGATGAGCTACCCTAATCGCTCACACAGTATAAGTGAAGGTGAAGGTACATTTGAACATCTATCAACACTGTTCACCTCCTATTTAAAAGAGCATTGTCCTCCCGGCCCGAAGCTGGGCTACACACTCGATAGCAACAAGAAGTGATTTCATTTTACTTGATATGAAAAAAATCCCGATTCCGACACTTCATCTTTTTCCAAAACTGGATGAAAAGTTAATCGCCTTATTGCGATCACTTTCTCCTGACGACTGGAACCGGCCGACACTGGCCAAACAATGGTCGGTGAAAGACATTGCCGCACATTTACTCGATGGAAACCTTCGCACAACTTCGATTATCCGCGATGGATATTTTGGCGAGAAACCAGATAGTATCAATTCATATCAGGACCTCGTTGCATTTTTGAATCGGCTCAATGCAGATTGGGTAAAAGCGATGAGGCGTATCAGTCCTGCGGTGATGATCACACTGCTCGAAGCCTCGGGAAAAGAATACATCGATTACCTGACAAAGTTGGATCCATTTGCAAATGCAATTTTTCCAGTTGACTGGGCGGGCGAAAGTGAGTCACTGAATTGGTTTCATATCGCACGCGATTATACTGAGAAGTGGCATCACCAACAACAGATTCGCGAAGCTGTAAAAGCGGAGTCATTGGTGACTAAAGAATTCTTTCCATCACTCATTCAAACTTTCATGCTTGCCCTACCTCACAATTACCGGAATACCAATACTCGGGAAAACGATGAAGTGCAGGTAGTAGTGAACACGGAATGCGGTGGCGAATGGATCATACGATTTGTAAATGGCAAATGGAGTTTTGCTGACAAAGCAGAAAATGTAAAATGTAGAATTGAATTACAACCTGATACTGCCTGGAAACTTTTCACAAAGGCCTTGACAAGGGAGCAGGCGCAAGAACAAATGGCTATGAATGGTGACCGTGAATTAGCAGAGCCCTTGTTGAGAATGGTAGCCGTGATCGGATAACAATATTCTTCACCTCTTTAAAGTCGGATAAGGAACAAATTCGATTTCATCGTCCTTTATTTTGGGGAACGTCTGTGCTTTCCATTTTTCTTTCGCTGCATCGATCAACGCCTTGCTGCTCGACACAAAATTCCAATCGATGAATCGCTCTTCGGGAAACGGTTCGCCACCAAAAATATACAAAGTACTTTCTGGCAATATTGTAAACTCGCACAATGAAGCATCGCGAGCTACCAATATCTGCTTCGGATGATATACATTGCCCTCACTCTCAATACCTCCTTCAAGAATATACAAACCTGATTCACCAAAAAGATGTTTGCCAATACTAATCGTTTGTCGAGTGGCACTTTTAATTTCAATCATAAACAATCGACTATAAACCGGCACAGCCGACTTTTTCCCGAAGGCTTCTCCTGCGATCAATTTGAATTGCACATCCCCTTCGCTCCACGATGGAATTTTACTTTTATCGATATGAAAAAACTCCGGATCCATTTCTTCCAGGTGCTTTGGCAACGCTACCCAAATCTGTAGTCCATGAAGACTTTTATCAGAGTGTCGCAAATATTCGGGCGTGCGCTCAGAGTGAACGATACCTTTGCCTGCTGTCATCCAGTTTACTTCACCTGGTTTTATCTCCACTTCATTACCCAAGGTATCGCGGTGCATGATGCTGCCTTCAAACAAGAAGGTGAGTGTTGAAAGTCCTATATGCGGATGCGGGAGCACATCGAAGTTTTGTCGCTCATCAAATCGCACTGGCCCCATGTGATCAATGTAAATGAAAGGCCCCACCATTCTCTTTTGCCGGAAAGGCAACAACCTGCCAACCATAAATTTTCCAATGTCTGCCGCGCGTTCTTCGATGATCAGGTTAATGTTCGACATA
>CAZECP010000062.1:0-28812 GCA_964510765.1 uncultured Ohtaekwangia sp. | reverse complement strand
CGATTGTAGGAGATAAATAAATAAAGTTTCCTCAACAGGAAGTAGATGGGCTTGAAGCGAGCGATTCGCCCAAGCAGCGGAAAGCTGTGTGCCAGTATTGTGATAATGCTATCCACTCCATACGTTACCTGTTGATTCTCTTTGTCGATCAGTGCGATCTCATTGCGCGCGCGGTTCCAGTCGATGTTGGCAACAGCTCTATTCACGCATTCGGTATAAGGCTGCCGGCCTTCTTTATCAAGCATGCCTGTGCTCACAAATGTTTTCGTGTACAGTGTGCACATGGGGCACTCGTCATCATAAAGAATAGTTTGATTGCGTAATGTTTTCATAACGAATATTATTTAGGCAACTGCTTCTGTAGCTCTCTTGCGTAACTTGAAAAAGACAAACAGGTTGAAAAAGTGCATGCCGCCAAGAATCAGGATAATGGCACCGAGCTTTACGCTTAGTATTTCAATCAGCGCCTGGGCACTATTGATGGTCTCAAATATCTGCATGGTGTAAACAGCATACCCTATGTTGATCAGGTAAAAACCCACCAGCAAAAGTCGGTTGACACTATCCGCCAGCAACTCATTGCCATGAAAGATGTCGATCAAAAAGACGCGACCATTGGTGAAGAGCGTTCGCGCTACCCAGACGGTTAAAACAACAGTAACGGGAAGGTAAAGCAAATAGGAAAGAATTACGTAGTTCATAGCATGGTGATTTAAAGGTTAAACATGTGTTCTCTATTTTTCAGAACTTTCAATCTTTTTTGAAAGTTTACGTTAAATTTTTTTTAAAGTTTCATTAACAGCTTATAAAACCAGGTTTGTTCTGACTTGGTAAATTTTTCGATCACTCCGTCCACTTTATGCGAGAAGTCAAACAACTCCTTTGTTACAGCCTTGAATTCGGCTACTTCCTTTTTGTTGTCGCCTGTTACGTTTTGTACTTCTGCCAATACATTCAGGATGGGCTCGATCTCCCTCCTTCTGCGCTCGCGGCTTACTTGCTTGGCCAGTTCCCACACATCTTTGCCCGTGGAGAAGAACTCTTTGCGTTCCCCCACTTTGTGTTCTTTCTTCACGATACCCCAGTCCATCAACGCTCGCAGGTTCATGTTCACATTCCCCCGCGACATCTGCAGTTCTTCCATAATATCCTCGGTCGAGAGCGGCTCTGTAGAGATCAATAGCAAGGCATGAATCTGCGCCATCGCTTTATTTATGCCCCAATTGGAGCCCAGCGTACCCCACGCTTTGATGAACCGATCTTTGGCCTCGTCATATTTCATGGTTCAAAGGTAATAGGATTATTCAAACTTTCAATAGTTTCTGAAAGTTTAATTTAAAAACACCTCTGTGCCTCCTCTGTGAACTCTGTGACCTCTGTGACCTCTGTGGTTGAATCCGTGAAAGTTTAAACCACAGGGAACACAGAGGGCCACAGAGATAACACGGAGGTATTTCCATCAAGGTCGCAAGTATTCAATTAAAATCACGCGATGCAACCTCTGTGGTTGAATCCGCGAAAGCTTAACCACAGCGAACACAGAGGGCCACAGAGATAACACAGAGTTTATAGTCTTGTAAACTCTTCAATAACATCCTGCAAATGAGGAAACTCTGAAACAATCTCACTTCTCTCCGCCAGTTCAAAATCAGCGAAGTCGAAGATGGGGCTAGCTCCTGTTCGAACCAACACAGAAATTCCAGGGACAGAAATTTTATTATCTTAAGGGCGACCAAATCCAAATTTGTGAAATTCAAGAATCACATTCTACTTATTAAAAACATCTGTTTTCTGGCATTTGTAATCACCATTGGTTGTACTTATTCTCCGACAGAAAAATACATCAATCCTGTATCACCACCCTACCCTATCCCCTCAGACACGATACAGGTAGACATCAACAGTTTTAACAATGGAAGTAGTGCCCCCTCTAGTTATTTCATGTTGGGTGGAGCGAATTTCTTTTACAAACTGCAAGGGCCACATCAAAAAATAAAAAACTACTTGGTCACCCTTGATGGAAATGGCTATTCCAGCGGTCAAAGCCTCGGTGATGGAACAATGAATTTATTTATTGATCCAAGAACTTTATCTTCTGGAACCCACACAGTAGTTATAACGATAATAACTGATACAAATACAGGAAGCTTAGCAGACTTACTCGGTGGAGAAAACTATACAATCACTAAATCATTCAATATTATCATCGACAAGGTTCCCCCGGATGCTATTCCCAACCCTACTTTGACAATCGAGAACGGATACCTCACTATGAAATGGAGTGCGTTCAATAAATCCAATTTCTATTTGCATGTGATAAGAAGCTATTGGAAGGGAAATACAACCGTTCTATTGCCGGATACAACACTTTTAACCAGTTCAACTTCCTATGTTGATAAAGGATACGTGGGCGGTAAGGTGACTTACAGCTTAGCGTTATCTGGTGTTGACTTCACCGTTTATTACAACATTGATTTTGACTTTGACGGACTGCCGACTTCAATAACTAAAGGCACCAATGAGGTGGCTCAGATTTCATGGGGTCAACCAACAGTCGGCACGTTTTCGGGCATACAGGTAGTGCAGACAAACGGCACCCAACAATATGAAGCCAAACCAAATACAGTGCAGGGTGACACCTTGATACTGGGAGGAACAGCATCTGCCACCATAACACTTAAGAGCGCGGTCAATGCGCTTCAAAATTTTGATAAAGTAGTAACGTTAAGTTCCACCAAAAACCTGCCGGCATTTTCAAATATCTGGGCGATCCCAACGCAAAAGAAGTTCATTATGCAGCTTCCAGTATCTCCTGGCAAAACTTATCGATATGACTTTCCAACAGCAGCAAAAGAGGACAGTCTTGATAACATTAAACAACTACAAGTAAGTCCCGATGGTCAGTTTGGAGTGGCAAACATCAATTCACAATATGTTCAAATCAATCCGCTTGATTTTTCGCAAACCATAACCATCACTGATTGGACGAACTTCAATTACTCTCTTGTTTCCGTCTCAAATAATAAATTCGTTTCGATCATCGATCCAGGCTCCAACATCGCGGCCTTTGATTTAGCGACAAGCGCCACTCAAGCTTCCTTTTGGACAAATGCCAACCCTCCCATTCTTTCTGATGACGGTCAATATATATTCATTAATGGATGGGGCGATGTTTATTTTAATACCCATCCAACCTGGCCAAATTCATGGCCAAAGATTGGCAAGGCGCAGGTAACATGCCCCTCATTTGGATATCCCGGAGTATTTTACTTTAGAAATGGAGGCACGTCTGAGCTCCTCGCGATGTGCACGAATGGCGTACAAGTTTATAACTTCACCCCCACAGGCATCTCGCTGATCCGCACTCTTACGTTCAACGTTCCGTAATGGTTCAGCAGCTCGCATCAAGTAGCTGGTTACATAGTTCCAGGTTATGATCAAGCCACCCAAACAATCTGGTTTGAAACAAGGGAGGCTGCCAACGATAACTCAACTTTGTGGCTATACGATGTCGGCACTTTCAAGTACAAAGGCAAGGCAACCGCAGTGTCAATTAACGACCAGCATTTTTTAAGCAACGGATATCAATTCGTCTCTTCAGGTTACTATCAAAAAATATTATGACGAACAGATTAATTGTGGCCCTTATGCTTCTGAGCCTTTGCACTGCAGTCGGCCAAGGTTTTATTCAGGGCGAGCTCACCTACAATTCATTCGATATGCGTTCCTTGAAGGAACTTCAGCAGTCGGTTTTAAGTTCGTCACAACAAGCCAACATACCGCTGAGCATTGTAAGTTCATTTCCATCGTATCCCGGATATAGTGTGTCTGGCGGTTGGATTTGGAATCGAATAGCAATCGGCATTTCTTTGGGTTACACTTCCACGGGCGGACGCCTTGATTATGAAGATTACTCCGGTTATGCTCGGGCTGATCAACTTTTACGCTGCTTTTCCTCCGGGTCATTCTTTCAATATAAGCTCAACAAAAATAACAAGTGGGCAATAAATGTTAAGGTGAATGCCGGAACTGTATTCTCTTATTTCACTGAAAAGGAAACGTTAGTTGTTGGCTCTTCTGCAAATTCGAACAGTCTGAATGCCAACTCGCTCAACATTTATCTCCGTCCCGGAATTTTCCTAAGAAGAAATTTAGGAAGAAGTTTCATTGAAGGAGGTGCTGCCTATGAATTTCAGATTCATGGAAATCTTTATCGTGACGACAACCCGCGCGCAACTATTCAAGCAAATAACCAAAATGTCCGTGCCGAATGGGATGGACTTCGTCTGTCCATTGGTTACGGAATTGTCCTCGGGAAAAGGTGATCGATGTGGGGCATCAGTTTACAACCTCGTAAACTCCACAATCACATCTTTCAAATGAGGAAACTCTGAAACAAGTTCACTCCTCTTCGCCAATTCAAAATCAGCAAAATCAAACCCTGGAGCTACGGTGCAACTAACGAGGGCAAAGCCTTTGCGATCTTTAACTCTTGCTGCAAACCAAAGGCCGGCACGAATACAGAAGGAAGGAACAGCTCCGTCCTCAAAATCATTGCCGAGCTGCACGGTGTGCAGTTGACCTTGATCGATGTATAAAATCTCCAGCGACTGCCCCTGATGAAAATACCAAAGCTCATCCGACTGGATGCGATGGAAGTGTGACTTGTCATCGTTCTCCAACAAATAGTAAATGGAAGTACACACATTGCGCGGCTTCCCGTGGCGGTTGGAGATTATTTCCTCTGCGCGATAGGTCTCGCGATAATAACCGCCTTCGGGGTGTGGGAGGAGATGGAGGTGTTGGATGAGGTTGGAGGATTGCATCTTTAAAAACTACTCCTCACCAAAATAATCACTGTCCATTCTTTTTACCTCGTAAGCATTTACACTTGTCACTCCAAGGTTGTGGTCAATCATGTATTGTGCCAATTGTTGTCCATCGATAAGCACAATTTTGGTTTCATTTCTTGGAATATATTCAAGAGCATCTTTGGTAAAGGAAGAAGTTGTTATAAAAATTCCTTTCTTGGCACCTTGTCCTGCTAGCGCTCCAACAAACTTCTGAAGTTCTGGCCTACCAACAACGTTACCTGGCTGCCATCTTTTTGCTTGAATATAAATAATATCTAATCCAAGTTTATCTTCTTTAATGGTTCCATCTATTCCTTCATCGCCACTTTTCCCAATTGCGCGACCAGCATCTTTCATCGAGCCACCGTAACCCATTTTTACCAATAATTCGACTACCAGTCTTTCGAAGAAAGCAGGCGAGAGTGTTATTACTTTATTTAGGATATCTTGAGCCAAGGATTTTCTTATTTTTTGATATGCCGTCTCCAATGCTTCTTCTGGAGTTTCAGATGAGATCTCCTCAGTCTCATTCCCAACAGATGTCTCATTCTCACGTTTGGTATTTTGAAAATCAATAAATTCTGAAAACTGTTTTAAGAATTTAACATCGATCATAGACGGATTTCTCTTCAAGACATCTACACCACGTTTCGTAATTACAACAGTTCCCTGCTTTGGACTATCGATAAGTCCAGCCTTTTTTAAATACGTCTTAGCCCAAGCTGTCCTATTATAAAAAACAGGTGCAGCACCGCTAGGCAAAAGCTCCTTTCTTTCGTCCTCAGTAACTCCAAGCTGTGCAGCAAGTGCATCCGTTACGTCTCTCATTTTATGTTCCTTGCTATCGGAAATATGTCGCAACAATGGCAGCATGATAGATTGATAATCAGGTATCATAAATTGTTTTGCAATTAAATCTAGTTTTCAATCGTTTAAGTTAGACTATTCTTGAATAGTCCTCAATATTCGAAATGGCAAAATTTATAAAGGACTGAACTTTATTTTCCTAACTTTGTTCCCTGAAATTGAGAAGAAAGAATTATGCTGAAAGTAGCTCCTAAAAACATTCATATTTACCTGGAAAGTAATCCCAACCCGAATTCATTGAAGTTTGTGGTGAACGAGATGCTGGTGCCGGACGGGATGAGTTTTGATTTCCCTACTCCTACGGATGCGGAAGAAGCTCCGCTCGCGCAGGAATTATTTATGTATCCGTTTGTGGACCGCGTTTTCTACATGAGCAACTTCATCACGGTAACGAAAAAAGAAGATGTGGAGTGGTTGGAAGTGCAGGATACGATCAAAAAACATATTCAGGCTTTCCTCGAATCAGGCAAACTGATTCTAGATCAAAAAGCTCCTGAAGCTCCCGAGCAGGAAGAAACTGAAACCATCAAGAAGATCAAAACCATTTTGGATGAATACATCCGCCCTGCGGTGGAGCAAGATGGTGGAGCCATTACTTTTCATTCTTACGACAATAAAAAAGTGACGGTTGCATTGCAAGGTTCTTGCAGCGGCTGTCCATCCTCCACGATTACATTGAAAGCCGGCATCGAAAATCTTTTCAAGAAGATGATGCCCGAAGATGTGGAAGAAGTGGAAGCGCTTGGCTAAGATTTCCTGTCAGGGTTGAGCCTGTCGAAACCTGACACTCACGGTCGGCCTTCGACAAGCTCAGGCTGACAATTGCTACTTTCAGTACTACAGCGGATCTACGTCAAATACAAATTTCACATTCCTGTATTCTTTTGTTTCCTGATAACGATGGCTCGTTTCGATCAGCAGTTTTTTTATTTCGGCAAGATGACCTAGGCCGCGCGGGATTTTTAGCAGCACAGTCATCAAATACTCATTTCTGATTTTTGAAATCATCGGCTCGCCCGGCCCCAGGAGGCGTACTTGTTTTAGCTTCGGGCGTATTTCCTCCGTAAATGTTTCTGACACTTCGCGTACAATCTTTTTGTCAATGTGCTTGAAAGTAATTTCGATTAATCGAGTGAAAGGCGGATAAAGATTCTCCTTACGGTCGCGCACCTGCTCGAGCAAGAAACCGATCACATCATTTTTGATCACGAAAGAAAATAGTTTGTGGCTCGGATTGCTTGTCTGAATCACCACCTTGCCTTGCTTCGCGCGCCTGCCCGCGCGCCCGCTCACTTGAGTGATCAGATGAAATGCCCGTTCATACGAACGAAAATCCGGGAAGTGCATCATACGATCGGCATCAAACACGCCAACCAAACTAACATGATCAAAGTCGAGGCCCTTGGTCACCATCTGCGTGCCTACGAGAATGTTGGTTTCTCCACTTTCAAAGTTTTTAATAATATCTTCGTATCCTGACTTCGTGCGTGTAGTGTCCAGGTCCATGCGCTGAATGTTGGCTTCGGGAAAATAAATCTTCAATTCATCTTCCAGTTTCTCCGTGCCATAGCCGAGCGTAAGAATTCTTTTCGACTCGCACGTGGGGCATTTGGCCGGCATCTGTTCTCGGTAGCCGCAATAGTGACACACCATCGCATGACGAAATTGGTGATACGTGAGACTCACTGCACAATTAATGCACTTCGGCACCCAGCCGCAATCTTCACACTGCACCATTGGTGCATAACCTCTTCGATTTTGAAAGAGAATCGTTTGCTCTTTGAGCTGAATGCGTTCTGCTATTTCTCGAAGCAACAAGGAAGAAAACTCGCCCTTGTTGGTTTTCATTTTCTTCTCACGCGACACATCGGCAAAAACAATTTCGGGCAACTGCGCTTCACCAAAACGTCCTTCCAATCGCACCCAGCCATACTTGCCTTGCGTAGCATGATGAAATGATTCTACCGATGGAGTTGCACTTCCTAAAATCACCTTTGCATTGTGATGCTGGCCGATTACCTGCGCCACATCGCGCGCGTGGTAGCGTGGGTTGGGATCATATTGCTTGTACGAACCATCGTGCTCTTCATCAACCACTATAAGTCCGAGATTATCAAACGGCAAAAACACAGACGACCTCACTCCTATTACGAGTTTGAATCTTCCACTCAATACACCATTCCAAACTTCTACACGTTCATTGTCAGAGAAACGCGAGTGATAAACGCCCATCACTTTGCCGAATACTTTCTTCAGGCGCAATACGATTTGTGTAGTGAGTGCAATCTCTGGTAATAAATACAACACCTGGTTTCCACCATCCAATGCGCGCTTGATCAGGTCGATGTAAATTTCTGTTTTGCCGCTGCCTGTCACGCCTTGAAGCAATACCGTTTCTTTTTCTTCAAAGAATTTCAGGATTGAATTTCTGGCTTCTGTTTGCTTTTCGCTGAGCATGATCGGATGCTCCTGCACCGGATCATCAAAACCAAAACGCGGAACGGTAATATCGAAATCTTCAAATATTTTTTTCTTGACAAGTGTGTTGATCACTGAATCAGAAAACTCCTCCCCTGCGAGTTGTGATTTCAGTACTCCTTTTGAATTCAATTCAGGACGAGCAAACACCGGAACGTTTTGCAGATAGGCAAGAACAGCAGCTTCATGCTTCGGTTTACTTACAAGCGCTTCAAAAAGTTTCTCCAATTCTTCTTTCACCAGATAATCAGGAGCAAGGCGAATTCGTCTCTCCGTTTTAGGTTTATATTTTTCCTTTACTTCTTCAAAAATGATAATCGCCTCCTTCGCGACAAGCGACTTTAAAATATTGTAAATCGATTTTGAACCCAACAGCTTCGCGACTTCTGAATGTGTAAGCTCCTCCTGTTTTAGTCTTTGCAAAAGAATTCGCTCGCGTTCAGAGAAATCAAAATCCGTTGTTTCAAAATCAAAAGCCGGATGGATTTGAATTTTTGATTCGCTCGAAAGTTTCAAACCTGAGGGAAGAGCCGCATTGATCACTTCGCCCAGCGTACACATATAATAGTCAGCTATCCATTGATACAACTTGAATTGTTGTGTATAAATGATTTCCGATTCATCCAGCAACTCTAAAATATATTTCGCTTCATAATCGTGAGGGGGATTATGGTGGAGATTGGCAATGATGCCAGTTTGAATTTTATTCTTTCCAAACTGCACAATCGCCCGCTGGCCAATCATGATTTTATTACTCAACGCAATGGGGACCCGATATGTATATAGTTTTGGAACCGGAACCGGCAAAGCCAACTCAGCGAAGAGTGTTTCGTTGGGATTGAAATCGAGCGATGTACTTTCAGACATTGCTCGCAAAGTTAATAGTTATTGCCGTCACAGAATAAAAGCTGCAAGTCAAGAAGTTAGCTATGCCGTAGCATGTGATTCGCAGTAACAAAAAAGATGCAGGCTCTTTACCTGCATCTCACCCTAACCTCAAAGAAAGAAGTCAGTTACCACCACGGGCGATAATTTGTGTCCTCTGTTTGTGACGGAAATTTTTTCAACTCACTATTATAATTGACGGAATTAATCGTTTGCTCCGACACGGGATACAAGAAGCGATTTGAAATCTGACCATTATTTAAGTTGGCATTCGTTGACAATGCAGGCACACCAGTTCTACGATACTCCAGCCAGCCTTCAAATCCAACATTCAAATTGGTAGCCCATTTCTGCATCAGAATCTGATTAAGTGCAACGGTATTGTCAGAAGTATTAAAGGCTGTTCCGGAATTTGCCAAATAGGCCGCAGAGTTTGCTGACAAAGCATACTCGTCATACGCGCCTTTCACACCGTTATTATAATACGTGGCTGCGTCTCCGGTAATAATTCCTTTGAGAGATGCCTCTGCCAAAATAAATTGCACTTCGGCATAAGTAATCAAACGCGAATAGGTAGGGGCCGAAGAAGAAAAAGCACTCAGCGGGCTGAACAAACTATTGAAGTTTGAAGACGCATTCACCTGATCTGTACTTGCATCGCTTACTACCGGCATTCCGCCATAGTTAACAAAATCAAAATTCGATTGCGCACTGCCAGATGGGCTAGGTTTGAAAAATGTAGTCAACCTGGACTGGTCACCAGTACTTGAGTAGAAATTATACAACAATTGGTTCAGATACTTAATATTAAAATCACCGGCCCGATCGAGGTAAGAGGGAAACAGGTATGAACCAGCCGATGGAAGTGGAAGCGTGCCACTGTCTTTTGAACTCTGGAAGATCACACCGTCAGTGACTATGGACTGCATCTCTGTCGAAACATCTTGTTTGCCTGAAACCCGAATCAAAAATCGAAGCCTTAGTGAATTGATGAATTGCCTCCACTTATTGGCGTTGCCTCCATACAACACATCGCCTGAAATAATTGTGCTTGGGTTATTTTTCAAAAGCATGTCTGCGTTTCTAAGTAAGGCCAAAATTCCATTCGTAGGATCATTGTAAATGGTTTGTTGATCATCATAAGCTACTGTGTATTTTCCACTACTTCCCTGCAATGCATCTTTGAATGGAACATCGCCCCATAAGTCTGTGAGCTGAGAAAAAGCAAATGCCTGCAGCGCCATAGCCACGGCCTGATTGCCTGGTTTGTTTTGCAATTGTGACTGGGCAATTACGGTAGCGGCATCCCTTGCATTGGTATAACAATCGATCCAATAAGGTTCGTTTGTAACAGGTTGATACCGGGCTGGACCATTATAATAGCTTTGAGAAAAAGTGACGTACTGGCTCATGCCGTTACCGAGAGTCCATGCCAGAAGTGTAGAGTTCCAAAACTCGCTTACAATGATATTTGAAGTCATTGTAGTGATGTCCGGCTTCTCCAGGTTGTTGGGATTGGTATTGATGTTTGTTAACTCTTGCTGGCACGAAGCGAAGATCGATGCCAATATAAATAGTACTTGATATTTTTTCTTCATGAGTGAAACCAATTAATAGTTAAGCGTAAGAGAAAATCCGTAGCTACGTTGGCTCGGAAAACTGTTGTACTCAATACCCGGCAGAATTTGATTACCACGCAAGGCGAGATTTTCCGGATCAACATCTTTGTTTTGCGTAAAGAGCAGCAGGTTTCTTCCGATCAGGTTGAAATTGAGCGTTGCTTTTGGATGGTTGGCGATAATATTATGAAACGTGTAACCCAATCTCACTTCCCGCAACTTTACGTAGGAGGCATCAAACGTGAACACCTCATTATTATTAGGGCTATAGTAATTCAAGTAATAAGTTGCCGGGCTTACGCTTACATCATTCACACTGCCATCTTGCTTAACCCCTACCCCAACAATACCACCCGAAGGACGATTTTGAGTATCCACCGACATACCATTTTGCAACAGCCCAAGCTTAGTGTATGAATAAAATACACCGCCCTGGCGCCAATCCCATGTCATGGCAAGATTAAAATTTCCATAGCTCAGGTTGTTTGTCCAGCCCAGTATAAAGTCAGGATTATAATTTCCTAACCGATGGCGGGTGTTTTGATTGGTGACCTGCGGAATGCCATTATTGTAAACAATATTTCCCTTATCATCACGAACAAACACGTTACCATACATGTTGCCCATCTTCTCTCCTACAGCCGCGTTATATTGAATAGAGCGGAAGTAGCGGTCGTATTGAGTGACTTCAAAATATTTGTAAGAGTCAACACCTGCCGGCAGGGCTGTAACGGTTCCATAGTTATGGCTGAAGTTGAGGGTCATATCCCAGTTTAAACCGCGAGCAGATTTGAACGGTGTGCCTGATAAAATAACCTCTACACCTTTGTTATTGATAGCACCTCCATTAACATACGCATTTGTATATCCTGATGAAATTGGCAAAGGCAACTGAACGATCTCGTTGCGTGTGTCAGAATTATAAACTGCCACATCTACACCGATTCTGTTTTCGAGGAATCTTGCATCAAAACCAAATTCCTGCATAGTAGTGGTGGAAGGTTGCAGATTATTGTTTGCCAATACACTGTTTCCGGTAGTAAGTGGAGTTCCTGAGAAGGGAGTATTCGTTGTGTAAGTGTTATTGATGGAATAAGGGTTTGAATCTCTTCCTACTTGTGCAGCAGAGGCGCGCAACTTCAAGTAGGAAATGTACCTCGGCATATCAATTTTATCTGAGATCACAGCACTCAAAGAAGCTGACGGGTAGATAAATGAATTTTTACCAGACGGCAGGGTGCTCGTTACATCATTGCGTGCGGTAAGGTTAAGGAACACCCAGTTTTGATAACTAATATCAGCAAAGGCGTAGGCGCTGTATATCATCTTCTCCGTTTTTGTCTCCAGCGGTGGCAAAAGTGTTTTTGCATTGCTGAAGTTGTAGAGCCCGGGAGAAATCAATTCTGCTGCAATATTTCTGAGGTAATAGCTTTGCTGCACAAACCGGTTACCTCCAATTGAGAAGTTGTAATTCCAGTCAGACGAAGAGTTCTTTGCATAACTTAAAAGGAAGTCAGTATTGTTTTCAAAATAGGTCACATCATCGGTACGGAAACCTCCATTCTGAAAGCGCACAGTGCTGAATGCGCGATGGCTTTCACGATGTTCTGAATAAGAATCCAAACCGGTACGCATCATCAGGTTCCAGTGCGAATTAAATTGGTACTTGAGCGAAGCATTGGAGATCAACCTGTTCTTCTTAAAACTGTTGGTATTTTCATACATGGTAATGTATGGATTATCATGATTGGCCCAATACCGGAACTGCTGATAACCTTCTTCTCCTGTTTGCCACCACTTATTGCGCAAGGAGGCGAGGTTAATATTTTCAGGCATTCCATATACTCCAAAGAATGTGTACATAACACTTTCTGATCCATAGCCAATGTTCGGTCTGTTCTTGCTTCCACTGTTGATGTAACCCACATAATAGTTGGCCGAAAGTTTATCAGTTAAATTAGTTTCAGCACGCAACGATAATTGATAACGATATAAATCGGTGTTGGGAGCAATTCCCTGATTGGCCAGATTACCAAAAGAAATACGATACGTCCCGTTATCCGTGCGGGTGCTCACCGAAAGGTTGTTGATTGACGTATAGCCAGTTTGCAGAAAGTTTTTGAAGTTGTCAGGATGTGCTACCCAGGGTGTTGCCTGCACCGTGTTCCCGGGCACCGACTTGCGCGCTACCAAGTCCGCTGCCTGCAAGCCCGTTGCATTTCCGTTGGCATCTAAAACAGGGCTATCAAACTGAACAATATTGCGGCCATCCAGTGGGGGGCCATAATTTGGAATATTGTTCTCGTAGCTTTGCGTACCATCCACATACTGATAAGGAGTGTTGCCATTGCCGGCACCGAAGCTTCCTTGTATGCGTGGCATGATCAATGGCGTACTGATCATGTCGCTGGTAGTATAATTAAAATTAAATTTTCCTTTTTCCGCCTCGCTCTTTTTGGTGGTGATAACGATGGCTCCACTTGCAGCCCGAGTGCCATAAAGAGCTGCTGCGGCCGCACCTTTGAGCACATTCACTTTGTCAATATCCGAAGCATTAAATTCAGCCGCCCCATTACCCCAATCTACTTCTGCCCAGGTGCCAGCATTTGAAGAGTTGTTTACAGAGTTATTAAAAATCGTCTCATTGTTAATGGGAACACCATCAACCACAAACAAAGGCTGGCTGCTGGAAGAAAAAGAATTCACGCCACGTATCACGATCCTTGAAGTTGATCCCACACCAGCTCCACCGTTGGTGATGGTGACACCTGCCACCTTACCTGTCAGGTTATTTACCAGGTTAGGATCCTGAGATGTCAACACCTGTTTTGAATCCACCGACTGAACCACATAGCCCAGCGATTTACTCTGGCGGGAAATGCCAAGCGCGGTGACGACTACCTCATTAAGTGTAACCAGATCTTCTTTCAACGCAATGTTTAACTCGGTTTGATCAGTGACTGTTATCTGCTGCACTTCGTATCCTACAAACCTAACTTCAAGTACGTCCCCCTGTTTAGCATCGAGGGAAAATTTTCCATCTAGATCAGTGGATGTTCCATTACCGGTACCCTTTACAAGAATAGAGGCTCCAATGATTGGTGTGTTGTCTTTGGCGTCCGTTACCTTGCCCGTTATCTGTCCAAAACTTAGTTGGACCATCACGAGCGTTAGAAAAATCGAAGTAAAAATAATTTTCATAGGCTACATTTTTTGCTGCGGCAAAAGTAGAGCCAGCCACTCCCCGCATCACCAAGCGGGAAGTGATGAAATCGTCAAAAGGATATTACCGAATTATTATTATCAGAGACAAAACAGCAAACAAATAGTTAACATTTACACTGGCAGGACGGAAGGATTAAAGCAAGATTAGTCAATCACTTTCCTGATCATCAGGGAACCTACAAATCGCTTCTGCATATTGTGATCGATGCCTTGAGAAAAGTAAAACTCAAGAAGCATTTTATGATTATCTACAAGCAGTGCACTCACTTGATTTTTGCGCAATGACTTTGGCATATGTACCAAACCGTCATCAAAATTTCTGAATCCAACTCTTTGCAAGTGGGTTACCAAATAAAATCCATTCCACTTTGTTCTTTTTGGTCGCGCATCCAGGCCACAAAAACCAGCAAACATGTCAATGATGGAGTCATCGAATACCTCCAGGATTTTAACTCTTAAACATTGTCCATCCGGAGAAATTTTAAGGGACAAGCGTTTATTCTCGTCATACCATCTCCCATAGATGGATTGATCGAGGATTTTATCACTCTGTTCAGCATTCGCCAGTTTGGCTTTACTGGGAATTCGCGCTGAAGAATTGGCAACAGACCGCTCAAACATTTTTCTCAAATTCATTTGGGCGGAAGAAACAAGCTGGTGATTAAACGTAAATTAGAATGAAATTGAATGTGAATTAGAATTCAGGTGCAGGATCGTCTCAGCAGTCAAATTGATTGAAGTTATACACCAGCTTTCAAATACATCTGATAAATGATTTCGGTTTAATGGGCTAAAACGAAAAACCTCCTTCAATATATTCTTCCTAAGGATTCCGCTTTCATATTACGGATGATACTACCGTGTACTTTAAATAATTTGAATTCTAAATACATCATTCGTAATTCGTAATTTGTCATGCATAATTCTTTCACGTGTTCAAAGTCAAACAATCAATTGCTCTATTATTCCTACTCGCGCTATTCGGCAGTTGGGGATTCTATGGCCATCGCAAAATCAATCGCATGGCGGTATTCACACTGCCACCTGAAATAATTTCATTTTATAAAGCAAATATCAATTACATTGAGGAAGCTTCCGTAAATCCAGACAAGCGCAGGCTGGCCGTTCCGGGTGAAGCTCCACGTCACTATATTGACCTGGACGTCTATAAAAAACCACTCCCTACCAACTGGAAAGATGCGCTTGAAAAATACAGCAACGATTCACTGCAAGCACATGGCATCTTGCCGTGGCATATTTATAAAGTGTACTTTGACTTGAAGGATGCTTTTATCATCAAAGACCCGGAAAAAATTCTCCGTCTCTCTGCCGATCTTGGCCATTACATTGGTGATGCACACGTGCCCCTACACACCACAAAAAACTACGATGGACAATTTACCAATCAGGTGGGCATCCATGGGTTTTGGGAATCACGCTTACCTGAATTGTTTGGAAACAATTATCATCTCTTCACAGGCAAAGCAGTCTATCTAAACAATGTTCAACTCGAAGCATGGAGAGCCGTAATGCAAAGTCATCTCGCTGTGGACTCGGTTCTTCGACTGGAGTTTGAACTTTCATATCAATTTGGTGAAAAGAAATTTGGATTTGAATCAAGAGGAAAACAAACTGTGAAAGTTTATACAGAAGCTTATAGCCGGGATTATCATGCTTTGCTTCAGGGAATGGTCGAAAAACAAATGCGCAGCGCCATACACATGACAGGAAATGTATGGTACACAGCATGGGTAGATGCGGGGCAGCCCGATTTAAAATCATTGATCAATTACAAACCTTCTCCAGAAGAGTTGAAAAAGCGAGAACAAGAACTTGCTCAATGGAAGCAGGAACAGAAACTCAAAATCAGAAATCACGAGCAGTGATCGCGCAACTCGCAATAAATTCTCAGCAACAAAAAAGCTGCCCTGTAGACAGCTTCTTTTGATACTATAATACTTGATGCTGAATACTAAATCAAGCTACAATCTAGAGTCCAGCACCTGATATCCATCAATTTACATTTTCCTCACGTGCCCGCTTCCTGATGCATGCGAATTCACGTGGCTTGGATTTCCTTTGTAGGTAACACTTCCACTACCTGAAATGTGCGCATCCAGATCGCTCTTCACGTTGATTTCAACATCACCTGAGCCGGAAATACGAACCTCACATTTGTTAACTTCCAGATTTGCCGCCAGAATTTTTCCTGAGCCACTGATGTGCGCCTTGATTTCATCTGCGGTCCCGCTAGCTTCCACTTTTCCCGAGCCACTCACACTTACATCGGCTGTCCCGGTAATATTGGAGGATACGACTACTCTACCCGAACCGCTCACACTGCCTTCAAAAGATTTGCAATTTCCATTTACAGTCATATGACCACTTCCAGATACACTTGTGTCCAACAAACCTTCAATCGCAGCATCAACCTTAAGATCACCTGACCCGCTCACGCTCAAATCCAACGAACGGCACGAGATTTTTCCTTCTGTTATCAATTCTCCTGAGCCCGACACAGCCAAACCCTCAATTTCTTTTGCAGTCACATAAACGGTAATACTCTTATCATCGCGCCAGTTCCAGTCGCGCCAGCCCCACTTGTCGGGCCTGCCTATCACAAGCTTTCCACCTTCTACATCGGTCTCTACCTTTTCAAGCACCTCTTTATCACCTTCTATCACAACACTTTGCGTGCTGCCTTGTTTCAAAATCAATTTGCCCGGCCAGCGGAAAGAAATCTTTGTGAAGTTGCCTACATTTCTTGTTTCCTTCGTTTGCGCAAAAGTCAGTGAAGTAACAAGAAGTAAAATGATGGGGAGTATTCGTTTCATAATCTTTTGGTTTCGTGTTAACAGAGTTTACGGCATATAGACTTGATCAACCAAAAGCAGGTTGCACCAAAATGAATATTTAATTTAAAAACAAAGCCCCGGCAAATGTCGGGGCTTTCCAATGTTCAGATTCGAACGATTACGCGAAACGTTTCGCTACCTCATCCCAATTTACCACATTCCAAAATGCAGTTACATAATCCGGCCTGCGGTTTTGGTAATGCAAGTAGTATGCATGCTCCCACACATCCAGACCGAGTATTGGAGTGCCTTTTACTTCAGCAATATCCATTAATGGATTGTCCTGATTAGGCGTAGAAGAGATTGCCAGTTTTCCGGCTGCATCTTTCGTTAACCACGCCCAGCCAGAGCCAAACCGACCTGCAGCTGCCGCAGCAAACTTGGTTTTGAATTCATCAAAGTTTCCGAAAGCTGCGTTGATAGCATCGGCTAATTTTCCACTTGGAGCTCCGCCTTTGCCTGGGCCAAGAATTGTCCAGAACAAACTGTGATTGTAATGGCCACCGCCATTATTACGAACAGCTACCGGGTGCTTCGAAATATTTTTACAAATATCTTCAATGCTAATGTTTTCTTCAGGTTTTCCGGCAATCGCATTGTTAAGATTGGTAACGTAAGCGTTATGGTGTTTGCCATGGTGAATCTCCATGGTACGTGCATCGATGTGTGGCTCTAGTGCATTGAATGCATAAGGAAGCGCAGGAAGTGTAAATGCCATATTGAATTAAGTTTATGTGATTGAAATTTTTTAGTCGTCAAATATAACAGGGAAAGAGGATTAATGATTCAGGTTTTTGATGGAATTGTTTGTCTTGGGTGTAAACACATGAGGCAATTCGGCTTTTTGAATTTAACGGATATAAGACTATTTTACCCATCGCTAACTGAAAAATAGAATTATGCAAAGTTGCTTAAAAGTAATTTGGCCATCGAGAGTTGTGGCTGTGTCAGTTTTAGTTCTCGTAGTTGAAATTGTGAAAGCGCAAACTCTTTTTCCGTCTGTTGCAGGCAGCATTCAAATGAAAGGTGCGTTGTTGTACGATCCCACATCCATAGCCGTGTCAGGCAATTACGCATATGTAGCTAGCAGCGGATCTAATGCCATGGAGGTAATCAACATCAGCAATCCTTCGCAGCCAGTGCATGTGGCAAGCCTCGCTAACCTTGCGAGAGCTAGTGCCATCGTCCTCTCGGGAAATTTTGCTTTCGTTTCTGACAATGCCTACTTAAACATTGTTGACATTAGTGACCCTACAGCTCCTAAACTTTTTTCAAGGGCCAAAAAAGGATTTGCCTACTCAGGCGGTGGATCGTCCATGTTTCTGTCTGACCATTATGTGTATGTCGCTGCAATCAATGCATTGGAGATTTTTGACATTAGCGATCTTTCAAAGCCGACACGAACTGGATATATTAAACATGGTGATGGAGGAGCCATAATCTCTTCAGTTCTTTCCGTTTTTGTTTCCAACGGTTACGCGTATCTCGTGAGTGCAGCTGCCAGCAATGCACTCCAAATAGTTGATATAAGTAATCCAGCTTCGCCAATTGCGAAAGGTAACATTGTTGATGGACAAGGTGGAGCCAAGTTGAATTATCCAGCGTCCGTCATTGTTTCGAATCACCATGCATACATAGCCAGTTCTAACAGCAACGCATTGGAAGTGATCGACATCAGCAATCCCAATGCACCCACACATGCTGCCGAATTGAGTGATGGTATTGGCGGTGCATCTTTATCGGGGCCAAGTGCCATCACAATAAAAGGCAATTATGCTTATCTGACTACAGGTTTTTCAAATGGCCTTGAAATAGTTGATATCAGCGACCCAATCAATCCTAAGCACGCCAGTACGCTAACTAGCGGAACCGGTGGGGCAACCTTCGGAAGCCTTAGCTTTGTCTCCGTCATTGGAAATTATGCGTACCTATTAGATGGAGGTTTAAGTAAAGTCACTATTGTCGACATTAGCAGTACAAACAATCCAACATTCGTTGGAGAAATACAGGACGGGGCTGGTGGAGATGGAACAAAACTAAGCGCCCCTAATTCCGTAGCGGTTTCCGGTAGCTATGCTTATGTCGCAAGCCTTGGTTCGAAAGCCCTCGAAATTATAAACATAAGTGACAGCAATCATCCAACTCACGTAGCTAGTGTCGCCTTCGATTTTTATGCAATTAACATTTTTCTGAAAGGTAATTACGCTTATGTGGCAGGGCCAAACAACCTGAAAATCGTGGACGTGACCAACCCTAATGTTCCAGTCAAGAAAGGCTCAGTTGTTGGAACTGGCTTTACCGGAAATTTAGTCAGTTCCGTTTTTGCTTCTGGCAACTACGCATACATGGTAAATTCGAATACCCATCAACTTGAAGTAATTGATATCTCTGACCCGAACAATCCGAACATAATTGCAACAGTCAAAGATCAGGATGGCGGAGCGACCTTAAGTTACCCTGGCTCAATTTATGTTTCCGGCAACTACGCTTACGTTACAGGCTGGGGATCTTCTATAGGGTATGTCGAAATTTTAGATGTGACGAACCCTTCTATGCCATTTCATAAAGCAACTATTTTTGATGGTGACGGAGGAGCCCAGCTTTCTGGCTCTTGGTCTATCAAAGTGGTTGGTAATTATGCCTACGTTGCAAGCGCCTTTTCTGAAGCGTTGGAAATAATAAATGTGAGTGACCCTGCAAAACCAACCCACGCAGGTAGCATCAGTCATTACGATCATGACGAAACCGCTCTGGGTTTTCCAACATCCGTTTTTATTTCCGGTAACTATGCCTATGTCTCATCTGTATGGGAAAGCGGAGTTGAAATAATTGACATCACTAACCCTGCATCCCCGGTTCACGCAGGCAAAATAGTGGATAGAGTTGACGGTGTGTTACAAAACGACATCCCTTTAGAAGCAGCAAACTCAGTCGTTGTTTCAGGAAACTACGCTTATGTCGCGAGCCCAGGGAGCAATTCGTTAACAGTATTGGCGATCCTTGCACCTGCACCTCCAAGTGCCAATGATGCAACTATCACTGTAACCAACTCTACTTTCACAGCCAGTTGGAGCGCTGTATCGGGTGCCACCAGCTATCAACTTGATGTGTCTTCCGACAATTTTGAAACTTATTTGTCGGGATATAACTCGGTTAGCGTTTCGGGCACGTCCAAAGTTGTGGACGGAATTTCTACAAATAAAAATTATCAATACAGGGTTCGTTCGGTCAGCCCTCAAGGCGTTTCAATTAATTCCGAAGTTGTAAATGTGAGTGCTGTAATAACTGGCGATATCAAAGGCAATTCAGATTTTTCACTGTACCCCAATCCAGCCGATAATTATATTTTCATTTCAGGTATCGGTACAGAAAGTAGAGAAGGATTTATTTTTGATTCGATAGGTAAATCAAATAAGGTGGAGCTATTGCGCGATGGGGAAGAATGTTCAGTAAACGTTCAACAACTATTAACCGGTCTCTATTATCTACAAGTCAGAGACAACAATGGTATTCACATTCAAAAGTTCATCAAGCGATAGTATCCTGTTAAGTCTCAATTGAGCACAAAGTTTTATGAGATAGGAACAGCCTCGTTTCTTTTATCCGAACTAAATCACCATACTTGTGATGATGTCGGATTCAAAACCTAAGATCGGCCTCATAGCTACCACTTCGATTGTCGTTGGCAACATGATTGCCTCGGCCCTTTTCATGCTTCCCACCACACTTGCTTCGTATGGCAGCATTAGTTTGATTGGATGGATCGTTTCGAGCGTTGGTGCGTTCAGTCTCGCGATGGTGTATGCATGGCTGGGAAAAATTTACCCGGTGGCAAATGGAGGACCTTATGCCTACACGCGTGAAGGGCTCGGTCACTTTGGATCTTTCTTAGTTGCGTGGGGATATTGGACCTCTATATGGAGCACAAACGCAGCGATCGCGATTGCTTTCATCAGTTACATGAGTGTGTTCATTCCTGAGCTTGCTACAAATCCAATATTGTCAGTTGCATTTGGTATAGCGACCATCTGGCTGCTCACCTGGATCAACTCGCGGGGCATTCGCGATGCGGGTTTTGTGCAAGTGATAACTACGATTTTGAAACTTGCTCCACTCCTGCTCATCGGCATCGGGGGTTTGTTCTACATGAACACCGAAAATTTCAAAGCGTATAACGTGAGTGGCATGTCTGACTTGCAAGCAATCACATCCACTGCGACATTAACATTGTTTGCATTTCTTGGATTGGAGTGCGCAACCATTCCTTCCGGCAATGTCGAGAACCCGGAGAGAACAGTACCTCAGGCAACTTTGTGGGGAACAGGAATTGTTACATTGGTCTATATAATCGGCACTATCTCTGTGATGGGACTTTTGCCAATCGATATGTTGAAAAATTCAAATGCTCCTTTTGCCGATGCAGCCGAGAGCATCTGGGGTGAGGGCGCGCGCTATTGGGTGGGTGCTGGTGCAGCCGTGTCTGCTTTTGGTGCACTCAATGGATGGATATTGATGCAGGGACAAATTCCCGCTGCTGCTGCCGATGATCGTTTACTTCCAGCCTTCTTTGGAAAACTCAATAAGAAATTCGTTCCGGTGCCAAGCCTCGTGATCTCAAGCATCTTCGTGTCGGTGCTGATAATGCTCAACTTCTCACGCAGCCTTGCCGATACTTATAAGTTCATCATCTTGCTGTCCACATTCTCCGTGCTCATCGCCTACCTCTTTTCAATGGCTTCGTATTTAAAAATTTTGTGGGAACAAAAGCTCAAACCCGCAGTCAAGAATTTCAGATTAGTTGTCACCTTTATTGCGTTTGGATATTCGATGTGGGCAGTTGTTGGCTCGGGGCAAGAGGCCGTCTTTTGGGGATTTATTTTGCTGATGGCGGGCGTGCCTTTTTATTCGTTCATGAAAATCAAATCATAAAATTTTGAATGCTGAATTTTGAATTCTAAATGAAAACGACCTTTCAATCTGAATATTTGCCAATTAAGAATGTATTGGTGAAGAGAGTTGAAGAAGCTTTCATCAATCAAAATAAACTATCAAGTGAATGGAAAACTCTCAACTTTCTTGAGTGCCCCGATTTTGAAAGAGCAAAAGTCGAACACAATGCATGGGTTTCAAAAATAAAAAGTGAAGGTGCCGAAGTTCTTCACCTCGATGCACAAAATGATTTATCGATTGACTCCATCTATTGTCGTGATGCATCCATAGTCACTGATCATGGCATTGTCCTTTGCAACATGGGCAAAGCCAATCGCCTGGGCGAACCGAAAGCAGAGCTTCAATTCTATCTTCAGAATGGATTCAGGATATTGGGTGAGATCACTTCGCCAGGGACTATCGAAGGCGGTGATGTAGCATGGCTGGACGAAAAAACGTTAGCGGTTGGAAATACCTATCGTACCAACGATGAAGGCATTCATCAATTGAAAAGCCTGCTCGAACCATTAGGAATAAAAATCATTGTAGCTGATCTTCCTCACTATCGAGGGAAGAGCGATGTGTTTCACTTGATGTCGATTCTTAGTCCAGTGGATAAAAATCTTGCCGTTGTATATTCACCATTAATGCCGATCCGATTCAGGAATGAATTACTAAATCGCGGCTTTGAATTGGTGGAAGTGCCCGAACAGGAGTTTGATTCAATGGGCTGCAATGTGCTTGCTATTGCTCCGCGTGTTTGCGTGATCGAAAAAAATAACCCAATCACGATTGCCAATCTTGAGAAAGCCGGATGCAAGGTGATTACGTACGATGGAAAAAATATTTCTGTCTTTGGTGGCGGTGGACCTACTTGCTTAACGAGGCCATTGGAAAGAATCTCTTTATGAATCTTCAAGTCTTCGTGACTTCGTGGTTTAATGCGGGGTTTGAACCACAAAGACACGAAGGTCACAAAGTGACACGAAGAGCTACCAGAACACGGTGTAAAGTCCAATCAATATTCCAACGATAATCACTGAGCCAACCAGGAATCCTTTATTCACTTTGAACATGCTTCGATCCATCTCGACTAGTGGTGTAGGTTTGTGATGAGGTCTGATCAGTGATACAATCACCATCACTACGATGATAAAAACAAATGTAATCGACATGCGATCGAGGAATGGATAATCGGGGAAGGCTCCGCTTGTCCAGGCAGGAAGGAACTTTAATATCGCAGATACTGGGATTGTTAACAATGTTCCGATCAGTGCTGCGAGCGCAGTTGTTCGTTTCCAGAAAAATCCCAGCAGGAAAATCGCCAACACACCTGGCGAAATAAAACCCACATACTCTTGAATAAATTGATATGCCTGATCCAAACTTTTTAATGCAGGAGCAACCAGCCCTGCGACAATCATTGAAACAACAATACTCCAACGACCAATGCGCACAATCTTTTGCTCACTTGCATTTGGATCAACATGCTTCTTGTAAATATCCAGTGAGAAAATAGTTGAGATACTGTTGGCTTTGCCTGCGAGAGAAGCGACCACTGCGGCTATCAAGGCCGCAAAAGCAACGCCCTTCAAACCAACGGGCAATAAATTCATCAATGTTGGGTAAGCGTGATCAGGCTTCAGAATTCCTTGTTCACTCAACATTTCGGGCTGAAACAATCCCTGATTATATAAAACGTACATAGCAATCCCCGGCAAGACAGCAATCACCGGGATCAGCAACTTTAAAAATGCCGCAAAGAGAATTCCCTGTAGTGCAGTTTTCAGATCAGCGCCCAATGCCCGTTGAATGATATATTGATTGCATCCCCAATAGTTCAAGTTGTTAATGAGCATCCCTCCTACCAATACCGATATGCCCGGCAAGTCTTTGTAATAGGGATGATCGTCTTTGAAGATCATGTGAAAATGTGAGTCTGCTTTTTCACGCAGAAGCGAAAGACCTTTCAGGGAATTGCTTTCAAATCCTGACTTCTCTGCCAGCAAGGTAAGTGCAAGATAAGTTGTCACTAGTCCACCAATCATCAGCACGAGTACCTGGATCACATCGGTGTAAGCAATTACCTTCATGCCACCGAGCGTTAACACAAGCGAAAAGAAAATCAAACCCACGGCACACCATTCAAAACTAATTCCTGAAATCGCATTAATAGCGATCGAACCGAGATAGATGATCGAAGTGAGATTCACAAATACATATACCAGCAACCAAAATACCGCCATGATGCTACTCACACTTTCATTGTAGCGCATCGCAAGAAACTGCGGCATCGTGTAAATCCTATTTTGAAGATAAAGTGGAATGAAAACTACCGCCACGATGATCAACGTTGCCGCTGCCATCCACTCGTAAGTAGAAATGGCAAGGCCGAGCGCAAAGCCCGAACCTGACATACCGATAAAATGCTCAGCAGAAATATTGGACGCGATCAGCGAAGCACCAATCGCCCACCACGTGAGCGTTCCCTCAGCAAGAAAAAATTCTTTTGCCCCTTGCTTTGCCTGACGCCTTTTATAGACCCAATAACCGTAGGATGAAACAACGATGAAATAAAGAAAGAATACAACATAATCCCAACTCGCGAGCTTATTCATGCCAGCCGGGATTCAAATGATTGAACCAAAACTAACAAGGATTTAAAAGCAAATTTCAGACGGCAGATACTTTGCCACCAAATCTTCGTAATAAGGTTTCAAATTTTTCCAATCAGGCGGGTTGGGATTTTTGGAATACAGATCATACGGATTAAAAAGCTTCACCCATTTGAACATCTCGCGATCGTGATCATCCATAAGGTGATCGTAAGCGCGCTCGCGATGCTGTGCATAGAATGAGTGATAGCGCAGCATGTAAAGTCCTGACTCAGGCAAATAGTTTTTTGTCATTTGATAAACATACTCATCGTGGCCCCAGCTCATGTGTACATTGCGCAAGCCGCAATTTTGTTTATATACACCCAGCTTCGTGTTGTAGCGCTCATCTTTTGAATCAGGATTATCAGAGAAAAATTCCGGGTAAACAATTTTATTGGAAAATGCACAGCCAACCGGAAACGTATCTCCTACTACCGCCCACTGAGGTTCGCCAAAGAGGCAAAGCACTTTGCCCATATCATGGAACAAGCCGGTCGCCACCATCCAATCGGGATGACCATCCTTACGGATGGCTTCTGACGTTTGGAGTAAATGTTGGAATTGATCAAGGTCTGTATCAGGATCAGAATCATCTACAAGCTGATTCAAAAAATCAAATGCTTCCCACACAGGCATTTTTTTCTTGTCGAACTTGAGAAATTCTTTTTCCTTCTCCAGTACGAAATCATACGTCTGGAATTTGTGATTCAATCTGTAAAACTCGCGCACTGTATCGCGCTCAGGATTGTCGTAGTTGCGATAGTCATCAGTCGATTTCTCATTCGCGATGGATTCCGGATCAGGATAGCGCTGCAGCAAATCCTCTTCCCACTGGTCGAGGCTCTTAAGAGGCGAGTTCTGAGATGTTTCCATGTAGCAATTTTTGAATTCAATTCTAAAATTAAAGAAATCGCTGAGTTCCTCCTAATGGATGACGGAAATTGAAGACAATGATGACACGTATCATGGCAACACATTCAATGATGAGTTATCTTCCTGATACGTTCACGAAAAATTTAAACAAAAAAATTATGAAAGCCGGAATGACAAAATACGTAAGTCATGAGGTGGAGTATATCATTGCCGTGACCGTGGTCCTGATCATTCTTAGCTTGCTTGTTTTCCCGATCTTCATCGTCCTGCTTCCAATTGCAATCATTGTTGGATGCTCCGGTTTATGGAAGGTAGATCACCTTACGGGAAAGAAATGAAAGTACTCACCCAACAAGAGCGGCCAAAACGGTCGCTCTTTTTATTAATACACCCGGAACACAAAACCTGCCTGAATTCCCCAGACAGAAATAGCTTCATAATAACGTTGGTAAACTCCACCGAGCGTGACATTGCCATGCCATTTACCTGAATTAAAAACCGTGCGCTCGATGTTGAAGTTAAATTCCCTGCGCGGCACTGCTCCTGTCTCAAAGTCATTGGCTACGCGGTACTCAATGTTAAATGCAATAGGCCACTGTTCAGGATAAGCCGATACACCCGAAGAGAATTCAAAAAAGGAATTATGATCTCCGAAGTTTTCATACATGCTTCCAAATCCAATCCGGCCAGTCACGCTTTTGGTAGTGACAATGTTGAATTGAACCAGTTGCCAATCGATCGTAGAGAGCTCTTTGTTGCCGTTAATGTCTTGCTCGATCAGCCAATTGAAACGCAGATCGGTGGAGAATAAACCCCAGTTGCCACGCAGACGCGGCTGCACCAAATAATAATTAGAAGGCTGAATGGCAGCTTGTGCAAATGCTTCGAACGACACAATGCGCGGATTGATTTCGCGCTTCGCAAGTTTGTCGGCCTGCCACATGCCAAAGAAGCGGAACATATCGAAGAACGCGAAAACATTTCCACTTCTCCCCGAGCTGCCGCCCGAACTTTCCTTGCGATCTGAATTTTCCTTGGATTTTTTCTTGATCTCATCAACCTGGGCAAATGAAGCCAGGGTAAGAAGTGTCAGCGCCAGGGTAAGTTTAATTTTCATAAGCCATTGACTGAACCGAAACTAACAATTATAAGGCCAACGAATTTAGGAAACAGAAAGTAGAAGTCTCAAAGATTATTTCGATTATTGTAAATACAAACTTGATAAAAACCATGAAAGAAGTAACCGTTCAGGAATTGAAAGCATTGATGGATACCAAAGCAGATTTTCAATTGATCGATGTGCGCGAGCCGCATGAGTATGATATCTGCAACCTGGGTGGCGAGCTGATTCCGCAAGCCGAGATACCTGAGAATGTTGATAAGATTTCAAAAACGAAACAAGTGGTGATCCACTGCCGCAGTGGTGCCCGTAGCGGCAACATGGTGAAGTGGCTCGAAGCAAATGCCGGGATGACCAACCTCTACAACCTGAAAGGCGGAATACTGGCGTGGGCAAAGGAGATTGATACGAGCATGCCGACTTATTGAGCAATCAAAGAACCTGCCATCGCTGATGTTCCCTAACGCCAACTCCATATAAACCTCTGGGCATAATTCAAGATTTTTGGAGATGAATTCAACAACAGCAAAGGACAACCGGTGATTCAGTGATGTTGCTTTGATAATACCACCGACTGGCAAAGCGCCAACAAAAAAATCATCGATACCAACTTATCATTAATGATGTACGTGTTGGTTTAAAAATAATGTTAGTGTCGTACTTCTAAAGAAGATTCATCTAGATCATGTCAACCTCTCCAGATTACTCAAAGAATATCGTGCATAAGGCCTGGGACTTTATTCTTGCCAATTATAAACACCCGATACGCATTCTTGCCAGAATCATTTACCAGTACCCTATTACTATTTTCATACCCGATAGAATTTATTTGTCTGTGCAATTCAGGGCGCGCAAGGGCAAAAAATTAAACTGGAAAAACCCAAAAAGCTTTAATGAAAAGACTCAATTCCTAAAACTATACGACTACAAACCCTGGTACGCTGATATTTGTGACAAGGTAGAAGTACGAAAATACATTTCGGAAAAAATAGGTGACAAATATTTAATTCCAATGATTGCCGTGTATAATTCGGTGGATGAAATAGAATGGGACAAACTACCGAAACAATTTGTTTTAAAATGTACACACGATAGCGGAACCACGGTGTTGTGCACAGATAAATCAACCCTGGATATTGAGGAGTCTAAACATTTTTTAGCAAGGCGCATGAAGAAGAATTATTTTTGGTTGCATCGGGAATATTGTTATAAAAACATTAAACCAAGAATTGTATGTGAAGAACTTCTTTCTGAAAATGGGACCACGCCTAATGATTACAAGTTTTTCTGTTTTCATGGTGAAGTTCAGCTTATACAGGTTGATACCGACCGGTTTACGGATCATGGAAGGCTAACACTGCTTCCCAATTTTGAACCCGCTCCATTTCATATTGACCCGCAATATCTTCGGCCTGACCAAAGCATTAAAAAATCGGTTGATAAGCCGGCTAATCTCGAAGAGATGATGGAGCTCTCACGCACCTTATCAAAAGGATTCAAATTTATTCGTGTGGACTTCTATTCGGTAAAAAATAAGATTTACTTTGGTGAATTAACATTTTATCAGACTGCCGGCTACGAGAATATTTATCCCGACAGTTATAATTATTGGCTGGGCGATTTGCTTGACTTGAATAAAAATTAGGAGGCTGAGTGAAAAAAACCATGTTGTGAATATTGAGACCCTTGATCAAGTTACTCTCTTGAAAAAGGTAGTTTTTACAATCCTGTAAATTGAAACTTTCACTCTCAATTTGCAGGGTTCATACATATTTAACCTTCTTTCAACATCGCCAGATAAACTCCATTCGTCCAGCCGAAGCCGTCCTGGTTGGGATATTCACCTCCGCTGGCTTCGGCATCGTTGTTCCACACATCATACTTCTCGGTCATCTTACCGGTCTTTTTGAATACGGTGTCGTTTGTGTGCAGCCAGGCGGTGCGAATTCTTTCTGCGAGCGAGTGGTGATGGTAATTTTTCAAACCTGCATAGGTGATCCATTGCAGCGGAGCCCAGCCATTGGGCGCGTCCCACTGTTGGCCGTTTTGAATTAAAGTTGTAGTGAGTCCACCGGGTTTCAAAAAATTTTCTTCGACAACTTTAGCAACTTCTTGCGCTTGCTTTTCGGAAGCGATTTTAAAAAACAACGGAAACAAACCTGCCAGTGTGAAATGATTTTTCTGTTTCTTGATCACAAAATCATAGTCGAAGAAAAATTGTTGCTGCTCATTCCAGCAGTAGCGGAGAATTGATTGCTTTCGCTTCTCAGCAAGTTCGGTAAATTGGGTTGCCTTAGTCTTGTCTCCTTTAAGTTTGAATGCACGTGAAAGTACTCCTTCCAAATGCGCGAGCAGGCAATTCAAATCCACCGGAATGATTTCCGTGGTGTGGATCGTTCCGAAGTCATGCGTATCTTTAAACCATCGGCTACTAAAATCCCACCCCGACTC
>CAZECP010000061.1:0-29310 GCA_964510765.1 uncultured Ohtaekwangia sp. | reverse complement strand
TTTTCTTCTTGCTGTTTCTGATCTCAGTCGGATTTCTTTGGTTGGCACCTAAACTAGGCTAGTACCCTTGTGACACGACAGCTTTTCTTTTGCAACTGGTAAGCAAATTACCAATCAGCCTGTGTATCTTCATGTTTTAAGTAATTCCCATGAAGCATCTACTTGCTATTTTTATTTCGATTAGCTGTTTGTCTGCTATCGCACAAAACGCTCCGCTCCTAAAAGACGACATCATCCGCGAATTGCATGGCGAACTTTCCGGTGAATCTGCCAAACGTAACCTCGAATACCTCACGCGCCTTCATCGCATGCGCGGATCGGCTCAGTTCAGGCAAGCGATTGACTTCATCGCGCTGAAGTTAAAGGAATATAAACTTGAGAATATTGAGGTAATTCAAATCCCCGCTGACGGAAAAATATTTTACGGAACTCAGCGCTCACGCCCGGCCTGGGAAGCAGAGTTTGCTGAACTATGGGAACTCGATAAAGATAATAAACCACTTGTGCGGATTGCGGATTGGGAGTCAATGCCGATCACGCTGGCAGAAGATAGTGAATCGGGCGAGGCAACTGCCGAACTTATTGACATTGGCGCAGGTACTTCTGAAAAAGATTACGAAGGGAAAAATATCGCAGGGAAACTGGTACTCACTTCTTCATCACCCAGTGCGATGGTTGAATTAGCTGTTAGGAAATACAAAGCAGCAGGTATTATCAGTTATACGCAAAATCAAAAAACTGCGTGGTGGAAAGAAGATGAAAATTTAATTCGCTGGGGCCATTTTGAAACATTCCCAACAGTGGAGTCTTTCTGCTTCATGGTTTCCCTCAGGCAAGCCAGAGACTTTCAGGCGCGACTGAGCAAAGGAGAGAAAATCACAATGCATGCAAAAGTAAAAGCCGGGAAACATACTGGCTTTTATAGTTTGCTCACCGCGGTGATTCCAGGAAGTGATCCAACTCTGAAAGCTGAAGAGATTGCCTTCAGTTGCCACCTCGATCATCAGAAGCCCGGAGCAAATGATAACGCGAGTGGAAGCGTTACCATTTTGGAAATCGCACGCACAATGCAAAAGCTGATCGATGAAGGAAGACTCGCTCGACCGAAAAGAACTTTGCGATTTATCTGGTCACCGGAGATCGAAGGCACACTCGCACTGTTAAACAGCAAACCTGAATTCGCATCAAAGATCAAAGCCAACATTCACATGGACATGGTAGGTGGCGGACAAATCACGAAATCCATTTTTCACGTAGCAGGCGGGCCAAAGAGCCTTCCTTCTTTTGTAGCAGGAGTGGGTGAAGCGTTCGGAGAATTTGTAAACCAACAGACCGATGCTTTCGCGAGTGGTTATTCCTACAAGTATTCTTTTGCTTCACAAGAAGGTGGTAAAGAACCATTGCAAGCCATGCTCGGCCAGTTTCACATGGGCAGTGATCATGATGTCTATCAAGAGGGCTCGTTCAAAATTCCAAGCGTGTATATGCACGACTGGCCAGATCGTTACATCCACACCAACTTTGATTTGCCCGCGAACATCGATCCTACAAAATTAAAACGCGCTGGATTCATCGGAGCCGCGAGTGCCTATGTAATTGCAAACCTCACACCCCAAACCATTGATCCGCTTTGGATTGTGATTCGCCAACAAACCATGAAACGCACTTCGCAAATCATTGATCACATGGCGCAGGTTTCAAAAGAAGAATACGACAACCTGTGGGCACAGCATTTCAAATTCGAACGCGCAGTATTTAATTCTGTTAACAACTTTGCAACTACATCTGCTTCACTCAAAGAGGAAGCGAATAAATTTTACATGCAGCTGGAGCAAATGAATCCAAAGGGAAAATTGCCCGAAATAAGGTTGAAGACACCATCACCTGTTTACAAAAGAAATTCTTCGGTGAAGGGGCCACTTTTCGTTTTTGGTTATGATTACCTGAGCGATCATCTCGGAGAAGAAAAAGCAAAAACTTTACGATTGCTTTCTTATGAAGGATTGTGGGGACATGAATATTCCTACGAAGCACTCAACTTTGTAGATGGCACGCGCACTGTGAACGATATTCGCAACGCACTCTCGGCTGAGTTTGGTCCGATACCATTGGATATTGTGGAAGAATATTTAGCTGCGTTGGAGAACATTAAGTTGATTGAGAAGGTCAAGTAAATTCAAAACCCGCAGAGCGCGCAAAGAACGCAGAGTTTGCATAGAGAAATTCTCCGCGGTCTCTCAGCGTCCTCCGCGAACTCTGCGGTTAAAAAATCACTTCATCACCTCTACCTCGCTCGCCAAATATGCAAACGCAGGCCAGCTATTAGTAGCGTTCAGAATTTTTGAATAGAGCTCCTGTGCTTTTTTTGTATCGCCTTGCCAGCCGTACCAATTGGCGAGACCATAGGCCCGAGTCGTTTCCTGAATATTCCATTGATCAGGAGATTTTGATTCGTCAAGTATTTCGGAAGGTTTTGCTACACCTTTATATAATAGTATCCTGCGGAAGTATGCCTGCTCCTTGTCGGCTTTGGCATCAGGAGTGAAACTGCTTAACAATTTCTCTGCTTCGGCTTTCTGGCCGTTGCGCATGTAGGCATTGTAAAGCCAATCGGTCGTTCCCACAATTTCATTCGCCTCGTGCGCTTGTTTCAGACTTTGCTCAAATGCATTTACCGCATTCTTATAATCCTTCTTCACAAAATAATACACGCCCAAATGATACTCTATCTGGTGTTGATACGTGTCGGTCGGTTTTCCTTTCGCATCTACTTCCCACACATCCGGTTGTGATTTAATGAGCTCACGCGCTTTCAATAAATCCTTTACCACCAAATCGAGCTTGCGCAAAGTCAGATAACGATGGCCGCGATAGCGCAGCAGTTTGAATGAATTCGGAAACCGAACCAACCCCTCGGAAAAGTTACCGACCGTTTCTTCGTACTTCGCTTTTGTCACCAATTGCTTACCAATCTCAATGTAATCATCCTCTGACAAAACTGGTTTGGAATGAATCCGATGTATGATGCTATCACATTTCTGCACCACTTTTACATCTACTGGTGGTGAGTACAACTCCTTCCCTGCCAGGGACTGGGCTTGAGGAAGATGATCCTGACTTTCAGCAAAAAACGGAATTATGGCGAGCGACAAAAAATAAAACAGGTTTGTTTTCATGGCGAAGGGGTTTGCTATTGAAAGCTATCAAATTATTTCCACTCTTGCCACGATAAATCTTGCATCGCGTCATTCCAGTCATTTGTCTCTCAAAAGACCTATCCCCGTTCGCTACTACCCTACCTTGGCCTCATGACAACAAGAATTTTAGGAAAAGGCGAAGAGTTGCCCTACGATTTGCTCCTGCTCGCAGATGAATTTGCAGAAGTGATCGACCGGTACATTTTTAACAGCCAGGTTTACGTCTATGAAATTGATCAAAAAATAATCGGTCAATACGCAATGTATAGACTCAGCAACGATGAAGTAGAAATCAAAAACATCGCAGTGCTCCCTGACTACCAGGGAAAAGGAATCGGAAAATTTCTTTTGAAAGATGCTGATCAACGAGCCAAGGCAAGCGGTTTCAAAACAATGTTCATCGGCACAGGCGATGTAATGATGATGCAATTGCTACTTTATCAAAAGACCGGTTACGAAATGAACTACCTGAAAAAGAATTTCTACATCGACAATTACCCGGAACCCATTTACGAAAATGGCCTGCAATTAAAACACATGGTGATGCTCCGAAAGGAATTGTAAAATATTTCACGCAAAGACGCTAAGCCGCATAAGAATCCTTAGCGCCTCTGCGCCTTTGCGTGAAACCTATTCAAAAACGATCTCAAGTCTTATGTCTAGCGTCTTATGTCTTACGTCTCGCTTTCATTCCAAACAAAAACCTCATCACATTAAACGGACGTATGATCAGGAGATAAAATCCAACACAACTCAACGCAGTCAAAAAATTGATCATCCAATACTTCGCAGAAATTCCCCATGGCAACTGCACAATGTAATAGCCGATCGCGATGATCACCGTCTGGTGCAAAATGTAGAATGGATACAAACCTTCATTCGCAATCGTGAGCCACTTATGTGGTTTGTTTAGATAATGTTGACCATAGGCAATGATTGTAATCACCGTGAACCAACTCACGAAGATCGCAGTCACATCAAAGAAAGTTTCAATGTTGTCATCCGTCCACGGCAAGTGATACCATCCACGGAAGTGAAGATAACTTCCGTAAAACGGAATCAATATCACGATCAGCGCCATCAGCAGCGACTTGCGATTGTTACCGATCACCGCCCATAGGTTTTGACTGCTGTAACACAAAATGCCGAATACGAAGAAGAAGAAATAGAAAATGAAATACGCCAGGTCTTTCAAGTCATGCGTCTCTTCCGGAAAATAAGGACGCAGCGCCACCTGTGAAATCAAAATCAACAGCGAAGGCACAAACAACATCCCCGCAGGACTCGACAACACTTTAAAAACTTTCTGCCTGAATTTCTCCGACCGCTCCGAGCGCAAGTACGTAAGCAGCGGCAACGCCAGCAGCGAGTAGATCAGCAAATACAAAACAAACCACAAGTGATGCCAGCTGAGACTTCCCTTCGGGTACGGCACGAAGTTGAAAACCGTTTTATAAAAATCCCAGTAGCCGTTGTATTCTTTAAAGTGCTCGTAATAAATCTGCGGAGGCACCACCACAAACATTCCAAACACCAGCGGGATAAAAAGCCGTTTGAATCTCTCTTTCCTGAATTCACCGGGCGTGCGTTTGCCCAGCGCCATGTACGTGCCCGCGCCCGAAATAAAAAGCAGCAGCGGCATTCTAAAGTAGTGCGACCACACCATCCAATATTGAAAGGTGTAACTCAGCTCGTTGTTTTTCACGTGCCAGCCCCAGTGGTTAAACCACATGCCCGTGTGAAAAAACAAAAGTACGATGATCGCGATCAGGCGCAGCCAATCCAGGTCGTGGCGCCTGCTGTTCAGTTCCGTGTTGATAGTTGTTGAGGTCATAAATAAAATTTTCCGAAAGAAACGGCCGAGCCCATCAAAGGTAAGGCTGTTTTTATAGGCCAGAAGGCCGATTTTATAAAGTCGAACGCGCTACGCTCTAATATATATAGTGTCGATTGTCAGCCTGAGCCTGTCGAAGGCCAGTCGAAGCCGTGAAGGTTTGGATTTTGAGTTTTGGATTTTTTGGAGCTTGAAGTTTGGATTTTGGATTTTAACCCCTTGGCGGCCTGCCCGAGGCGGGCACCGGGCTGTCGCTACTCGCCACCAGCCGCACATTCTCCTTCGGGCTTAAACATGCCGCTCCATCCCATGGCCGAGTCCATTCGGTGAAAAGTTTTATTTAACTAAGAGACGAAAAAAACTTATGGTATCTTGTTAGCATGGAAGTTTAGTTGCACAATCTATAGAATAGAAAAAACTTATGATAAGAAGTAAATCATATGGCAATTTCAAAAAAGATCTTGAAGGTATATTATCATCTATTATAACATTAGACTTCTATAAGTACGCCAGCGAGGCCTTATTTGTAAAAAGAAAAAACATTAAGCTCGACACTGAATGGGATGAAAAAATTTTCGAAAGAATTCATTCATTCGAGAAACTCAATCATGTTTACAATTCATTGTTCATTTCCTTAATTGCAATTCTAGAAACTTATTTACAGGATCGACTTATTGAAGAACTAAAACACAATGATGAGAAAATTAATCATTTGATAACGAAGTATTCAATTGAAAGAAAATTAACCGTTGAGGATGTTATAAAAGGGCCAAGGCATATTGCGATTGAAATTATTCAGGGTACAATTTTTCATAAATTACCAACAGTCAACACATTGTATAAAATTGTTTTCGGTGCCGATATATTATCTCTGTTGAAAGAAAAGAAAATTTTTCAATTGATTGAGGTTCGTCACAAAATTGTTCACCACTCAAGTAGGGTTGGAGATAAAACAATAATCATTCGAGAGATCGGAGTACTAAATGCCATGAACTTAATTTCAAGGTGGCTAGAAAATATAGAATTCTACTTAAATAATAAGAAAGAGCGAAGGTCTTTTCCAAACTATGTCAATCGCTATTCAAATGAAATTGGAAAGCTATGGAAAAGTAAAATATACGCCCAATCTTCAGAAAGCATATTGGCTCGTGCTATGAGCAAATGGTTGATGTTTGATAAAGGTGATTCTAAAAAAGAAATACACTGGATGTAACCTGAGTTGTTGATTTTTTGATCGATTTATATTACTTAGGTTACTGGCTTTTGTTTAACTTTGGATTGAATATTATATGGCTCAATTAGCTTCAGTTTTTATTTCATACAATCCTGCCTCGGAAGTTGAGCAGACATTAGCCCTCAGGCTCCATACGATAGGGGCCGTGCACGGATTTAATATGATACTCCCTGATAGAGTGCATAATTCAAATCTTGTTTCGCAGGAAACAAGAGGTAGAATATTAATGTCAGATTTTTTTATTCTCTTCTCAACCGTGACTCTTAGTAAGGTTGTCCAAGAGGAAATTAATATCGCTTTCTCTAAGCATCATGACAAATCAAAGATTCTTGTTATTTATGACAAAGCTAGAGGTAAGAATTTAACAGGTGCTGAAAATTGTACTGAAATTTATATTGACACACGTGAGGATGTTTTAAAAATTGTAACTGAAATTGTTTCTAAATTAAAACAGCCACAACCAGATAACGGAATTTTATCTGCGCTAGGAGGAATATTATTAATTGGTGTTGGTCTTTTTGCTCTTACTGAAATATTCAATGAGCCACGAAGACCCAGAAGGCCTAAAAAGAAATTGGCTGCCAAAAAGAAGAAATCAAAATCTCATGCGTAGCGTTTGTGTTATCGACAATTCAACGCTTGTCACTCTAACAAAACTTCACCATCTCTCCATTTTTTCTCAGCTTAGCTACTTATTTGAAAGAATTCATATTCCCTTAAAAGTGAAGGAGGAATACTCTGATGAATTTTTGCTGAAGAAAGAACCTGTTAGGAAAATCCTTATCAACCAGATGCGATTGAATTCAGGTTTTCTTTCAATTTGTACGGACTATGATACAATCTCTCTTGTCACCTTAAAAACTACGAAAGGCATAGATCCAGGTGAAGCCGAAGCTGCAGCCCAGCACAAAAAAATCTTTTCTCAGTTTGTGCTTTCTGACGACAAGAATTTTATTGCAGGATTACAATTGGCAGATCGCCACATTAAAGTTCTGGGCACTCTACATTTAATTGCGTGGTTAAACACTTTGGAAATCATTCCAGATACTGTAGAACATCTTAAATTGATTCACCACAGAATACAATTCAATTCAACAATGTTAAGATCAGCCTATGTGAAAATCCATCAGCAGCTTGGGATACCAATTAATAGAAAATTGATTTCTAAGAAAACTTCCCTTAAAGGTTTAGGGCTTTAAGTTGTTAGTCGCTTGACCGGCAAAAGACTGATCAAGGAAAAATAAAATCTTAAAATTCCTCGGAGAGGGAGTTCTCATCATCCTCAGCGTATTGATTGCCTTTCTCATCGATGAATAGAAGGGATAAATCATATTTCGCATTCAACCCGTAAGATTGTCGCATTCACACTGCACCACTCCGTTTTTTACCTGAGATCTTTGCCCCACAAAAAACAATATCAGCATGAGAAAAATAACAGTCTTAACCATGGTCTCACTGGATGGTGTGATGCAGGCACCCGGTGGGCCGAAAGAAGATATATCGGGCGGTTTCAAATATGGCGGCTGGGTGGCACCCTTCCAGGACGAAGCGAGCGGCAAAGTTTTCCAAAAAATGATGGAGCCGGCTGATCTCCTCTTGGGAAGAAAAACATTTGAAATTTTTGCTGACCATTGGCCAAAACATGAGAATGCATGGCCGGGCATCGGTGAAGTCACAAAATACGCTGTCTCCAAAACGAAGAAAAAATCTGATTGGAAAAATTCTGTTTTCTTAAAAGGGCTGGCCGATATTAAGAAAATCAAGAAGGGAAATGGGCGCGGTATTAAAGTCTGGGGCAGCAGCAAGCTCGTGCAACTCCTGTTTAAAAATGATTTGGTTGACGAACTCTGGCTCATTACCTACCCAGTGACACTCGGCAAGGGAAAAAAGTTATTTGACAACAGTGCAGTTGCCAGAACCTTTGCGTTAGTCGAGGCCACCGTTACACCCGCAGGAGTTATTCTCGCGAATTACAAGCGAGCTGGAAAAGTGAAGACAGGAACAGTGGGCGCATAATTGGCCTTTCCGGGCAAGTCAGTCTTCCATCATTGCTCAATGATCTAAGTTGTGATCATCGTAAGGATCATGTGCTTTGGTGCTGGCAGGCAGCCTTTGTTCTCCATGCCACTTCCTCCACTGTTCCTCCACTCTCCTTGCACTCTCCCGGTGCAGAACAGACCAACCTAAAGCAAGGACGAAGCATGCCGTTTTGAAGAAAGAAGCCTGATGTAAGCTCTGCAACAATTGGTGCCAGTCAGAAACCACTCTCTTAATAATCATTTGTTCTTAACTTCACAGCAAGTTAGTTTGCATTTCTAAAATTTGCATCAAGCTATAAACCTATGAAGCTGAAACCTCTTCTCGTCCTTCTGCTTGCCTTTGCCTGCACTCCCAAAGAAAAGAAAACTGAAAAGTGGGAGGCATCTGCACCTGCTGTTCACCGCTATACGTCCATCAACCAATCAGGAGAAACGGTATTGCCGAATGGAAGAATCATCACACCACTCGGCAAACAAATCACGGTGGCTCCGCATCCGTTTGGCCTGGCGCTGAGCCCGGATGGCAAGATTGCCGTCACCGCCAATTCAGGAGTGGGGCCATTTTCGGTTTCAATCATCAAACACTTTGGAAGCGACTCGCAAGAATTAAAACAGATTCCCGAAAATCCAAAGGAGGAAGAGGGCTTGCTGGATGCTACGTTCATGGGCCTCGCCATTTCTCCCGACAATCAAAAACTGTATGTAGCAGGAGGACAGGAAAATGAAATTTATGTTTTCGATTTGAATTCGTATAAAAAATTAGGTGAGATCAAATGCAACGTCTCTTTCGATAGTACCGATTACAATGATGGCTACGTGGGCGATCTTGTACTTTCAAAAGATGGATCGAAGTTGTATGCGGTTGATCAGATTGGTTTTCGTATTGTGGTGATTGACACAAAATCCGAAAAGGTGATTCAAAATATTCGCACCGGCCGTTACCCGTTTGGTCTTGCGCTCTCGCCCGATGGCAACGATTTGTATGTGGCCAATGTGGGGATGTTTGAATACAGTTATGTGAAGTCGCTCGACCGGAAAAAATTAAACGAGACAGCATTGCGCTATCCGGCCTTTGGCTATGGCTCAAAGGAAATGAAAGAAGGAATTAAAAATGACTCCGTGGAAGTGGAAGGCTTGGGAGAAATGAATTCAGATGAATCGTTTTCCGTTTGGGCGATTGACCTGAAGTCAAATCAGGTTACTTCAAAAATCAAGACCGGAGTTCTGGTAGGAGAAGTGATCGAAGGAATTCCTGCTGTAGGCGGAGCAAGTCCCAATTCAATTGTGGCTTCCGATAAATATGTATATGTAAGCAATGCCAACAACGACAATATTTCCGTCATCGATGCGAAAGAAAAGAAAATTGTTACACACATTGATTTGAAGCTGGATGAGCGGCTCGGCAACCTGAAGGGTGTGATGCCATTTGGTCTTGCCCTCTCGCCCGATGGAAAAAAGTTGTACGTTGCAGAGTCCGGCATCAATGCGGTAGCAATCATCGATGTGGCTTCGAATAAAATTCTTGGTCATCTTCCCACGGGATGGTTTCCCTCAAAAGTGAAAACAACTCCCGATGGCAAGCAATTGCTCGTCACCAACGCGAAAGGCTTTGGCAGCGGACCGAACGGAGGGAAAAAATTCATACCACCATTCAATCATCCTTCGGCAAGTTATATAGGAGTGCTGATGAGAGGAACTGTGAGTATTATCGATCTGCCTGACGACAAAGATCTCGCTCAGCTTACAACCAAAGTGGTCAACAATAATTTTGCATTCGCTAAGAAAGCGGATTCAAAACTTCCCCCCATCAAACATATCGTTTTCATCTCCAAAGAAAACAGAACCTATGACGAAGTATTCGGCCAGGTAAAATCAGGCGATGGCGATTCATTGCTTTCACGATTCGGATCGAATGTTTCGTTCACCAACAAGTCAGGAAAACTAAAAGTGGCGAACGCGACTGTGATGCCCAACCACCTTGAGTTGTCAAAGCAATTTTCCATCAGCGATAATTTTTATGTTGACTCCGATGTGTCAGCCGATGGACATGTGTGGCTTACTAACACGTATCCTACACAGTGGATGGAGACGCATCATCCGGCTTCTTATGGAGGCAAGCGGGAACAAAGAGCCGATTCAAAAGCTCCGGGAAAATTTGGAATGACCGGAGCTGCGGGTGCCATCTTTCCTGAGAGTTACAATCAACATGGCTCTATGTGGGATCATCTCTATCGCAATGGTAAAGAGTTTTACAACTTCGGATTTGGCGTTGAGTTTGATGCGGGTAATTTTGCCGACTCTACCATGAAGTATGGTGGTGTTCGCTACTTAGTCAATTATCCGTTGCCCGGGCCGCTGTACGATCGCACTTCGCGCATGTTCCCGACTTTCAATATGGCGATACCTGATCAGTTTCGTGCTGATGTGTTTATTAAAGAGATCAAAGAAAAATATCTGGATTCAAATAAAGAGCTGCCATCCATGCTCACTTTGCAATTGCTCAATGATCATGGCGCTGGCGAACGTGCTCACGGTGGCTTTCCATTTTTTGAAAGCTACATGGCTGACAATGACCTCGCACTCGGTCGTGTGGTAGAATTTTTAAGCCACACACCCTATTGGAAAAATATGTTGATTGTAGTTACTGAAGACGATGCACAAGGTGGCCGTGATCATGTAGATGCTCACCGAAGTTTGTTGATGCTGATCTCGCCTTACGTAAAAAGAAATTTCATGAGCCATCAGCACGTGAGCTTCGGAAGTATTTTCAAAACTTTCTGGCAACTGCTCGATATTCCCTATTTGAATCAATATGATTTTGGTGCAAGCAACCTGAGCGATTCCTTCACCGATCAACCTGACTTTACTCCGTATTCGGCATTACCTGTCGATCCAAGAGTCTTTGATCCTTCAAAAGCAATGTCGCCATTAAATGAAAAATTTGACTGGGAAGCTTTTCACGAATCCATTGAATTGGATGATCCTGAAGACATGAAGAAACAACTGAAGGATGATGGAAGGAAGAAAGTGAATCACTAAGTGTGAGACGTGAGATGTGAAAAGTGAAAGCCGTCTGACTTACAGAATCAGACGGCATTTTGTTTTATCGATTCAAAATAAAATTAATTGGAAGCACCATTTTTACATTCACCGCTTTACCACGCTGCTTGCCAGGTTCCCACTTTGGAATGGCTGCGACACGAATTGCCTCTTCATCACAGCCTGAACCAATACCGCGAATGATTTTTAGGTTTGTTGGATTCCCTTTCCTGTCAACAATAAATTCAACAAACACTTTTCCTTCAGTGCCAATATTTTGGGCTTGACGTGGATACTTTGTATTTTGAGATACAATCCGATAAAAATTTTCATATCCACCAACGGGTTTGGGTTGCTGTTCAGGAAAAACCACAACCACACTTGTCGTATCCGGATCCGGTTCGATATTGAGTGAGGTTCCTGATAAAGGATTTTCCAAATCAAAATCAGGAAGCTTAGTATCAACATTGTCTGGGACTTCTGTAAGCAGAGTTGGATTTAACGAAGCAGTGGAAGTAGTCGCTTGCTTTAGTTTTTCAATAGGAGGCGGAGCAATTACTTTTGGTGGATCAATCTGAGTAATTTGAATGAACGGCAAAGGCTCTTCAGTAAGATCAATTTTTTTGAAAACAATTTCAGAACCAGCTGTTCGCCACTCAAAGGCAGTGATCACTATACTTAAGCTTATCATCAGTCCAACCAAAAAAATTTTGCTTCGGTGCTGATGAACGTCTGCGTGGGGATTTTTCTTGGCTTCCATACATTTTGAATTTAGGTTTTACATTCATAATGCATGAAGTGTAACGAAGTCACTCGCGAGGTGAATATTTTTGTTCTGTTACAAAACTTGTCTTCGTCTTTTTAAATCTATTCTCCCATCGTTGTACCATCATATACAACATCACCAGGATGGCAATGACCAATAAGTAGGTGAATACCTTCACGATTTTTTTCATTCGTTTATCCTGCTCATGCTGTTGCAAAACGGAATTATAGTTTTTGTACCGCTCGCTGCCGCGTGCCGTAAGCCTTTGTCTCCTCATCCGTATCTCGTGCTTACTCATCGTACTTCACATTGATGTTAAAATTCTTCCGCAGTTTATCCAGGGCCCGGTACGTGCGCATCTTCGCACCACTTTCCGTAATGTCCAGGATAAAAGCAATTTCCTTAAAATCCTTGTCTTCAAAAAACCGCAACTCCAAAACCTGCACCATATCAGTCGGCAAATCATTCATAAATGAAATCAATTGTTGGATCAACTCTTCATCCCAGGTTTCCTCACTACGTTCAACGAGCTCGCGCACTTTCAGTTCTTCGATGCTGAAAATTTTCTTGCCCCTATTCTTTCGATAGTGCTTGTTGATTTCGTTGCCCGCGATTTTGTATAACCAGGAAGAGAAAGGGAAGCCGCGGTTCTCATATTTGGGAAGATGGTTCAGTGCGTTCACAAATGTTTGTGAACACAAATCACCGGCTAATTCCTCGTCATCGGTCTGGCGAAGGATGTAATTGAAAATCCGGTCAAAATATTTTTCATAAATCTCTCCAAAGGCACGCGGGTCTTTTTTGGATTTCTCCAGGATGGCCTGTTCTTTCTTTAACTCATCATCGGTCATGCGCAGCGGAGTTCGACATTAGAATGCAAGGAGCGCAGGAAAGTCACAGGGAAATTTATTGACCAATCAAAACGAAAGGGGCCCAATAATAGGGTGAACTGAATTTTCCGCCTTTGATCATATCTAATTTTGCCTGTCGCAGGCTGCCAGAGAAATGATTCGAGGAATTTTTCTTCAACTGTGTGTAAAAGTCCACCATCAAGTCAGAAGTTGACTCATCGGCTACCGGCCAAAAAGAAACCACCAGGTTGCGAGCACCCGCGTAAGTAAGCGCCCGCGACAAACCAATCACTCCTTCTCCGCTCGAAATTTTTCCAAGTCCGGTTTCACAGGCTGAAAGCACGACCAACTCCGCATTCATGTTCAGGTTATAAATTTCTCCTGAATACAAATTCCCGTCTTCGTTGCCTTTCTCATTCAAAAAGATTCTTGAAAGTTCAGGATCTTTTTCATCTACAATTCCGTGCGTAGCAAAATGTAAATAGTTGTAGCTACTCAAGTCAGCAGATTTTACTACTCCTTCATGCGCGTCTGCGTATTTTGCAATTTTTGGCGATGTGAAAAGTCCCGCAATCGCGGTCACTTCCTTTTCAGTTCCCGGTAGGTTGTTTAAATTTTTGTCCTTCGAAAACTCCACCGGGGCACACAAGAAAATAGTCTGACCATTGGATTTAGATATCGACTTGTTTTTCTGAATAAACAAACCCGCAGAGAATTCATAACTGATGGCAAACCGGTTAATCAGGTAAGACACATTTTGAAACTGCGTTGCTTTTCCGGGCTGAATCGGCAATGACTCAAACGGAATTGCACCAAGCCTTCCTGTGGGAATGATCACTACTTCCTTAACTCCACCCGGTAACTTTATCGCAAGCAGTTTTGAAAGCTGATCGGAGCTCTTCTTAAAAACCTCAAAGTTATTAAAGAGCAAACTGTTGGTGAATCCTTTCAGCGATCGATCAAAGTCATCAGGAATACCCTTTGTGCTGACATTAAATTTTGTCTTGCGAATAATAAATTGATAGAGTCGCTTGTTTTTTGAGTCGATAAAATAGCTCACCACCGCCTGATCCGGTTGAATCAGTTTTTGAACATCGGCAACGGTGGCTACAGCCGAGCTGTATTTTAGGTTGTAGTAGTTTGGATATTCTTTTTCAAGTCGGTGAATAAATTTGTTGTAGTCAACATTGGCATCGTACAAGAGCTGTCTCAATTTCTTTTCTTCTTCCAGCGAAGGTTTTTGTGTGAGCTTCTCAACATAAAGTGTGATCTGTGATTTTTTGTTTTTCTCTTCATCGAGCAGTGAAGCCGGAATTCCTGCAAAAGATTTTGCCTGTGCATCGGCAATGGACTCTTGCAGCGTGGCTGATTTACTTTTCTCCGCAAAATAAAAAGCAATCTCGCGGTAGTGTTTTGAATTCATCATCACTTCGCTGATCGATTCGGCAATGCGAACTCCATCTTCATAAACTTCATTCGCTGATGCGCTAAGTGTAATCTTGTCATTTACATCAGTGCTCTGATGGCGAATCTCATCCACCAGGCTATCACACAATAATAATATGGTCAGCGCATCTTTGAGATTTTTAAGCTTCAGTGTTTTTGAATAGTGAAGCCCCTCCAGCGAACGCGCTTTATAATTGAGGGAGTAAAGCAGCAGCATTCCACGATAATAAGAATCGACACCCGGATTCTGGTTGATGTCCTTACTATTGAAGTTAGGAACATTGGCACACAAAGCTTCCTGAAAATCCTTAATAGCTTCAGCATATTTAGAGTCACCGAGCTTGATTACGCCAATCTGATTATAAACACTTGCAATGTCAGGATGTTTGTCGCCATAGACTTTTTTATAAATCGCCAGCGCCTTCTCATAAAACTCCAAAGCCGACTTTGAATTCTTCATTTTATAGTATGTGCGGCCAAGATTCGTCAGCGTTAATGCTTCGCTCGAACTTCCATTGGGATAATTTTTACGCCAAATGGCGAGTGCACTTTCAAAATTATTTACGGCATCGCCATACAGTTCAACATCCAAATAACTTAGTGCAATGTTGGTTTTGGCAACTGCAATTTTAGGATGATTCTCATCATGAAGTTTTTGGTAAATGGCGAGCGCTTGTTCATAGTTTTCGAGCGCTTTATCGGGATCTATCTTGCTATAAACCAAACCAAGATCGTTAAGTGAGGCAGCCACTTCCTCACTTTGATTACCAAAAATTTCCTGTCGCATTTGAAGAGCCAGCTTGCCATTTTCCTCGGCTTGATTATTTTTTCCAGTGCTCCAGAAAAGAAACGATAAGTTGGAAAGACATCGCGCAGCCTCCTTTGTTTTTGAGTTGCCACTTTGCGCGAAACCATCGCGGGCAGCTTGCAGCAATTCAAGTGCCCTATCACTCCGACCTTTTTGAAGATAAAGCCATCCAAGGTTGTTGTTGGTGATCGCCTTTTCGAAGTCGGATGATGCAGAAATCTTGTTTAATTCACTTTCCGCTTCGTCCAGTTTCCCCTGCGCCATCAACAGTTCGGCATTTTTGTTCTTCCACCAGGAGATCTTTTCACCCGAAGCAATTTTTCGATTTATTAAATCCGATGCTTCCTTGAATTGGTTATTTAACAAATAGGTATCGATCGTTTTTTCATCCTGCGCTTGTGCAAAAGCTGAAACCACAGCGAAGCAAAAAAAGAAAATGAATAGTTGCTTCATAGTTAAAAACGATAAATGTAGGTGAGGGATGATACCCATTCGCGCGTAAGCCCATCGGGGCTGAACTGGCGCTGCGTAATTTTGTGTCCAACCAAAAGTCGCACACCCGATCGCACGTTAAAATTATATCCAATGGTAGATATCCAGGACATAGCAAGACCGATCGCTTCGTTTCCTTTTGCATCTATGGAAGTTCTTACTCCAGCATCGTTGGTAATCTTATCTGCCACAATTCGGTAAATAGGCAAAAGTCCCACAGAACAATTAAATCTGCTGAACCTAAAATTTCTTTCAACTCTTAACATGACATCAATACCACGTTGCAAATGGGTTGCGTTGGCGTACTGCTGCACATACGCTTGTTCCTCCGGATCCGTATTGTGTCCGCCATCCCAACGGTGCCAGTCAAAATTATTTTTGTTTTGATTCAGTGGCACCTGAATCCCTGTTGCAAATAACCATTTGCGATTTATTAACGAAATACCTGAAATCAAATCGTACGTCCCGAGACTCGTTTGATAGTACATCGGCAAGGCGTTACCATCTGAAGTTGACATATCAGAATTGTTGGTCGGGATTTTTCCTCCGAATGAAAAATTCACGTCAAACTTATCCGATGAATAAATATTGCGCGTAAAACAAAGCGAGATGTCGCTCATGGAAGAAGTTTGAGCCAGTCTGCCATTCACCCATTGATAAGGTACTTTTACCTGAAAGGTGTTTTTGCGGTTAAGACTAAAATTAAAATCTGCCGTGGCCACATACACAATGGGTGTGAGCGTAGTTTCGCCCCTGTAAAAACTAATCTCCATAGAACGGAGTTTCAGCGCGATTTTTTTATTGTACGGCTGATCTGGCTTCATGGCGCCCATGGTGCAAAAGCCCGCATCGCTGCAGCCTTGACTGTGCACCAAATGACAAGAAAGTAAAAGGAAAAAAAACAGTGGTTTGTTCATATCGAGAAATGGAATTCCATTTCAAGGTAGGAAAATCTTCAGGTTTATTAAACAGGTTGTGATGACTGTTTCGTCTTCACATATCGATCTACCCAACTCATTAAAAGAATGGTTACCATCATTGTGCCAATGACCACGTAGCCGAGTTGATCGTAACGCAAGAGTTTTCCACTCTCACTTTGCACCACAATCACTCCGGCCACTGCCGAAGCAATGCCTCCTGATATTTGTTGGATGGAAGAGTTAATCGCCATAAACGATCCACGATCGGTGGCATTTGGAATTGCCGATACCAATGCTGTTGATGAAATCATACGCGCCATTATACCTGAGAACATGGCAACATTGATAGCCACCACTATCCAGAACGGTGTTACATCAAGTTGAGTGTAATACAAAACCATTGCCATCGCGATTAAGGTACCGGTGACAAACACTCTCATCTTCCCAACACGGTCAGCAAGCTTTCCAATAAGTGGGCCGGTAAAAATTGAAAATACTCCCGTGACGGCATAAAGTAATGGAAGTTGTTCTAATGTAAGTCCAAGATTATTTGTTCCGAAGGCGGCTCCGAATGGCATCAGCATAAATCCGCCTGTAGCAAGAAACGCGGTACAGAAAAATGCTTTCAGATAATCGGAGAAAGATAGAGTTGCGATCAAATGATGAAGTGGCTTTCGATCGATGTTCAGATGAAGGTGCTCATTGACAGGTTTCATATAAATTAAAATCGCGATACCGACCAGAAAGCCAAAGCCAACGATCATCCAAAACGGAGCATGCCAATCAAACTTATTCGCCAGGAACAAACCGATAGGTAAACCCAACACCTGGCTTGCCGCAAAAGCCATTTGTGTAAAGCCCATCACGCGACCACGCACTTCAAGTTTAAATAAGTCCGTAACAATTGCTAGCCCGATTGACCCAATCACTCCGCCAAATATACCGGTGACAATTCTCGCCAACAGCAAAAAGTAATAGTCAGTCGCGAGGGCACACAAGGCAGTGCCGATCAAAAAACCCACATAGAAAAAGATGAGAATTTTTTTCCGGTCAAATTTATCTGCAAATCCGGCAGCCAGAAAACCAGATGCGCCTGCGGAGAAAGCATATGCAGAAACCACCAAACCAAATTGGCCTGGCGTTATCTTCAGTGTTGGCATCAGGATGGCGCCAAGCGGAGATAGCACCATGAAATCCAGAATGACAGTGAATTGGATAAAAGCAATAATCGCAATAAGAAAGATTTGATAAGGGGTAAAGATTTTTTCTTTTCTAGGTAAAGGTTCGTTCATGTGTTATTGGTTTAGGCGGTCTGTTCGATGTCGGATTGTAAAGACGTATTTGTCAGAATTAAATTGTAAGTAAACGGCAAAAATAAAAATGGGTTGGCCTTTTCAACCAACCCATGATTATTCTTTGATGAAGGTCAATTACATTCCCAAGCTCTGGTTCTGCACTGATGCAAGCTCGATGATCTTCTCGTACTCAGCCGGATTCAAATCGTTGAAGAAATAGTGAATCGGATTTACGTGTATGCCATTCACAAATACTTCGTAATGCAAGTGAGGAGCCGTTGACAAACCCGTGTCACCCACATAGCCAATCAGGTCACCGCGTTTAACTTTTTGTCCCTGGCGCACTGCGAAGCCATGCATGTGTGCAAAGCGCGTGCGATAGCCAAAGCCGTGATCAATTTCAATTACTTTTCCATAGCCGCTGAAGCTCACTTCCGTTTTATCAATCACGCCATCGGCTGTAGCATAAATTGGTGTGCCAATCGATGCCGCGAAGTCGATGCCCGTGTGCATCTTTAATACTTTATAAACCGGATGAATGCGCATGCCATAACCTGATGCAAGAGCAATCAACTCTTTGTTGGCAACAGGTTGAATAGCCGGAATAGCCGCAAAAAGTTTTTCCTTGTTTTCCGCAAGTGCTACTACATCATCCTGCGATTTTGATTCAATATAAATTTTTCGCTTGATGCGATCAACTGTGCTTTGAAGCTCCACAATCAAGTCTTCATGACTGATGTTTTTACTTTTAATGTCCTCGTATCGATCCGATCCGCCCACGCCACCTTGTCGGATACTTTTATCGATCGGCTCCGCCCCCAGTACCGCTCTATATATATTGTCATCGCGGTACTCCATGGCGGCAAGTTGTTTCTTTACCTTTTCAAGATCTTGCTCAATGTTCTGGTAATAGAACTCCATTTCCTTCACTTCATTTTTCAGAAGAAGTTCTTTCGGAGATTCAAAATAATTGACATACAAGATCACCAAACCAACGGCCATTGCCAATGTAAGCGACAACAAGCCAAGTGTATTCAACACAATGTCTCCCGTTGATGTCCTGATTCGTTCGTACTTGCACGTTTCCGTGTCGTAGTAATACTTTATTCGCGCCATACTTTCAGAAAAATCTAAAATTCAAATTCCAAACGATTGCCCCTCGGCTAAATTTTATCCCATCAATATTAATCGTCATTCAAAATTATCCGGCAGCCGGGTAACTTCATTTAGGCCTGAAAGCCTTCATCACTTGTTCGTTGCATTCCAGAAAAGGCCCGCCAATGAGGTCAATGCAATAAGGGATAGCCGGAAACACAGCATCCAGGCATTGACGGATGGCCTTGGGTTTGCCGGGCAAATTTACAATTAAAGTTTGATTTCGTATGCCTGCTGTCTGGCGCGAAAGGATGGCCGTGGGTACGTATGTAAGACTTGTCGTGCGCATCAGCTCGCCAAAACCGGGAAGCAGCTTGGTGCAAACGGATTCGGTTGCCTCCGGAGTAACATCGCGCAAGGCAGGCCCGGTGCCCCCGGATGTAACAATCAGGCAGCATTTTTTATGATCCGCCATGTCAATCATGGTCTTTGCAATCAAATCCTGTTCGTCCGGGATGACTGCATACTCTTTCTCCCACGGGCTTGTCAGATACTCCTCCAGCGTGCTCACTATAGCCTTGCCGGGAATGTCCTCATAAATGCCCTGGCTCGCGCGATCAGAAACATTAATGATGCCTATTTTGATGATGGACGACAGAACTTTGAATTTGATGTCTTCAAATGTAGCTCGGGAGAAAATGAGGATCAAGTATTCTTCAGTGATAACTGAAAAAAGTCGTTTGTCCATCTGACCTCCGTCATCTGTCATGAAAAATTAAGCGTGAAATTTTGAGATGTGATTTACTTGCTGATTATTGCTCTTCTTATTCACGGACTGTTACACTTGGCCGGTTTTTCCAAAGCCTTTAGCATTGGCATCAGTGTGCAGTTGAAATCAGAAATTTCACAATTCGCAGGTTTGTTTTGGCTGCTCGCCTCCTTCCTTTTTCTCGCCAGCGTTGCTTTGAATTTATTCGATATTAACTATTGGTGGACATGCACTTTGTCTGCACTGACACTTTCTCAAATCTTAATCATCACCGCCTGGCACGATGCCAAATACGGAACAATCCTCAATGTGATCTTCCTCGTTGTGATCATTCCCATAGGAGCTGCAACTCAGTTCGAAAGTAAATTCAAAAAGGATGTATCCGATCAATTGATTCATTCATCAGCCGGTCAAGATTCAGTTCTATCGGAAGAGGATATTCAAAATTTGCCATTGCCGATAAAGAAATATATTCGTTACTCAGGCTCAATCGGGCAGCCCAAAGTAAAAAACTTCAGTATAAAATTCGAAGGTCAGATCAGGCAGGATGAGCGATCTGAATGGATGCGTTTTTCTTCCATTCAATATAACTTCTTTGCTCCACCTACGCGATTGTTTTTTATGAACGCTACCATGAACCATCTTCCGGTGGCGGGTTATCATGCTTACAAAAATGCAAATGCCTCGATGGACATTCGCTTGCTTTCATTGTTCAAGGTGCAATACCAGTCCGGTGCAGTGATGAACATCGCTGAGACAGTCACATTCTTTAACGATATGGTTTGTATGGCGCCTGCAACCTTAATTGACAAACGAATTACCTGGGACGAAGTAGCCGGCAACAAAGTAAAGGCATCATTTACCGTGCACGATAAAACAATCTCTGCGTGGTTGCACTTCAATGACGAAGGCCAGCTCACCAATTTCATTTCTGACGATCGTTATGCCTCCCAGCCAGATGGCACAATGAAAAAATTTACATGGTCAACACCTATTCGGTCTTACAAGAAAATAAATGCTCATCAACTTCCGGCCGAAGCCGATGCCATCTATGCTTACCCGAATGGAGATTTCTGCTACGGTAAATTCTCTACACTGGATGTGAAGTACAACGAAAAAGAAATAAAATAAAAATGGCAACTTTATAAGTTGCCATTTTTATCCATTTTAGGAAATCCTGAGTTACTCATTTTTATAAACAGCTCCCTCTTTCATTACGAAAGTCACCTTCATCATTGCTGCAATATTTTTTGTGGGGTCTTCATCTACTGCAACGATGTCGGCTAATTTTCCTTTTTCGATTGATCCTATTTTTTCTCCCATGCCCAGAATGTTTGCATTCACCTGCATGGCACAAAGCAATGCTTCGATCGCGGGCATACCACCTTCAACCATGTATCCAAATTCTTTTGCATTTTCGCCATGAGGAAAAACACCAGCGTCTGTTCCAAACGCCATCTTCACACCACGCTTGTAAGCCTTGCCAAAATTTTCCTGGATTTTGCCACCAATTTCAATCGCCTTTGGCACCACCAACGGATGATAGTATCCCGGAATTTTTGCAAACTCGGCAGCAGAGCGTCCCGCAATAATGGTAGGCACATGGTAAGTGCCTTTTTGCTTCATCAGATCCATCACTTCTTCCGTCATCAACGTTCCATGTTCAATCGTTGTAATACCGGCAAGTACAGCTCGTTTCATTCCTTCAGCACCATGGGCGTGAGCAGCTACGTGAAATCCATAGTCCTTTGCTGTTTGGATAATCGCTTCCAATTCTTCTTGTGTGAACTGCGGACCACTTCCATCTTTCGCCACACTCAACACGCCACCTGTTGCCGTAATCTTAATAAAATCCGACCCGTCTTTGTAGCGCTGGCGCACTGCCTTGCGCGCATCTTCGGGGCTGTTGATCACACCTTCTTTCGGTCCCGGATCACCCTGCAAGTCTTTTCTTGAACCGTTGGTCGGATCGGCATGTCCGCCTGTTGATGCGATACTTTTTCCTGCTGTGAAAACACGGGGGCCAACAATGGTTCCCGCATTAATCGCGTTACGCAAGGAAATATTTACTCCGCTTCCGCCACAATCGCGCACGGTGGTGAAGCCCGCCATCAGTGTCTTCCTCGCATAGATTGTAGATTGAAAGGCAATGTCGGCTTCATTTTGCGTGTATCGCTTTACCAGCGCATCCTTACTTGTTTCACTTTCAATATGCACATGCATATCGATAAGTCCGGGCATCACTGTTTTTTTACTAAGGTCAATCACCTTATCATCTTTACCGGCTTTTGTAAAGCCATTATCAACAGAGGTGATCTTATTTCCCTCTACTACAATCGTGACTTGTTGAAGTAGTGTTTTATTTTTTCCGTCTATCAGCGAGCCGCAATGAATCAACGTGCGCTGTGCGAATGAAAAAGATACAATCAAAAAAAAGATTGAGAGCAGAGTAATTTTCTTCATAGGATGAATTATTATTTGATTTTAGTTTATAACACTTTTTCCAGCACGTGCCACCTGGCCGTCCTGAGTGGATTGAGCACCGGACACACCAATAGCACCGATGATCTTACCCTGGTGCATGATTAGTTCTCCGCCTTCCAACGGAAAAACTCCCGGCACTGCAAGCAGTCGCAAACCCAATCCTCCTCCGGCAACCGCGTCTTCCAGCAGTTTGGTAGCACGCTTGAAATTATTTGCCGTAGATGCTTTGCCAATAGCGATGTCGATGGAGCCGAGCTGCGTGCCATCCATTTTTTTGAATACCACGAGCTTACCACTTGTATCAACGATAGCGATGGCCATCAGCCAGTTATTTTTGTTTGCCTCTTGCAACGCTGCTGTTATTACTTTCTCAGCTTGTTCCAGTTTGATTGGCTCACCATAAAGCAAAGGTGAAGATGGAGATTGATTCTGACTCATCGCTTCAAATGCGATGAATGTGAAAATGAAGAGTGAAAAATATTTACTCATAGCTACTGGTTTTAGGTTATTCAATGTTAGTTCAAATTCATCAAAGCGTCAAGGTGTATTTATATCGATGGCACTCAAAAAAAAGGAAGGTTGATCGAATAGGCAGATTTTGTAAATTGCTAAAGAACCATTTGCAATGAAAAGATTATTTCAGTTCGTCTGTTTGCTTCTGCTGATAGCTTGCTCATCACCCAAAGAAAAGAATTCCAATCGCACCTGGTGGAAAGAAGCAGTGGTGTATCAGATTTACCCGCGCAGTTTCAAAGATAGCGATGGCGATGGCATCGGTGATTTGAAAGGAATCATTTCGAAGCTCGATTATATCCAAAGCCTTGGTGTGAATGCGGTGTGGCTCAATCCGATTTATCAATCGCCCAATGACGACAACGGCTACGACATCAGCGATTATCGTAATATCATGCAGGAGTTTGGTACAATGGAAGATTTCGATGCGCTGCTCAAAGGTTTGCATGAACGGAATATCAAATTTGTGATGGACGTGGTAGTAAATCATTCGAGCGATGAACACGAATGGTTTAAGAAGGCGCGAAGTTCACGCAAAAGCCCATTCCGAAATTACTATCACTGGTGGAATGCCGAAAATGGTAAGCCACCCTATCGCTACAGTTTATTTGATGTGAATCACGATGCGTGGATGTATGACTCGCTCACCAATTCGTATTATCTACACTATTTCTCGCGTAAGCAGCCGGATTTGAATTGGGAATATCGTCCCTTGCGAAAAGAAATTTACGAGATGATGAAATTTTGGGCTGACAAGGGTGTGGATGGTTTCCGCCTCGATGCATTTCAGTTCGCTTCAAAGGACACTTCATACCCGGAATACCCACAAGGCTTTGAAAAGGATTTCGTAAAGTACTATGCGATGGGACCTCACCTTCATGATTACCTGAAAGAAATGAACACGGAAGTATTCAGCAAATATGATGTAATGTCTGTTGCTGAGGGTGCCGGAAATTCCTTTGAAGATGCACACAATCTTGTAGATGAAGATCGAAAAGAACTGAATATGGCCTACGCGTTTGATGCCGTTGATATTGGCGATGCACGCGGATATAGTTTGTTGAAACTAAAAAATACGTTCAGTAAATGGGATAGCGCCTTCGCCAGCAAAGGATGGATCTCTGTTTTCCTTGCCAATCATGATCAGGCACGAATGGTGACACGATTTGGAAATGATAGCGCAGCTTATCGCGATTTGTCATCCAAGATGCTCACCACATTTATTATGACCATGCGTGGCACTCCTTATTATTATAATGGAGATGAGTTGGGCATGACCAATATCCGGTTTGACAAGATCGAAGACTACCGAGATGTTTCTACGTTAAATGAATATCAAAATCAGGTGAACCAAAAAGGTGATTTGAGAAAATTTCTTGAGGATAAGAAACTCACTAGTCGTGACAATGGACGAACACCCTTTCAATGGGATGCTACCTCTCAAGCTGGTTTCACCACAGGGAATCCATGGATAAAAGTGAATCCAAATTACTCGATCATCAATGCGCAGGCGCAGGAAAGTGATTCCGCAAGTTGTTTAAATTATTTCCGCAAAGCAGTTCGCTTGCGTAAAAACAATCCAACTCTTGTTTACGGAAAATACACATTGCTTGATAAAGACAATGATAACGTGTATGCCTTTTTGCGCGAAGGGGATGGAAAGAAATTCCTGGTGCTTTTGAATTTTTCTTTCAAAAAAGCAGGTGTCAATATTAATATCGACATGAAGGAGGCAAAGCTTGTTTTACATAATTATGCAACAAATCTATTTTCAGACTTTGAGTTGCAACCCTACGAAGCCCGGGTTTATGAATTGAAGTGATTTCAAATCATCTTATCAAAGGAAGTTTATCCGAGAAATTTTTATAGCCGATTGCACACACTTGCGTTATGGCACTTGCGGAGCATTTTAATCAGATTTGCCGAATAACTATTTTATGCAAAATCGATACAGGCTCTCCATTTTAATAGCGCTGATTAACTTTCTGAATTTCAATCCATCTTCAGCACAGTCGTTTTATAAATACGAAGTGGAAAAAGTAGCGACCGATATTTTCGTTTTGAAACCAATTATCAGTGACTATCGCTGGGTGACTTCGAACATTGTGGTGATTGTAAATGAAAATGATCTGCTCGTAGTTGACAGCGGACTTCTTCCTGATGCTGCGAACGAAGCGATCAAAGAGATCAGGGAAATTTCCTCAAAGCCCATTCGCAATCTGGTGAATACACATTGGCACGGTGATCACTGGCAAGGCAATGAAGCGTTCGAAAAAGCTTATCCCCGTATTCAATTTATCGCAACCGAACAAGGCAAAAAGTCGATCGAAGAAAACGGCCTGGTGTGGGCAAAAAAATTGTACATCAAATATTTTGAACTCTCCATCGCGAACTACGACAAAGCGATCGCAGAAAAATCGCTGGATGGAAAAACACTCTCCGATGTCGAGCTGGCTGATCTTAAAACAGCAACAGCCCAATTCCGACAGGACCTGGAAGGAATCCGGAGATTAAAACCGGTACTTCCCAATATTACTTTTTCAGATAAGTTGGTGATCACAAAAGGTTCGCGCGAAATTCAACTTCTTTATCTCGGCATCGGCAACACCAGCGGAGATGCAGTTGTGTATCTGCCAAAAGAAAAAATTGTGATCGCAGGAGATTTGGTGGTGCATCCATCGCCTTACGAATCGGGAATGTTTTCACCCGAGTGGTTGGAAACCTCTCAGAAACTGGCCGCATTGGATTTTGAAATTTTAATTCCCGGCCATGGAGAAGTACAACACAACAAAGACTATCTGAATTTTTTGAATTCACTCTTCGAAGAAATCATCAAACAGGTGAAATACGCCTATAAAAACGGAACCACCAGTGCCGATGATTTGAAGAAAGCCGTTACCCACAAATCAGTAACCGATGAACTTTTAAAAGTACCAGCGTACAAACCCTTCATCGAAAAACTCGATGCTGGTTTTGTCCACCAATCCATCCAGACTTCTTTTAAAAGGATTATTCAAGGGAAAAAGTAAGCCAATTATACAAAGGAAAATCGTCCATCCCTTGGCGAAGACTGTCCATTTTTCTGCGGCACAGCGCACTACACCTTTGCATCGTCAATATCGACAAGAACAATTTAACAACTACGACAATGCAAAAAATCAATGCCCTCGATCCTGCAACCACCACAGGAAAATCAAAAGAATTATTCAACGCTATTCAAGGCAAACTTGGCATGGTGCCTAACATGATGCGCACGATGGGAAATTCTCCCGCGGTGCTCAATGGCTATTTGTCTTTCAGTGGCGCGCTGGGTACCAGCAGCATCGGTGCAAAATTGGGAGAACTTATCGCACTTACGGTTGCAACAGTAAACAACTGTGAATACTGTAACGCTGCGCATACTTTCATCGGAGAAAAATTGGTAGGTATCGATGCAAATTCTCTTGATCAAGCGAAAGATGGAAAATCAAGTGATGCTAAAATTCAGGCTGCACTTACGTTCGCAAAAACCATCGTGACTAAAAAAGGAAAAGTTTCTGATGCCGACATCGATGCGGTGAAAGAAGCAGGTTACGATGATGCTGCTGTGGCCGAGATCATTGCTCACACCACATTGAACATCTTCACCAACTACTTCAACAACATCGCAGGTGTAGTAGTTGATTTTCCGGAAACACGTTTGGCTTCTGCAGCTTAATTCAAAAACACGGAGGGCAGAATTCATGTCCTCCTCAATTTTTATTTTATGGATACAAAACTTTTAGTTCCTCCTTTCACTTTGGAGATTGCATTGCAGAAAGTTCAGCTCGCTGAAAATGTGTGGAACTCCTGCGATCCTGAGCGTGTTTGTCTCGCATACACCGTTGACACCGAATGGAGGAACCGCACAGAATTCATCAACGGTCGGGAGGCGGTGAAAGCATTTCTGAAAAGGAAGTGGGAAAAAGAGCTCGACTACAAATTGAAAAAAGAATTGTGGGGCTTTCGCGAAAACAGGATGGCCGTGCGCTTTGAATACGAATGGCACGATGCCAATGGTCAATGGTACCGCAGTTACGGAAACGAAATGTGGGAGTTTGATGAACATGGCCTTATGAGAAAAAGATTTGCAAGCATTAACGATCTCCCGATTATAGAAGCAGAAAGAAAACTTTAAATTCAATGGCAACCAACTTTGCATCCATCGCCTTCTCACCGGCAGCAAAAGCGCTTCAGGAAAAATATGGAAGTCGTGTTGCGTATAAACGTGTAGAAGAAAAATCGCGCTACACCGGTTTGACTGAATTTGAAAGAGAATTCATAAGCCAGCGCGATAGCTTTTACATGGCAAGTATTGGTGAGAATGGTTATCCGTATATCCAACACCGCGGTGGACCGAAGGGTTTTTTGAAAGTAGTGGATGACAACACATTGGCGTTTCTTGACTTCAGTGGCAACAAGCAATATATCACCGTTGGTAATCTTGCCACGAAATCAAATGTCTCGCTTTTTCTGATGGATTATCCTGCACAAGCCCGTTTGAAAATCTTTGCAAAAGCAGAAGCCGTTGATTTGAACAATCGCAAGGATTTGCAGAACTTGGTTGCGTTGGAGAATTATACGGCCCGACCTGAAAGAATAATTTTGCTGTACGTGGAAGCGTTCGACTGGAATTGCCCTCAACATATTACTCCGCGCTTCACAGAAGCTGAGATTGAAGAAGCGTGGGCACCCCAACGTGAGTATATTGCGCGTCTGGAAAAGGAATTGAAAGAACTAAAGTCAAAACAGTGATCGGTCAATCAACTCTTACCTTGGTAAATCCACAAAACGGAAATCTTGCATTCAAAGTACTCCCTTTTGAAGATGGCAGTTATTATGACCACATTCAACGCAACAACTATTTCTCGTTGATCTGGATTACCGAGGGAAGCGGAAAAGTAAAAGCTGATTTTGCTGAGTATGATTTTGTGAAAGATACGCTCTTTGCTTTTTCACCTTATCAGCCGTTCATGATTACAGCGAAAAACATTAAAGGCATCGCTCTGCACTTTCACCCCGATTTCTTTTGCATTCACAAACACCAGGCAGAGGTAGCATGCAATGGAGTGCTGTTTAATAATATTTACGAGCCGCCCTATACTATTATTAACGAAGCAACCGGAGCGTCATTGAAGTTGTTGCTAAATCAAATTAGCATTGAGATGAACAATGCTGCACTCGCGCAATATGAGATTTTAGTTTCCTACCTGAAGATTTTTCTGATCACGTGTTCAAGACTGAAAGCCGAACAACAACCTGATACGGTAAAACAGTTGGAAGGGCTGAAAGAACCATTCATTCTCCAAAACCTGAAAGACGCGATCGAGCAACACTATCGCACAAGACATTCCGCCAACGACTATGCGGAGCTATTGAACATCACACCCAAAGCATTAGCGAAAGTAGTGAAGAGTTATTTCAACCGCACACTCACCGATATGATTTCCGAACGCATCGTCATTGAAGCTAAACGCGAGTTGTACTTAACGTCCAAGTCAGTGAAAGAGATTGCCTACCAACTTGGCTTTAATGACGAGCATTATTTCAGCCGCTTCTTCAAAAACAACGCAGATGTCTCACCGCAGATGTACCGCGATACAGTTGGCTTTGCGAGAGGCTGAGACCACCAAACATCTTTCTGCAAAAGAAAGGTAAACTGATTGTTTGTCGTCCAAAATCATTGAAATCAAGTGCATCCTTCCAAATCATTGGTCTCATTTGCCTACCTACTACTTGGTAGGTATATTTGCACCATGGTTTCCACCCGCGACCAGATTATCAACCTCACCGACACGCTCGTGCGCGACCTGGGCTACAACGGCTTCAGCTTCTATGACATAGGCCAAAAGCTGAAAATCAAAAACGCGTCCATCCATTACTACTTCCCAACGAAAACAGATTTAGGAATTGCTTTACTCGAAACACACACCGAGCGCTTACACAGATTGCAAGAATCCGTGGAAGGCAAAGACTCCCTCACCAAAATCAAATCCTTTCTCTCTATCTATAATGTAATCCACGAAGAAGGCCGCGTGTGCATCGTAGGCTCCCTCGCCACCGACTTAAAAACCGTAGAACCCAAAATGGCTAAAGCATTGAAGGCCTTCGCAGCAGAAATCCTCGAATGGGTCACCGGCATTTTGAAGGAAGGAAAAGAAAACAAGTCATTCGCTTTTACAGAGACTCCAAGGACCAAAGCTTTGTTAATCATCACAAACATGCTGGCCGCAGTTCAACTCACGAGACTTACCAATGAAAAAGATTTTTTGATTATCAGGGAAACCGTATTGAAAGGAATAGTGAAACGAAAAACGTGAGACGTGAAATCTGAAACCCTCCAATTCAAAATTAAAAATTCAAAATTGATAAAATGAAAACCATCATCGCGAAAAGAGTAGTCATCACCGGCCTTGGCGCCATCACGCCCATCGGCAATAATGTTTCCGACTTCTGGAACAATCTCCTTGCCGGCAAGAGCGGTGCTGCGCCTATCACGCACTTCGATGC
>CAZECP010000060.1:5973-29711 GCA_964510765.1 uncultured Ohtaekwangia sp. | reverse complement strand
AAGAAAGCATGAACTGGCAAAATGACAGGCAAAGAAATCAAAAATATTTTAAGAAATAATTCAGCCCGACAATAGATGTCGGGCTGCGAATGGAAGTTTGCATCATCCTATACCCAAGGTTGTTGGTGAAGAGCATCAACAACAGCCTAGAGGTGAGTTAGCTTCGTATTGAAAAAAGTAATTACATTTAGCTGGCTCAATGCTAGAATCATGATAACTCGTAATTTCAGAAAGATACTATTCCTTCTTGCTCTTGTATGCAACTATATAGTTGTGGTTGCTCAGGATCTGGTGATCACACAAGTTACTCCCAGCGACACAACACGTCAATACAAATTAGGCTATGTGAATTTTACAATCAAGAACCAGGGGATCGTGGACATTCCGTATTCCGGCCTTGTGAATTTTTATTTATCAACGGATGAGGTGCTAGACCTTGAGACTGACAAACTTCTTGCTTCAGTCACAGTGGATACGCTTACGGCCGGACAATCCAAGACAATCGCAAGCGGTCTTTTTCCAATACAGTCCTTGGATCAATATTATCTAATAGCAGTTGCCGATGCTGAGAACCAGGTAAAAGAAACGAATGAATTCAACAACTCATTCATTGCAACCTATCAGGTTCATAAGGCCGATGTTGAACTCCGATTTGTCAATCCTCCAGAAATTAGAAATTTCGTCACTAATTTGCCTGGGCCTTTTCCATGGGACGAATCCTTTTACGCCAATTACACAATTGAAAATATCGGCTCCACCAGCCTGACCGGTATTCCGCTGAGGACCAGCTTCTACCTGAGCTCCGACCAGGTGCTCGATGCAAACGATTCGCTTCTTTGCACATCCCGGGCTACTTTTCAATCATCGTTTAGTCCGATAACCAACATCATCATCAAGGGTTCGGATTATCCATATGCGATGATTACCATTCCCAAAGTCGCGCCAGGCACCTATTATATTATCGCAGTAATCGATGACAATGGACAAGGTATGTCTTATTTTAATGAGACAGACAAAACCGATAATACCAACGTAATCGGGCCGTTAAACATCGTTCAGGGAGACACGGATTTAACTGTTGGCAGCGTTGTTGCTACCGCGATCGAAGTAGATTACAATATCTCAAACAAAGGAAGCGTCAAGAGTTGCATTTCCGAATACAAGATTAATTTCTATTCCTCTTTAGATTCGATTTTCGATAAGACTGACACACTCATTTTCACCGCATCAATCAACGACCCCACTTACGAATTCATCACCAACAATTATCCTTTGGAACGCACCGCGCATTTTGCATATGGCGATGTTTCTGCTGGTGATCATTATTGGATTGTTGAAATAAATCCGGATCGGAAAATTTATGAGACCGACACTACAAATAATGTCAGCATCTCAAACCGAGTGACCTTCCCGAAGCTACCGCCAATTCCGCCTATGGTTCTGGACACGGTAGGATTTGGCAACCCGTATAAAGGGATAAGTCAGTTTATAGAACCAACTTTAGTTTTCTACAAAGCTGATTCTGCGACCTTTGTCTCAACGCACCAAAAAATCAGGGTTACAATAACCGACTTATCCCAGACAGTGGTATTTGAACAAGATTTCGACCTGTACATTGATTTTTCGGGCCACTTTTTTTACACGGTGCTTCAGATTCAACTCCCTGCTCCGTTGGCAGCAGGTAATTATACTATGCAATTTGATTGCGTGTCCGCCTCATGCCCTATCACTAATTCCTATTCTTTAGCACTCGATATTACAAAACAAAAAATTGTAAAAATAGCCGGCACGGTTCGGGCAGAAGACAGCACACCTATCACACATGGGTGGTTGTATTTCTATCATCTTCGGAAAGATACGCAGATCGAATTATTGGATCGGAAAATTCTGACCTCAAGTAATGAGTTTGATTTTATTACTGCTTATGACAGCATCACTTTTTATTTTATTCCTGATTCGATTGACTTTCCTGGATTTGTGCCGACCGTTTTTGGTAATTCAGTAAATGTCCGGTCTGGCTCATGGATATCGCCTCAGCAAGACACTACGGTTGTATTTCAAATTCTAAAATCGAAAGGAGTCAGCGGCTCCGGGAACTCCATCATCTCTGGTTCGATCAGTGAAGCAGGCGGCACTGCTGGACGAGTCACCAATTTACTCAGCATAAAAAGTATTCCGGTTCTGCTGCTCAACGATCAAGGAGATGTGATCGCTTACACGCATACCAATGCTGAAGGTAATTTTGTTTTTAAAGGTCTGCCGCCTGGCAACTACAAGATCTACCTCGCATTCGAGCCGTACACCAACATAAAAACAAACCTTACCAATGTTGATACTAGCACCGGCAATGTCACAGTCAACTTCTCGGTCTCGAGTGACGGTGGAGTAAAGACGCAGGAAAATGTGGTGACAGGAGTTGAGCAAACAATGGCCGCAATAATGGCGTATCCTAATCCATTCACCTCGCGGATTTATATTGATAGTGAGCAAGACTATGTCACCACCATCCTTGTCAATACGTTAGGAGAAAGTTTATCATTGCCGCCCATTCGAAAGGGACGAAACGAGTTAGATCTTTCCTACTTATCGCCTGGTGTTCACTTGCTTCGAGTTTCAGGTGCCAGGACAATCATACTCAAACTTATTAAGACGGCATCCAAGTAACCGACATCATTTATTACGCCAATGACTGTGCTCCTATAACTATCAAATATCCCATCTTCAAATAATACTTCTACCCGTTTGTGAGTTCTTGTCCAACAAGCGTGGGTGATTATGTAAGTTACATGAGTTCTTGATTTGTCGATGAAGAGCACGCGACAATGGCAGTAACCACCCATTATAAAACTTCCCGCATTAACACAGCTCATCACGGTTGTGTTGTAACTTAATTTCCCGTTATTTTATTCAACACATTTTGCAGCAAACACCCTGGAAACAAAAGTTAAAGTAACCACCATCTTTCACTGCACGCTGGAGCGGGCTTTCAAAACGCCCATGCTTTGTGATGTAACCAAAGTGCACACCGGCTACGGCATCATGCCGCGGGTAACCCACACCACCGAAGATGAAGACTGGGGCAAACCTGGGTCGAGCAAAAAAGTATTCGTTGCCAAATCATTGACGCAGTCGGGTGGCTTTGCTTCTGTTGATCATGTGATCGAGCGCATCGAGAACACGTATTGGACAATTGAAATCGATAACTTCCAGGCATGGATGCTCGGCTTCTACAAATTCACAGGCGAGTGGCGCACCACCGAGCAGGAAAGAGAAAAGATATTAGTAGAATACACCTATACCTTGCATTCAAAAAATGTTTTACTCTATCCCTTCAACTGGATTTTTGCCCACACCTTTTGGAGAAGCTACATGAAACACGTGCTGGAAAATATCAGGAAACTGATTGTTATGGAAGAACCTTATCTTCACCCGTAGTAAAGACTTTTATTAAAGAGCACAGTCGTATGGATTTCAAGAAATAAATAAGAACTTGTATCCGCTTGGAAACACTGAAAAAGTATTCGGTTCTGTTATGCGTTGCCTTGGCGGTAGTCTTTCTGGTGACCGCCACCATGCTTTATCCGGGCGGCTCCATCGGTGATCCCAGTTCCATTGGGTTTGACTGGTCAAAGAATTTTTTCAGTAACTTATTTTTAGCGAAGGCACTCAATGGCGCAGTAAACCCGTCACGGATTTGGGCGCTGATTGGCATGATCTTCAATTCCATGGCCTATGGACTTTTCTTTATTCATACCTCGCAGAAAATTCCTCACAGGCATGCGGCACTGGTTTTAAAAACCATTGGCGTGATCAACATGCTTTTCACTTTTCTGATCGCTACCTCCCTGCACGATCTGATGGTAACAATTTCAAGTACACTCACGATGATCGGGCTGTTTTACATTACCGTCTTTGTCCTCAAGACCAGGCTCCTCGGGTTAAAGTTTTTTTGTATTGGTAGCCTGCTTGTATTTTACTCTACTCTATTCTTCTATGGAGCCGGTGACTGGGGATTGCTGGCCGTGATGCAAAAGGTAACGTCCCTCTGTTTTATGCTCTTGATTTTGACAATTGAATATTTCACTACGAGCAAAGACTTTGTAAGAAATTAACCCCCTGCCCTTGTTGCAGTTCTTCTCCAACAAACGCGAGTAATCGTGTAGGTTAAAAGCTCACCAGGCGAGAAAATTGATTTATAAAAATATCCATTATCTTTAACCGCTTCACTTGCCATTAAAAGTATTTGCCTGGTTTAGATTTTTATTCACTTTGGTACCAATGCATTCATTTCTAAAATTCTCTCTCAGAAATATAATTCGAGTAATACATTTTCTCCTACCCTTATTAATCCTTGTTTTTGAAGACTCATCCGGTCAATCAATTTATGCAAGTTGCGTGATGGGTCAGTATGCGATGTCCGATATGAGAGCAACCCAGGACAAACTCATTGCGGATTACACTACGTCATTTGGGGTACCCATGAAGAATAGGGTTAATTTTCCGATAACTATGCAAGCAGAGTTTGGAGCTGACTTCAGGCCTAAAAATAGCAGCAAAAATACGGTAGGTATTTTCATCAATTATGCCATCACCAAGGGGCAGCTTGGTTACTCCGATTTTTCGGGTGAAGTGGAATCTTTACAAGATTTGTCCAGAATCGCACTGGGGGGCAAGTATTCATTAATTATAAGTCCGCACTTTTCTTTTTATGGAAAGGCGAGTTATGTTAAGAGTAAGTTGAGTTTTGACGAGCATTTAACACTCAGTGGATCCGTTGTAAGCTCAAATTACAAAGCCTTTAATTCAGATGGATTCTCCCTCGAGCCGGGCATGCAGTATGCATATAACATATCACAGTTTGCAGTAAAATTATCTGGTGGCTATGAGTTAAACTTTCAGGGAACCAGTTGGCTTAATGGAAGCAATCAATATTACCTGTTAAAGCCGGGCGGTGGTAAAGCTATCATTGATTGGTCTGGTTTCAGAGTAGGAGTTACCATTGAATACAACATAAAAGCGAAATGATCTTTTTTTCTGCCTTCCGATTTTCTCCCTTCATTGTTCTCATGACTGTAATGTCGGGCTGCCTCCTACAACAACCTGAAAATGATTTTCATCCTGAAGTGAAACCCACGCAATTTTCAGCATCAAACATAAACCTGAAGATCAATTTAAATGAAGTTAATGTTGGAGACACCATCTACGTTCCTGCGCTCACAAAATTAAGCTACGCAATAGATCCAGGTGTATACACTGGAGTGTCTGCTTCGGTGACTCTTAACAATCAAAATTTAAATGTATTCGGAAGTGCCGTGAATGAATGGTCTTTCTATATTGATCCTACTTACCACCAGAAAGGAAATTTTAACCTCGTCATAAACCTGACCATGAAAACAAATTCTGGAAGTTTGGCAGATAAGCTTGAGGTCGAACAGATAAAGGCTCAGAAGACGTTCATCGTTGCCATCGGACCTCTGCCTACTCTCAACATCACTCAAATGGAGAGTTCCAGCGGGGTTCTCGTGATTCATTGGGAAACTTATAAAAGGAAAAATTTTGAATCGTATACGCTCCTGAAATATCCTATGGGAGAATATACTCCGTCTCTTCAGAAGAAATTTACCTCAAGTGAAACTTCTTCTTATGTAGATTCAACCTTTGTGGGCGGCAGTGCAACGTATATCATCGCGTTGAATGCAAGCAGTATAACACAGTATGGAACCCAATATTTTTACACGTGGAATCCCCGGTTTGAATTTGAGGGTAGTAATACCGAAACAAAGTACCGGTGGGAAAAACCGCGGTTTTATAAAGTAACAACGGGATACATCATCAATGGTGCAAACCTGTCGCTTACCGATACTTCTTATACAGGGCCACCTATCAAGTACCTCAACAGCCCCAATTATGTTCCGCTTAGGTTTAAAACAAAAGACGGTTCTAGTGTCGTGATAAATCCTTGGGTATTTAAAGGAAAAAAAGCCGACCCTCCATCATTGCTTCCCACCGCTTATAATCCAAAAGACAACCTGTATTATGGCAACCGTAGTGCACCCGACAAGACTGTGGTAATGAATGATGAAATGAGCCCTTCTGTGAGTCTGGATCAAAAATTTCTATTTGCTATTTCTCTTGATGCAAATTCAATGGTCATTTGCGACAAAACCAAAATCTGGAACGTGGATCCAAAAACACTCTCAACCAATGGATCCTTTGACACTAAGGAAACTTGTCTTCGAACTCAGATGGCCAACAATGGCAGTGTTTTAGTTCAAACCAACTCCGAGGATCTTATTATCTGGTTACCTCAATTAATAAATCGTTATCAGTTTCCTTATTCGAATAATTTTTTCATGTCAACATCAGGACAATATTATATCTACAACAACAAAATTTACAAATACTTTGGAAGAGATGGGTACTATGATTATGTGGATGTAATGGGGCAATTACCTTCTACAACTATCTATACTTTCTTTGATAAAAATGACAATGTCATCTCGTTAACGGGAGATGGAAACATCGGAGTCTACGAACCCGCCACCGGAACAGTAATTAAATCGTATTCATTTGGCAGTTCACTAGCGGGCGCTTACTTCGATGTCCACTCAGGTTTGTTACTTTTAAATGGGCAGTACATTTTTGACCCATCCACGGGCCTAAAAAAGCAAGTATCTGAACAGACCTCAAATATGACCTTGCTAAATGGAAAATTATTCTGGCCAATGACAACCGAATATGGATCGCCAACAGACTCTTTTGTATTCATCGATGTTGGGCCACTCTAGTAGTGCATTTGTAATTACTTCTCAACAACCTTAATTTCACGGATAGTTACCGTATGGTAAGAGTCTATATATTGAAAGAGCGCCATTTCTTTCTTCTCCAATAAGCGAGAGCAATCATCTGAGATGAGACTTCCTAGTGGCATTAGTAAAATTCCAACACATCTGAACCCCCAAGACACAAAGGGCACAAAGAAGCACGAAGGATTCTTTGTGAACCTTAGTGTCTTGGTGACCTATTGGTTCAAAATGAGTCGCCATACCTATGCTTCCGCCATGCATCATCCTGGCCTGTTCTTCACACTGAGAGTGCAGGAACAGTGTAAGGAGTCAAATCGTTATCGGGTGCTGCCTATGATATTGATTGAATACACCTTAACCCTGCATTCAAAAAGTAGTTTGTTATGTCCCATCAACTGGATTTTCACCCACACCTTCTGGAGAAGCTATATGAAGCATGCGCTGGAAAATATCAGGCAGTTTATAGCGCATGAAGAAGACTATCAATTTGAATAAAGGTCTGCCCGCGGGTGAAAGTAAAAGTTCTCGTGAGAAAATCTGAACCACAAAGGCACAAAGGGCGCAAAGCAGCACGAAGAGTTCTTTGTGAAACTTAATGTCTTAGTGGTTCAATAGAGGGTACACGTTCTCCTACAGATACATCTAAACCACAAAGACACAAAGGGCACAAAGCAGCACGAAGAATTCTTTGTGAACCTTAGTGTCTTGGTGACTTGGTGGTTCAAAAAGACGGTACTCGTTCTCTTGCGGGCAAATCTGAACCACGAAGACACAAAGGGCACAAAGCAGCACGAAGAATTCTTTGTGAACCTAGTGTCTTGGTGCCTTAGTGGTTCAAAAAAGGGTACTAGTTCTCCTACAGATAAATCTAAACCACAGAGACACAAAGGGCACAAAGCAGCACGAAGAATCCTTTGTGAATCTCCAAATCAGAGATTGTATTTTTCATTATATTAAAACTTGAAAACAACTTTACATCATGAGCAGGTTTATAAAAATTCTTATCATCGTCAATGGCCTTATCATTCCTACCATTTGTTGCGTTTTGCTTTACAAGTTGCTGGAAGAATACTTTCGTCCGAGTGGCCCGGAGGAAAGCGTGATTGTAGGCGCACCACTTGAGCAGGCAAAGAAAGACAGCGTAGCCTTGCAGGGAATCTCCTACAGCACACCTATAGCTATTTACAACTCTACCAATTTTTACTTGCCCATATCTGTTAGAACCTATGAAGAGCCAAAACGGATTGCCAAACTTGGCATCGACTCATCGCCTACATTCAGAACAGAACCCAATTACGATCGCTACATCAATGTGCTTTTCCTGGACAAAGATTATAAGCCCATTGGCAAGCTGCTTGATCGCAAGGCGTCCATCACAGAAATTAATATTCCTGGAGAGCGATATCCCGACAATGAAGTTGACAAGACCGTCAAAAACATTTCCTTCCTCATCGCCTTTGCAGACACTAACCACGATGGCAAACTAAATGCCGATGACGATCATGATCTTTACATCTCAGACCTGGATGGCAGTCATCTCACACAAGTATCAAAGAAAGTGGACGTGCAGAACTACAACTTTGTGAAGTCAAATTCTGCAATACTGATCTCCTTCAAAGACCGAAGCACTGCGAGTGACGAACATAAACGCAATCAGTTTGCTGTCTATGATATTGCCGCCAACACTTTCACCGTACTCACTGATGTGCACACATACCTGAATGACATTGAGAGTATTTTGATTAAGTGAATTGGTTGCAATCCGGCAATGAAATCTGAACTATAAAGGCACAAAGCGGCACGAAGAGTCCTTCGTGAACCTTCGTGTCTTCGTGCCTTAGTGGTTCAAAATTGCTCGCACGTCACTCCCACCACCCATCAAAAAATTCCTCCCATCAGGACAGCCCATGACGGTTGTGTTGTAACTTACCCACACCTTTAAATCAACAAAACCTATTGTTATGCTTCGCACCGTCACCTTCTTCCTGCTCCTGCTCGTGGGCGCTCCTGCTTTTTCGCAGCTCGCCCTTCAAAACCCGAAAACGGAAAACCTTTCCAACCCCATCGGGCTGGATGTGACCAAGCCGCGTTTCAGTTGGCAACTCATTTCTGACAAGCGCAACACTACGCAGGTGGCATTTGAAATACATGTGGCGGAAGATGTGGCCTCACTCTCAAAGGGTACCGCCTGGAGTTCCGGCAAGATCACGAGTGACCAGTCCACCTTTGTAAACTATGGTGGCATCCCGTTGACATCGGCAAAGAAATATTATTGGCAGGTGCGCGCGTGGGATAACTACAGCCGTGTCACCAAATGGAGCGAGCCGCAAAGCTGGCAGATGGGTTTACTCAATGCGAGCGACTGGAAAGCGCAGTGGATCAAACCCGGCTACGTGGAAGACACTGTGACAAGGCCGAGTCCGCTGTTCAGAAAAACATTTTCGTCATCGAAAAAAGTAAAACTCGCCACCGCCTTCATCACCGCGCAAGGAGTGTACGAAGCATTCGTGAACGGCAAGCGTGTGGGTGATGCCTACCTCACTCCCGGCTGGACGAGCTATAACAAGCGCCTGCAATACCAAGCCTTTGATGTTACTGCGCTGGTGCAACAAGGCAACAATGCCATCGGTGTGCAACTTGGCAGTGGCTGGTATCGCGGCTACATTGGCTTCAGCGGGCAGCATAACTTCTATGGCAAAGAATTAGGTCTGCTCTTTCAACTTCAGATCAACTATGACGATGGCAGCAGCGAGGTGATTGTATCGGATGGATCGTGGAAGTGCTCCACGGGAAGTATAGTGAGCTCAGAGATTTATCATGGCGAAACCATTGACGCGCGCAAAGAGCAAGCGGGCTGGAACACAACTACTTTTAATGATGCAAGCTGGAGTGCCGCTAAAATCAAGGACAACAACAAAGTAAACCTGATTGCCACGTATAATGAGTTGATTAAGAAACACGAAGTGTGGAAAGCAATCAACGTTATCAAAACTCCGAAAGGAGAAACCGTTATTGACTTCGGACAAAATCTGGTGGGCTGGGTGCAACTGAAAGCAACGGGAAGTGCCGGCACGAAGATCACCGTATATCATGCCGAGGTGCTCGACAAGTTCGGCAACTTCTACACGGAAAACCTGCGCCCCGCGAAACAGAAAAATGAATACATCTTGAAGGGCAACGGAGTCGAGGTTTTTGAACCACACTTTACGTTCCAGGGGTTTCGCTACATACGCGTGGAAGGATACCCTGGCGAACTGAAACTAGAGAACTTCAACGCCATCGCTTTGTACTCCGACATGAAGCCGACCGGCACGTTCACATCATCGAATAAACTGATCAACCAACTGCAACACAACATTCAGTGGGGCCAGCGCGGAAACTTCCTGGATGTGCCTACCGATTGTCCACAGCGTGATGAGCGCCTCGGGTGGACAGGTGATGCGCAAGCATTTTCAAGAACGGCTGCATTTAACTTTGACGTTCACAACTTCTTTACCAAGTGGCTGCGCGATGTGGAAGCAGATCAATCAGATGGCAATGTGCCTTTTGTAATTCCCGATGTGCTCGGAAGATTTGGAAGCATGATCGCGGGCGGCAGTGCGGGCTGGGCCGATGCAGCTACGATCATTCCCTGGAATATGTACCTCGCCTATGGCGACAAGAAGATACTTGAGAACCAATACGAAAGTATGAAGGCGTGGGTGGGCTACATGGAGCGAAACAGCACCAACAATCTTTGGAACAAAGGCTTCCACTTTGGCGACTGGCTTTTTTATAGACCTTTTGATGACAACGATGGCCGCTCAGCGGTGACAGATAAATATCTGATTGCACAAACGTTCTTCGCTCACTCTATTCAGCAGGTGATCAACACCGCCAATGTGCTTGGCAAGAAAGACGAAGCAGCGAAGTATGCTGACCTATTAGGCAAGGTGAAAGATGCTTTCATGAAAGAATATGTCACACCAAGCGGAAGGCTCGTGTCGAGCACACAGACCGCTTATGTGCTTGCTTTGAATTTTGACATGCTCCCTCCCAACCTTCAAAAACAAGCCGCACAAAAACTTGCCGATAATGTGAAGAGCTATGACAATCACCTGACCACAGGATTTTTGGGAACACCTTATCTATGTCATGTGCTCTCACGATTTGGTTATGATGATGTGGCGTACAAACTACTGTTACAAGAAAGTTATCCATCCTGGTTGTATCCTGTGAAGATGGGAGCTACAACCATCTGGGAGCGTTGGGATGGCATCAAGCCCGACAGCACGTTTCAAACACCCGGCATGAACTCATTCAATCACTATGCATACGGAGCAATCGGAGATTGGATGTATCGTGTAGCAGCCGGCATCGATACCAAAGAAAATGCACCCGGCTACAAAGAGATTGTGATCAAACCGCACATCGGTGGAACGTTTACTTCGATGAGTGCGGAGTTGCAAACACTTTATGGTGCCGTAAGTTCGTCATGGATCACCAGCGATAAGAGCATTTCGTTGGATGTAAAAGTTCCGGTAAACACAAAAGCAACCCTACTCATCCAAGCTGAATCAGCAGAAAAGATCACGGAGGGAAATCTTCCACTAACAAAATCTACCACTATCAAGGTTAAAGGAACCGCCACTGAAATGGAGCATGGCGAGGTAAACAAAACGGAACAGTTTCACGAAGTGCATTACCTAGAAGTGGAAGTTGGTTCAGGTAGTTACCAATTCAAGATTGCTCGTTGATGAAGTTGGTCTTTCGAAGGATCGACCTTCCTCCCACACTGTCATACCGGTCGGCATGCGCTGTAGGATGTGCGAGTACCGGTATCCCCTTGGGCGAAGTCTTGCCTCCGGTGTACGTGTACGGTCATGAAATTAATTGCTTCGCCCTGGGGGATGCCGGAACACACTGTCAGCAACCGCACCTTCTGTCCGGCATGACAGTGAATGATGGAGCATTCCCTTCGCACAAAACAACTTGTTTGAATTCGGCAACAATAATACTAACTCAAACAATCACTAATTAATAATGATCGCACTAGGCATTCTCTTCCACTTCATCGGAGGCTTCGCGTCAGGAAGCTTTTACATGGCTTTCAAGAAAGTAAAAGGTTGGGCATGGGAAAGTTATTGGATCATTGGCGGATTGTTTTCGTGGTTGATTGTGCCACCTCTTGCAGCTTATCTCACACTGCCTGGCTTTGGTGAAATCATCTCTCAAACACCATCACATGTTTTGGTGATCACGTACATACTTGGAGTGCTGTGGGGCATCGGTGGTTTGACGTATGGACTTGGCATTCGCTACCTCGGCATGTCACTGGGCAATTCTGTGATACTTGGTTATTGCGCTACGTTCGGTGCATTGATACCTAGCATCTACTATTACTACTTTCCGCAGGAAGGAAAAACTTCGATCAGTCATCTGTTTAATTCCAGTGGCGGGCAAATGGTGTTGTTGGGAATTGCCGTTTGCTTGTTGGGGATTTTTATCTGTGGACGCGCGGGCATGATGAAGGAAAAGGAACTGCCCGAAGAACAAAAGGCGAACAGTATTTCTGAATTCAACCTTACAAAAGGTTTGATAGTAGCCACCGTGTCAGGAATACTGAGCGCCTGTTTCAACTTTGGTATCGAAGCAGGAAAGCCGATGGCGCTCGCTGCCGTTGGTCAAGGCCTAAATCCATTATTTCAAAACAATGTGATTTATGTTGTGCTGCTGTGGGGCGGACTCACTACCAACTTTGTATGGAGTATCGTTCTCAATTTTCAGAATAAAACATTTGGAGACTATACTAACAAATCAACACCGCTGCTGATTAACTATGTTTTCTCAGCCATTGCCGGCACAACCTGGTTCTTACAATTCTTCTTCTATGGCATGGGTGAAAGTAAACTCGGCAACGGAGCAAGCTCGTGGATACTGCACATGGCATTCATCATTTTTGTATCAAACATGTGGGGCATCGCATTGAAAGAATGGAAAGGCGTAAGCACAAAAACAAAGATGACCATCGCGCTGGGCATAGCGACTATACTTGCTTCAGTGGTGTTGGTAGGAATAGGAAATTCGATTTAACAAAAACAATTTTATTTCAACTCAGCGACCTCTGCGTCTCTGCGGTTAAACCTCCAGAAATATGAAAAAAGACTTCAAACATGTAAGCTATTTATGGGATGACGCGAAAGCAGAATCAATGAAAGGCGATGAAGTAGCGCTACTCGTTTATCGCTCCAATTTGCTTGGCGCAGATTTGCGATTGACCAACTACGGAGGCGGCAACACTTCCTGCAAAGTATTTTCAAAAGATCCACTCACCGGCACCGACACGGAAGTGATGTGGGTGAAAGGCTCCGGTGGTGATCTCGGCACCATGAAGAAGAATGGACTTGCTGCTTTGTATGTAGATCGATTAAGAGCATTGAAGAAAATTTATCGAGGCATTGAGTTTGAAGATGAGATGGTGGAGTTGTTCAATCATTGCATCTATGACTTGAATTCAAAAGCACCATCGATCGATACACCATTGCATGCGTTCCTTCCCTTCAAGCACATCGATCACCTTCACCCCGATGCAGCTATTGCGATCGCGGCAGCCAAGAATGGAAAAAAGATTACACAAGAACTTTTCAAAGGCGCCATTGGCTGGGTGGGATGGCAACGGCCAGGTTTTGATCTGGGTCTGAAGTTAAAAGCCTGTCTTGATGAGAATCCGGGCATCAAAGGAATCATGCTCGGTTCACACGGCCTCTTCACATGGGGAGACACTGCGTACGAAAGTTATATCAACACGTTGGAGGTAATTGAAACCTGCGCGACTTATCTCGAAGCAAACTATGGAAAGAAGCGTCCCGTGTTTGGCGGAGTCAAGATTCAATCACTGAACGAAACAGATCGCAAAGGCAAAGCTGCTGCCCTCGCTCCTGTCCTGCGTGGATTTTGTTCCAGCAGGCAACGCATGGTAGGGCATTTCACCGATGATGCACGAGTGCTTGAGTTCATGAGTTCGAATGATCTTTCAAAACTTGCCCCAATGGGAACAAGTTGCCCTGATCACTTCCTTAGAACAAAGATTGCCCCACTCGTGCTTGACCTCACTCCGTCAGAAGATGTGAGCGATGTAAAGAAACTTCAAGAGAGACTCCTTCCACAATTTGAATTATACAGAAAGGGCTACGCGGAGTATTACGATAAGTGCAAGCATCCCAATAGTCCCGCGATGCGGGATGCAAACCCTGTGGTGATTTTATTTCCGGGAGTCGGCATGTTCACTTTCGCAAAAGACAAGCAGACTTCACGTGTAGCATCGGAATATTATATCAATGCTATCAATGTGATGAAAGGTTCAGAAGCGATTTCTGAATACACATCGCTACCACGGCAAGAAGCATTCAACATTGAATACTGGTTGCTAGAAGAAGCAAAACTGCAGCGTATGCCCAAACCAAAACCACTCACCGGGAAGATTGCATTGATCACTGGAAGTGCAGGCGGCATCGGCAAAGCTATCGCAAAGAAATTCATGGACGAAGGTGCCTGCGTGATCATCAACGACAATGATGCAGACCGATTAGCGAAAGCAAATGAAGATCTGTCAAAATCCTATTCCAAAGATTCATTCGCGTCCGTAGTGTTGGATGTTACTTCGGGTGAGCAGATCAGAAAAGCATTTGAGTTCTCTGCCCTTGCGTTTGGCGGAGTTGATATTATTGTGAACAGTGCGGGCATCTCTATCTCAAAACCGATTGAAGAACACACGGAGAAAGATTGGGATTTCCTTTATGACATTTTAGTAAAAGGACAGTTCCTGGTGACGCAAGCGGGAGTGGAAATACTGCGCAAGCAAAAATTAGGTGGAGATGTTTTGAACATCGTGAGCAAGAATGCGCTGATGAGCGGGCCCAACAATGCGGGTTATGGTTCTGCCAAAGCAGCACAACTGCATTTAAGCAGATTGAATGCTGCGGAGCTAGGTGCAGATAAAATTCGCGTGAACGTAGTGAACCCAGATGCGGTGATTGCCGACAGCAAGATCTGGGAAGGCGCGTGGGCAGAAGGTCGGGCGAAAGCGTACGGAGTGAAGGTAGAAGAACTTCCCGCCTTCTATGCGAAGCGAACGCTACTCAACGAAATTATTTTACCGGAAGACATCGCCAATGCGTGCTTCACTTTTGTCGGAGGCTTGCTCAACAAATCAACCGGCAATGTTATGAATGTAGATGGCGGTGTGGCAAATGCTTTTGTGAGATGAAGTAATTAACTTGAACCACAAAGGCACTAAGAACACAAAGAGGCACAAAGGGTGCATCGTAAAGTTTAGTATCCGGTGTGTCTTAGAGGTCTGAAGAAGAAGCTAAACAGGAGATGAACTATAAAGACACAAAGAACGTTTCGTGCTCCTTGGTGCCCTTCGTGTCTTAGTGGTTCAAAAAACAAAACATGAGCTATCAACCTGTTTCAGAAAAGGAAGAACTAGTAGCAAAGAACATAGTTGACATTGCTGTGAAGATCCATAAAGAGCTTGGGCCCGGATTGTTGGAAAGTGTTTATGAGAAATGCTTCGCACACGAGCTTTTTTGTCGGGAGATAAATTTCGTACGACAGAAATACGTGCCAATTGTTTACAACACACTAACCATTGATGATGGACTGAGACTTGACCTGCTGGTTGAGGATTGTGTGATTGTAGAGTTGAAAGCACAAGAGAACTTTCACCCAGTTTGGGATACGAAGCTATTGAGCTACTTAAGACTTACTGGCAAAAGACTTGGACTGTTGATTAATTTTCATGTGCCATTGATGAAGAATGGGATCAAGAGGCTAGTACTTTGAATTTGACATCGAATTTAAACCACGAAGACTAAGGACACAAAGGGGCACAAAGAGAGCATCGTGAAACTTAGTGACTAGTGTGCGTTAGTGATTCAAAAAAGAGGAACAAATAACCAGAGACGAATTACAAAGATACAAAGAACTCTTCGTGCCACTTGGTGCCCTTTGTGCCTTAGTGGTTCAAAAAAGATTCGAATAAATGAAACGACTCGCATTCAAAATGAAACTACATCCGGGGAAGAAGGATGAATATAAGAAACGTCATGATGAGATATGGCCGGAGCTTGCGCAGTTGCTGAAGGATTCAACCATTCACGACTATTCCATCTTCCTGGATGAAGAAACAAATATTCTATTTGGAGTATTGAAAGTGGACAACCAGCAAAAGCTCGATGCACTTCCCTCCAATCCTGTCATGAAAAAGTGGTGGACGTATATGCGAAACATTATGGAAACAAATCCAGACCACTCTCCTATTTCCATTCCGTTGAACGAAGTATTTTATTTACCTTGAACACATGCGCCTTTCACAATCCAATTTTGATTCGCACAACGAGAAGTTAGCAACCGCGCATAAGAAGAATTTTGAACGCGCAAAAGATGCGATCCCAAATGCCGAAGGAATAGTCAAGAAGTTGATTGACTTTCAAATTGCTATTCCGAGTTGGGCGTTAGGAACGGGCGGTACCCGATTCGGACGATTCCCGGGAGGCGGTGAGCCACGCAACCTCGAAGAGAAACTGGAAGACATCGGCTTGCTGCATCAGATGACTAAATCTTCAGGTGCGATTTCGCTGCACATTCCGTGGGATATTCCAAAAGATGCCGCGAACATTAAGTTGCTAGCATCAAGTTTGGGCATTCGCTTCGATGCGATGAACTCGAATACGTTTCAGGATCAGAAAGATCAAAAGCTGAGTTACAAGTTTGGATCACTGCAACATGTGAACAAATCAATTCGCGATCAGGCCATCGATCACAACCTGCAAGTGATTGAATACGGCAAGCAACTTGGCTCAAATTCAATTACTGTTTGGCTTTCCGATGGCTCTTGTTTCCCTGGGCAATTGAATTTTAGAAAAGCCTTTCAAAATTCATTGGATGGACTTCAACAGATCTATTCGAAATTGCCTGATGCCTGGAAAATGTTTGTCGAATACAAAGCCTTCGAGCCCAACTTCTATTCCATGACCGTGGGTGACTGGGGACAATCCTACTTGTACACGAGCAAGCTCGGCAAGAAAGCATACACACTTGTCGATCTCGGTCATCATTTACCAAATGCCAACATCGAACAAATAGTTTCGCTCTTGTTAATGGAAGGAAAGCTAGGCGGCTTTCATTTTAATGATTCACGATACGGTGATGACGACTTAACTGCAGGAAGCATGCGGCCTTATCAATTGTTTTTGATATTCAATGAACTTGTAGAAGGCATGGACGCCAAGTTGATGAACCATGCCACGAGCCTCGGCTGGATGATCGATGCTTCGCACAATGTAAAGGATCCGCTGGAGGATTTATTGCAGTCAGTAGAAGCCATCAAGATCGCCTATGCACAAGCGCTGTTGGTTGATCGTAAAGCTTTGGAACAGGCACAACTGGAAAACGATGTGACGCAAGCGCAAGAGATTTTACAGCATGCTTTTCGAACAGACGTGCGGTCATTGCTGGCGGAAGCACGGCTGCGCTCAGAGGCAGCATTAAGTCCTGTTAATTTATTTCGTGAAGCAAAAGTGCGCGAAGAACTGATTCGCTATCGTGGAAGTAACATGCAGGCAACCGGACTCTAAATTCAAAGACGAATGCCCATACCCGTCATCGCGATATTTGACATCGGCAAAACAAACAAAAAGCTTTTTCTCTTTAACGAGGACTACGAAATCGTTTATGAAAAGTTAGAGCACCTGCCTGAAATAGAAGACGAAGATGGCTTTCCTTGTGAGGATATTGATGCCATGGGTACATGGGTGCTGAACAGCCTGAGTGAAATTCAAAAACAGAATGATTTTAAAATTAAGGCGGTCAATTTTTCAGCACACGGTGCAGGCCTCGTCCTATTCGATATTCGAGGTCAAATTGCTGCTCCGCTCTATAGCTACCTGAAACCATTTCCTGCTTCCCTGAAAGAAAAGTTTGATCACGATTACTCTCTCAACGAAGTCTGCCTGCAAACTGCATCACCATACCTGGGAAATTTAAATGCAGGGCTTCAACTCTATCGCCTGAAGTATCAAAAACCAGATTTGTTCAAAACGATCATATCCGCCTTTCATTTGCCTGAATATTTCAACTGGGTGTTGGCCGGCCAGCGAATATCCTGTATGCCAAGTATTGGCTGCCATACACTATTATGGAATTTTGAGAAAGATGAGTATCACGACTGGGTGATGAATGAACAAATCATATCCATCCTCAATCCCTTTTTTCCAACTGAACGAACCATGAAGATTACCGCCATTAATGATTTTTTGATCGGGGCAGGTATTCACGATAGTTCGGCTGCGCTTATTCCTTACCTGAAAAAAATCAATTCGTCTTTTGTGTTGATTTCAACCGGCACGTGGAGTATCAGTATGAATCCTTTCAATCAATCGCCACTTACGAAAGACGAACTTGACCAAGATTGTCTTTGCTATCTAAGCTATGATGGCAAACCAGTCAAAGCATCGCGGTTGTTAATTGGGCCTGAGCATGATGAACAAACCAAACGGATCGCAGAGCATTTTCATGTGAAAGAAGATTTCTTCCGAACCATTCGATTCGAAAAAGAAGATATTGCTGATTCGGTTGGGGATTTTGAGAAAACGGATTTAAAAAATTATGAATCTTCAGGCAAAGCATACCACGCTTTCATCCAACATCTTGTTAAAAGGCAAATGGCGTCCACTCAACTCATTTTGAACAATTCAGATGTAAAAGAAATCTATGTGGATGGAGGATTCAGTGCCAACCCCGTTTACATGAACCTGCTGGCGCGCGCTTTCGGCAATTATAAAGTCTTTGGTGCGACTGTGGCCCAAGCCTCCGCGCTGGGTGCTGCACTTGTTATCCACTCCAATTGGAACGATAAAGAATTGCCTGAAAAATTATTTGAGGTAACTGCCTATTAAATGGTCACGCGCGAATTCGCTTTCACGCTTCGGTAAATCGCTTCGACTACCCGAATATCTTTCAACCCTTCTTCCCCTGGCACAAGAACATTTGTATTATTCTTTATGGATAGTGCATCGTCATCCATTTGCTTCGCTTGTTGATTCAATGGCGATGCACCGAGAATGATTCCATCACTTGTCTTTCCTTGCACACCTGAATAAGCCTGAAAAGGAGAAAGCGACCACCCACCTTTTTCACACTTTACAGCAAGATCATTCATGCTCATTCCGAAGCTTGTTTTTCCATGAGCCGCAGCTCCACCAGGAAACTCAAGATCAAACTCCATCGTCTCATCCACCTCTGTATAAATCTCCGGACGGGTAGTTGATTGTTTTGCGGTAACTGCAATTGGCTCCAGTCCGACTGAATAGCGTATCGCGTTAAGCGGATACACGCCCATATCATACATTGAGCCACCACCTAATTTTTTTATCTGCTTCCAATGATTGGTTCGTCCATCAAAATATCCAGCAGCCGCATCGGCACTCACTACTTTGCCATACTTCATTTGCTTTCTGAACTGAATCACTTTCTGTGTATTGGCTTCATGATGCATGCGGTAGCCGATACTTAATTTAACCTTATTCCTGTTGCAAGCGTCAATCATGTCCTGGCATTCTGTTACCGTCATTGCCATTGGCTTTTCGCACCATACATGTTTACCTGCTTTTGCAGCGCGAATCACGTACTCTGCATGCATCGATGGTGGAAGCACTACATAGACAACATCAATATCCGGATTGTCAGCAATCTGATCGAAAGATTGGTAGTTGTAAATGTTCTTGTCGTTGAGTTTGTGTTCTTGCTTCCATCTTTCAATTTTAGATGGAGTTCCCGAAACGATTCCCTTCAACTCGCAATTCTGCGTCAACCGCAGTGCTGGTGCTAACAAGTCGGTGCTGTAATAACCGAGGCCCACAAGTGCCACTCCCAACTTTGTTTTCTTTTGCGGAATAATGATGTTGGAAAACAAATCGCCCGCCATCGATACCCCAGCACCAGTGACGAGCGACTTTTTTAGAAATGACTTTCGGTTCATCCTTTTGTGCCCAGCGTTACACCTTGAAGAGCATCTTCCTTAATAAACGGTTGATTGTAAAGTCGCTTGCCGGTAGCTTTAAAGAAAGCATTTGCGACCGCTCCTCCTGTTGGCGGAAGCGCAGGCTCACCCAATCCCGTTGGATCAATTCCATTGTTTACAAAGTGGACATCAATCTCCGGCACTTCCTTCAGCTTGATCAGGCGATAAGCGTTAAAATTCTTTTGCTCCGGTTCTCCATTTTTGAAAGTGAGATTGCCAAAGAATGCATGACCGATGCCATCTACAACACCTCCGCGTACTTGCTGCAAAGCACCACTCGTGTTGATAACCACCCCGCAGTCCGCAGCGGCTACAATCTTTTGAAGTGTGGGCTTGCCATTTTTCATTTCCACTTCTGCCACCTGCGCTACATATGAGCGATGCGAGAAGTACACACTGAATCCTTGTGACACACCTGCCTTCTTGCCCCAGTTTGATTTCTCTGCAGCCAACTGAATCACGGCCTTCATTCTATCAATGTCATACTTGATGGCCCCGGTCGGAGTCTTCTTTGCCTTATCGAGAAGATTCAACCTGAACTGAACGGGATCTTGTTTTGCTTCCATCGCCACTTCATCAATGAACGCCTGCTCTGCATACGCCAGGAAGTTGGTGATAGGTGCACGCCATGCTCCCGTTGTAATGGGAGATTTATGTTCAACAGAATCGATCAAAAGATTTTCAACAGCACCTGAGGGGAAATTGTCTTCACGCGTGGGATTGCCTGCATTGATTCCTACTCCTCTCAATTTATATCCAATCAGATTTCCGCTTGCATCCAGTGCAGCTTCAAACCGATAGCGCACCGCAGGGCGATAGCTTCCTCCGCCCATATCGTCTTCACGCAGCCAGGTCACTTTCACAGGCGCTTTAATGATGCTCGACAATTCAGCCGCTTCCAACACATAGTCTGATTTCAATCTCCGTCCAAAGCCGCCACCAAGTCGCGTTAACTCAAGGGTGATTTTGTCAGGCGCAATTCCCAATAATTTCGCTACTTCATTTCTGCTCATGTCAGGCAATTGGCAGGGACCGATCAACTCCACGCCATCAGTCTTCACATTCGCGAAGAAGTTCATCGGTTCCATCGGGTTGTGCGGCAGGAATGGGCACTGATATTCTTTCACAATTACTTTTGCTGCATTTTTGAATGCAGTATCCACATTGCCATCTTTTCTTCGAACGGTGGCTTCCTTGCTGTTCAATAAATTCTTGAACAACTTATCATGATCCATTGAACTCTCCAGTGTTCCATCCGGTTCGTATTCTATTTTCAGAAGCTTGCGCGCTTTAATAATCTGCCAGGTTGATTTACCAACCACCGCCACATTATTCTTGAACTGAACAACATCTACAATTCCGGGAACGGCTTTCGCGGCAGCGCTGTCAACTGATTTTATTTTCATTCCGAAACTGGCCGGGCGCTGGATCATTGCCTGCAACATTCCTTCGCGATAGAAATCAAGACCGAACAAAGGCTTGCCAGTGAAGATGGCCTGGTTGTCAACGCCTTTCACGAAAGTGCCAATCAACTTAAAATCCTTTTTGTCTTTTAGTTTCACTTCGGTTGGCACAGGTATCGATGCGGCATCTGTAGCAAGCTCACCAAAAGTGAATGAACGATTACCCGCTTTGTCAATCACTTTTCCCTTCTCAGCTATAAGTGATGCTGGTGACACATTCCATTTTTTTGCTGCGGCTTCTATCAACATCTGTCTTGCCGTGGCACCTGCTTTGCGCAAGCGCTCCCACGAATGAGGAACTGCACCGCTGCCTCCGGTTAATTGCCGATCGTATTTTTTTGTATCCAACGCAGCTTGCACAACTTTTACTTTTGCCCAATCAGCATCCAATTCTTCTGCCACCACCATCGGGAAAGAAGTTTTAATATTCTGGCCCAACTCAGGATTAGGTGAAAAGATCGTAATCACATCATCCGGGGAAATAGAGAGATAGCTATTGAAGTTCACATCGGCTAATACAGCATCGTCCACCAGCTTCACAGTTTGAGCTTCGCTGTCGCCCCATCCGAATCCTATCACCAGGCCACCACTTACGGCCGTCACCAATTTGAGAAAGTCTCTGCGGTTGGTTTTCACTAATGTTTCCATACGATATTACTTTTTCATTTTGTTGGATGCCAGAACTACCGCTTCACGAATACGATGATAAGTACCACATCGGCAAAGGTTTGCATTCATCGTGTTATCTATTTGTTCAGCCGAAGGATTTGGATTTATTGACAGCATAGCGGCAGCCGTCATAATCTGTCCGGCCTGGCAATAACCACATTGGGCTACATCCACTTCATCCCACGCTTGCTGCACCGGATGATCACCCTTTTCTGAAAGCCCCTCGATGGTGGTTATCTTTTTATTCCCAACCGATGAAACCGGAAGCGAACACGAGCGCACTGCGTTACCATTCAGATGCACGGTGCAAGCGCCACATTGACCGATTCCGCATCCGTACTTGGTACCGACAAGCCCGAGTGAATCCCGCAACACCCACAACAGCGGGGTATCCGCTTCCACCTCGGCCTGCATTGTCTTTCCATTGATTTGCAATTGATATGTTGCCATGGTTTTCAAAAATTAGATCGTGAATTTAACCAAAAAATCTCCTGATTGTTTCAGTAAAAATGATGTGTGGTGAAAAGAAGAAAAAAAATAATTTGAAAGTTTTATGGGAGTTACTCCCAGACGGAATGGATTTGTCAACATCCGTTGTTTTACCTTCGTCCCGGATTAAAAGCCAACTATAGACAGGATTATCCCCCGGGGTCAAGGACCTTGGGGGATTTTCTTTTTAAATCACTTCCAATTTTGTTTCTAAACATTAAGGCAGCAATTGCCAAGAAACTGAAGGCTGCACGTACTGATAGTGCACCTTCTGGCTGACGAGAAAAACAATTTCCTTAGATATAAGTGTAATTCGTACATTTAATTTAAATTACCATCGCAAACAAAAATCTGAACTCGCCTATGACAAACCTCGTTACACAAATGACGAAAGCAGCCATCCCTGGCCTTTTTCTCATCTCTTCATTCGCCTTTGCTCAAGACGGCACCATATACCCACTTGATGCTCCAGCCGAACCGAACGCAATACCGCTTGGCACAGGTGGAGTGAAAGACCAGCCCGCACATGAAACCTGGTTCAGGCAGTGGGGCGACCCGATGGCGCGTAATATTACTGTGGCCACGCTTACTCCATTTTTGCCCAAGCCCGGCAAAGGCAATGGGGCTGCTGTTATCGTAGCTCCCGGTGGAGGCTTCCGATGGTTATCAATGGGCAACGAAGGCTGGGAAGTAGCGCAAGCCCTGGCCGACAAAGGCATCGCAGCTTTTGTGCTGAAGTATCGTCTCTTTCCAACACCTGAATCTCTTGACGGTTTTAGAGAATCGATGAACAGGACTTTTGCGGCAGCCACCCCGTCATCTTCCAACAATGCAACACCTGCCCCACGTCCTGCCATGGACCTATCCAATCAACTTCAGGATGCGGAAGCAGCTTATAGTATGATTGTGAAGCGTGCCAAAGAATGGGGCGTTGACACTGCCCGGTTGGGTATGATCGGATTTTCTGCTGGCGCTGGTCTCACCATGCATGTAACACTGAATTCTAAAATAATAAAACTGCATTTCATTGGCCCAATCTATGGAGGCATGGGACCAGTGGAAGTGCCAAAGAATGCTCCCCCCATGTTCAATGTGATCGCCACTGATGATTTTCTTTTCCGCGGCCAGTTTGGTGTCATTGACTCCTGGTATAAAGCGGGCCGTCCGGTTGAGTTTCACCTTTATCAGAATGGAGGCCACGGCTTCGGATTGGGAAATCCCGGGCGCACAAGCAATCGCTGGTTTGAT
>CAZECP010000060.1:0-5873 GCA_964510765.1 uncultured Ohtaekwangia sp. | reverse complement strand
TTTTTTCTAAAGTTCCATAACGCTTGCTTCATTAATTATGTGAGCGATAGGTTAGCTGTCAATTTTCACATTGATTTTTATAAGTGATTTCACAGTTAACACTGTTGACGAACGGTTGCAACGAGTGCCGCCCTTTCAATTGTGGGATTTCCTTTTTAAGAAAATCCTTTCAGGCGCCTCACAATCAATAACTGTTAAAATAATAATCTCTCCATGCAAATGACCACTTAAAGTATTCCTTACCTTTAAGTTCAATCAAACACAATCTAAACTATATGAAAACATTATTCACTCTCGCTGTAGTTGCATGGTCGTTCCAGGCATTCAGTCAGGGACAGTTTCAACAGGAAGCGGCCGGGTCAGTATCTTTTGCATCCGGCCAGATCATGATGCTGGCACAGGCAATCCCCTCAGACAAATATGCCTGGACACCCGGCACAGGTGTACGAACTGCTGCGCAAGTTTGTGCTCATGTTATTTCAGCTAACTATTTCTTTGCATCCAAACTCGGTGGCAAAATTCCGGAAGGCGTTAAAATGGAAACGTTGGAAGCAGACCTGAAGACCAAAGAGGCCATCGCCTCTGAGCTGAAACGTTCTTTTGAGCTGATCATTGCCACCATCAAAAGCACACCTGATGCAGCGTTAAAAAATAAAGTGGAATTTCCGTTTCCCGGTAACTACACGCAAATGAGCGCTTGCCTCATTGCCGTTGCCCATGCCAACGAGCACCTCGGGCAGTTGATTGCCTATGCCCGCACCAACAACATCATTCCACCGTGGAGTGAGAAGAAATAAAGCACTTGCTTTTTTATCAGCAAAGGCCAACGGTGTGTTGGCCTTTTTTATTTCTTGAAGTAAACAAATTTGTTCGATAAAACTTAAAGCAAACTTAACAGGCAAATGCCAAAGCATATGCTTTGCACGTAGTAACTTACTTACATGAAATCCACCACCAAACTGATCATCGCTGTATTCTCGGTAGTACTGGTATCCATCATCGTTGGCTACCTTTCGTTGAACTCCCTAAAGCAACGATACCAGAAACCGGAAGTCAATAGGGAGAAGTAGTACGTGCAGGAGCTGTTGCTTAGGCACGATAAAAACTACTCCTTTAACAATCTTATCAGAACGTTTACTGGCATTAGATTCCGTGCGCTATTGAGACAATCCTGCAATCATCTACAGTTGGCGGACAAGTTCATTCATTTGTTCAGCGGGATAAAAATAAGAACGGTTTCCTTTCATCCCGGAAAAAATCTTCGTACCCATCGGCTGGTCATTAAGGATGGTGGACATTGACGTTTCACCGTTGTCAATCTGAAGCCAATCGGAAGGTCTGTTGCTCTTGAGTGAGGAGATATGATGATTGATGGAAGTGACTATTTTCTTGTCATTGTTGGTTTTATGAAATAGGATGCTCCTCATCATCGCCCTTACTTTGATTTCTGCGCTCTCTGGCAAGTGCACATCATGATCCAATTGCTCGACCACACGTTCTTTGATGATAGTTATTAAGTCACTCCCTTTGATTTTCAAAAAGGCGGGCACTACTACTGAAAAGCAAGTTTTGTTGTTCATCAGTAACAGATACTTCCTGCGATTCATGGTAAATATATCTCCATTCCATTCGCCCAGGGGCGAAGGGTATTCAAGCGATGGCAATACTTCCGTCTCACCGATGAAAGTTTCCAATTTCTTTGAGCAATAAATAATCATGGACAGAAAATATTGTTCCGAAAAATACTCTTTATAACGAGAGAAGAAAAGCTATTGCCGTGCTTCCTGAAGCATTACCAAAACTGAATATAAGAAATTCGTCAGTAAACACTCCTTCGCACGGGGGACACCTGAACACGTGCTTGCCTGCGCGCAACCTGCATAGCATGACAACCAAAGAGAACGAGGTTCTTTCGCACAAAACTTTTAACCCTACCTAACAATCAGCCTGACCACACGCATTCGTCTTACTCACGACAACGCGGCAACGGGATTCCAGCGTAATTGCACTATGAAAATACTTTGCTTCTGTCTTCTTCTTGCACCCATTTCATTGATGGGACAACAGTCGTTGAATTTTGCAGACGCAACACTTAGCGGTGCCAACTACCAGGGGGCGCTGAGCCTCTCCTATGTTCATCTTTGGCAGCTTGGCGCAAAAAAGAAATTTAGCATGGGGCTGGGAGGAAGATTCACCTCTTACCTGGGCGCAAATCAATATTATATTACCGCTCCTGCGGAACTTACTTCCGGAAGCTCAAGTCCTTTCATTATTTTTCAGGATAACATAACTGCTAATATTGATTCGTTTTTCGTCAAGTCACCCCAAGTCAATTGCCTTAACCTTAGCCTGAATTTTGAATATCAACTCACGAAAAAATTCTCGGCAGGATTTAACATCGATGCCATGGGGCTTTCTTTTGGAAGTTCTGTTAATGGAAACTATATCAATGGCTCCGCAGTCAGATTGGCGGATGCAAAGCCAAGTTCGTTCAACCTGTTGCTGGTGAGTGACAACGATAGAGGAAGTTTAAATTCAGAAATGTTTGCCCGATATGCAATCAATGCACGTTGGGCATTGAAACTTGGCGCACAATTTTTATTCACCGAATACACCACCTCATTCAACGTACAATCATTTCCTTCGGATAATAATCGATTCCGGAATAAATCGTTGATGGTATGCCTGGGGATATCAAAGAAATTATCAAAGTAGAAGCAAAACAAAAATCTCATTACCCCATCATCTTAGTCATTCGTAATTCTTAATTCGTAATTCATCATTCGACATTCAAATCAACCACTCAGCGCTCGCCCTCTGGATCCCTGAAGGGAGAACCGCCTGCGCACAGTGCGTCAAATCAAAAAATCTCGGCACTCGTAATTCTTAATTCGTCATTCATCATTCGACATTCAAACCAACCATCCAACGCTCGCCCTCTGGCTCCCTGAAAGGAGAACCGTCTGCGCACAGTGCGTCAAATCAAAAAATCTCGTCACTCGTAATTCTTAATTCGTCATTCATCATTCGACATTCAAACCAACCATCCAACGCTTGCCCTCTCACTCCATGAAGGGAGAATCGTCTGCGCGCTCCATTCTTCAAAGCACCTGTCACGCTAATTGTCGAAGCGCGACTTTGAGTACACTTCGGATGAAGTTACAGGCTCTGCCCGGAAATCACCATTAGGATATATTAAAACGAAACACTATTTTCAATAATCGCAACTACATCACATTCAAATTGGAATCAACAAATCACGTCAGGCACAGTAGGTGGGTGAAAGTATCACACGCCATCGTTACGCTCAGTTTTTTTGCTCTACTTTTTACAGGTGTTGAAATGACGATGGTACATCCGCGTTTTTATTGGGGTGAAGTTGGCAACGACTTAACGCCCCCCTTGTTTGAAGTACCCCTGGGCCGCAACTACAAGCACAACGGATTCACCAAGCCGGTGGCATTCTTCTCCGAACAAGGTTCACCTGTGAGCGCCAGCCGAACCTATGACATCTTCAACCAAAACGGCTGGGGCCGAAGCTTGCATTTCCTTGCCGGATGGTTTTTGCTTGCGGCAGGCCTCGCATATTTTATATTGGCTGTGATAAGCAATCATCTTCGTGGCCACCTCTTCCTGAAACGAAAAGAGTGGCAGATGAAACAATGGCTTGAAGATATTTCCAATCATCTGCGTTTTAAAATTCCATCTACAACTGGTGGACCTCATTATGGTTTGCTGCAAAAGGTAACGTACCTCACCGTCATCCTCATTTTATTTCCGCTGATTATCCTTACGGGAATGAGCATGTCCCCTGCCCTCACTGCTGCCTATCCTTTTCTGTTAAAATTGTGGGGAGCACAATCGGCACGCACCATTCACTTCGTTTGTTCTTCCTTGCTGTTGCTTTTCCTGGTGGCACACCTGGTGATGATCATCCTCTCCGGTTTTAAGAAAAACATCAAAGCGATAACCATTGGCGAAACGTGAAATGAGCATGACGAATCAATTTGTGAATTCCATCTGACCTTCAACCACAAAAAAATTTAACGGATGAAAAAGAAAAACATCATCACCAGGCGTCAGGCCATCATTACCGGAATGAGTTCGTTGGGTGGCCTATTGATCGGGTGCTCGGCCGAAGCACCACCTACCTATGGAAACATCCTGCGGATGGGCGATGCGCTCACCTACCATACGCAGCGCGGCATCATGAATGGCAAATCGCTCGCGAAAGAATATGATTACAGAAATATCTCCTCGTTTCCGGCCACCGGCAACGTTAACCCCGCAGCAACAGGAAGCGAAGAATTTGACAAGCTACTGCGGTCTGATTTTTCTGATTATCGATTGACTGTAGAAGGAAGTGTTCAGCGGCCAACATCTTTCTCCATTGACGACCTGAAAAAATTATCTTCCCGTTCACAGATCACCCGCCATACCTGTGAAGAAGGCTGGACCGCCATTGCACAATGGACAGGTGTTCCGCTCTCGGTGGTCTTGGAAAAAGTAGGCATCAATCCAACGGCTCGCTTCATCAATTTTTCTACGTTTGATCATTTTGACGAACTCAATAGTATTGATTTGTTTGATGCCCTTCATCCGCAAACTATCCTCGCGTATGGAATGAATGGCAAAGACTTACCACTTCAGCATGGCGCTCCACTGCGCGTTCGGGTGGAAACTCAATTAGGCTACAAGAGTCTCAAGTACATTAAAAAAATCGTGGTGTCAGATCATTTCATTGATTTGGGTGATATTGGCTGGGCCTGGTATGCCGGTATTTGACGGTGTGACCCTCTCGCCACAATCGCCCTCTTACTTCATGAAGAACCGCCAGCACACTGCACTTTGTACTAAACAAGGTCCTGCTCTTTGCGCAGTCTCTCGCAGATTCTTTAATTTTGAATGCTGCTGAATAAGGTAAGCTTTCAAAGGAATAAGACTTTAATCAACGGCACCAACTACTTACTACCAACCAACAATTCGTTTATGAATAAGACTTGTCTTTTACTTGCTGTCCTGTTCCTTGCTTGTTCTGCTAAGCCAAAACAGACCTATCCGATCGGGCAGATTAAAACCGGTATGGGTGAAATTCTTTTCTGGATGTATGATGAGACACCCAACCACAAACAAAGTTTTATCAAACTTGCCAACGCCAATTACTGGGACACACTCACCTTCAACAGGGTAATCAACAATTTTGTGATCCAGGGGGGCTGCCCCGATACGCCTGAAGGTTTTGCCAATTCTCCCTATTTATTGAAGCCGGAATTCAGAGACAGCATCAAACATGTGTATGGGGCCGTGGGCATTGGTCGCGATGGCAATGCAGAAAAACTTTCGGCCGGTTGCCAGTTTTATATTGTAGTGAATAAAGACGGATTGCCCCGGTTAGATGGCGACTATATGATCTTTGGAAAAGTATTCAAAGGATTGGATGTGATCGATGCCATTGCGCAGGTGAAGACCGATTCTACCGATACACCTTTGACTCCCATCAAACTGGATGTGAATGTACTCAACCTCACAGCCGAGGAGTTGAAAGCGCTTGGCTATCAAGTAAAGTAACTGTTATACGTTAGCCACGCTCGCCCTCTGACTCCCTGAAGGGAGGACCGCCTGCGCGCAGTAAGTCAAATCAAAAAATCTCATTAGACATCAACTTCATCATTCATAATTCATCATTGCTTTCACTTCTTACCAAATCACTAATCACAAATCAACAATCACTAATCACAAATCAATCTCTGCGTTACCCCTACTGTTTTCAGGACTCCGCGTTACTATGAAATAATCCTCAACTCACCGACACCAGCGCCCTTGCGATAGTTAACCCTGGTGAGAAGAAAGCTTATATCTTCGCATGCTAATAT
>CAZECP010000059.1:0-29842 GCA_964510765.1 uncultured Ohtaekwangia sp. | reverse complement strand
AGTTTATAATCAAAGCGAGTGCCGAGCAGCGATCGCGTTTGAAAGGCAAAGGGATCCTGCTGTTCATAGGTTACGTCAATGTCCTTTCCGGAACTCAAAATACCTTCGTTCAAAATCGAAACTTTTCCAAACGTATAATCTACCGTGTAATCAACACCTTCGCGCAAGGGAGTACCTCCCGCATACACTTTTACCGAACCGGGTGTGATGTTGAAACCCTGGATCACAATGTCGCGACCTGAGCCCGCTTTAAACGAGCCGGTAATCCAGAATTTATTTTTGGTGTTTACCAACTCGGCCTCCGCCTTTGTAGTATGATAGAGCGTATCATACACATATTTGTTAATCAAAGTAACTCTCGTATCAACACTGGGTTCTTTGTTAAAGAGCGTGCGCAGTGGTTTGTTGAAAGGTTCGAGGTATGGAAAAATAATCAAACCGGTAGTAGAGTTGATCGTGAGCCCTTCTACATAGTCAAAGTTTCCATCCGGTTGCGGATCGTTGTAAGGATTCAATCGGTCAAGGCCAAAGAGCTGTATCAGTTGCGTTGATCTTGTTGGCCCTGTTCCATCCTGCAACTGAGGGTTATCAATACCTGTGCGGTCATCTCGATAAATCACGCGGAGTTGAAAACCATCGCGTGTCAATTGCGTCACGTTCAGGTTGTAGATGTTTTTCATCATCAGGTTCCAGGTTGGCAAGATACGGCTTGCAGCATCCTTTATATTGTTAGAGCGGGGGCGCAACATCTTCAGGTAAATCACATCCGTAGAAGCTTTGACCGAATAGTCTTCCGTTAGTTCACCCACTTTATACACCTGACCGTTGTAAGTATATTCATACGCTACCGCAATGGCCTCATCACCTTGTAACTTGCGTTGAAGTGTTATGTAACCGAGTTGGGCATTAAAAGAGTATTCGGTTGTGTTGAGTTTTCTTGCGCTGGTGATCTTTTCATAATCAGTACCCGCCACCAGGCCAGCTGCGGATAAAAGTGAATCCTGCATCGCGGATGCCGCTCCTTGGGGATAATTCTTTAAAATAGGAAGAACTGAACCTTTGCCTAAAAATAAATTATTGTTTGCGTTGTTGGCAGGCGCACCATCTGTTACAAAGCTCTTGATATTTGAGTTATAAATTTTATCCGTCTCACCCATGTCCATAAAAGCAACAATATCGCGCTGAGACTGCGTATCGTTTTGGCGATTCACTGAATACACTTCAATACGTGTAATATTTACTCCGGAAAAAATCTGCGGAGGTCGGCTCAACCATTTTTCAAAATTGTCGCGGAAAAATTGTGAAAGAAAAAAGTGACGGTTGTCATCATAGTTTGATCCTACAATTTCAAAAGGCCGGCCTTGCGATGCCCCACCATTACCATTGCCTGCTACACGGATGTTAGATTGCTTGCCGCGTTGTGTGGTGGCAATCGCGGTAACTGACATCTTACCAAATTGCAATTGTGCTTTCACTCCAAAGAGATTCTGAGATCCGGTGATCAAACTATTATTGAGCGGCAGGCTCACGTTTCCTATTTCCAGCTTCTTCAACAAATCTTCTTTGAAGCCGGTGTACTCCACTTTCATGTTGTTTTGAAAATCGAAGGAGTTGTTCGTATCAAAGTTGGCGGTCACTTTCAGTTTCTCACCAATCTTACCGGTCACATTCAAATTGATTTGCTGATCAAACTCCAAACTTCCATTCGATTGTTGACGGATTGGTATGGCCGGGTTTTGAATTTTTTGATAAGTACCGCCCAGGTCCAAGGTCACAAAACCTTTGGGGATCAGCTCTACATAACTTCCACCAAATATGCGATCGAGAATGGGGCTTACATACAGTTTGGGCAGCAGGTTTTTACTGCTCACGGCACTCTCTCCATCCAGAGCAAGGCTTTTGTTTTGAAAATAGTCTTTCCGAAAAATCCGATCTTGTTGCAAATTGAAATCTCTGAACGACATGGTTGAGTTAGGCCGGTAGCGCACATTGCCCATGCGCTCATAAATGTTGTAGTGCATGCCCGTGTCTATGGCGATGTCAACATTTTTACTTTTTGGATCCCTGAGGTAGAACGGAGAGGACGTGGTATAATTTGAAAACGGATCACCATGCCGGTCACGTGCGCGAAAGTTCGGCAGGTAGGGGTTAACGATCAAATACTTGAGCGAATCGGATTTTTTGATCTGAACTGAATCTTGCGAAAAGGCAGTATGAGAGAGCAAGCCACTTGCAATGCAAATGCCCAGTCCGATCAGGAACTGTATCTTCCGTTGTATCTCTCTCAAACGTATTTAGGCTGTTTTTAACGCTTGCTTTATCAGCTGTTCCAAACTAATGGCATTTCCTTCCCGCTTCAAGATAGTGTCCACGCTCCGCTCGGCTGCGGGTTTGGCTATGCCAAGAGTTACCAGTGCAGTTAACGCTTCCTGCCGTATTGTATTGCGCACCGCGCCTCCACCAGCAGCAATTTCCATCGACTCTTTTTTCAATTTATCGCGCAGCTCCAAAATGAGCCTTTGGGCCGTTTTTCCACCAATTCCCTTCACCGATTGCAACGCCACAGCATCTTCGTTTACAATGGCCGATTTCAGTTCATCGGGAGGTAAATAGCTGAGTACCACAAGGGCTGTACTCGGGCCAATTCCGTTCACCGAAATCAACTGTTGAAACATTTGCTTCTCAGCTTCACTGGCAAATCCAAACAAAATATGAGCGTCCTCCCGCACATGGAGGTAGGTGGCCAGTTTGATGTCCTCCTTGTCTTTAATTTGTGAAAAAGTGTGAAGAGAAATCCCAACCTGGTAGCCGATTCCGTTCACTTCCACAACGGCATGCGTTGGATCTTTATGAACCAGCTTTCCTTTCAAATACGCAATCATCCGAGTTTAAAAAATAAGTGCATGTTACGAGGAATTGCGTTGGTTTGCAAGAGGTAGAAATGAAGATTATTTGACCAAAAACCGCAATACGAATCGGCAAATAGTCAGGTCTCCGATCAATTAATCAAAGATTACAAATGATCATTCTTCTCGTGAATCTGCGCATCCACCACAGCGATAGCAGCCATGTTCACAATTTCACGGATGGAACTTCCCACTTGTAAAATATGCACCGGCTTTTTCATACCTAGCAAAATCGGACCGATGGCTTCTGCACCGCCAATTTCCATCAGCAGCTTATAGGCAATGTTTCCGGCTGCCAGGTTCGGGAAGATCAACGTGTTTGCTCCTTTTTCTGCGAGGGCGCTGAATGGATAAATTTCTTTTTGTAGTTCGGTGTTGAACGCAACGTTCGCCTGAATTTCACCATCGATGATCAACTCGGGATATTTCTCTTTCGCCAGTTTCACAGCTTGTTGAGTTTTCTCGGGAACTTCACCTTTGTTTGAACCAAAGTTGGAGTAAGAGAGCACGGCCACGCGCGGCTCAATATCGAAGAACTTTACACCCCTTGAAGTGAGACCAATGATACCAACCAGTTCGTCTGCTGTTGGATCAACATTCACCGTGCAGTCAGCAAAGAAGAATGTTCCTTTCTTATTCATGATGATGTACATGCCAGCTACACGCTTCACGCCATCTGCCATGCCAATGATTTGCAACGATGGCAAAATTGTTTTTGAATAATCTTTCGTGAGACCCGACACCAGAGCATCAGCCATTCCAAACTCGACCATCATGGCACCAAATGCATTGCGATCGCGCATCTGGCGAAGCGCATCCTGGCAGGTCACGCCCTTGCGCTTTCGTTTTTCAAAATAGGCTTGTGCACATTTTTCGGTGAGTTCCTTTTCTTCACGCGGATCGATGATCTGACACGAAGTAAGTTCGAGGCTGTGTTCTTTAATCAACCTTTCAATTTCAACTTTGCTTCCCAGCAAAATCGGATGAGCAATTCCTTCGTCCTGAAGAATTTGTGCAGCCTTCAATATTTTCGGATGATCTGCTTCGGCAAATAAAATACGCATCGGCTTTTTCTTGGCGAGATCGATGATGCGCGAAGTAAGTTTTTGATCAATGCCTATTCGCTTCAGCAAATCATTATGATATTTTCCCCAATCAGTAATCGGAGCGGTTGCCTGACCTGATTCCATCGCTGCCTTTGCCACTGCGGGCGAAACGGTGGTGATTAATCGCGGATCAAGCGGCTTTGGAATCAAATAATCTTTTCCAAATTCAATTTTATTCACACCATACGCCTGAAACACAATGTCAGGCACAGGTTCTTGAGCTAATTCTGCCAACGCCTTTACAGCGGCCAGCTTCATTGCTTCATTGATCTCTGTCGCTCGCACATCAAGTGCTCCTCGAAAGATATATGGGAAGCCAAGGACATTATTAATCTGATTCGGATGATCGGAACGTCCCGTTCCCATAATCAAATCAGGACGAGTCTTCATGGCGAGATCATAAGCGATTTCCGGATTAGGATTCGCAAGTGCAAATACAATCGGGTCTTTCGCCATGTTCAACACATCCTGTGGCGTGAGAATATCAGCAATAGAAAGCCCAACAAAAACATCGGCACCTTTAATCGCCTCCTGTAGTGTATTTACATTTCTCTCAGTTGCAAATTCTAATTTTGAAGGATCAAGGTTGGGGCGACTTTTATGAATCACGCCTTTGCTATCGCACATGATCAGGTTTTCTTTCTTCAAGCCAAGTGCGAGGTAAAGTTTGCTGCAAGAAACTGCGGCAGCTCCGGCACCATTCACAACCAAAACAATCTCATCTATCTTTTTACCATTCACTTTCAATGCATTCAGCAATGCAGCACTTGAAATAATTGCTGTTCCATGCTGGTCATCGTGCATGATCGGAATGTTCATCTTTTCACGAAGCACCGTTTCGATTTTGAAACACTCCGGAGCTTTGATGTCTTCCAGGTTCACCCCGCCAAAAGTTGGCTCGAGTGCTTTTACTACAGCAATAAATTTGTCAGGATCTTTTTCATCAATCTCAATATCGAAACTATCGATGCCTGCATATTTTTTGAAGAGTACAGCCTTTCCTTCCATCACGGGCTTCGAAGCTTCCGGGCCAATATCTCCCAATCCCAACACGGCCGTTCCATTTGAAATCACCGCGACTAAATTTCCTTTGCTCGTGTATTTATAAACATCTTCTTTGTTGGCTGCAATTTCCTTACAAGGCTCGGCCACGCCAGGCGAATAGGCAAGTGCCAGATCAAGCTGTGAACTTAACTGCTTCGTGGGAGTAACTTCAATTTTTCCGGGTTGCCCTTGCGTATGATAATTGAGGGCGTCTTGTTTTCGAACTTTGATAGACATAGTGAAATAGTGTGAGTTGGAAAGTTACAATTTAATAAGGAGACAACAATGCGCCAGCCCTATAACAGGTAGTCTTCGAAATTTTCTGAGTGTACAATGTTGACTTTGGCTTGAGGATATGCTTTCGTGAACGCACCACTCACTCTGTTTTTCTTCGAGGTTTTCCACTTACATTCAAATGCTGTCATTTTGCCATCAGCCTCTTCGATGTAATCCACTTCTTGTTGCGCCAGTGTGCGCCAGAAAAATCGTGTTGCATTTAAACCGTTGTTGTTCAAATATTTCATGCGCTCACTCACAAACCAATTCTCCCACAGTTGTCCAATATCATTTCTCAGATTTACTGAATTGAACTGATTGATAACAGCATTGCGCAAGCCGTTGTCATAAAAATAAATTTTATAACTCTTCTTCAATTCATTCCTAAGATTCCTGCTAAATGCCGGCAACCTGAAAACAATGAATGCTTTTTCAAGTAAGTTGATGTACTTCTCAATTGTCTCCGCATTCAATCCACACAACTGACCTAACTCATAATAGCTGATCAACTGCCCGATCTGAAATGACAAAGCCTGCACTAATTTTTCCAGTTTGTCGGGTTTCTGAATACGCTCCCATGTGAGTATGTCTTTGTAGAGATAACTGTTTGCCAATTGTTTCAGCAATGCCTGATCATTGGCCGAGTTAGTGACCACTTCAGGATAATAACCGAATACGAGTCTGTGTTGCAGCAATCGTTTCTCTTCCAACAGACTTGCGTGTTTCACCATTTCTCCAAACGACAATGGATATAAATGATACTCCCATTTTCTTCCAGTGAGTGGCTCGTTGATCTTATTTGCGAGTTCAAACGCAGATGATCCCGTAGCGATGACTTTCACATCCTTGATGTTATCGGTAATTAATTTGATACAAAGTCCGATGTTCTCGATGCGCTGTGCTTCGTCAATTACAAGTGTTTTATTTTTTCCAATCAATGACTTAAGTCTATTTGAAGTTGGCTTTTCAAGAAAAGATCTCACATCGGCTTCGTCTCCATTCCACCAGGCTATGGGTTGCTTTAATTTATCCTGCATTAACTGAAGCATAGTGCTCTTCCCCACTTGTCGTGGCCCTAATAGAACGATAGCCTTATTACCTTTTAGATTATCAACAATCTTGGAAGAAATTGCTCTTTCTATCATTTTTTCGGATATATCCGTAAAATTAATATATTTTTTTCGGATTAAACCGTAAAATTAACATAATTGACTAAGGAATAACCTCCACTTGCCGCGTTTCCGCAAATGCTTCATCCGCTCGCTTGCTCACCATCGGCAACTTTTCCATATAATGAACTTCTACGGTAAACACGCCAAAGTCTTCCGTTACTTTTCCTTTCAATTCATAAAAGCCGCGACCGCGGAAAGGAAATTTTCGGGCTGAATCGGGAAAGTGCACTGAATCAAAAACTTCTCCATTCACATCATAGAAAGTACCGAAGCACATGTGTTCGCGCGATTTCATTGTGTAAGCATCTTTGGTGGTGATGAGATAACCAACGATTCGCACGGATTGATTTACCTTTCGGGATAATTCTTTTGTAACGGTGTCTCCATAATCTGTTGTCTTTAGCAAATCAAACGGGTTGCAAAGAGGGAAGCCAAGCAATTCAATTTCATCAAACGCATCTTCAAGTGTGTTACGTTTCAGTTCGGGCAATGGATATTCTTTCGGCTCGGTATCGAAGAGCTCTACAGTGGATTCAAATTTACTTCCCACTTTTCGCGTAGCGTTTCCAACGGTGCGATTGAAAAATAAAAGCGATTCCCACAAAAGCTTTTGTTTTGACTTTCCGGTAAAACGAAATGATCCGAGGCGAATTAGAATTCTCAACTGCTCCAGCCCAATACCAGGCGTGCGTCTCAAAAAATTGTCGAGACTTTTATACGGTCCATTATTCTTGCGCTCGATCTCTATGTGTTGGCCGATTTTTGTCTCAAGACTTTTCAAATGCACAAACCCGATGTAAATTTTACTTCCATAAATTGTGGTGAGGTAATCGCTTTGATTCACACATGGAGCTTCGATCTCCGCACCATTCATGCGCGCTTCGTGGAAATAAAATTCAGTCCGATAGAATCCGCCAAAGTTGTTGATCACGCCAACCATGAACTCCAATGGGTAATGTGCTTTCAAAAACAAACTCTGATAACTCTCAACCGCGTAACTGGCTGAGTGACCTTTCGCAAATGAATAGCCCGCAAAACTTTCAATCTCAAACCACACCCGATCAGTTACTTTTTGTTCGTAACCAATCCGGGCACAGTTTTCAAAAAATTTATCTTTCACGCGCTGAAACTCTTCACGCGAACGATACTTGCCGCTCATGCCTCTTCGCAATACATCCGCTTCGGTAAGTGTGAGTTCAGCAAAATAGTGCGCCACTTTGATCACATCTTCCTGGTACACCATTACTCCATACGTGTCGTGCATGATCTCATCCATTTTTGGGTGAATGGATTCCCACTTAATTCCTTTTTGATTTTTGTGATACCGCTCAATGTACGCCTTCATCATTCCCGAACTCGCCACTCCCGGACGAATGATTGAACTCGCAGCTACGAGTGTGAGATAATCATCACACCGAAGTTTGCCCAACAACATACGCGTAGCGGGCGACTCCACGTAGAAGCAGCCCATCGCTTTGCTGTTGCGCATCAGGTCTTTGATCTTTTCATCTTTTTTGAATCTCTGAAAGTCATGCACATTGATTTCAACACCTTGGTTTCGCTTCACATGCTTCGCTGTCTCTTTGATGTGACCAAGTCCACGCTGACTGAGAATATCAAATTTAAAAATGCCAAAATCCTCGGCTGCATGCATTTCAAATTGAGAAACGGGTAAACTCTTAGGAGGAAACTCAGTAGCGGTGTAACAATAAATTGGTTTTTCCGTGATCAACACACCGCCTGCGTGAATAGAAATGTTTGCCGGCAGTTCTTTGTCAACAATGTATTGCGCATAAGCAATCACCTTCTCGGCAATGTGATCACGCTTCCTTTTCTCATGTCGGGTTTCTACTAACTCATCAATCTCTTCTTTCGGCAAACCGAATACCTTTCCGAGTTCTCGCAGAATGGATTTTGCCTGGTAAGTAACATGCGTACCGAGCAAACACACATGATCGGTTCCATGCTTTTGAAAAAGATATTCATAAATCGCATCACGGTTGTCCCACGAAAAATCAATATCGAAGTCGGGCGGAGAAACGCGTTCTTCGTTTAAGAACCGTTCGAAATATAAATCAAGTTCAATCGGATCGACATTGGTGATTCCCAAGCAATAGGCAACCGTGCTGTTCGCACCACTTCCTCGTCCAACAAAATCAAAGCCTTGACTTTTTGCATAGTTGATCAAGTCAAGCGCGATCAAATAATAGGAGGTGAATTTTTTATGTGCGATGATGCGCAGTTCTTTCTCGATACGATCAATCCAAATACTTGCGCCATAATCCTGATGCGCGTAAATGCGATTGTAGCCCTCGCGCGTTTTCTCGCGAAGTACTTTCATATCTTCATCTACATTCGCATAAAAACTTTTCTTATTCTTATCAACACCCAATTCACATTGAATAGAACATTGATCGAGCAACCTTTTCGCATTCACAAAAAGTCGGGGGAAGTCATCAAACTCCTTTTGCAAATTTGATTCAGACAACATGAATTCATCTCTATCTGCTTGTTGATGTTCGGGCAATTTACTGAGTAACGTATTGTTTGCAACACAGCGCAGCAGCCGGTGAGTGTTGTGATCGCGATAAACGAGTTTACTTTTTCTTGTTCTCTTGTCAACGATTTTTTCAGGAGGCAAAAAAGAAACAGGATGAAGTGCTACAAACTTGTGAATAAATTCTTTGGCAGAAGAATCCAAAGAGAATGCTGGAAGTTCATCGCTTCGAACTCCGATAAACTCATTTGTGCGAAGTTGCTCAGGGAAATTTTTTTTAAAAGGATAAATAAAAAAAACATTTTCTACCTCAGGCGCTCGCTCAGGAAATTCTTTTCCCTCACGATTGTGATACGACACAAAGCGATTTAATTTTTCGAATCCATGATTGTTCTGCGCAATGGCAATGTAGAGAAGTGCATTTTCCTTCCCGCGAAATTCTGTTCCCACAGCAATGTCGAGATCATACGGGGCCTTTTCAAATTTGGTGAGCCCATTTGCCCGCGCCCTGTTCTCATCGCAGATGCGGAGCATTTCCAGGTACGAGCAAACATTATTAATTTCCGTGAGCGCCAGCTTGTGAATGCCACAGCGCTTCGCCTCGTTGAAAAGAGTCTTGATCGGCAGCGTGCCGTACTTGAAACTGAAACCGGTGTGGCAGTTGAGATACATTTTATATCAGGCTTGCTTTTACGTATATTTGATCATGGTTATCTCTCTCAAAAAAGACGCATCACGAAATGAGATCCGTAAGGCAATTGCGAAACTTGAAAAGCAAAAGAAAAAGCCTTCTCTCAAAAAACATTTCGGTTCGCTGAAGCGAGGTCTTGACGGACTGGCTTATCAAAAGGAAGCGAGACGTGAACGTTGATTTTCTCGCAGACACAAATATCCTGATTTCCATTTTAGAGGGAGACAAACGCCTTCTTCCATATCTCGATAAATTGTTAGCTGTCTCGTTTGTTTCAGAAATAGAATTGCTTGGTAAGCCGGCTATCACCGAAAAAGAAATCAAGTCTTGTAGAGCCCTTTTAAATGATTGCATAATCCTGCCATACAGCGAAGACATAAAAGAATTGGCGATCGGCATTAAGCAGAAGCGAAAAATTACGCTGGTCGATGCAATGATTGCTGCCACTGGTACGAAGTATAAATTTCCAATTCTCACATTTGACAAAGGCTTTTCAAAAATTCAAGCTATCAACCTCCTATTGCTGGAGTGATTTCGTTCTCTCCAAATACGCCATCACCATTCTGATCTCACCATAACTGTAATCACCGCCCAACTTCTCTTTCACTGGTGATAAAGCAACCGTGTTCAATTGCTGAATGGTTTTTTGAATGGGCTCCACTTTGGAAATATCCATCACTTCTTCAATCGCGAGGTCGCCTCGTTCAATGTAAAAAGCAAGATGATTCTCGATGGTTGACTGGCCGAGGTTGCGCTGCTGTGCGATGGAAGGTATGGAATGGCCTGCTTTAAAAAGTTCGAAGCTTTGTTGCTTGGTATCAGTTTCTTTTTCCGGGCGCTCTCTGCGCTGGCGCTTGGGAGTTTTCAAATGAATGCGTGACTTCAAATTGTGCGCACGACAATAGGCGGCCACCACATCCCAAAATTGCTTTCCATATTTCTCAATCTTGGTCTGGCCAAAGCCGGAGATTTTGAAAAACTCGTCTTTATTGTGCGGCAGATACGTTGCCAACTCTATAAGCGTTGCATCAGACAACACAATGTAAGCCGGAACATTTTCCTCATCAGCAATCTGCCTGCGCGTTTGTTTTAGTTGTTGAAGAAGTTCACTCTCATAATCTACATTTGATTCTTTCACTTCGATCACTTCTTTCGATTGTGTGATCATCACCTTCTCCAAACCCTTAAGTACGTTGGCACTCCTCGGTGTAAGTTTAAGCACTGGATATGCACCATCTGTTTTAGTGAGATAATCTTGCGCAAGCAAATCGCGGATCACGCTATTCCAATTGTCTTTGTTCACATCCGCGCCAATGCCATAAGTCTTTAGCTGCTTGTGCTCGTCTTGAATTTTTGCTGCGTTGGACCCGCGCAAAATATCGATTACATAACTCGCACCATATCTCTCTTGCAAGCGCGTCACGGCCGACAAAACTTTTTGCGCCAGCACGGTACCATCGGTTTGCTCCACGCGCGTGAGGCAGATGTCGCAGTTGCCACAATAGCTTTCAGAAGCTTCATCAAAATAGTTAAGCAAAAATTTTCTGCGGCATGAATTCAAATCGCCATACTCGGCCATCTGGTTCAACTTGCGCTGATAGATTTCGGTTTGCTCTGGATTGTTCTCCACCTCCACAAAACTTTTCATCTTCGCTACATCGGCATACGAATAAAAAAGCAGTGCTTCGCTCTCCAGTCCATCGCGACCGGCACGACCGGTTTCCTGGTAGTAGCTTTCAATATTTTTTGGCAAATCCATGTGCACCACGTAGCGCACGTTCGATTTGTCGATGCCCATTCCGAAAGCAATCGTGGCTACAATAATTTTTACTTCATCGCGCAAAAATAATTCCTGGTGCCTGGCGCGAATGTCTTTGTCCAGCCCTGCATGATAAGGCAATGCAGAGTAGCCCATGCTTTTCAAATCATCGGCAAGTCGCTCCACCGAAGCACGCGACAAACAATAAATAATTCCGGATTCATCTTTTCGCTTTTCTAAAAAGTCGATGAGCTTGTCGAATCTGTTGCGCTTCGCATCCACCGTGTAGCGAATGTTGGCGCGATTGAAACTTGAAACAAAAGTAGCCGGATCATTCAGCTCCAACTTCTCTACAATGTCTTTTCGTGTGAGTTTGTCGGCTGTTGCAGTTAACGCAATCACCGGAACATTCGGGAAACTTTTTTTGAGATGTGCCAGCGTCAAATATTCCGGTCGGAAATCATGGCCCCAATGCGAGATACAATGCGCTTCATCAATAGCGATGAGGCTTATGTTGAAAGAAGAAAGTTGTTTAATGAAATTACTTTCAGGTGCGAGGTAAAGAAGTTTTAAAGAACCTGATTTGATTTTGTTCAGGATCTCATTTTGTTCCTGATAACTCTGAGTTGAATTCAAAAACGAAGCTGCAATGCCATTCACGCGAAGCGCATCTACCTGGTCTTTCATCAGAGCGATGAGCGGAGAAATCACCACCGTGAGTCCATCGAATAGCAAAGCGGGAATTTGATAACACAACGATTTTCCACCGCCCGTTGGCATTAGCACAAACGTGTCGCGCTTTTGCATGACAGAGTTTATAATCTTCTCCTGTTCAAGCCGGAAAGAACTGTAGCCGAATTTTTCTTTGAGGATATGGAGGGGTGTCATTTAGTTTGTCATTAATGGAAGGTCGATGTGAGTTACCCATCGATTATTCGATCTCTTTAACACCGTCACGTGATTGCACGTGAAATTATATTCGTATTTCAAATCTTTAAAGTACGACCATGTCAAGTCAAAATCTTTTGGACGAAGACCTCTGGCAATGGTAATATGTGGTAGGATAGAACAACTCAACCTTTCAGCAAGCGAACATACAATGGCATCATATTCAATATTCAAAAAGATCACTCCGTTTTTCACGAACGCTCTAAAACCTTTCAATCGAATGTTGAATGTTCGAAAGCTGGATACCTTGTCCTCATATTCGTAGAGCCGGCTTTCATTGTGAAAATCCTCGCAGGGAAGAAGTGTAAGGTGAGCAATTGAATGAAGGCTACGGTAACTATGTCCAATTATGTTCAGAACATCTTTTTTAAACATTAGGACATCCTCGATAACCTGAGGTGGTGGAGATATTAACAATAAAAAGAAATTGGGAGTCTTCATAAGATGGCAATTTTAGTTTATCAAATTCTTTCGCACCGTGCCTTTGAACATATTCATCTCCATCTTCACACGCTTGCTCACATCGATGGTGGTGGCGCGCACCAGCTTCTCCGTTCCGTGTTTGTGTTTGATAAAATCCATCGCCTCATACAGGTTAATGTCTTCCTCCGTATCATCAAACAAACTGATTTGATGATTGCCATGAACGAGATTGCTCAACCGAACTCCGACCAATCGGATCAACATCCTGCGATTGTAAAGCTTGTCGAATAGTTCCTGAACTACTTTCAAAATCACATGATCAGATGAAGTATAGGGAATATGAATCTGTTTCGTCTCCGTGTCAAAATTTGAATAACGGATTTTTACCGTAACACACGAAGTCAATTTCTTTTGCTCGCGCAATTGAAAAGCAATCTTCTCCACCATCGCGATGAGAATCGATTTCAATTTCTTCACATCGATCGTGTCAGATTCAAAAGTCGATTCAGTGGAAATGGATTTCTGTTCACTGTGAGGCACCACAGGCGACTCATCAATTCCATGTGCTTTGTTCCAGATGCTGATACCGTTTTTGCCGAACGCACTGATCAAAAACTTCAACGGCATCTCACGCAGCGTTTGCACTGTGCGCACGCCCATGTCATACAGGTAGGAAGATGTTTGTTTTCCGATCATCGGAATTTTATCGATGGCCAAGGGCGCAAGAAAATTTTTCTCGTCTCCTGCTGCAATCTGTTTCTCTGCATTGGGTTTGAATTCTCCTGTCGCCACTTTAGAAACAAGTTTATTCACCGACAGCGCCATCGAAATTGGAAGTCCCGCTTCTTTGATAATCTGGTGACGCAACTCGACTGCCCACTTGAATGTGCCGAAGAAACGATCGAGCCCGGTGGCATCTACATAAAATTCATCGATGGAAGCTTTTTCAAATGACGGTGCTTTTTCGGCAATGATCTCAGTGACCATGTGTGAGTGCTGACTGTATGCCTCCATGTCACCTGAAATCACTTTTGCATCGGGACAGAGTTGCATCGCTAGATACATGGGCATCGCTGAATGCACACCAAACTTTCGTGCCTCATAACTGCATGCTGCCACCACTCCGCGCCTGCTGCTGCCGCCTACTATTAAAGGAATGCCGTTGAGTTTCGAGGATTTCTTTCGCTCCACTGCCACAAAAAATGCGTCAAGGTCAAAGTGAATAATGCTTCTCGTTTCCATATACCGGGAAACAAGATTACTAAATTTTTTAGTAATTAGCTAAGGCTAAACAAACGGATTCACAATGGTCAGTTTTTTCTCTATAACCTGACCATGGTTCAAATCCTCAGAATACAGTTTTGAGCATCCCGATTCAAGAGCAGAGGCAATAATCATACAGTCAAATATTGTGAATCCATATCGCTCAAAAATCATCAGACCTATTTTGGCGGTAGCTTCTGTGGTTGGATTTATCTCACAAGCGAGCATCAAGCTTCTTGCATGCATCAATGCTGTTTGGCGCGACAGTTTGAATTTCTTCAAGCAAACATTTACGTTTTCTACAACGACCTGTGAACTAATCCGAGGCTTCTGTTTAAGCAGTTCTTTTGAACGCTCAAATTTGGGATTGTTCTTATCCAGAATATAAAGTGGAATATTGGAATCAATGAAAAAATCAGATGGCATTGGCTTCCTCGCGATCAAACTTAAAATTGCTCAAATCAACTTGAACAGTCTTCCAAAAATCCCACGCCTTATCGAATGAAGACTTCGTTTTAGAAACTCGTTTCGACTTCACTTTCTTTGCAACTTTCTTGCGATCAATTTTAGTTTTTGTGACTGCCATGATGCAAGTTAGCGATAAGTTGGATAATTATTTTCCCGCTATCTCCGCCCGAAAAGTCTCCACACAGCCGCGGTCTTGCAGAGTGACGAAGCAAGTCTTACCGTCTTTGCCGCCAAAGGTGATGTTGCTGGTATTTTTTCCTTTCATGATTATTTCGCGGAGCAGTTTTCCTTGTGGTGATACTACCGCCACCACACCTTTGCCCCAGCGCGTGATGTAAAGATTTCCCTCGCGGTCGCACTTCATACCATCGAAGCCAAAGTCAGGCACTTCCCAAAATTTGCGCTTGTTGCTGATATTGCCGTTGGCATCCACATCAAAAGCCCACACCAATTTTTGTACGCTTTCATTCACATACAAAATTTTTTCATCAGGGCTTAGTTCGATGCCATTGGTGGTGCCCATATTGTCGGCAAGCAAGGTTGTTTTGCCATCGGTATCAATTCTCCAGACTTGTCCGGTGCTTTGTTTCCAGTTGGGATCGCTGGAAAAGAGCTGACCCTTCTTATTAATGCAAATATCATTGGGTTGATTGAAGCGATCATTGTGCGCAAAGACAGAGACCTTCTTTGTTTTCTTCTCTAATTTCAAAATGTTGTGACCGGTGAAGTCAGCGAGAAACATGTCACCATTTTTATTGAATTGAATCGCATTGGCAGTACTACCTTCCGGAAGTGTCACGTACAATTCAACTTTTCCATCTGGGTGAACTAAACCAATCGTTCCGTTCTTCTGAAAATTCACCACAAACAAATTTCCCTGCTTATCAACACGCGGACCTTCGATGTCGTTGGTGAAAAGTTTTTCCGCGGTGAGGTCGGTTGCTTTGTAGAATTCCTGGGCTTGACTCTCAAAAATCAAGAATGAGAATGTTACGAAAAGGATTTTTTTCATTTCGCGATTGCTTTACCTACGTTGTGACCTTTCATCGCATAATATAAAATATAGAGATAGCAAGGTGCCATGATGATATATGCTGTGCGTGTTCCCATCGAGGGTGAAAGGGCTCCATACAATAACGGAAGAATTGCTCCTCCCGCAATCGCCATCACTAAGAGGGCAGATCCTGTCTTCGTGAATTTTCCGAGGCCTTCAATTGCCAGAGGGAAAATTGCAGGCCACATTAATGAATTCGCTAAGCCAAGAAGAGCAATGAACGCAACAGATACATATCCATTCGTAACTACTGCAAGAATTGTAAACACAACTCCGAGTATCGCGCAATATTTTAGAGCTGCAGATTGAGAAATATATTTTGGAATGGTTGCGATCCCAATCACATAACCGATCAACATACAAGCCAATGTGCCTTGCGTGAAGTATCTCGCTTTCGACAATTCAATGCCGATTGATTTTCCATAACTGATAATTGTATCGCCCGCCATCACTTCCACTCCAACGTACAAAAACAAGGCGAGCACCCCAAGCATGAGATGCGGAAACTGAAAAACAGATGTCTTTCCTTTGTCCAACGAATGTTCCGTGCCTTCCGAACTTCCATCATCATTGATATCCGGCAAAGCCGAAAATAAAACTCCGAACGCAAGTACAACCAATGAAGCCGAAATGATCATATATGGAACAACCACGCGGCTCGCGAGCTCGTCCAATGTTGCGGCCTTTGCAACTGTGTCCATTGTTTTCAATTTTTCGATCATGACATCGGCATCGCTCAACGCGATATATCCAAAAATCAATCCGGCCAAAATTCCAGCTACCTTATTACAAATGCCCATGATGCTAATTCTCATTGCGGCACTTTCAATCGGGCCGATGATGGACACGTAAGGATTCGATGCTGTCTGTAACAATGCGAGCCCTGTTCCGATCACAAACAATCCAACCAGGAACAAATTGAAATCTCTTGCATTTGCTGCCGGCACAAATATCATCGCGCCAGCTGCCATGATGAACAAGCCAATCGCCATTCCTTTTTTATACCCTGTTCTGCGCAGCACAATAGACGATGGAATTGCCATGACTGTGTAGGCGATGAAGAATGCCGTTGCAACTAAATAGGCTTGCACATCCGTCTGCAGTTCGCACGCAATTTTCAGGTAAGGAATCAGCGTGCCATTCACCCACGTGATGAAACCGAAGATGAAAAACAGTATTCCAATGATGGTGATAGAAAGCGTGTAATTTTTTGATGACATGCGATTATTTTTTGAAGCGATTACTTTTACCTTTGATTCAAAACACGATGTGTATTAGCACACGGTTATTTGAAAATTTTTTTCGAGTTTAGCACAAAATATTTAAAGTTCTATATATGGCCTCAGATAAAAAACCTGCATTGTTGATCATGGCTGCCGGCATGGGCAGTCGCTATGGTGGTATCAAACAAATTGATGGCTTCGGCCCAAATGGCGAAACGATCATGGATTACTCCCTGTATGATGCAATTCGTGCAGGATTCGGAAAGATTGTGTTTGTGGTTCGCGATGAAATCAAGGACGCTGTGGAGGAAATGTTTTTGCACAAACTGGAAGGGAAAGTGGAAGTGTGCTTTGCCACACAAACGCTGGATAAGTTTGTGCCTGCCAAACATGGAAAAGTAGAACGCAAAAAGCCGTGGGGAACTACACATGCGATGCTCTGCGGAAAAGAATTTATCAACGAACCCTTTGCAGTGATCAATGCCGATGATTTTTATGGAAAAGATTCCTTTGAGTCGCTAGCAAAGTTTTTTGCAACAGCAAAACCAACGCACCATGCGATGGTGGGTTATACATTGAAGAATGTTTTATCTGAACACGGAAGTGTGAGCCGCGGTGTGGCGGAAGAACGTGATGCAAATGGTTATCTCAAAACACTGAATGAATTGAAAGACATTGTCGTTGAAAACGGAAAAATTATTTCGCGCGAGCCATCCGGCAGTCGCCAACTTTCAGGAGAACTTCCTGTGTCGATGAATTGCTGGGGGTTCATGCCTTCGATCTATGAATTCGCAGAAAAACTTTTTCACCAATTCGTGGATAAAAACATCAACGATTCTTCTGCTGAGTTTTACATCGCGTTGCTGGTGAATGACATTATTAAAAAAGACATTGGCAAAGTTCATATTATTCCAGGTGGCACAACCTGGTTTGGTGTTACCTACAAAGAAGACAAAGAGGAAGTGTCTCAAAAAATAAAAGACCTTGTGAAGCAAGGCATTTATCCGAACAAGCTTTGGTAATTATTTGTGATTGCTCCTGAAAGCATTCTGAAATCATTTGGGCTTTCGCCTGATTGTAAAATTTCTTCTATCGGCTCCGGCCATATTCACTACACTTTCAAAATAGAAGGAGAAAAGAATTTTGTATTGCAGCGAGTGAATAAAAATGTATTCACGAAGCCGGATGTAATTGCAAAGAACAATCGACTCGCGTTTCTTTATCTGAAGCAACATCATCCGAATTTTCTTTTTCCTCAACCTCTTCCAGATATAAATGGCAGCGACTTGTTTTATGATGCCGGGGGATTCCCATGGAGGTTATATCCTCTCATTGAAAATACTTTCACAATCGATGAGGTAAAAAGCGAACAACAAGCTTACGAAGCTGCAAAAGGCTTTGGTGCACTTTCAAGAAATCTGCAAGGCATTAACGTTTCATTGTTTGAACCAACACTTGATCGCTTTCATGACCTTGCCTGGCGCTACGAACAATTTGATGATGCGCTTTCAAAAGCAAGACCTGAAGTAATTGCTCAATGTAAAAAAGAAATCGAACTAACTAAATCGTTTCATTATTTGGTTGCAGAATACAATCAATTGATTTCAAGCGGCACCCTTGTGTTACGCGTGATGCATAACGACACCAAGGTGAACAACATTCTTTTTGATTCCATCACGCAAAAAGCAGCTTGTGCAATTGATCTTGACACACTCATGCCTGGTTATTTTATCTACGATTTAGGCGATATGGTTCGCACATTCGTAAGCCCGGTGAGCGAAGAAGAAAAAGACATTTCAAAAGTTCTGTTCAGAAAAAATATTTATGAGGCTTTACTTCGCGGCTACCTTTCTGAAATGAATGATCTACTTTCAATTGAAGAAAAAAAGTCAATTCCGTTTTCCGGCATGATGATGACTTACATTATGGCACTGCGCATGCTTGCCGATTTTCTTCGTGGCAATACGTATTACCATGTTAGTTATCCAGAACAAAATTTAGTCCGCTCACGCAATCAGCTTCATCTGCTCGGTCTGATCCGCGATGCCGTTAAGCACTAATTATTACCTTTACCCAAATTTTTAAAATCATGAAGAAATATTTTCTAATTTTCCTGCTTTGGGTTACTCATTTTGCATCCGCGCAAAATCTGGCAACTCAATATGCAGACTTAATTACTCCTGCCGATCTCAAAGATAACCTGACCATTCTTGCTTCGGACGCAATGGAAGGCCGCTACACCGGATCACGTGGACAAAAAATGGCAGCCGCATTTATCAGTTATCATTTTGATCAGTTGGGATTGGTTGGCCCTGTAAATGGATCGCATATTCAACCCATCGAACTTTATTCAGCGAAGGCTGCAGATGTTTACGTAAAGTCTGGAACAACACGATACAATAACTTCAATGAGATTATTTATTTCGGTCAGTCAGATAGTGGCGGGGAAATTTCTTTGGAAGTTGTTTTCATTGGCAAAGGCACGGATGCTGAATACGCCTATTTGAATGTGAAAGACAAAGCAGTTGTACTTTATAATGAGTCTTTGGGATTTTCGATGTTCAATTCCATTCGCAAGTCGGCTGAAACCGCCCGTGAGAAAGGTGCCAAGATGGTGTTCGTTGTATCCGGTGGAAAACCAGAAGACTTCAAACCATTTGCGGGTCAACTGCAAGGATTTCTTGGCGGAGGACAGTTGACACTAAAAAAACCGGAAGCCAATCCGGCAAATGCGGGCATGTTCTTTATCGATCAAAGTGCTGCTGTCAAAATTTTCAACACTGATTTTGAGAAACTTGTGAAGTTAACAAATGAAGATGCGGCCAAAAAAGCATTGAAAAAAATAAAGCCTTCTCGCATTTCTTATCAGGTGTCGATGGAAACCAAAGTGGTGAAATCTGAAAACGTACTCGGCTACCTGGAAGGATCAGACAAAAAAGATGAACTGGTAATTATCTCTGCCCACTTCGATCACATCGGAAAAAAAGATCATGGTGATGGCGACCTTATTAATAATGGCGCTGATGATGATGGATCGGGAACGGTGACCGTGATGCAATTGGCAAAAGCTTTCACAAAAGCAAAGAAAGATGGACATGGACCGCGCAGAAGCATTTTGTTCATCACCGTGACTGGCGAAGAAGAAGGGTTGTTCGGTTCAGAATATTATGTCGAGCACCCGGTATATCCCTTGGCAAACACTGTTGCTGATCTGAATATCGATATGATTGGTCGTAGAGATCCGCAGCACGATGGGAAACCGGATTATGTTTATGCCGTGGGTGCTGATCGGCTTTCAAGTGAATTGCATGAACTGAACGAGCGAAACAACAAAACCTATACGCAGCTCGACATGGACTATACCTACAATGATGAGAAGCATCCTGAGAGAATTTACTATCGCTCTGATCATTGGAACTTTGCCAAGAACAACGTGCCGATCATCTTCTATTTCGATGGTGTTCACGAAGACTATCACAAAGTGAGTGACGAAGTTGGCAAAATTGATTTTGATCTGCTTGCGAAGCGTGGTAAGCTGGTGTTCTACAATGCATGGGAACTTGCCAATCGCGACAATCGCATAGTAGTTGATAAGAAATAACAAATAACAATTTCCTGAAAGTAGAAAGTAAAAATCTGTTTCAAGGATTTGCTTTCTACTTTTTGCTTTTAACTCTTAAATTCGATCATGCGCATCGACATTATCACTTGCCTGCCGCGATTACTGGAAAGTCCATTTTCGGATTCAATCTTAAAGCGCGCACAAGACAAGAACTTGGTTGAAGTGCAGGTTCACGATCTCAGACAATATTCTACCAATAAACACCGCACAACGGATGACTATGCATTTGGGGGTGGAGCCGGTATGGTGATGATGATCGAGCCGATCGATCGATGTATTTCACTTCTTAAGTCGGAGCGGACTTATGACGAAGTTATCTACATGAGCCCTGATGGCGAACTACTGAATCAACCTTTGGCCAACAGGCTTAGCCTCTACAAAAATTTGATACTCCTTTGTGGTCATTATAAAGGAGTGGATGAACGAGTTCGCGAACATCTGATTACCAAAGAAATAAGCATTGGTGACTATGTGCTTTCAGGCGGTGAGCTGGCCGCTGCTGTCTTAGCAGATTCGGTTATCCGGTTATTGCCCGGAGTTTTGTCTGATGAGACCTCTGCCTTGACAGATTCATTTCAGGACGGACTGGTAGCTCCCCCGGTTTATACCCGTCCTGCAGAGTATAAAGGCTGGAGTGTCCCGGAAGTACTCCTTTCAGGCCATGAGGCGAAAATTACTCAATGGCGACATGATCAATCCATTGAAAGAACGAAGAAAAGAAGGCCTAATCTGCTTAAGGATTAAGAAATTCCATGATTCAGATTGGATGCCTTGGAGTTTTTTTGGTAGTCGGTATAACTATTTGATTTCTTCCCCTATATTTGCAGTCCGTTTTTAAAAATAGCATTTTATGGCCGATTTAATGAAAATAGCCGAGCAGGAACTAGCTTCCAAAAGGGCAAACATCGTGAGCTTTAAGGCTGGCGATACCATCAATGTGCATGTGAAAATCAGCGAAGGTAACAAGGAGCGTATCCAGCAGTTCCAGGGTGTGGTTCTTTACCACCGCGGAAAAGGCACGAATGGCGAGAGTTTCTCGGTTCGTAAGGTGTCTAATGGCGTGGGCGTTGAAAGGATTTTCCCAATGCTTAGTCCGAGTATCGATAAAATTGAATTTATCAAGGCTGGAAAAGTGCGCAGGGCCAAATTGTATTACATGAAAGGCCGTCAGGGCAAGAGCGCCAGAATCAAGGAAAAGCTTGCCACCGTTGCTCAGCCAGCTTAATCCAAGTGAAAAAAATACAAACCCATTTCCCCAAAGAAATGGGTTTTTTGCTTTTTACCGCTTTTCGCAAACCATTGAAAAGTGTAACCTTGAAAAACCTGTATATTTGTTACCCTCACCTAAATAAATATGTCTAGACCATCTATTTCAGAACTCTTGGGCAAGGACGCAGACTCTTTGCTGACACACAAAAGCAAAACGATCTCCAAAGATCAATTGCACTTGCCTGGCGCAGATTTCGTTGACCGGATTTTCGCTCAATCAAATCGCAGCGTTCAAACATTGCGCAGCCTTCAAACGTTGTTTGGCACCGGCCGATTGAAAGACACCGGCTATTTGTCCATTCTTCCTATTGATCAAGGAATTGAGCACAGCGCTGGTGCTTCCTTCGCAAAAAACCCGATCTATTTCGATCCGGAAAATATCGTAAAGCTGGCTATTGAAGGTGGTTGCAATGCCGTTGCTACTACATTTGGTGGCTTGGCTTTGATGTCGAGAAAATACGCTCACAAAATTCCTTTCATTGTAAAGGTAAATCATAACGAACTCCTGACTTACCCGAATAAAGCGGATCAAATCATGTTTGGATCAGTTCGTGATGCATGGAATCTTGGGTGTGCAGCAATTGGAGCAACAATTTATTTTGGTTCTGACAATGCAACACGTCAGATTCAGGAAGTAGCAAAAGCTTTTGAAGAAGCTCACGAACTTGGTATGGGCACTATTTTATGGTGCTATACACGTAATAATGCATTTAAAAAAGACGGAGTTGATTATCACGTATCTGCTGACTTAACGGGTCAGGCAAATCACCTGGGTGTTACTATTCAAGCTGACATCATCAAGCAAAAACTTGCTGAGAACAACGGTGGTTATAAGGCATTGAACACAGGTGGAAGCAGCTACGGAAAACTGGACGAAAGAATTTACACCGAGCTTACTTCGAATCACCCGATCGATCTTTGCCGCTACCAGGTAGCCAACTGCTACATGGGGCGTGCAGGTTTGATCAATTCCGGTGGCGACAGCAAAGGAGCCAGTGATATGGCGGATGCGGTTCGCACTGCAGTAGTGAATAAACGTGCCGGTGGCATGGGATTGATCTCCGGCCGTAAAGCATTCCAGCGCCCCATGAAAGAAGGTGTAGAAATCCTTCAGGCTATTCAGGATGTGTATTTGGATAGGACAATCGATATCGCATAGACAATTTTAGATTGAAGATTTCAGATTGAAGATTGCCGGAATTTCGTTTCCGTAATCCAAATCTGAAATCTGAAATCACAAATCTTAAATTATTTGCATGCCTTGGTTTAAACGTACTGACAAAGGAATTTTAACTCCCACCGAAGCGAAACGAGAAGTGCCTGATGGCTTGTGGTTTAAATCTCCAGCAGGAAAGATTGTTCACACACGCGAGTTGAAGAACAATGCATATGTTGTTCCCGAAGAAGACTATCACGTAAAAATTGGGTCAAAAGAGTATTTTGAAATCCTGTTCGACAACAACGAGTTCACAGAATTGGATGCGAACATGGAATCTGGCGATCCTCTGAAATTTGTTGACACCAAACCTTATCCCAAAAGGATTAAAGAATCGCAGGCAAAGTCTCAATTAAAAGATGCCGTTCGGACGGCCTTTGGAAAAATGAACGGCCTGGAACTCACCATCGCTTGCATGGATTTCAGTTTTATTGGTGGATCAATGGGATCAGTAGTGGGTGAAAAAATTGCCCGCGCGATTGATAATTCCTTAAAACGTAAAATTCCATTCCTGATGATCTCCCGTTCTGGTGGAGCCCGAATGATGGAAGCTGGATTGTCGTTAATGCAGATGGCCAAGACCTCTGCCAAGCTTGCACTTCTTGATGAAGCCAAGATTCCTTACATCTCCTTATTGACTGACCCAACTACCGGAGGCGTGACAGCATCTTATGCGATGCTTGGTGATTTTAATATTGCTGAACCTAATTCGTTGATTGGCTTTGCTGGCCCTCGCGTCATTCGTGAAACCATTGGCAAAGAATTACCAAAGGGATTTCAGACTTCGGAGTTCGTGCTTGAGCACGGCTTTCTTGATTTCATTGTGGATAGGAGGAATTTGAAGAGTAGGTTGAGTGTGTTGTTGAAAATGCTTTCTTTATGATCTGAATACTATAAAGGGATTCGATTTTTGGTTGTTCATCGAGATCACTTTAATCCTCTTGTTTTTTGATAAAGTTCAATAGAAGAAAAGCTGCCTTTTAAGGCAGCTTTTCTTCTATTGAATGAACTAACTGTTTACTATTTAGACATAATCAGTGTGTACCCGTTATAGGCACCGCCATTATATGTAAAATTCAAGGTCACTTTAATATAACCAACACATGAAAAAACGAAACCAGCGCCAGCAGTGTACTCAACATCTGTAGCCCCATAACCTCCGCTTAGCTGCTTAGTCACAGTTGCTGTCCCTGAAGCCTGATCAACAGTAATTACCATTCCATGATGATTATTACCATAGGTTCCCGGATATTCGTTAACGATGATATTACTATCATCTATCTTGGAAACTGTCAGTTGATCCCCGGGATAATAATCAACCCAATCATCTCTCACAACCGTATATGTCCCCACAGCATCGTCAGCAACAAATGGGCAGGTTACAAAAACTGTAAGGTCTGCAAACAAGTTCTGATAAGCTGTGCCAGATAAAAGGCTGCCAGCAAGATTGGTGGTGGTGGTTCCATCGTAAGTTTTTCCGTCAGCTCCTACTATCTTATTTCTCAAAACAATAGAAGCTCCCGGGGCAAAATTTGCCAACGGCTGGTTCAAAGCAGTTGCAATTTCTTGCAAAGTTACTTCATATGTAGTTGTAGCAGGAAGAGGGAAAGTTTTCACGAGTGTCTCTGTCGTGCCCACTACAACATAAGCATCCATATGATCTGGCTTCGTAGGACCATTTAAAGCCATATCTGCTTTATAACTGGACGTTCCATTATTGTAATAGAATAAAACGCTTTGGGGCGTTCCCACAATATGTGGGTAAATGCCCTGGATTGCTGATTCATCCAGCACACTATATGGATTCTGGCAAGAGAACACCACAAGTGCCAAGACAAATAGTGAAATAATTTTTATGCTTTTTTTCATAATTCCTTTGTTATAAGATTAATAGAGATTTAACCCAGGATCCCAAAACACTTTTACATCGACACCCGTCTTTTGAGTAAAAGACTGATTGCGATTGACTGCTGCTGCGGGGTAATAGGCGCTTCTAACAAATGGGTCACTTTGGTCAGTATTATCATGCGTCAACAAGAATTGCATACCGGAAGGATACCCAGTGCGTCTGTACATATTGTATGCTTCTATACCATTTCCGTAACAGGCTATATAAAACTCCCTCATTGCTAAGTCTAACTTACAACCGGGAGTAACGGTGCCGGGAGTATTAGCTGGCGCATTAGTAAACCAAGTGTTCGTCCATTGGTAATAAGCTAATTTTGAACCAGTTACATTGCTGGCTCCATTTAAAGTAGTTACTCTGGACGCTGGTATTGTCACACCTGCTACAGCACCAAAAGCAACCGTTTTCTCAACGGAATTCTTGACACCCGCTGCAAAAGCAGAGGCGGGATCAATGCCAGAACTTTGACTTCCGCTGATATCTACTCCAAGATTAAGTGCTGCCTCAGCTTTAATGAATTCTGTATAAGAACTAAGCCAGATTGGCGCGATCCCTTTACCTTGTCCACCTAAATTGATTGCTCCACTGCCACTTATAGGAACAAAAGTACTATTATCGTATAAACCACCGGCTGGATATACACCATATGTAGTCCTTAACTGGCCATCAGGCGGAATCCCTGAATTATCGCCATGATCTCTTCCCCAATATCCGGTTCCGATAGCATAGCCAGTACTTCCCAGGTTACAAAATGGCATACCGTTACTTGGATACCAATACTGATAGTTGGCATAAGCAGCAGGGGTTGCCTGGGTTTCACAGGGCAGTGCTGTAACTTTAATAGTTCCAAATCCATCTCCATTTTGTCTGTAAAAATAGAACCTTCTTCTTGGGTCATCTACTGTCGCGCCCCCATTAATGATGGTCTTCTCAACGCAGGTAACGTACATGAACCAATTACCTATGAAATCCCCAGCTCCTGCCGCAGCATAATTGTTTTGAAATTTAGGATGCCTTGAGTTCGGATTGGTATATGAGTTACCATAAAAGAATTGAAAATCCTCTGAACCTGTTGGGTCGTCAATCACATTACCTGCCAAAATATTCTGAATTGCTGTAACAGCTGCAGCCTTATCTCCACTTGGAGCATAGGCCAAATTCATATAGTACTTCAACTTAAGTGTATTGCAAAGGGCCAGCCATTTGGTGACATTAATACCAACCAGAGTCGAGGTTGATCCAGGATAAAATGATTCAATGGCTGGTGAAGCTGCCGGTGTTTTCCCAAAATTCAGGATAGCTGAATCCAGGGCTGCATTCGCTGCCTTATAGACATCAACTGCTGGATCAACTGTAGGAGTCGTGTTCCCTGCTCCCTGCAAAGCCTGAGTAAGAGGAACATCTCCAAAAAAATCTACCAAAGTCATCAAAGTATAGGCTTGTAAAGCCCGCGCAACGCCTACGTGATAATACAGCTTAGCTTTACTACCTTGATCAATAATAGTTTGTGCATTAACCAACACTCCTTGATATGCATCTGTCCATGCTCCATCATAGCTTTGGGCCGTGTAGGCATTCTTATAAAGAGGCCCGTACATTATCTCCTGACGAGTGAATGTCGTCCCAATGCTACTCAAATCCCAGTAGAAGTTGGTAAAACTCAATTCCATCGCGTTCAACACCAAATCCAAATTGCTTTGTGAAGGAATTGGGGATGACGGATTCTGCAAATTATTCTGTAAATCTGAACAAGCACTAAACATTATAAATATGCTTAGGCTCAAGTATATCAATTTCTTTTTCATGCGTCCTTTCAATTAAAATGTAAGATTCAAATTAACACCATACGTCTTAGCCGAGGGAGCTGTCATATACTCGAATCCACGTCCGTTACCAACGCCCAAACTGTTTTGTTCAGGGTCAACATGTGTATATTTCGGCATCCCTAAACCTCTATACCATAAGTTAGATCCTGTCACGGCTATGGATGCAGCCTTTATGATTTTGGACTTAGCCAGGAGCGATGGAGGAATAGTATAGCTTAAAGAAATTTCCTTCAGTCTAATAACCGAAGCATCATAAATTTTGGTGTCATCTGTATTGTTCAACAAACCTGTGAAATATGCTGCTGAAGCTGAAACCATAGTGCGGTTTGGCGTGCTTCCATCAAGATCGCTTACTCCTTTCAACACAAATGGCTGCGTTCTGTCGAAGTCTGTATCCTTTGTCAGACCGCGAGACAGCAAAATATTGGCGGTAGTTGAATATATCTGGCCACCTTGAGTAAAATTCCACTGCATTCTGAACGTGAAATTTTTATAATTCAAAGAAGTGATTCCTGTCAACTTATATTGTGGGTTAGGATTTGCGATGGGACTGATAGCGCTATTTTTATCCCACATGCCAGTACTTGGGTTAACCAGGAATTGTCCGTCCGGTGTAGTTGATCTCGCAATACCCTGAATGGTGTTCATTGGCATGCCGTCAATTGCGTAGTTACCAAGAGTGGAATAGCCTGAAAGTGCGATCGTTTTAGCAAAGGAGGGCATATCATAAATTTTATTACGATATAAACTCCAAATACCTTGTACATTCCAAGTCCAATCCGTTGTCTTAATCACATCCACTCCAATGTTCATTTCAATACCCTTATTATACATTGATCCTGCATTCACCTGTTGCACGGTATAACCGGTAGATGGATCCAACGGACGATCTAATAGCTGATTTGTTGAACGTTTGTCGTAAACAGTTACATCAAAATTTACCCGATTGTTAAAAAATTTCGCTTCAATTCCAGCTTCAACTTCGTTTAACAATTCTGGTTTCAAGTTGGGATTAGCTAAACGGCTTGGTGTGTAATTCTGATTAAGAATGATTCCGGTTGGCCCCACAAATGAATTTGTAGCTATACCCAATGTCTGCCTGGTAGAATATGGATTTGGGAAATTTGCACTGGTAGCATAGCCTGCTCTCAATTTTAAGAAACTAATGGTATTGCTATTGGCCAATGCTGGAATAGCGTCCGATAACACAATCGAAGTGCTTACACTAGGGAAAAATAAATTTTGATTGGCTTTCTCCACAGCACTTGTTGAGCCATAACGACCACCAAGGTTCAAGAAAACAATACTTTTATAGTCAAACGCGGATTGCAAAAAATAACCTCTGGAGATCAACTTTGATTTGTAATCCAAGTCATTCCCAGCCTCATCCGTATTTTGGTGAGTAATGAAATTGGAGTGGTCTATTAATCCATAAATGAGCTGTTGTTGGCTAAACATCCCAGTCTGATTATAATTATATTCCCTGTAATTAAAGCCAGCATCTATCGTGACCCCAAAATTCTCATTGATTTTAGCTTGATACGCAGCTAAAAGATATTGATCAATAGTTGATTTAAAATCCGTTGTAGATCGGTAGGCTCCAGTATTGAAATTAGCCCCACTTCCTTTATTAACATAAAATGAACCCTGTTCTGAGTAAATATCATAACCCGAGCGGTATGTAAATGTCAAGTTTTTAATGGGTTTATATACCATAGCCATCTGGCCATAGACCCTGTTCACATTTTGACCGTTACTGGAGTTATTTAGTGTCCATCTTGGATTGGGAATGTCATTTGAGGGACGATAGTAAGCAGATGAATGATCTAACGGATTTTCCCATGGGAGTCCCATTAGGTCAATCGATCTTGGGGTGTACCAAACATCACCAAATACCGAAATTCCACTTGATGCACTACTTCCAAAACTAACAGCAGTAGGAGGTTGAACTACGTTTGATTTTGAAAAATTAAATGTACCATTAAAACTCAGCTTATCCGATAATTCAAATGCGCCACCCAAGCCAAAATTAATACGACTTGTAGTGTTCCCCTTAACCATCCCATCCGTGTTTTGAAATCCAAAGTTCGCATTTATCCTTGCCTTATCCGTACCGCCAGATAAATTAAACGAGTTGGATTGAGTCATACCCGTCTGGAAAAAATTTGGTACACTGTTATAAGCTTTGTACGCATAAGTTGCGCCAATGTATTGAGGGAAAGCTACATTATAAGATGGTTTATCGTAAGGGTGAGCTATTAAATGTCCGTCTAGTGGGCCTCCCCAGTTACTAAAATATGCTGTTCCGCTGATTTGATCGTAGCCACCGCCCCAATGATCTTGATATTCAGGGAATTGAGCTACTTGTACGGCACTTACGGAACTATTCACATTTACTGTAACAGGCAGCTTTCCCTTATTTCTTGAGGCTGCACCATTCTTAGTAGTGATCAAAATTACCCCATTTCTACCTGCTTCACCGTATACAACTGTTGCATTTAAACCTTTTAGGATGCTTACAGATTCTATGGAGTTAGGATCGATATCAAAAAAGCGGCTCCCGGTTTGGCTACCATAAACAAAGCTAGCTTGTGAATTCGTGCTTCCGTCCCAGGCAACCCCGTCAACCACAAAGAGTGGTTGAGTTGATCCGGTAATTGACGAAAACCCTCTGATATTGATGTTAGTTCCGCTACCAGCTAAACCACTCGTATTTGTGATATCAACACCCGCAGCCTTGCCAGATAAAACACGCATCACATCTCCTTCCGCTCTCTGATTTATTAGTTCAGAGCTAACAGTAGCAACGGCATATCCCAAAGCTTTCTTGTCCCTTTGAATTCCCAATCCAGTAACAACTACCTCAGATAGCTGTGTGACATCGAGCCCAAGCTGAATATCAACAACCGATCTACCGCCAATCTCGATTTCCTCTGTTTTAAGCCCAATAAAAGAAAATATCAGGCTAGTAGCATTACTGACATTCAACGAATATTTTCCGTCACCGTCAGTAACGGTACCAGTTGTTGATCCTTTGATCACGACATTCACACCAGGTAAGGGAGTTCCATCCTCTTTGGATGTAACCCTTCCTGTAACCACTCGATCCTGCGCTATTACACTTAGGGCAAAACCGAATGAGAAGCACAATAGTAAAAACTTCTTCATCATAG
>CAZECP010000058.1:29179-30658 GCA_964510765.1 uncultured Ohtaekwangia sp. | reverse complement strand
ATCTGTTTTTGTCTTTTGAGGCTGAGCCTGAAACAGCTTGAATTTTATTTTCTCCGAATACGTATTCATTGCTGGTAATGGTAAGGGGAAGCAGCAAAGCATCTTGATGAACGTTGTACATCTCCATCACGTGATAGGTCGGTGTGAGCAACAATTTTTCTTCATTCGTGAGAATCACCGCCTGCAAAACATTTACACATTGTGCAATGTTAGCCATCTTCACCCGGTCGCAATGATTGTTTAAGATATTCAATGTAAGTCCAGCAATCATCGCATCGCGCATCGTGTTTTGCTGATATAGAAAAGCTCCGTTGGTACCAGGCTCCACTTCATACCAACCGCCCCATTCATCCACCACCAGCGCTACTTTCTTTTGAGGATCGTATTTGTCCATCACCTCGCTGTTGCCGGCTACCATTTTTTCCATTCGCCAGGCTTGCTCCATCGTTTTGAAATATTCTTCTTCTGAGAATTGAGTGGCCGAACTTTTCTTACTCCAGTTGATCACAGAGTAGTGGTGTATGGAAACTCCATTTATTAATTTGCGGGGAATGTCGCGCATCAGTGCTTCTGTCCATTTGAAATCTTCCGTTCCGGGACCAACGGCAATACGGAAAAGACCTTCTGAATTGTTGTAGCTCGTCATGAACGTTGCGTACTTATTAAACTCGCGGATGTATTGGTCAACCGTCATGTGACCACCGCAGTCCCACGATTCATTTCCCACGCCCCAATATTTTACTTTCCATGGTTGAGCGCGCCCATTTTTTTGTCTCAGATCGGTGAGTTGGCTTGAGCCGTTGGCATGATTTACGTACTGCACCCACTCCGCAGTTTCTTGCACCGTACCACTGCCCATGTTGAGCGCGAGGTAAGGTTCGGTATTCATCCATTCGCACATGTCCAAAAACTCGTGTGTGCCGAAACTATTGTCTTCTCTCACGTTGCCCCACGATACGTTCTCTGTATGTCTTCTTTGGTTCTTCGGCCCGATGCCATCCATCCAATGGTAGTTGTCGGCATAGCAACCGCCAGGCCAACGCAGCACAGGAACTTTCAATTTTTTCAATGCCTCCACAACATCGGTGCGGATGCCATTCTTGTTGGGGATTTTTGTATTGCCTTCACTCACGTAGAATCCTCCATAGATGCATCGCCCAAGGTCTTCGGCAAAATGTCCATAGATATTTTTGTTAATGGTGTCCCGTGCTTTGGAAACATCAATGACAATTTTATTCTGAGCCATCAGACAGCACCAGGACAAGGTGATCGCGGCAAAAAGAAATAGCTTGTTTTTCATTTCATAAATTAGTTAAGAAGACGAATGAGTAGTCAGTAAATCGCTAATAAATTTTATTTCAAAATTTCATTAAGTAATAAAACACCAATAAGGCCAATGACCGAAACGATGGTTTCCATCATCGTCCATGAACGAAATGTGTCTTTCATTGTCAGGCCAAAATATTCCTTGAACATCCA
>CAZECP010000058.1:0-29079 GCA_964510765.1 uncultured Ohtaekwangia sp. | reverse complement strand
CTATCCATTAAAACTTGTTTTAAAATTCCGGCACTGCCGATGATGAGCAAGATCATGGCAATATCTTTTACCGCATCGGTATAGACTTGCATAATTTCAGAAAGGCGTTTTCCTCTATTGATGCCAAGTGAATACGTGACTATGATAATGGTGATACCCATTACCACATTCGGATCTTCAAGAAATTTGAGAATGGAATTATTGCTGTCAGATAATTTTGAAGCAATCGAAACTGACATGATAATCAGCACCGGCAACAAAGAAGACAAAAGACTATTTGCAATTCCGGGAAGTTGATCGCTACTCTTTCCAAAATCAAGGTTGATTTTTATTTCGTTGGATTTGATATTCTTTAACGTTCTCGAAAAAAGCGGACCCGCTACAATGATTGCGGGAATGGCTATGAAGATTCCATAAAAAAAAGTAGTTGCCATATCGGCCTTGAACTGTATGAGCAATGCCATGGGCGATGGATGCGGAGGCAGAAATCCATGCATGACCGAGAGTGACGCGAGCATCGGCAAGCCGGTATAAACCAAAGGCAATTGATAACGATAGGCGACTGAAAAAATGATTGGAATGAGAATGACAAAACCGACATTATAAAACAGCGGCACGCCCACCAGAAACCCGGTGATGGTCATGGCCCACACCAGGTACTTTGTTCCAAAAAGGTTTTGAAAGGCAGCAGCAACTTGTTGCGCAGCACCACTTTCAGCAACGAGTTTACCAAGCATCGCGCCAAATACAATCACAATGACCAATGACCCAAGCGTATCACCAAGTCCTTTCGTTACGGACTGCATGATGTTTGGAAAAGGAATTCCAAGAAGCAAACCAGCAACAGTAGAGACGAGCAAGAACGCAAGGAATGGATTCACCTTTGCCCACGTAATTAAAACCACCAGGGCAACGATGCAGCATGAGATGATAATAAATGTCATGCTAAGAGAATGAGATCAATGTGAATCACGGCTCACCTTCGCTCCGGATTTTCCAACCAGGAAATCAAGGTCAGCACCTTTGTCGGCCTGCTGCACGTGGTTGACATATAGATTCACATAGCCACGCGGAGAAATGGGTTCTGGTTTTTTCCACTCACTTCTTCTTTTGGCAAGCTCTTCATCGGAAACTTCAAGATGCAACTTCCTATTTGGAACATCGAGTTCGATTATGTCTCCGTTTTGAACCAACGCCAGATTCCCACCCACGGCTGATTCCGGAGAAACGTGAAGTACAACGGTTCCGTAGGCGGTGCCACTCATTCGGCCATCCGAAATTCGTACCATGTCAGTGATGCCTTTATCTAATAATTTTTTTGGTAAGGTCATGTTGCCTACTTCGGGCATACCGGGATAACCAACGGGCCCAACACTTTTTAATACCATCACACACGTCTCATCAATATCAAGATCAGGATTATCTACACGCTCGTGATAGTCTTCGATGTTTTCAAACACCACGGCTCGGCCACGATGCTTCAGTAATTTTGGTGTGGCAGCTGATGGCTTCACCACGGCACCATTCAAGGCAAGATTTCCTTTTACCACCACGATGCCAGCTTCTTTGATAAAAGGTTTTTCGAATTCTGCGATCACTTCCTTGTTATAGCAGGTGTCAAATCCCGCCACATTTTCTGCATGCGTTTTTCCAGTAACGGTGATGGCATCCATGTGCAACTGGGACTTCAGTTCGTTGATGATCACCGGCAATCCGCCTGCGTAATAAAAATCTTCCATGAGAAATTTCCCAGAAGGCATTAGGTTAAGCAACAGCGGAATGTTGGCACCCAGCTTATCGAAATCCTCCAGTTTCAAATCAACACCAATCCTTCCGGCAATGGCGGTGAGGTGAATGAGGAAATTGGAAGAGCCACCAACGGCTGCATTTACTTTGATGGCATTCTCAAACGCCTTGCGCGTGAGTATCTTCGACATGCGCAAATCTTCTTTCACCATTTGCACAATTCTTCTTCCAGAAAGTTGAGCAAGTCGTCTCTTCCGTGCGTCCACGGCAGGAATTGCGGCACCACCCGATAAACACATGCCGAGTGATTCCACCATGCATGCCATCGTAGAGGCAGTACCCATCGTCATACAATGGCCCTGGCTGCGTGACATACAACTCTCGGCATATTCATATTCGTCTTGCGTCATCTTACCGGTTTTCAAATCATCGGTAAACTTCCACACGTGCGTGCCGGAGCCAATGTTTTGCCCGTGGTATTTTCCGTTCAACATCGGTCCGCCCGGAACAACAATGGTAGGCAAGTCAACACTTGCAGCGCCCATCATCGTGGAAGGCGTAGTTTTATCACAGCCTGTCAACAATACAACACCATCAATTGGATTTCCACGAATTGATTCTTCCGCATCCATGCTGGCGAGATTGCGAAAAAGCATGGCTGTTGGCTTTAATAATGTTTCACCTAATGACATGACCGGAAACTCAACCGGAAAACCTCCCGCTTCATATACTCCGCGCTTGACAAACTCAGCGAGGTCTCTGAAGTGCGCATTGCAAGGTGTGAGATCAGACCATGTATTACAGATGCCGATTACAGGCCTCCCATCAAACAAATCCTCTGGGGTTCCCTGATTCTTCATCCAGCTTCTGTAGATGAAACCCATTTTATCTTTTTTTCCGAACCATTCGGAACTACGATACTTAGCCATTGGTGTTTGTGTTTTGAATCAAGAATTCAATTTTTATTCTAAAGTAGTGTGCTACTAATTTGCTGGTGCCCAACGCGATTGATCAAGGTTCCGATTTCCTCGATTGAAATCCGAATCACATCATCTATTTCTAAGGTGAAAGAATCAGGAGGAACAATACCGGTTCCCGTCATCAAATAAGTTCCGTTCGGAAAGGTGAGTTCGCGAAACAGGTAGCTGGCCAGCTCAGTGTGTTTTCGTTTCATTCTGTCAATTGATATTTCGCCACCAAAGACTTTTTTATTACCCCGAAGGATTTCGATGCTGATGACGGTGTCTGCTTTGATTGGTTCACCCGGAACGTAGAGACAAGGACCAATAGCAGCGGAACCATCATAGGATTTCGCCTGGGGAAGGTAAAGCGGATTCTCGCCTTCAATATCGCGAGACGACATGTCATTGCCAACAGTATATCCTTCAATGGTTCCGCCTGTACATACAAAGAGAGTGAGTTCAGGCTCCGGCACATTCCATTTTGAATCTTTCCTGATGCGCACTGTCTCTCCTGGACCCACCGCGCGATAAGCTGTCGATTTGAAGAAAAGCTCGGGACGTTCTACTTCATAAACTCGTGCATAAAAATCGCCACCACCAGCATCTTTCGATTCTTCCATTCTCGCCTCGCGACTGCGTAAGTAAGTAACACCCGATGCCCATATTTCCTGAGTGCCCAGAGGGGCTTTTGAATCGTTCACAAATTCTGCTAATGCTTTGTCAGGTTTCAAACTAGTCAACTCGGCCTTTAAATGTGCAAAAAGTTTTGACCTGTTCACAAACTTATCCCAGTTTGTTTCAGAAGAAAGAAAGTATTGATCCTCGTGATGAATGACTATGCCGCGTTTGGTGTTAAAAATTTTCATTTTTTGATCGAATGTTAATCTTATTATAATGTGATCGTTGTACTTACTGATTCTTTGTCGTACTTAGGTTGCCCACCACCAACAAATATTTCATATTTCCCCCGAAGTATCTCCCTTTCATTTTTATCGTTTAAAATTGAAAAGTCATTTGGCGGAAGCACAAAATGAACTGTTGCTGATTCACCGGCATTTAAATGAATTCGCTTGAATCCTTTTAAGGTAGGATTGATACGCGTTGCGGACTTATTCTGATTTGCCAGATACAATTGAGCAACTTCATCACCTGCCATTTTTCCGGTGTTTTTTATGGTGACTGAAACATGTACTGAATCACGCACTTTGAATTCGTTGTTAACTTTTAAATTTTCATAGGCAAAGGAAGTGTAGCTCAACCCGAAGCCAAAAGGATAAAGAGGTTCACCTTTGAAGTAACGATAGGTTTGTGCAGTCAATTTGTACTGATCAAAAGGAGGGAGGTCTTTTTCAGACGTATAAAATGTTACTGGCAATCTTCCGCCCGGATTGTAATCTCCAAAGAGTACATCAGCAATCGCTTGACCAGCTGCCTGCCCCGGATACCATGCTTCCAGGATCGCGTTTACATTTTTATTTTCCCAATTAATAGAGAGGGCACTTCCATTTAGCAACACAAGAATTACAGGTTTGCCCAATGCTTGAATTTCTTTTATCAACTGTTGCTGAATCTCGGGGAGATCTAATCGCGTGCGATCGCCACCAATAAAGCCATCAATTTTTACATCCATTTCTTCGCCTTCCATGCGAGGCGTGATGCCCATACACATCACGATCACATCTGCTTGTTTGGCAATTTCAATAGCTTGCTTTTTCAATTCTGGTTTAGGGGTAGCCCATACCAATTGCACCTGGGCATCTGCAAATGACTCAATGGCTTCCACTCTGATTTTATAAGACTTACCAGCTTGAAGTTTTATTTCATTTGATTTTCTCAATCGCGGATCTCCATATTCATCCCTGAAATGATATTTTGTTTTAGCGATCAGGCTATCGTTCAAAAAAAGTTTGGTGTTACAGGTGCTGATGATACCTAGCTGATAAACTCCCGAACGATCCGGTTTAATTTCACCGCTCCACCTTACGCTGAAATTATCATCGTCCATATCTTCATGAGGAGCTTTATCGTACCAATTCGCATCCAGATTTTTATCAATGGATGAGAACAGAGGTGGGCCAGTGAGATCGTTGTTGTTAAAGTAAGAGACATTTAATCCTGGCTTGCCATCGCTGGATAAATTTTCAGAAGGAACGGTATAAAACATCGGCATGCCTTCGGCTAATTCACAACCTTGCGCAAAGAGCACTTTTGATTTTGAACTCACTTTTTCCTTGATGCCTCTTAACGGAGTAATCGGATCAGATGGAACTCCATTATAATTACCGAGGAGCATCAGCCATTGATCAGCATTCGGGCCGATAACAGCAACAGTGCCAATGTCTTTTTTCAAAGGCAGAATGTTGTCTTTGTTTTTTAACAGCACCATAGATTTGCGAGCTGCCTCCAACGACAATGCTTTATGTTCTTTGCTATCGACTACAGAGTAAGGTATTTGAGCATACGGGACCTTTTCATCCGGATCAAACATCCCTAACTTAAATCTTGCTTTAAAAAGTCGTTTGATGGCAACATCAATTTCTTTTTCATTAATCAGTCCTTTTTCGACAGCCGATTTTAGATTAAGATATACATTCCCGCACTCGAGATCAGTCCCTGATTTTACAGCAAGTGCTGCAGCTTCTTCAGGCGTTGCAACTACTTTGTGAAACTTATAAATATCAACAATCGCATCGCAGTCGGAAACGATGTAGCCATTAAACTTCCAATCGTTGCGAAGCACTTGCTGTAAAAGTCTTTTGTTACCACAACAAGGTTCTCCATTGTAGCGGTTATAAGCACACATCACCGAATAAGGTTTGCCTTCTTTGATCGCCATTTCAAATTGAGGCAAATAAGTTTCCTGCAAATCATTTTCTTCTGTGGTGGAATTAAAAGAGTGTCTTCCTTCTTCCGGACCACTATGGACAGCAAAGTGTTTTGCTGTCGCGATAGTTTTATAATAGGTTGTATCATCGCCCTGCAGGCCTTTGATAAATTGCACAGCAAGCTTTCCGGTCAGGTAAGTATCTTCGCCATACGTTTCTTGCCCACGGCCCCAGCGCGGGTCGCGGAAAATATTTATGTTAGGTGACCATAAGGTGAGCCCTTGATAAATAAAGCGTTTATCTTTTTTTATGAAGTTGGAATGCTTCGCGCGTGCTTCATCCGCAATGGCTGTTGATACATCGTGAAGAAGTTCCGAATCCCAAGTTGCACCCAGGCCGATGGCTTGCGGGAACACAGTTGCCAAACCAGCACGTGCCACACCATGCAATCCTTCCGACCACCAATTGTATTTTGGAATGCCGAGCCGCTCGATTGCCGGAGCATCATTTACCATTTGGCTGATTTTTTCTTCCAGCGTCATCCTGCCGATCAAATCCTCTACACGCTGGTCAATACTTAAATCCGCATTTAAGAAAGGAAACTTAGGCGTTTCCTTTTTCACCTCGCAACCATAAATAAAAACTAACTGAATACATAATGCGACCATGAACAAGCGTGACTTAACTGTATGCACCCTAAACCTGGCATACGAAGCCACGCTGTTCATAAAAAGATTTTTCTTATCACCATTGGTCATTCTGAAAAATTAAGTCGTCCATTCAGGCATGGAAGCCTCACCAAAGGTTTCGATCCTTCAATTCTTAAACTACCAAAAAGTTCAGGCGATGGATATTGAACAATTCTTTGCAAATATGTTTCTATCTTGAAACCCGGACTTAGAATGGAAATCATTTTATAGAGATATGCACCAGTTTCTATAGTTAAGCATGAACCAGTTTTTTCTTCAGCAGGGCCAGTCAAAGGAACTTCATGGGTTTTCGCATATCCTTGAATTTGCACTGAAGAAAAATAACAACACCCAACTGCATTCACTTCATCCTATGTCAACTGAATATTTGCGCGTGTATGCCGTGTTGGAGGGAAAATTTGAATGGATCATCGGTAGCAATAAATTCAATTTATATCCTGGTGATTTAGCAGTTATTTTGCCAGGTCAGGTATTTGGAGGTGAAAATGGAATACTTCAAATCGGCACCCTTACGTGGATTAATTTAAGAGTAGAGAGCGTTAGTCCAGGCGGAATGCTGTTTGGAAGATGGAGTAACCTGACCCAAAGCGAAAGCGCTACGATCAGTAAAATTTTATGGTTCAATTCATCGGGCATTGTGATTAAGATAAAAGAGCGAGCTGCTCTTTTTCAAAATATAAAGAATGAGTTAACCTCTCAGGAAATTGGTTATACCACGCGGGTTAATCATTTAATAGACGAATTGTTTATTTGCATTGCCAGGCAAGTCACGCAACAAAACAATTCGCAGCGCGACTTCCCTCAAACATTTTTGAAACTGGAACAAACCCTGCGACAAAATCTTGCTCATCAATGGACTGTGGAGGAAATGGCTGCACTTACAGGCCTTGGCGCAACCGCATTTAATGAAAAAGTAAAAAACTACACCGGCTTTTCTCCATTAAACTATTTGATCAACATCAGGATATCCGAGGCAATAAAATTATTAAACCAGCCAGAAGAGAATGTAACGGCTATCGCCCTGACAACCGGGTTTTATTCTTCTCAACATTTTTCGACCACATTTAAAAAATTAACGGGCTACACGCCCAGCGATTTTAGAAAAAGAAACCTGCCCTGAAAAACTTAATATCAGTAACCATGGACTGTATCATTACCATCGAACTAGGAACCAATGCCGTACGGATTTTCGCCTTTGACATGAGCGGAAACAGTATCGGTTTTATGAAAGGATCCTATCCAACCTTTCACAACGAACCGGACTCCAGCGAGCAAGATCCGGAGCAAATTTTTATTACCATGCTGTATGTGCTCAAGAATTTGTTAACAGAGAAAATACATCCAAAAAAATATAACGTAGTCAGTATTTGTTTCAGCGCATCCATGCACAGCGTGCTGGCGATAGATGATAGAGGGGTTCCATTGGGCAACGCCATCACCTGGGCCGATAACCGTGGGAAGATGGAAGCAAATGAACTACGAGCTTCGGCAAATGGAAACAAGTTGCACGACATTACCGGCACCCCGATCCATCCCATGTCGCCTTTGATAAAAATTGCGTGGATAAAAAACCATGATCAGGAACGCTTCAAGAATACGTATAAGTTTCTCTCTATAAAAAGTTATATCATTCAACAACTCACCGGGGAATACTTCATTGATTATAGCCTGGCTTCGGCTACAGGCTTACTAAATATTCGCACTATCAAATGGGAATCCGAATCATTGGCTTATGCTGGTATCACAGAAAATCAACTTCCCCAGTTGGCGCCTATTTTTCATTCGCCAGGAAAACTCCGTAAGGAATACCAGAAATCACTTCGCCTCCCATCATCCACAAAAATAATTCTAGGCTCCAGCGATGGATGCATGGCCGCCCTGGGGGCCGGAGTATGGGAAGAAGGAAAAGCAACCATAACCGTTGAAGACAGTGGCGCTGTACGTGTAATTTCAAAAGAATTGTTGCATGACGACAAACACCGTTTCTTTAATTATATCCTTTCCGAAAACCGCTTTGTTTCCGGTGGGCCAACCAACAATGGTGGAGTGATTTTTGAGTGGTTTGCCAAGAAGTTCGGTGATTTCAATACACCGTATGATACTGAATCAATAATAGATAACTTAATCCGCGAAGCATCGAATGTAGCTGTCGGATCAGACGGCCTGCTTTTTCTTCCCTATCTATTGGGTGAGCGCGCCCCCATCTGGAATGCAAATGCACGCGGCTGCTATTTTGGTTTGAATATAAATCACGAGCGCAAACATTTTATACGGGCTACTATTGAAGGAATACTTTATGAAATATATAGTATCGCCAAAACATTGGAAGAACATCGCCTAATCAACCAGCTTTCTGTAAACGGAAGCTTTGCGTCTATCCCTTTTTGCACACAAATGATTGCTGATATTTTTAACAAGCCAGTAACCATCAGCAAAAATGCAAACAGCGCTTCATTCGGCTCATTTTTAGTAAGCGCCACCGACATAGGGAAGTATAAAAGCCTGGATGAGGCAGCCCAGACCGTTGAACTGAACGATACTTTCAAACCCAATCAGGCGAATCATCCGACTTATAGTAGTTACTTCAAAATATTCGAACGGCTTTCTTCAAGCCTTGCTCCGGAATTTGAAGCAATTGCCAATCTGCAACAAAAACACTGAAGCATTTAAAGACTGAAGGGACGCGTGTCAGTAAACTTCGTTCGTTCAGATTGTAATTCGACACTCCAAAACAATACCTAAAAATATTTCGGTGAATTCTTATCGCTCATAGTGTTTCAGCATCCTTGTAAAATGGTTTCATTTTGACAGTTACCTCCTGCAAACGATTGTATAATATCCATCACTTGGGTTTTTTGGAAGTTTAGAAGGTGAAAGATTGGAAGATTTGATTTTAATCTAATCATCAACCAAAACTCTCACTTTATGAATTCACCTTTACACCCTCTTAAGCGACCACCGTCAGGAGTGGTTTTTTGCGTGAGCAGGTTTAGCTACCTGCTGCTCATTTTTGCCTTGATTACCATTCAGGCCAATGCATTTCCTGATCTGCGCGTAGCCTTCAATGTTTCAGGCAAAGTAACCGATGATACAGGGCAATCAATCCCTGGGGTAAACATCGTTGAAAAAGGTACCACCAATGGAACCATTTCCGATGCAGACGGGAAATATACAATCAGTGTTTCCAATGAGAACGCTGTATTGGTATTCTCTTTTGTTGGATTTGCCCCCAAAGAAGTGCCTGTGAATAATAGCAGTGTAATTGATGTAGCCCTTACTCCCGATATCAAATCATTGGAGGAAGTAGTGGTAACCGCTCTTGGAATTGAGCGCTCTGCCCAAAGCTTGGGTTATGCAACAACCAAAGTTAATGCTGATCAGATTGCCGTCAACCGCACTACCAATTTAATGAACACCCTCCAGGGAAAGATCGCTGGTGTGAACATTTCAAGTTTGGGAACTGGACCCGCAGGAACTTCAAAAATCCGTATCCGCGGTCAATCATCATTTTCAGGACAAAACGTGCCTCTTATTGTGGTGAATGGAGTTCCGATCACCAACATAAATTTTGGAACTAACCAAGGCAACACTGCCGGAGATAATTCGATTGCTAACAGAGGCAGTGGTGCGTCTACAGACGGTGGTGATAGTTTTTCAAGCATTAACCCAGACGACATCGAGAGCATGACCGTATTGAAAGGTTCAACTGCAGCAGCTCTTTATGGGTCAAGGGCTAAGGATGGTGTGCTTATGATTACTACAAAATCCCGCGGAGCCAATAAGGGTATCGGCTTGACTTATAACATGAATTACACAAACGAAACCCCGTTGGATTATACTGAGTACCAAAAAATTTACGGCCAGGGCGAAAACGGCATTGGGCCGGCATCACCCAACGCAGCGCCCAATCCAAACACTGGACAATGGTCATGGGGACCAAAAATTCAACCTGGCATGACACAGATATTATTTAATGGTCAAGGCGCAAATGCGAACATTCCGTATGTAGCTCAAAATGGAATTATTAATCAGTTCTATAGAACTGGTCAAAACTTAACAAACACGATCGCATTATCTGTAAATGGTGAAAAAGGGGGAATGAATCTATCTGTTTCTAATCTGGATAGCAAAGGTATAACTCCCAATAATTCCTTTGAGAGAAAGACAATCAATCTCGGCTTCGGATACGATCTGAGTGAAAAGTTGAGTTTCAAAGGCAACATCAACTATTCCAATGAATACAACAAAAATCCACCCGTGGTTTCTGATCAGGATAATTCGATTCCGACTTCTCTTTATGCGATGGCTAACACAATGCCACTGGATGTGCTGAAAGCCAACGCCTATAATCCCGGAGGCGGAGAATATAACTACTCCCGATTCACCAACAGGACAAATCCATATTGGGTGCTGAATGAAGTCAAGCAAAATATTCGTAGAGACAGGATATTCGGCAACGTCTCCATGAAGTATGATATCACCAAGTGGCTCTACGCTCAGGTTCGTGCAGGTCAGGATTTTTTCTCACGAGATAATGATTACATTAATCTCCCCACCGGCAAGGCGTCTATCAATTCAAGTTCTGTTTACTCCGCCAATGCTCCCGGTTTTTACAATGGTGTATTTACTCAAGAGTCCGCGAGGTTTAGAGAAACCAACGTTGACTTCCTGCTATCTGGAGCTAAAACGTTTGGTGATTTTGGAGTCAACCTAATGGTAGGTGGAAATCAAATGAGAAGACGAATGGACATAAACAATGTTCAGGTAACGGACTTTGTTGTAAAGGGACTTTACACTGTTCAAAATGGCCGACTGAAAGATCCCATTTATACACTTAATGAGTGGGGAATAAATTCATTGTATTACTCTGCTGAAATAAACTATAAAAAGTATCTCTACTTAAATACCACTGGACGCACTGATTGGTTCTCTACACTGGCTCCTGGTAAAAGAGACATTTTCTATCCTTCAGTTTCAGCCAGCTATGTGTTTTCAGAGTCATTTTCTACCAAACCAAGCTGGTTAGATTTTGCAAAATTCAGGGCCGCTTATGCGGAGGCTGGTAGTGATGGAGATGTTCCTCCTTACGCGAATGCGTTGTACTACGGAGTAAATGCCGCGCAGTTTGGAGGGCAAGCCGTAGGTAACTACAGCAACCTTATAGTTCCGAACTCCAAATTACGACCGATGCGGGTGAAAGAAACTGAAGTGGGTCTTGAAATGAAAATGTTGAATGGCCGTTTAGGATTTGATCTGGCCGCATATCATAAACTTACAATCGACCAGATTGTACCCGTTCAGATTTCCGATGCCTCCGGATTTACTAACACCAGAATTAATGCCGGGCAAAGTCAAAATCAAGGTATCGAGTTAATGGTAAATGCAGTCCCGGTAAGAACAGATAAGCTTCAATGGGACTTTACATTTACTGGTGCCTATAACATCACCAAGGTGCTAAACATCTTCACAAGTACACCTGGCGAAAATATTACCGTGGGAACACACGTGTTTAATGGCTGGGTGCAACAAATTGTGGGGCAGGAACTGGGACAAATTGTTGGATACGGATATAAAAGAGATGACGGATCCATTAATCCCGACCATAAAGGAATGATCGTTTTTGGATCTAATGGTTTACCACTCGCAACTCCAAAACCAATTCCTTTTGGAAGCGCATTGCCGAAATGGGTAGGTGGCTTTACCAACACCCTTACCTATAAGGGAGTTACCCTTTCATTCCTGATCGATTTCAAGTTGGGAGGTAAGGTCTTGTCAGGCACAAATTTCAATGCCTATCGTCATGGTCTCTTAACAGAAACCCTTCCTGGTCGCGAGGGGGGAACGTTGGATGGATTCGGAAATGATCCGGGTAAAGTAATCGGAAACGGAGTGGATATCAACAGTAACATTAACACTGCATCGTCAACAGCTGAAAACTATTATTCAGTTGTACGTGGATCGGGAATAGTAGAGCCGGTTATTTACAACGCAGGTTACTGGAAATTACGCCAGGTGACACTTGGTTATGATTTTACAAAGTACTTGGGCACCAAATCACCCGTCAAAGGTCTGCGTTTAAGTTTTGTCGCGAACAACGTGCTTATGCTTAAAAAATGGATACCCAACGTTGACCCGGAAAGTTTCAGTTACACTTCCGATAACGTAGTGGGTCTTGAATCTCCAAGCGTTCCTACCACCAGGAGCTACGGTTTCAATCTCAATGTTAAATTCTAAACGAGCGAAATCATGAAAAAGATAACTAACTATTTATTCCTATCGATTTCCCTTCTGCTTGTAACTTCCTGCGACAGTGGATTCGATGAATTGAATACCAGCAAAACGGGGGCGATATCACTTGATCCTGCATTTCTTTTGAACAATGCCATTATCAATTCCTCGCCCACACCAAGTCTGACTTATGAAATAGCAATTGTTCAACAAATGTTTTCATCCAACACGGGGGTCTTGGTAGGCGGTAATTTTAATCAAACCAATGTAACAAACACTCCCCTCAACTGGACAAACTATTTTCAGAACGTAGTCAATTACGCGAGTGATGTGATTAACAGAACCAAGTCTGATGCTACCCGAGCCAACCTATACAACATGGCTCGAATCATCAGAGCAAATGCTTTTATGGTGCTCACCCAAACCTATGGAGATATACCTTACTCGGAAGCTGGCGCTGGTTATTTTGGAAATAATTTCTTTCCAAAATACGATACGCAGCAATCCATTTATGCCGATATCATCAATGAACTGACACAAGCCACAGGTGCTCTTGATGCTACCGGAAAAATTGAAACCAGTGATGTGTTGTATGGTGGAGATGTGACAAAGTGGAAGAAATTTGGGTATTCTCTTTTACTGAGGGCAGGAATGAGATTGAGCAAAGCAGATGCAACCACTGCGCAGTCAACTGTGGCTGCTGCTTTTGCTGGCGGTGTTATACTTTCAAACGCTGATAATGCCATCATCAAGCACGATGCAAACTTCAGCAATGGTATTGGCACTACTTTGACAGGAACAGAAGCCGCAAACTTCCACCTCGGTCAACCATTTGTAGATTTTCTTAAGAACACAAGCGATCCGCGTCTGGCAGCCATTGCCGTTCGTTATGTGGGGGCAAATTCAGGAACCGCACAAACTGAAGCCGTTGCCGACCGCACAGCTGCAAATCAATATGGTTTGCCTGTTGGTAGTACAGATGCTACTGCGAATACAGCAGGTGGGCTATTACCCGGTGGCGGAACTCAATTTGCATTTAGTCAGGCCGACAGAACACGCGTAGTGAAGAAGACTTCGCCCATGTTTATCGTCACTGCCGGGCAAACTAATTTGTTGTTGGCAGAAGCTGCAATGCGCGGATGGATTTCCGGTGGCTTTGCAACTGCCTCCGGCTATTTTACGGATGGAGTTACCGCGCACATGAATCAAATGGCTTCGTACGATCCGGGTTCAGCAATCGCGGCTTCGGACATCACTGACTACTTTGCCATCACTTCAAATCAACTTACCGTTGGAACAGAGTTGCAGCAAATTGGTGAACAGTATTGGGTTGCCTCTTTCTTACATGGTCCTGAAGCGTGGGCCAACTTCAGACGCACAGGATTTCCAGCACTCACTCCTAATGCATTCGCTGGAAGCGAAGTGCCTGGTGATTTCATCAACAGGATAAAATATCCTCCATCGGAAATTCTGGTTAACCCTAACGTTCAAGCAGCAATTACAGAACAAGGAGCTGATGATCTTGCCACCAAGATGTGGTTATTTAAGTAAAGCTAACCTGGAAAAGAGCAGCCTTGCATGGCTGCTCTTTTTAAATTCAATTATCCAGTCGGTGATATTGCTTTTCAGACGGAGTCAACTTTGTCTCTCATGTTGGTAGCTTAGATTAAGTTTTGTCGGTTGTCGCGAACGACACATTCCTTAACCATCATCAATTATTAATCTTTAACCCATGAAAATAAAATTCATTACATCACTATTCTTAGTCTATTGTTGTGTAAACTCATTCGGCCAGCGTGTTGGGTCTTCACCTGAATACATCAAGGCACTAACTTCTGAGTGGAAGGGAGAACGTTTCGCGGACGGGCGACCTAAAGTATCCGATGCCATTCTCGCGCGACTCAAAAATATTTCGATGGAAGAAGCGTGGGGCGTGCTGCGCAACAAAGGATACAACAATCAATACGAAGGCGATTGGCAAATTCTTTGGCCTGATAGTGCAATGACCGGGAGAGTGGTAACAGCTCAATATATTCCGCTACGCCCGGACTTGCAGAATTATGTGAAAGAGCAAGGCAAAACAGAAGGTCGCTCACAAAAAGGTGGCACCAACTCCTGGCCGATTGATATGCTCACAACAGGAGATGTTTACGTTGCCGATAGTTACGGAAAAATTGCTGATGGTACTTTGATTGGTGACAACCTAGGCAATTCTATTTATGCCAAGTCGCAGCGAGGCGTGATCTTTTTTGGTTCGGTGCGGGATGTGGAAGGTCTTTCTGAAATAAAAGGTTTCAATATGTGGGTGAAAGGAAGTGATCCTTCTTATATCAATCAGATGATGCTCACAACAATCAATGCGCCCATTCGTGTTGGTCGTGCAACCGTATTGCCGGGCGATGTAGTGCTGGCAAAAAAACATGGAGTCATTTTCATTCCTGCACATTTAGTTGAACAATTGGTTCTCACTTCGGAAGTAACAGCACTTCGCGATCAATTCGGACATCAACGTCTGCGGGAGAAAAAATATTTAGCAGGAGAAATTGATAGTGAATGGACGGACACCATAAAAAAAGATTTTCTGAACTGGGTAAACAATTATCCTGGAAAACTCCCCATGTCAAAAAAAGAATTGGATGACTATCTCAAAGAGAGGAATTATTAAGTGTTAAACTAAAATAGAAATGTCATGAAAAGTATTATTCAACAAATAGCAAAAGGGAACAAAGAACGAGAAGCTGTTGCTGCTCAAGTTCGTCAGCAAGAAATTGATAACCCGACTACGAGTAGCAATCGAAGAAATTTTTTAAAGAAAACAGCATTGGGAGGAATGAGTCTTACTGCATTCATGGGGCTTTCATTCGAAGACACGGTGGCACAGACTACTTCAAAAGTTCAACGTGCTTCAGCGCCATCGGAACTGAAGATAACTGATCTGCGCTATTGTGTAACCACAGTACTTGGTCGCACAGCCATTATCAGAATTGACACCAACCAGGGAATCTACGGTTTAGGTGAAGTGCGCGATGGAGCGGATCCACGTTATGCGTTGATGTTGAAAAGCAGGATACTTGGAGAAAACCCTTGCAACGTTGAAAAGATTTTTAAAATCATAAAACAATTCGGAGGACCAGCAAGACAGGCAGGAGGAGTTTGCGGTGTAGAGATGGCGCTTTGGGATTTATGCGGCAAGGCATATAATGTTCCTGCATGGCAACTTTTAGGTGGACGTTACCGCGATTCAATTCGGATCTATGCGGATACACCGGAAGCTTCGAGTCCCGAGGAACAAAAAAAACTAATTAAGTATCGCACCGAAACACAAGGATACTCGTGGTTAAAAATGGATGTATCCATTGGCGAACTGAGAAACATTCCGGGAACGTTGGTCAATCCGAACATTTTCAAAGAAGGCGGAGGAAATCAATGGCAAGGTGGATATATGTCGTACGCTAATACAAGACATCCTTTCACAGGAATTCAGATCACAGAAAAAGGTCTGGAAGAATTAGCCAGGATTGTTGAAAATGTCCGCAGCATGGTTGGTTATGAAATTCCTTTATCAACGGATCATTATGGTCACTTTGATTTAAATAATTGCATTCGTCTCGGCAAGGCACTTGACAAATATCGGCTGGCATGGCTGGAGGACATGGTGCCCTGGCAGATGACCGAACAACACAAAACAATTACAACTGCACTCGAAACTCCAACGCTTACGGGTGAAGATATTTTCTTACTTGAAAACTTTAAACCACTCATCGACAATCATGCGGTGGATATCATTCATCCTGACCTTGCTTCTTCTGGCGGGTTGTTGGAAACAAAACGAATTGGTGACTACGCTGAAGAAAAAGGAATCGCGATGGCAATGCATCAGGCAGGCACTCCTGTTTCCTTCATGGCAAACGTGCACTGTGCTGCTGCCACTCAAAACTTTCTCGCACTTGAACATCATTCTGTGGATTTACCTTGGTGGGAAGGATTGGTGAAGACCACTGACGGTAGAAAGTTGGTTGATAAAGGTTATGCTCCGGTACCGTTGTCTGCACCAGGTTTGGGAATAGAACTGATTGATGAAGAAGTTAAAAAACACCTTCACGCCAGTGACACAACCTATTTTGCACCAACAAAAGAGTGGGATGAAAAACGTTCTCACGACAGAACTTATAGTTAACTGATTGAACGGTAAAGCCTGGTCTTACATCAGATCAGGCTTTCACTAAACTTTTAATAAATTCTAAACTTCCTTGAAGACTAAATTACTTTTTAGAATCGCGAGCGTTGTGGCCGTACTTGCATTCATCGTTTCCCTGGCTATTATTTTTATTGGCGGAATTGAAAAGGCCGGAATATCACTCATCCTGTTTTTTATTTCTTTGGGAATATCATTTCAGGGCTATGAGCATTTGAAAGGTTACAGCTACTCCACAATGATTTTCGGAGTAGTAACAATGACGCTTTATTATCCAGCTAACTTCACCGAGATCAACGGATTGAAATTAATCACCTTGATTACACCGTTGATCCAAATAATTATGTTCGGCATGGGCACGTCTATGAGTGCCAAAGATTTTGTGTCCGTTGCCAAAGAACCAAAAGCAGTGTTGATTGGTGTAGCCGCTCAATTCACCATCATGCCCATTCTTGGATTTGCGCTGGCAAACATCAGTGGATTTTCACCGGAAATTGCAGCGGGCCTTGTGCTCATCGGATGTTCACCCAGTGGCCTTGCCTCCAATGTTATGAATTACCTGGCAAAAGCCAATCTTGCCTTGTCGATTACGATTACCTCGCTAACAACATTGCTCGCCCCTTTCGTCACTCCGCTGCTCATGAAATTTCTTGCGGGCACATTCATCGAAATTGATCTATACAAAATGATGTGGGACATTTTTAAAATGATCATGATCCCTATCGGAGCAGGCTTGTTGTTTAACAAATTATTGCGTGGAAAATCCAAATGGCTTGACACGGCAATGCCGTATGTGTCAATGCTCGGGATTGCAGGCGTGATTGCATTTGTGACCGCTGCTGGCAGAGAAAGCTTGCTTGACATCGGGCTCTTGCTCATCGTGTTGGTGATAGTTCATAATATGCTTGGATACCTGATCGGGTATTGGAGTGCTAGACTCTTGAAACTAAGTGAACGTGATAGCAGAACGGTGGCCATTGAAGTTGGAATGCAAAATGCGGGACTCGCGTCAGGCATTGCCAAAGAAATGGGAAAGATTGCAACAGTAGGCCTCGCTCCTGCTGTCTTCGGACCGCTCATGAATATCACGGGTTCGATTCTTGCCTCTTACTGGCATAGAAGACCACCCAAGAAAGATTAAGAAAACAAACTCATTCAAATCAGCATGAAAAAAATACAAACACTTTTTACAGGTCTATTACTAATCTGGATTTGCAACGCATTACATGCGCAGCAGATTTCAAAAGAAGAACTATTGTTTCTCACTCCGCTTTGGAAAGGGGAAAGATTTTCGGACGGCCGGCCCAAAGTACCTGATGCCATTTTAAATCGGATGAAGCGAGTAACCCTGGAGGAAGCCTGGGCGGTATTGAAAGGAGACAATTACAAACATCAATATGAAGATGGTTGGGAGTCGATCAATCCAGACAGTGTGTTGGTTGGTCGCGCGGTCACTGCTATTTTCATTCCTGGTCGACCAGACATTCATCGTGCCATCGATGATCGCGGGCACAACAGAGATGGAAGAATCAAATCACAGAATGCATGGACCGTGGCCTTGCTTGTCAAGCGCGATGTGTATGTTGTCGATCAGTTTGGTGCGCATGAAGACGGACCAACCATTGGAGACAATGTTGGTACAGCCATTCTCACCAATTCCGGAAACGGAATTATCTACGATGGGGCAATTCGTGACATCAGTGGATTGAAAGAGTTGAAAAATTTCACTTCACTGTTCCGTTCCTATCATCCGTCACACCATTTGAATAACCCGGATGGAGAATTGAACACTACATTGGTTGGCATCAATCAACCCACGCGCATCGGCCATGCTACGGTGATGCCGGGTGATGTGGTGTTGGCAAGAGACGGTGGAGTAATTTTTATACCTCCACATCTTGCTGAGAAAGTAGTGAAGACTTCAGAGATTGTGCGCTTACGTGATATGTTTGGTCATCTTAGAATCCGTGAAGGAAAATATTCCGCTGCGCAAATTGACAATCGGTGGTCAGATGACATTGAAAAAGATTTTTCGAAGTGGCTGAACGATCATATCAATGAACTTCCCGTACCCAAAGAACAAATTCAAGAATTACTCAAAACCAGAACCTGGTAACTCAACTATCCATATGAACACATTATCAGACAAATCATCGAGGCGTTCCTTCTTAACCAAAGGCGCGTTGGCTGCAGCCATGTTTCCACTCACCACTTTTGGAGAAGGATTTGAAAAAGCAATCGAGAACACTTCAAAGAATTCCATTCCATCCGATTTAAAAATCACAGATACTAAATGCGGATACATTCGTGGCGGCCATAGTCTCTTTGTGAAAATTCACACCAACCAGGGAATATGGGGATGCGGTGAAGGCGTGGATGCAACACCAGGTACCTATCACCTTGTCAAGATGTTTGGGGAACGGATCAAAGGCAAAAGCCCTTTGAATGTAAACCGACTTTTTGAAGACCTCCGGAAGTCTGGAATTTTTGAAGGCGCACAATCGGGAATGTACGTTGCCGTGATGACAGCCGTTGAAACTGCGTTGTGGGATTTGGCTGGCAAGGCATTGGGTCTTCCCGTTTACCAATTGCTTGGCGGAAAATTTCGTGATAAGATAAGAGTGTATTGCGATACGGCTTTATATCAAAACAGATTGCCAACGCCCAAAGATTTTGCCGATGCAGCCTTGAATGCGAAGAACATGGGCTTCAATGCCATCAAATTTGATCTCGATCAACGAAATGATCCAAATAAGTATGACTTATATAATTGGACTGCCAGCCCGGGCGAACTGCAACGCATGGTTGACCAGGTAACGGCAGCGAGAGAGGCAGTCGGGCCACTCATCGATATATGCCTTGATATGCATGGACGCTACGATGCACCAACAGCGCACGCTATCGCAAAACGCTTAGAGCATTTGAATTTACTTTGGCTGGAGGAACCCATTCCGGCAGAAAATGTGGAGGCCTATAAAAGAATCACGGACTCAACTAGCACACCTATCTGCGCAGGTGAAAATCATTATCTCGCACTTGGTTTTAGAAAAATGCTTGAGATAGGCGCGGTAGATATCATCATGCCTGATCTGCAAAAAGCAGGTGGCTTAGGTGAAGCACAGCGAATTGCCAACCTCGCCAACTTATATTATGTGCCATTCGCTCCGCACATGGTTGCTTCGTTTTTAGGCGCGATGGCTTCCTGCCATGTTTGCGCATCCGTTCCCAACTTTTTAATTCTAGAATGGCAAATCTATTTTCATACGGACCCGATGTTCAAGGAGATCGTCACATTTGAAGGACCGATGGTGGAAAATAGTTTTATTAAACTGTTGGACAAACCAGGTATTGGTGTTGAGATAAACGAAGAAGGCATGCGGAAGTACGCGACACCAGGAGTGCCTTTTTTTGTGTAAGAGGCAAAGCAATTATAACCAGGATCAAAGCAAAAGCTAAGTCGGGAATGAAGGATGAATAATCACAAACTCAAACTCTTCCATAAATACCACGTGGCGTAGGCTTCCCATCCCTGATAATTTTTGAACACGCGTTTCACAGTTTGCAGGGATGGCTTTTTTTTCATGCCTTTCAAAATTCTAATCGCATTGTGAAGTGCCACATCTTCCAAAGGAAATGCATCTGGTCTGCGAAAGGTTTTCATCATCGCGTAGTTCGCTGTCCAGTTGCCTATGCCTTTGATTTTCGTCAGTTCTCTCTTTGCTTCTTCCAACGTAAGTAGCGCGATCTTGTCGCGTGAAAGCTCTCCGGAAGCGAATGCCTCAGCGATCAACTTTATGTATCGTGCTTTCTGTCTTGAAAATTGCATCGAAAGTAATTCTTCATCCGGAATATGCATCGTTACCTGAGGTGAAGGAAAAAGATACAGATCACGATCGTTCCAAATTATCTTTTCACCAAACGTCTTTACATATCGTTGTTTTACCACATAAGCAAACGCCACATTGATTTGTTGGCCAATCACTGCCCACACCAGCGACTCAAACAAATCAGGGATGCTGACGATACGATAACCATGAAAACGTCTTACCAAGTCTTTGAGTAACTCATCCTTCCTGGCAAGTTTATAAAAAGGAGCAATGTCCGTTTTGAGATCAAACCATTCCTCAACATAATGCACTACAGCTTGTTGCGCTGGCACGCTCAAATTTCCTGAAGAAATGACTTTAAGTTTGCGATTATCACCAGTGATTTGAATGGGAATGACTAAACCATTTACTGCAATTGCTTTCGTGACTGAATGATCATCACATGAATGAAGCAACTCATGAGGCGAGCGTTTCAGGTAGTCCAGTGTAAGTGAAAAATCAAATGGAGCTGGCGGTACAATCTCGATCGTCATGGGGTTTCAAAATTTTACGAATCCTTAATCGTGATTCAAGCTAATAACAATTACTTTTGCAATTATGACTTTTGATAAAATTTACCAATACAATTTTCCAACAACGATCCGCTTTGGCGCAGGATCAGTAAAAGAGTTGGCCGACTATCTGATCAAAAACAATTTATCACGCCCCCTGATTTCAACTGACAGCGTGGTAGCGCAGTTGAGTTTCTTTAAAGAAATTGTCAACGATCTGAAAAAGAAAAATATTTCAGCAGAAGTATTTCACGATATCCATAAGAACCCTGTAAAGTCAGACGTTTACAAGGGCACGGACGTTTACGATCAAACCAACCGCGACAGCATAATTGGTATCGGTGGTGGAGCAGCATTGGACGTAGCGCGAGCAATTGTGCTGCGCGTTAATCATCGCGAAGATTTGTTCAAATATGATGACCTGATAGGTGGCGATGTTTTTGTAACAAACGATGTTCCTCATTTCATTACCATTCCCACAACAGCAGGAACCGGAAGTGAAGTGGGAAGGAGCGCTATCATTGCAGACGATGTCACACATCAAAAAAAGATTTTGTTCTCACCTAAGCTGTTGGCAAAAATTGTGTTTGCTGATCCGATGCTCACGATGGAGCTGCCCGCATTTGTGACCGCAGCTACCGGCATGGATGCCCTCACCCACAACATGGAAGCATACATTGCAAAGATGCCGCATCCGATGTGTGAAGGAATCGCGCTCGAAGGCATCTCTTTAATTAATCAATCACTTGAAAAGGCGACTAACAAACCAGATCTGGAATCGCGCAGCAAAATGCTGATTGCATCGCTGATGGGAGCCGTTGCTTTTCAGAAAGGATTAGGTGTTGTGCATTCACTCGCACACCCGTTGTCTTCATTATTGGATACTCATCATGGATTAGCCAATGCCGTTAATATTCCTTACGGCATGGAATTCAACATCAGTGGTTTTGAAGATAAGTTCAGAAGAATTGCCCGTACGCTGGAACTGAAAGACGAAACAGGTGCCGGGGTAGTAAAATATCTCTTTGATCTGAATTCAAAAGTTAACATTCCGCACAAACTGCGCGACATCGGTGTAAAGCAGGAACATATTGAAACCCTGGCTGACCTGGCTATTGCCGACTTTGCTCATCCCAATAATCCCAAACCGGTGACGCGTGAAGACTTCAAGGCACTTTACCTGAAAGCATTGTGAGTAAGAAAAAAATCATTGGCATCACCGACTGCGAAAAATACGCCAACTACGATAGTTGGATGCAGGCAGCTGGCGTAGAGACGGTACGCCTTGGTTATGCCCAAAGCAATTTTGATGACATCAACAAGTGCCAGGGAATATTGCTGACCGGTGGAGAAGATGTTCATCCGCGTTTTTATAATCGACCTGAAAATGTAACGCTCTGTGATGATGACATGGATGAAGAGCGTGATGAATTTGAACTGATGGTGATTGAGCACGCCCAGAAGAATAAACTTCCCATGTTGGGCATCTGCCGCGGACTGCAAATTGCGAATGTCTATTTTGGAGGAACGTTAATACCAGACTTACCTACATTTGGTAAATTTAATCATTCCAAATTTAAAGAGGGTGAAGATCGTTATCATCACGTCCATGTGGATGCAAACAGTTTTCTTTCCGGAATCACGATAACGCTGACAGGAGAAATCAACAGTGCTCATCACCAAAGTGCGGAGCGGATCGGAAAAGATCTCATAGCAAATTGTTTGTCATCCGATGGCGTAGTGGAAGGGATTGAATGGAAGAAGCCGGTTGGAAAACCATTTATGCTTCTGGTGCAATGGCACCCGGAACGGATGATGGATCAACACAGCGTCTTTGTCAAAAATATCCGTGACAGTTTTCTCAACAGTATTCAATAAAAATTCTTACTACCAAGTTTAACTGCATATGTCCTTAAAAGTTATCAATCCAGCTACCGAAGAAGTTATCACAGAGTTAAAAGAAGACTCAAAAGAATCAGCTACTGATAAACTGAATATGTTGCGGCAAGGACAGGTTGCATGGAGCAGAAAGCCTTTGGAAGAACGTGTAGCTACCTTGAAAAAATTTGCAGAACTGCTCACAAAAAATATTGAATTACTTGCTGCCGTTTTAACTTCCGAAGTCGGCAAACCTTTGCAGCAATCGCGCAATGAAGTGAACGGAGCTTGTGCCCGCATTAAGTGGTTAACTGATAATGCAATTAAATATTTGTCAGATGAAACGATGGTCGATGAGAAAGGATTGAAAGAAAAAATTTCATACGAACCACTTGGAGTTGTATGCAATATTTCTGCGTGGAATTATCCGTACCTGGTGGGCGTGAATGTATTTGTTCCGGCTTTGCTTGCGGGAAACGCAGTAATGTACAAGCCTTCCGAATACTCTTCTCTCACAGGCTTGGAGATTGAAAAACTTCTGAAAGAAGCCGGTGTCACAGATAATGCATTTCAAGTTGCGATTGGAGCAAAAGAAATTGGAGAAATTCTTCTTGACCTTCCTTTCGATGGATACTTCTTTACCGGCTCATACAAAACCGGAAAATATATTTACGAACGAGTAGCACCCAAGATGGTGCCTTGCCAGTGCGAACTCGGTGGAAAAGATCCTTTATATGTAGCCGATGACATTGCTGATGTAAAATCTGTTGCTGCCGGCACTGCAGATGGTGCATTCTATAATAATGGTCAAAGTTGTTGCGCGTTAGAAAGAATTTATGTTCATGAAAAAATCTATGATCAGTATATCGATGAATTCGTGAAAGAACTAAAAACATGGAAGCTCGGCTCTCCGACTGAGGCTGGCGTTTACTTCGGGCCGCTTACGCGAAAAGATCAGCTGCAGGTTTTACAAAATCAAATTGACGAAGCCGTTGCTAATGGAGCCAAAGCTCTGACAGGAGGAAAAAGAATTTCAGGTAAGGGATATTATTTCGAACCGACTGTGTTGGTGAATGTAACCAACTCAATGCGCGTGATGCAAGAAGAATCATTTGGGCCGGTGATCGGTATCATGAAAGTGAAAGACGATACGGAAGCAACCACACTGATGCAAGATACCGAATACGGATTAACAGCAGCCGTTTATAGCGCAAGTCAACAAAGGGCAGAGAATATTTTACATGAAATCAATGCCGGAACAGGGTACTGGAATTGTTGCGATCGGGTGAGTGCGGCTGTGCCCTGGAGCGGAAGAAAGCATTCGGGGTTTGGTTCTACCCTTTCACATGCTGGCCTTAGGGCGTTCACAAAACCGAAAGCATTTCATCTCAGAGGCTGAAAATAGGGGTATAAATTGCGTCAGTTTATTGACGGAATTTATACAAATTGCGTCAGTTTATTGACGGAATTTTTATTACATTTGAGGCATGAATCCGATACCACGCATTCTGCTTACCTCCCTTTTGAAGGCTCTTCAGCCTAACAAAGTTGCATTGCTTGTAGGAGCACGCAGAACAGGCAAAACTTATCTGATCAATGAAGTCATCGCTCAACAGAAAGATAAAAAATGTTTATTGCTGAATGGCGAAGACATGGAAACGCAACGCCAGCTTGCCCAACGGAGTGTTAGCCATTACAAAACCATCACCAACGGCTATGATCTGGTCATCATTGATGAAGCGCAAAAAGTACAAGACATCGGCCTGGCACTTAAATTAATAGTAGATGAAATCAAAGGTATCCGGCTTTTGGTAACAGGCTCTTCTATGTTTGATCTGAAAAATAAATTAGGCGAACCGCTTACCGGAAGGAAAAAGGATTTTACTCTTTATCCTATTGCTCAACTTGAGTATGCACAAATCGAGAACGTAATCGAGCGTCATCGCAACCTCGATGATCACCTCATTTACGGTTGTTATCCCGAACTGAGTCAACTTAAAACGCAAAAACAAAAACGTGACTACCTGAACGAGCTGGTAAGCTCCTACCTATATAAGGATATTCTCGTGATGGAAAATCTTCGAAGCGCGGATAAAATCATTGACTTGCTAAAACTGATCGCCTGGCAAATCGGGCAAGAAGTTTCACTCGAAGAATTAGGTCGCAACTTACAAATGAGCAAGAACACCGTAGAACGTTATCTCGATCTGCTCACCAAAGTTTTTGTGATTTTCAAAGTGCAGGGTTTCAGCCGAAATCTCCGAAAGGAAATTGTAAAAACGAAACGCTGGTATTTCTTTGACAACGGCATACGCAACGCCATCATTTCAAATTTCCAGTCGCTGAACATGCGCAACGATACCGGAATGCTGTGGGAAAACTTCCTGGCTTCTGAACGGGTCAAACTACTTCATTACAAGGGTATCCACAGCAACAATCATTTCTGGCGCACGCATGATCGGCAAGAAATCGATTGGGTCGAAGACCGCGATGGAAAGCTGCATGGCTTTGAATTTGAGTTTGCAGAACCACATAAAAATTTAAAAGCGCCTAAAGCGTGGGCAGAAGCTTATAGAGGCGCGAGTTTCAAAGTGATTCACAAAAATAATTTTGATGACTTTGTGCTAAAAAAATAATTACATAAGGTTAGTGTGCTGTATTATCCCGTCATAATTGAGTTTTGCCTTTCAACTCTAATTCAAGAGTTCGTTTCCAAATCATTTTTTAAATTGAGAAAAACTTCAGGCAATGAAAACATCCATTTCAATTCTCGTGTGTGTAACCAGCTTTTTTTCGGCTGTAGCCCAAAAAGAATTTAATCCAAAAGTAAAACCAGACAAAGACAAAGAATTTATCAGCAATGAAATCGATAGAAATGCATCTACCTACAAACAAGTCGCTAAAGACATCTGGTCATTTGCCGAGCTTGGCTTTCTGGAAACAAAAAGCAGTGGAGAACTTCAAAAACTATTGAGTGATGCCGGTTTCAAAGTGGAAACAGGCGTTAGCGGAATGCCTACGGCATTCGTGGCAACGTACGGTTCGGGTGGCCCAGTTATAGGCATCCTCGCAGAGTTTGATGCTCTGCCCGGTTTATCGCAGGATAGTACTTCAACAAAGCAGCCCCGCGTGCAGGGTGCACCCGGCCACGGATGTGGTCACAATCTTTTTGGCACAGCTTCGAGTGCAGCAGCTATTGCCGTAAAAAACTGGCTTCAAAAAAATAAAATGCAGGGCACGATCAAAGTATTTGGAACCCCCGCAGAAGAGGGAGGTGGTGCAAAAGTGTATATGGTTCGCGATGGGTTGTTTAAAGGTGTAAACACTGTATTGCATTGGCACCCCAGCAGTGAAAATGATGCGAGCCCGGAGTCATGTTTGGCCATCAAACAAACCATGTTCAGATTTTACGGGAAGTCGGCACACGCTGCGGCAGCACCTCAGGCCGGACGTTCGGCATTGGATGCACTGGAAGCAATGAACTATATGGTAAATATGTTGCGCGAGCACGTGCCGCAGGAAGCTCGCATTCATTATATCATCAGCAAAGGCGGATTGGCCGCGAACGTAGTTCCGGATTTTGCAGAATCAGAATTGATGGTACGTCATCCGGATGCGAGAGTGGTGGAAGAAATATGGGATCGCATTGTGAAGGCCGCTGAAGGTGCGGCTCTCGGAACCGGCACCACGATGAAATATGAAGTCATTTCAGGTTCATTCAACCTGATGCCAAATGAAACGCTTTCCAAGTTGATGTATAATAACCTGATGACCGTGGGCGGTGTAAACTACACTGCTACCGAAGTAGATTTTGCGAAAAATCTGCAATCAACACTTAATACGAAAGCACCTGACATCACTTCAGCTCAAACAGTTCAGCCATTTAAAACTGGCGGGTTTTTTCCTGCATCCACTGATGTGGGCGACATCACGTGGGTAGTTCCTACAGCAGGACTTGGCGTAGCAACCTGGGTGCCGGGTGTGCCCGCGCATTCATGGCAAGCCGTGGCAACCGGAGCTAATGGCATCGGCTTGAAAGCGATGATCAATGCAGCTAAAACAATTGCCATGACAGGAATTGATATCTACAAAAACCCTTCAATCACAGAAAAAGCGAAGCAAGAGCTTGATGAACGTGTGGGCAATGGATTTCAATACAAGTCCATGATTGGCGACCGAAAACCTGCTTTAGACTTTCGGGTGGGCAAACAATAATTCAAAATAATTTTACAAGTCTGTGCCCAATCGATTAATCCATTCTACATCTCCATACTTGTTGCAACACGCTCACAACCCTGTTGATTGGTTTGAGTGGAGTGAAGAAGCCTTGCTCAAAGCGAAGGAAGAAGACAAACCCATTCTGGTAAGCATCGGTTACTCGTCTTGTCATTGGTGTCATGTGATGGAACGTGAATCATTCGAGAATGAACGCACGGCAGCATTGATGAACGAATTTTTTATTTGCATTAAAGTAGATCGCGAAGAGCGGCCGGACATTGACCAGATTTATATGGAAGCGGTGCAGGCAATGGGTATGCATGGCGGCTGGCCATTGAACGTTTTTCTTACACCGGATCAAAAGCCATTTTATGGTGGCACCTATTTTCCTCCACAGCAATGGATGCAGCTACTCGGCCAGGTAGCTAAAACATTTCAGGTAAAAAGAAAAGAGATTGAAGACTCCGCCAACGAACTCGCATCTCATTTACAAACTACCGACTTGCAGCGATTTGTTAGAGCCGAAGAAAGCGAATTCAAACAAGAGCTGCTTGATCAGATGTTTTCGATCATCGAAAGAAAGTTTGATCATGTGTGGGGCGGAATTGAAAAAGCACCCAAGTTTGTGATGCCAACCGTTTGGTTATTTCTGCTGAGGTATTATTACATCTCAAAAAATGACCGAGCTCTTGAAATGGTCACATCCACGTTGCGTAAAATGACAATGGCAGGATTGTATGACCAATTGGGCGGAGGCTTTGCCCGTTACTCCGTGGATGCCGAATGGTTTGCTCCGCACTTTGAAAAGATGCTCTATGATAATGCACAGTTGCTGAGCTTATATTCAGAAGCGTATGCCATCACGAAGGATGAGCATTTCAAAAATATCGTGTATGAAACGATAACGTGGCTGAAGCGGGAGATGTCGCATGACGAAGGTGGTCTTTATTCAGCATTGGATGCGGATAGTGAAGGTGTGGAAGGAAAATTTTATGCGTGGACGTATGAAGAAGCTGTTGAGGCCCTTGGTGACAGCAACTCTATCTTATTTGAATACTATAACATTTCAGATGAAGGCAATTGGGAACATGGCCTGAATATTTTGAAACGTTCGGTGGATGATGAAACATTTTTCCGTAATCATAAGATCGATCCGTCTCAATTTAATTCATTGCTGACCGATGGCAAGAAAAAATTATTCACTTACCGTGAAAAGAAAATTCGCCCGGGCCTTGATGACAAAGTGCTTACCGGCTGGAATGCCATGACCGTGAAAGGGCTCACAGACGCTTACAAGACTTTTGGCGATGAGACATTTTTACAAATGGCATTACAAGTCATCGGCTTTATAGAAACACACCTGATTGAAAATGGAAAAGTATTTCGTGCTTTCAAAAACCGGCATTCCACTACCGAAGGCTTTCTCGAAGACTATGCATTTCTCATTGAGGCATATAGCTCACTTTACCAGGTAAGTTTTGACGAAACGTTTTTGACCAAGGCCGAGCAATGGATGAACTATACGCTTCAGCATTTCTTTGATGATTCAGAAAAATATTTTCACTATTCTTCTGCGCAAGCGGAAAAACTGATCGCAAAAAAGAAAGAAATCTTTGACAACGTGATTCCATCATCTAATTCGGTAATGGCGCAGAATCTTTTTCATCTTGGCACTTTGCTGGATAGAGGAGAATGGAAAAACCTTGCCACCGAAATGGTAAAGAAACTTTCGCAAATCATTTCCAGTGAACCAGTGTATATGTCCAACTGGGGAATCTTACTAAGCGAGATGACTCACGGTCTTTCAGAGGTGGTGATTTCTGGTAAGGCTGCCCATTCAAAAAGGAAAGAGTTAAACAGTCATTTTCTTCCGTTCGCTCTTACCCTTGGAACAACAACCAAAAGTAGTCTTGTATTATTGGATGGCCGTGAAGCAAAA
>CAZECP010000057.1:0-31272 GCA_964510765.1 uncultured Ohtaekwangia sp. | reverse complement strand
TCCGCATAATATTAATGGCGGCATCATGGCCATCGAATAAACTGGCGGCTGTTACGATGCGGATTTTGTTTTTGGGTCTGTACGAACCTGATTGTTGGCCGGTTTGAGATGATTTTTCGCCCCGGTTGATGACACGTGTTTCCATTTTGAATTAGCCCAAAGATAACGATTGAAAAGAGGCTATCAAACGTTTGTCAAACGGCAATTCTATTTGCGAATGCGTCTAAATAGACCCGAATTGGTTAAAAAAATATTAAAAATCTCAGCATTAATTAAAAAACGATTCCTACTTTTAGAATACCTTATTTTTAACCTAAACCTAAACCTATGAGGAAAGTTCTACTATTATGCTTTTCGCTTGGTTTTGCATTTGCCGTAATGGCGCAAGATCGAGTGGTGTCGGGAAAGGTGTCTGCCGCAGAAGATGGCACACCTCTACCCGGAGTGAATGTGGTGGTCAAAGGCACCACAAACGGTACTGTTACCGATGCAGATGGCTCTTATAAGCTGACTGTGAGCGGTACAGACATCGCATTAATCTTTTCATTTATTGGTCTTCAAACTCAAGAAGTTCCAGTTGGAGAACGGGCAGTTGTTGATGTGCAGCTAAGTTTGGATGTGAAGCAGTTAGGCGAAGTAATCGTAACGGCCATCGGAGTTAAGCAAGACCGAGATAAGTTTGCTTCTTCCGTCTCTACAGTTCAGGGCCAAAATGTAGCGCGTTCAGGTGAGACCGGAGTATTACAAGGCCTGTCAGGAAAGACAGCCGGTGTATTAATTACCCGAAGTGGAGGCGATCCAGGTTCTGGAGCCTATATTCAAATTCGTGGCCAAAATACAATATACGGTAATGCCCAACCTTTGTTCATTGTTGACGGAATACCTGTCAGTAACTCGAACGAGTATGGGCTAACGGGTGCCGCTAATTCTATTAATGCTCAATCACGCATTAACGATATTAACCCTGAGGATATCGCTTCGATGGAAGTTTTAAAGGGTGCATCGGCTGGAGCACTTTGGGGAACGCGAGCAGCTAATGGCGTTATAATTATTACAACAAAAAAGGGAGCAGATACCAAGGGCAAAGTAAACGTCTCATTTAAGTCCACGGTATCTTTTGATGAAGTTAACAAAATCCATGATTTACAGACAACCTATGGAGGAGGAAATAATGGAAAATATATTCAGGGTAATCGTGAAACATGGGGCGATAAGATTTCAGACAGAACTGGGGGCACCGATGCTTTCATTACAGACCCAAATGCTGGTGGATATAATGGCTTTGTAACATTTGCAGATGGTACGAAGCGGTACGCAATCGCTAGTGGAACAGGCCCAACCAGCTGGGATGGTAAGGGTGGTGCTGCACATGGTGGCAAGAATTCTCAACAAGTTTGGGATCATCGTTATGATGCCTTCCAGACAGGACATTTCGTTGACAATAATTTGACTGTGAGTGGAGGAAATGCTCGGACAACTTTTCTTTTGAGTTATTCGAATTTGAATCAGCAAGGCATCGTTAAAAGCTTCAGCGATTATATAAGGAACTCCGCACGCGCAAATATTCAAAGTCAAATTACTGATTGGTTCAGAGCTAGTGCAAATGCGTCCTTTGTTTCTACATTTTCAACAAGAGCGCAGTCTGGCGATAATGTGGACGGTTTGATGCTTGGAGGTCTTCGTACTTCTCCAGATTTTGACAATTCTTATTACACTGGAGATTATACAGATGTAACAGGCTTCGTACATCCTTCAAAGCATGTGTCTTTCCGCAACCCATTGGGTAAAAAGGATAATCCAAGTTATTCAAATCCACTGTGGAATATTCATAACAATAAAAACACAACTGATGTTAATCGCTTTATAGGAAATATCGAATTGACGGCTGATCCAACCTCTTGGTTAAGCATTACAGGAAGAACTGGGGTTGACTATTTTACAGATAGAAACAACGAAACTTTCCCAAAATATTCGGCAACATTCCCTGATGGATTTTATCAGCAAAACATTACCTCTGAGTGGCAATTCAATACCGACCTTTTTGCACGTGCAACAAAACAATTCAGTTCAAATTTAAGTGCTGTGTTTTTGTTAGGCGTGAACTATAATGACCGGAGCACAGAAACTGATCACACCTCAATCACATCATTTGTTGCACCTGGGATTCCTGATAATTTAAATAATGGATTGAATTCAAATTTGCAGGCTTTTAACAGGAGAAATCATATAAGAACTTATGCCTACTATTCTTCACTTGATTTGGCAGCTCTTGATCAGTTGTTTATGACATTTACAGCAAGAGCCGAGAGCGCGTCTTCTTTCTCAAACACATTCGTTTTCCCTTCTGCGGCTTTAGGTTGGCAATTCACAAAACTTGAAGCTTTAAAAGACAATGGTATTTTAAGTTTTGGTAAACTTAGGCTTACATGGGGACAAGTGGGGATACAACCACAGTCCTATCTGACCAACACTTATGCATACCCTTCTCAGTACTTTGACAGTTATGCTTATAGTTTGCAAGCATCCAGCGCGATCTATGGCGGAGGGTACACGCAGAGTTCAACTCTTGGTAACCCGAATCTCAAACCCGAGACTAAGACAGAAACAGAAATTGGGGTTGACTTACGCTTCTTGAATAACAGATTGAAATTTTCAGCAACGGCTTATTATAATCAAACCAAAGACGCACTTCTAAACTTGAGCTTGTCTGACCCTGCTGGTTTTGGATCACAGTGGAGAAATGCAGCTATCCTTGAAAATAAAGGTCTTGAAATCGAGGCCGACTACGATGTAATTAGAAAAGGAGACTTTACATGGAATATTGGATGGAATTGGGCGGCCAACCGCAATACAGTTGTGTCGTTGGCAGGTTCTGCTGCACAAGGAGTTCCTGGTAATGGAGCCTACGGTGGGCAATCTTTGATTGAAGGGAAACCATTTGGTGTCTTCTATGGAACTGACTTCTTGCATGATGAATCAGGTAAATACATCTTGGATGCAAATGGTTTTCCGCAGGATGGAATTCAAAACGAAGTTATTGGCAACCCAAACCCCATGTGGAGGTCAGGGATTAGTTCTATGGTTACATATAAAGGCGTATCACTTTACGTTCTATTTGATAAGGTGTTTGGAAATGATTTTTGGAATGGTACTCGTGGCGCATTATATACTTTTGGGACACATGCTGATAACGGCATCGCCTCCATTGCTCCAGCAGGTGGTATTAAGACATACACGGGTGATTTGATACCAGGTGGGCAAGAATTCAGGGGCTTGATTAAGGATTTTGGTGGTGGGCCAGTTGCCTTGACACAAGCTTGGTTCAAGGGACCAGGAACTTCTTTCAACCAGTCATCAGCCAAGCAATTTACAGAAGATGGCGGTTCCACACGTCTGCGCGAAGTGACCCTCAGTTACAGCCTGCGAAGCGCAGCATTTAAAAAAGCAACCAAGTTGTCTTCGATCGATTTCAGCCTGACAGGTAGGAATTTGGTACTGTGGACCAATTATCGAGGTGTTGATCCTGAAACGAATATTTCGGGAGCGTCTTTGGCACGCGGTTCAGATTGGTTTACAAACCCATCAACTCGTTCTGTGTTATTTTCAATTAAGATTACTTATTAATCACTACCGAAATGAGAACGAAAATGAAAAATTCAATATTATTTAAAACGCTCTTGGTCTTGTTTTCCATTGGTGTGCTGACATCATGTAATGAGCTCTTCAACCCGAATGATATTAAGAACAACCCAAATGCACCAACTCCTTCGCAGGTGGACATCACTCCCCTTACTACAGGCACTTTGGTGGGTCTTGGAACTCTTCATGAGGATACAGACGTGAGGATTGCTTATATGTGGAGTGGTCAATTGCTTGGGCAAAGCCGCCAACATCAGGGTTTTTGGAACTATACGGTTGCTGCATCTACGTTTGGTTGGACTAATTATTATAATACTGGTCAAAACATTCGACTGATTATGCAAAGAGCTTCAGCGGTGAATAACAAACTCCATTTAGGAGTTGCTCAGGTAATGGAAGCGCTACTGTTTACTAAGTTGACCTCTCTTTGGGGAGATGTGCCATACTCGGAAGCTTTTGATATCGTTAGCCACCCGACACCCAAATATGACACACAACAGTCAGTTTATACTTCGTTGATTGCTTTGTTGAATACTGCTTACGCAAACCTTACTAGCGGAGTGGGTACAATCACTGGTGATTTTATGTACAAAGGAGACGAATCTAAGTGGGCAGCAGCAGCAAAGACACTACAGGCACGACTATATCTTCACTTGAAGGATTATACAAATGCAGCACTATCAGCTGGTGCCGGAATCACTTCTCCTTCCGGTGATATGTTGATGCCTCATGGGTCTGCTTATCAAATTGATCTAAATCTGAATTTCGACTTCTTTGATATTGATAGACCTGGTGATTGCAGTTTTGATGACCCTGCTTATTTACCAATCTTTATGACGACAGATTTGGCTACCGGAGTAAGAACGGAAGATGTTGCAAAAAGAAATTCAAAAACGGATGAGACGGGCATGTATTGGCATTTCTTTACTTATGGATATGAGACTAGTGGCCGCGACCCAAATACTGCTGATGGAATGTTTATTGATGTAGCTCCTCAACCTTGGCTTACGTTTTACGAGAACCAACTCATTTTGGCAGAGTCTTTGGCTCGACTCTCAGGTGCGGGTTCAGCAGACCAAAGTGCTATTGACGCCTTAAATTCTGTAAGACAGGTGCTAGTTACAGGATATATTAATGGTCAAACAAGTGGATACATTTCAGAAGGCCTTCAATATGATGACTATGTTGTAGCTGACTTCGATCAAGGTGGAATTGCAAATCCCGGGACTAAATTTGCCGATGGTCAGACTGCACTTTTAACTGAAATTGCATCTGAGAAATTTATAGTACTTATCTCTCAGTATGAATCTTTTAGCGAACTTCGAAGATTGAAAGTAGCAACTCCGCTTGTTAACATTGGCATTCCGATTAATAACGGAACGAAGTACCCTGCAAGATTTATCTATCCGCAAAACGAGATCAACACAAATCCTAACGTTCCAAAGGTTAGTGGTTCTGTGCCAGATCAATTTACCGTGCTACCTGTATTTCAATAAGTAGGCCAGCATCATTCAAAATAAAAAGGCTTCCAATTTGGAAGCCTTTTTTTGTTCTCAACCACACACCGAGGAAATGGATTACTCTCAATGAAAATGATACAAAAAAATAATCACTGCCGTAAACGCAGGCTTTGGATTATCCTTTATCTCCAATGAAATAGCCATCTCTGCTTTTGCAATTCCGCGCAGGTTGACAAGCGACTGTAATTTCACACGTAGTCTCACTTCATTATTTACAAGCACAGGTTGATTGAATTTCAATGAATCAATTCCATAGTTAATGAGCATCTTTACATTTCTGATTTCAGCAATTTGCTCCCATAGATACGGAACCACCGACAACGTCAGGTAGCCGTGAGCAATCGTGGTTTTGAATGTACTTTCTTTAGCAGCTCTTTCCGGATCAGTGTGAATCCATTGATGATCAAGAGTAGCATCTGCGAATAGATTGACTTGCTGTTGAGTGATTTTCAAATAATCAGAGACACCGATTTCTTTTCCAACATATTGTTGAAACTCATCAAAGCCATGAATGACTACTTTAGCCATAAAAAGGTGGTTAGGATTTATAAATCTAAACATAATTTGTCTTACAAATTCAGAAGGTAAAAGCTAATTTTAAATCCATTCAATTTTATTACTATGATTTCCCGAAGAAACATCCTCAAGTCGCTTGGACTTTCTGCATTTTCATTCTCCCCTTTGATCACAATGGCGGATTCAAAAAGTGAAAATGAATGGGATAAATTATTGCCATCCGATGATGCTGACTTTTGGAAAAGTGTTCGTGATAAGTTTTCTCTTGACAAAGATTCGGTATTCTTCAATCCGGGAACGGTGGGTGTTATGCCAAAAGTGGTGGTGGAAAAAATGGTTGCTCACCTGAAATACATTGCAAGTAACCCTGCTGACTGGGCGTATAAGGATGACAACAAAGAAGAATTCATCAGCGGCTATAATAACCTGATGAGCTTGCGCACCAAAGTCGGAAAGTTGATCAACGCAAGTGCTCTTGAAATTGCTATGACGGATAATGTTACACATGGCATGAGCTACATCGCAAATGGTTTAACACTTCTACCGGGTGATGAAATTCTCACCACTGATCAGGAACATCCCGGTGGTAAATCAGGATTTCAATTGAAAGAGAAAAGATATGGAACGGTTTTTAAAACAGTGGCTATTCCGAAACCCGCTCACAGTTTGCAAGAAGTTTTTGACATCATTGTAAAAGCCTTCACGCCTAAGACAAAAGTGCTGATGCTCTCTCACATGATTTCTGGAAGCGGGGCAATTCTACCCGTGAAAGAACTGTGTGCAGAAGCAATCAAGCGCGGAATTTTTACTTTGCTCGATGGAGCACAAACAATTGGTCACATCAAAATTGATATGAAGGATATTGGCTGCGATGCGTATGCCGGATGTTTTCACAAATGGATTGGCGCGCCTCACGGTTCGGGATTTTTATACATTCGTCAAGATCGCATGAAAGATGTTTGGACAACCGTGGCGAGTGCCCGTTGGGATAATCATGAAGATGAAGGTTTCCGCTTCACGCAGCGAGGAACAGGAAGCTTCCCGATTTTGAAAGGAGTGGATGCCGCTCTCGATCTGCATTTTGAAATCGGACCGGAACGTGTTTATGATCGGATCAAATTTTTAGGCAACCGCCTTCGCGATGGCTTGCGCACCATTCCAAAAGTTAAATTCTTCAATCCACTCGATGAAAAAATGTGCGCAGGTATTTCTGTTTATAACATCGATGGCTGGACAGGCACAAAGTTGCAGGATGCTTATTGGGAAAAGGCAAAGATGCGCCCACGCTCGCAAGGCGATGTGTTTGGCGTGAGACATTGCACACATATTTTTAACAGCGAATCAGAAATTGATAAAGCTATTGCTTTGGTGAAGGAGTTTGCAGCCTCTTGAGTTATGATTAAAATATTATTGTTACTTCTTATTTCGACTTCTTCGTTTGCTCAACAATCAAAAGTTGAATTGTTATACTCAAAAAAAATAAAATGTGAACCTGATTCAGATAGCGGGTTCAGCGTAAGAAATAGAATTATTGATCAATTTGTTGAGAATGATGTATTGCATCTAAAGTTGGGAAAATGGTTGAATTGCAGCGATTCATTCAAGACTTCAGTTGACCTTAAACACTGGACGTTAAATTTAAAAATAGATGTAGCTCCTGGTGCAAATGAATATGAGTGCAGTTGCTTCACGTATTTTCAATTCAGAGTAAAAGTGAACGGAGCGTATATAGAATCAATATATTTGAATGATAAGCTGATCGAATTTTCGAATGAGAGATACAAATTGTTCCCGGTGCGATATGATATCACTAATTCTGATACTATAAATAGGGTCGATAAATATGGTCTTCGACAAGGGAAGTGGTATTTTGAAAATGCAAAGAATAGATATTTTGTTTATTTGGATGGGAAATGTGTGAGGAGAGTAATGGAGTACCCAAATGGCAAGATTAGGAATGAGTGGATTGTTAAAGAAAAAGTCGAAAAGGAAATTGATGGGAAAAAAGTACGCCAATTTGAAGATGTTGATATTTTTCGGGAGTGGGATGAAAAAGGCAAATTGATTTATGAAGGAAAGAATAAGTAATGAGCTAAGTTCCTTTCCCGTTCATGATGTAATTCTTCAATTAAAGTCCTTACTTACAAATTCAAATAATGTAATCCTTCAAGCTCCGCCCGGAGCAGGAAAGTCCACGATCGTTCCGATTGAATTGTTGAATGAACCGTGGCTTCAAGGAAAAAAAATTATCATGCTTGAGCCGCGCAGGCTGGCAGCGCGGTCGGTTGCTTATCGCATGGCCGATCTTTTGAAGGAAGAAGTCGGCAACACGGTTGGCTATCGCGTGCGTTTTGAAAATGCAATTGGTAAACGAACGCGGTTGGAAGTAGTGACCGAAGGAATTCTCACGCGCATGCTACAAAACGACAATGCGTTGGAAGAAGTTGGTCTTGTAATCTTCGATGAATTTCACGAGCGCAGTCTTCATGCTGATCTCGCTCTTGCTTTGTGCCTTCAATCGCAAAATTTTTTACGGCCCGATTTAAAATTACTGATCATGTCGGCAACGATGGATGCCGTTGCGATCTCTTCAAAAATTGGAAACGCTCCGATAGTCACCAGTCATGGCAAACAATTTCCGGTTGAAATAAAATATCACGCCATCGACAAGGATGAATATTTGTCGGATGAAGTAGCGCGGGCAATCAAGAAGGCATTGCGCGAAGAGCAAGGTGATGTACTCGTCTTCCTTCCGGGAGCAGGAGAAATACATCGGGTTTTTGATTTGTTGGAAAAAGATTTGATTGATATTGAACTATGTCCATTGTATGGTGACCTGCCTTTCAAAAAACAACAAGAAGCAATTCTCCCCAACTCCATTGGAAGGCGCAAAATAGTTTTGGCAACTTCTATCGCAGAAACTTCTTTGACGATTGAAGGAATTACTGTTGTGATTGACAGCGGTTATTCCCGAACTCAGAAGTTTGATCCGCGTTCTGGTTTGTCTCGCCTAGAAACAGTTCGGGTGACGCGCGATGCAGCGGATCAGCGTGCTGGCCGCGCGGGCAGGTTGAAACCGGGAATCTGTTATCGTCTTTGGTCGCAAGCCACTCAGTCGCAACTGCTTCCCACACGTCAACCGGAAATCATGGAAGCTGATTTGACTCCGTTGTTATTGGAACTTTTTAATTGGGGCATCAAAGAGGTAGGTGAGTTGAACTGGATTACAACACCTCCGCCCGGAGCAGTAGCGCAGGCAAAGGAAATATTGGAACAACTGGAAGCGATTGATGGAAGTAAAATTACTGATCGCGGCAAGAGGATGGCACTGCTTCCTGCTCATCCGCGCATTGCTCACATGCTGCTGGCAGCACAGAACGAAACACTTCTTTCACTCGCCACAGATATTGCTTCATTGTTGGAGGAAAAAAATCCTATAAAAGATTCAGCCACAACTGATATATGTGAACGCATCATGCTGCTTCGCAAGTGGAGGTTGGGTGATCGGGTTTATGCAGAATCATCTATTTTGAATCGCATCGAAAGAGCTGCTGCACAATGGAGGAAGATGATGGATGCGCCAATTGACAATTCTACTTTTAATGATTTTGATGCCGGTAAACTTTTAATGGAAGCCTATCCCGAACGAATTGCCCAACGCTTGGATTCCAAAAGCGACAAATACAAATTGGCAAATGGACGAGTAGCGCGTTTGCCTAAAAATGATCCTCTTGATTCTTTTGAATGGCTCGTCATTGCTGAAATGGACAGCGGAGCAACAGAAGGAAAAATATTTTCTGCCGCAGCGGTTAGCAAGGAAGATGTGATGAAACATGTGAAAGAATTTGAATCTGTTTTTTGGGATCATGATCGCGAGATCGTTGCTGGCGAACTTCAGCAAAGGGTTGGTTCACTGATTGTCAACCGAAAGGCAATTCCAAAAATAAATGAGCAGTTAAGAGAGAAAATTATTTTGGAGGCGATTCGCGAAAAAGGTTTTTCTTTTTTGGATTGGGGAGAGGAGTTTGAAAAGTGGCGGGCTCGCGTTTTGAGTTTGAAGAAATGGCGACCAGAAGAAAACTGGCCAGACGTTTCCGACCATCATTTGTTGATGACAATGGAAAATTGGCTCGTGCCTTTTCTACAAGATGTTTATAAGCGATCCGATTTCAAAAAACTTTCAATGTCAGAAATTTTGAATTCAATCCTTCCCTGGGAGCTGCAACGAAACTTTGAGAAACTCGCTCCCGAAAAATTGTCTGTGCCAAGTGGTTCGATGATCAGGCTGAACTATTTTTCTGACGGAGCGGCACCTGTTATGGAGGTGAGACTTCAGGAAGTCTTTGGCCTCACTGAAACACCGACTGTGAATGAAGGCAGAATTAAAATCATTTTACACTTGCTTTCTCCTGGGTACAAGCCCGTTCAAGTCACGCGAGATTTAAAAAGTTTTTGGCAAACTACATATCACGAAGTAAGAAAGGAACTAAGAATGCGCTACCCCAAGCATCATTGGCCCGAAGACCCATGGACAGCAGAGGCCGTGAGAGGAATAAAAAGAAAGAAGTGATCGTGTTCGGATCACTTCTTTTTTTGAATGTAAACTCGTTGATTTATCTTAATAACAACACGCCACCTCTCTTCTCCTTCACTCCTTCTTCAGGACGATACGAGCTTACATATCTTACAATGTAAGCGTAAGTGCCTCCGGGCAGAGGGGCTCCTCCCGCAGCTGCGTTATATCCTCCATCCCATTTGAAGTTTGCGTTGGTGGATTCGAACACTGGTTCGCCCCATCGGTTGAAAATGATGATCTCAAATTTATTTTCATCGATGAATTGATGGATCACGTTGAAAACTTTGTTGAGTGGTTCTGAGCTTGCCGGACGAAACGCATTGGGAGCAGCAATGATTGGATCACATAATTCCTGCAAGACAATGCTATTCGAATTTGAACACAGGTAGTCGTTGGTCAGGTCAACCCGATAAGTTCCTGCACTTGTTGCCACATATACTTCCTTGTTGGAATAGGAGGGATCATTCACATCGTTTTTGTACCATTCGTAAGTTGCAAATTTTCCTGGATCTAGGGACTTCGTATTATATTTTGGATCAGGACTGCCCGGACAAATGAAATCGAGTGACGGCATGTTCCCAATTGGGAGAGGTGCCTTCACTACCTGAATGGATGCCACAGCACTACAGGTACTCTGGCTCACAGTGACTTTGTATGTGCCAGCAGAGGTTTGATCGAGTGGATTGGTGGTTGCCCCTGCGATGGTTGTTCCATTCAATGCCCACGCAAATGTTGGAGTTGGTGTCGGGCTCGATGTGTTTACCGTAGCAGTTAATGTAAATGGTTTACTATCATCGCAGGCGAGTGATGCTCCAAGGCTGGCTGTGATGGTGCCGATCACATCCACCTGTTTTGAAATTACGGGTGTGCTGCAGCTAGTCTGCGTGTCGGTGATTACCAGCTTGTAGGTGTCCGTAGTGGTTACTGAAATTGACGACCCATAACTTATGTTGCCGAATGAATCAGTCCATTGGTAATTAAAAGTTCCCACGGGTGAAGCAGTTGCAATCACAGAAGTTTGACATGGATCGGACTGTGTTATATTAGGAACAATTGTTCCATTAAAAACAAATGTCTTTGTTGCTGATATTTTGCAACTGCTGGAAGCGGATGTTCCAGTTACAGAGTAAGTTCCGCCTTTCGTAATTGTCAATGGATTGGAAGAGTTGGTACTTCCGTTTGGCAAAGTCCAGGTATAGCTTCCTGGTGTTCCTCCTGAAACATCTAAGGTAGCAGGGTTGTCGCAAAGGTGAGGTGTGATGTTGAGTGTTCCGGGATTTGCAATAGTGGTGACAGTCTGTTGAATAGTTTTGGCACAGCCCGCATTATCGGTCACTTGAACACTATAATTCGCGGTAACCCCATAGCCTTGTGAAAGCAGGTTAACGGTCGGGAAGCCCGTTGTTGAATTGGTACCTTGTGCAATGGTAGTTGCACCTAGTGTAACGAGATAAGAGAGTGGCGTCCCTGCAGTTGTATTTAACGTAAGAGTAGGAGGATCGCATGTTGTATTTGTGGCGCTAAGTGAGAAGGTAGCATTACTTAACCCCTGAGATTGAGATACGAAACACCCGTTGACTTGATCCTGAAGTGTGGCAGTGTATAAACCACCACCAAGGTTTGTAAAATGAGTCACGGATGGTGCTGTCCTGTCGGTAACTGTTTGCGGAGTAAATCCCGCAGGACCTGAAATGGTATAAGTATAAGGCCCGGAGGCAGGATTGGTAATCGAAATTACCAGATCAATTTTTCCATCTTTTGTAGCACAATTGGATGGATCCTGAATTTTCGACAGGAAAGGTGAAGCAGGAGAAACATTCACCGTAATGTTCTTCTGAGCCGTGATTGTACAATTTGCAGGATTTGTAACTACTACTTTGTAATTAAAATTGCCGGGAGCTGCCGTTGAAACAGATTGTATTTGTGTGGCGGAATTGGTGACAGTGCCCGTTCCAACATTTGTAACAGTCCACGCATAAGTACTACCCGGGTTTTGTGCATCCAGACTTGCAACGCTCACATTTTGACACACGGTTTGATCTGGGCCTAAATTTACTTGTGGCCTGTTATCAACTACTATAGATTGTGCTTTCGATGAACAACCATGGACATCAGTGTTGGTCACATTGACAATTGTTGGCAAGGAAACAGAAATTGTTTTCGTAGTGGCACCCGTGTTCCATAAATAGGTGAGCCCGGCTGTATTCAGTGTGTTTGCATCCAATGTTAATGCGCTCGTGCATATCACTGCAGCAGCAGGTATTGATGGTTTTGCCGGAGGATTGTAGATCGTGACCTTGTGAGTGATGGTTGTATCAAGTCCACATCGGTTAGTTAATCTCATGCGCACTGTGTATGATCCAGCTGAAGCATAAAGATGTGCAGGAGATGAATCGGTACTTCCACCACCATCGCCAAAAAACCATTGAAATTTGTCGATGGCATCCGTTGGTGTTCCAACAAATTTTGTTGAGTCGCCCAAGCAGATCCCTGCAAATGTAAATCCTGGTCCACCTGGTCCATTTCCATTTTGCTGACGAAGATTTGGTAATCCAATGGTACTGGTGGTTCCACCAGCTAAGGCAAATCCGGAAAGGTTAATTGTTGAGACCTTAGTTGTGTCTTCGTTAGCTTGAATAGTTCCCAGTGATCCACTTCCGTTCACCGCCATATAAATCTGTCCGTCAGGGCCAAGTTGTAAGGCGCCCAACTCTGCCGCAAGAGATGTTGGTGGTTTACTTCTTAAATAAGGATTCCCAATCGAGTCAATGAAATATTCAAATACTGTTGAATTGGGTGTATCTTTTATGGTGGCAAATAATTTATTTCCACCTGGTGAGAACTCAACGCCATAGACCTGACCATTGGGTTGCTTGAGATCGATCTTGCGGTAATTGGTAACTACACCCGTTGAGTCCACAAAAGTGAAAAGGTCAACTATGTTACTTGTGCCGGGGTCTGCTACCGCCACCGCCAGGTTATCATTGGGCCCTAATTTCATGTAGCCTTGTCCAGAGGCGGCATTGCTGAATGATTCTATCGAACCAATGTCTGAATACACCGGATCAGAAATCCCGCTCGCTGAAATTCTATAAGCGCGGAAAGTACTGTTACCATATTCGTGCGCAATCAGCCAGTTGGTATTTCCAGTGAGATGCTCAGAACTTTTTGAGAACAGTAAAACATTTTTTTGAACCAAAGCGCCAACTCCATTATTTTTTTTGAGATCGAAAAGAGAATATCTCAATTCATTCGCAGAGGTTCCATTTATGGATTGTGTTGTAAAAATATAGTAGAGCGTTTCGTCTCCGGGCACGGGCATGATGAATGCAGATTGGGCTGAATTGGGATCCCCACCGATGCCTGTGTCAATCAATGAAGATGTCTTGGTTACTTCATCATAGCGATACACATTATTGCCATCGGTATAAAAAATAGTTTGTCCATTGCGATCACAAATAATAGCACAGCCTGCAGGAGCTGTCATTGCGCTATTGCTCAATGCTTTTGGCGGACGCTGATTGAAATCTATTCCTGCTTGATTTCCAAAATACCAAACGTTACTTCGCTGATCGGTAAGTTTGTATTCTTTCACATTTACACCTGCATAGGTTGAGCAACCTGATGAGGCATCCGTTACAACAACGTAATAATATCCTGCAGAGTCAGGTTTGAGTGTGGCCGTGGTTTGCCCATTTGACCACTTGTAAGACGATGCCGAGCCTGAAGTTACTTTTACCGTAACGGAAAATTGTTTTGGTGAAGAGCTGCCGCGTGGAGGAGGAAATTCGGAACGGCAAGCTGTCGTGTCTTGCACAAGTTGAATTTTCAACTGCATCGGTGTAATTGTTACAGGCTGCGTCACACTTTTTTTCTGACCTTGATAATAAGCTGTCAGAGTTACGTTGAAAGTCCCTGCTTGTGTGTAGGTGTGATTGGGGCTCCACAATGTAGTGTCTTTTCCATCTCCAAAATCCCAATTCAAACTGTCAGCATTTGGAGATACGGTTGGAAAGAAAGAAGTCGGATTATTCTGGCATGTGCCCATGGATGTGAAACTCACCGTCAGATTAGGATTTGCTCCGGTGAATTGTGGAAATTGCGATCCGCCAAAATCAACCGCTCCAAATGGAAGCGGATTTCTGATCACACTGTCCGCTCGATGATTTGTCTGCGTAAAATTTTCCAGCAAGAAAGGCCCCCCACTGGCAGTTTGATACAAGTGATAAATTGTGCTGTCGGGTGCTAATATCAAACCCCAGCTCCTGAAGATAGAAGCTCCTCCTAAAACGGAAAGAAGAGACGTGCCATTTGGCTGAACATTGGTTGCTCCATTGAGGATATCAAACTGAAAAACATCTGCATTGACTCCTGTTTCACCTACACGTGAAATATATAAATATCTTCCCGCGACATCCCATTCCATATCATAGATAGATTGATTGGTAGCAGTGGTTATTCCTGAATTAGCAATAATTATGTCAGGAGAAAATTGACCAGTGGTTGCATCAAAATTTACGATCATGGCATCTGTTCTGGTGTCTTGTGCTGACACAGCCATTTTTTTTAGCTTATGATTGTAAGCAAAGTTGGCAACGCTGGTTGGCAAGCCGAGACCACTGGTTATTACCATCGGAGAAAAAGTTCCGGAGGGATAACTTGCCGCAGTGATCGGAATGGCGTAATAATTTTGTTTTGTATTTTCATGAACGATCAACCAATAGTCTGTACCATTTGAATGAGGTACGATCGTCATCCCTTCCGAAGTGCCAGGCACTCCGGCAATTTGGGGCATTGAAGTATTTTCAAGATCGCCAGATGCAGGCGCAGGAAACACCGCGTTTCCGATCAGGGTCATGTCAACTACGTTCCAGAAAATTTTTCCACCCGTTGTATAGTTGGCGGAGTTGGTGAAAACAAAGTATTTATTTGTCTGGCCAGGCACCGGACAAAAAACAACAGGTTGGTTGGCGGCTTTATTCCCTTTAAGAGTGGTGAGGGGGCCACTTTGCATTTTTTTGAACAATGTATGAGAGGCATCATACATTTTATCACCATCGGAATAAAAGAGCAAGTCAGCAGTGGAAGGATCAGTGGCTACCGCGCTTCCTCCCGTACCAAACGGTACAGCCTGATCGGTTACGAGCTTAGGAATTTTTGTTGAACGGTTAAATCGAACACCATTCACGGAATTTCCAAAATACCAATTGTTCTGAGACAAGGTCTGCGCCTGTGATTCAAGTGCAAAAAAAATCGACCCGGCTATTAAAATAATCTTAGGCCACCCTACCATTTTAATCAATCGCTGCTTCATTCCTGTTATAGTTACTATCAATATAAAATTTACAACGCACAAACCTCACTAAGTTATACATTTTGAATGAAAATATCGTTAGCTAATCGACTGGTGATGATTTGTTACTGCAAATGTTTTTTTTAATCTGTTGAAACGCCTTACTTTGCTTGGATAGAGTGCTTAATGATATTCAGTTGATGAACAAAACAACGCTCGTACTAAGTCTGTTAATTCTTATTTCTGTTGGTTCGGTAACTGCCCAGGATGCACAGTTCTCACAGTTTTATGCCGCGCCATTGTATTTGAATCCGGCCTTTGCGGGCTCTACCAACCAAGCCCGCGTGGGTGTGAACTATCGCAATCAGTGGCCTGCCATCGATGCCAACTTCAATACCATTTCTGCTTTTGCGGATTTTTATCTCGAGGATAAAAATAGTGGAATTGGGGTGATCATCAATCGTGACAAAGAAGGTATTCTCGGGCTTTCATCTACAAGTATTTCCGGTGTGTATTCATACGATCTGCGATTGACCAAAACACTTTCATTTCGTCCAGGCTTTCAGGCGAGTTTATATAACCGTTCAATTAATTTTGACAAGCTTACATTTGGAAATCAATTTGATCAATACGGGCAAATTAAATATGCCTCGGTAGAAGGTCTTAATACAGGTCAATCAAAATTTTTTGGAGATATCTCGTTGGGTGGATTGTTGTATTCGCAACGTGCATGGTTTGGTGTTTCAGCATTTCACATTACACAACCGGATCAATCGCTTGTTGGTTCAAAGGATAATTTGCCGATGAAATTAAATGCTCATGCTGGTCTCAAATTTTATTTGACACCGGGTGTAATGGGCCAGGGTTTTTACAATCGTCCACGTGAGCGTAGCATCGCCCCGGCTGTTCAATATCGGCATCAGGGAAATTTTGATCAGATGGATTTGGGAATGTATTTCACCTTTGAGCCATTGATCATCGGCACCTGGTACAGAGGTGTTCCGTTCAAATCGGTGAATGGAATTGTGAACAACGAATCCATTGTGTTGTTGATTGGTTTAACAAAGAAGGGAACGAAAGATGTGTTGAACATCGGTTATAGTTTTGATTATACTATTTCAAAACTTGGCCCTGGCAGCGGTGGCGCGCATGAGTTCAGCGTGGTATATACCTGGAGCACTCGCGATCCGCGTAAGCCAGCAAAAGACAAGCTTGTAATCCCTTGTCCGGATTTTTGATCAAGAATATTTTTACTTACCCCCACACGAAGCTTCACTGATTTTCCGCGAATGATTCGTTGAGATAAGAGATTTTCCCATCGCCTTCTCTTTCGGTGTGTCCCTCGCGTTTTAGCATGAGTACAACTTTGTCGCCTTTTTTCAATACTGAATGTGCTTGTGTATTGCTCTGATTTTCTCGAACTCGTTTTTAGTTTTGCATTCCATCTTAGAGATAGTAATAAACTGGTTGCCATTTACTACCTATGTCTTGCCTCATAATTTAACGACTTGGCAATTCAATTTTTGGGTTGCTGTTTGATATTGGTTTATAATACCACGCATTTTGATATAATGTATTTGTGCTATACTTCCCATCACGGAGTGTCTCTTTACTGTTTTGCAATACTAGGTTCTGTTCTTTAATGCCCTCAAAATAATGTAGGGTGAAAGTGTACACAGTATTTTCAAGTGAGCGTTTCTCTTCTTTGATTAGTTCTCCCCATTTGTCTCCGGTGCCTGTTGCGTCTGTTTTCCTCGTCCAACTTTGAGTAACTCCATTGGAAGGCGTAACAGTAAGTCTGTTACCGGAAATGACGTATCTGCCATTCTCTTTTGAGAAAATGATATAGCTCATACTTTGAGAAAATGTTTTTGAAACATACGAGTAGGTGCCATCGTTATTGAAAACGTATTGCATGGTGACATAGCCGCTTACCAATTGACCAGCATAATTTCCTGAAGAAGACTGGCTCCATGTGCCAGAGATAGAAGTACTTGCAGAAGATGGATTTAGTGATTGTGCTATATCTGGTTTGTTTTCAGAACCGGCTTTGAATCCAGGAGGATTATCAATCAACGATGGCCCCAACCGTTGTGCATACTGCGTTTCTGTCTGCTGACTATTCTCGCGTTGGGTTGCCTTTCCTGATTTTAAAATAAGACTATAGTTTTGCGTTCCTGAATAATATTTTATTTCGAAAGCATAAGTTACTTTTTCAAGTTTATAATCCGATGCTTTTAAAAGAGTTCCCCATTCATTTGTTTTTCCACTCGTAGCTTTGCTCCACCATTCGCCTTTGCCCTGTGTTGGTGCAATGGTCAGTTGATTTCCGCTTATGGAATACGTGCCTGTTTCATAAGTAAACAATATATCTTTCATATAAACAGACCAATTCTTAATACGAAAAACATAAGTGCCATCGGCATTAAAAGAATATTCCTTTCTGAAATATCCGGCAGTATATTGAGGATAGCCATTCAAATAACCCGATGTTTCGAGGATATTATCACACCATAAACCTGCAAGAGAAGAGTGAATTGCATTCATCGATGAATTACTATTTGCCGTGGAAGAATTATTGGAGCCAATTGGAGTTTCTATACTCTTACTTGCATCTAAATCCAACGAACCAATCAGTGTTTGATAATCTTTAAGGTAAGGCTGTGCAGTAGCGTTGCATAATATGGACACGCAAACCTTGTTGTTGGAATAAATAGTAAGAATGGAAGCTACATTTGCTCCGTTGAATTGCCACACACCTGAGCCACTCATTACCGTCCAGCCTTCAGCCGATTGTGGTGAAGTTTTTTCCGGAGCGGAGATGTCTCTTGAAGTTGCGGCCACCAACTCTTTCCAGTCTTTATCAAAATCTTTTTGTATGTCGCCTTCGCTGATGCGATGCTGATAGATGGCAATTTGCGCCCAACTGCTGCCATCGATTTTGGAATATGAAAAGTAATCATTGCCTTGTTTGGGTGTCCATCTGGCTGGCTCATTGTATGAAACAATGTCAAACGTTTTCTTTTGTGAGTAACTGAAAATGCTATTCACAATCAAGCTTAGAAGGACGATGTATTTTATCATGATAATTTTTGATTTTGTTGGAGGCTTACAAAAATTTCATCTGTGCTGCAGCCATGATGAGTACTGCCGTATTCTTTGCATTGAATTTTTCCAAAAGATGTTTACGGTGCGTATCAATGGTGGTGGCGCTCACAAAAAGTTTTTCAGCCATTTCTGCATTGGTCATTCCTTCGGCAATCAATTGCAGCACTTCTATTTCGCGTCTCGTAAGTGTTGGTGCTTCTTCAATGTTAGGTTTCTTCAGCATCTCAAAAGCTTCGGAACTTAAATAGTCATTGCCTTGCATGACAGCACGGATCGCAGAAAGTATTTCATGTTTCGTAGCATTTTTCAGAAGATAACCCATCGCACCATTGCCGAGCATTTTTGAAATGAAGCTGAGCTGGTTGAATGTACTTAAGCCAATGATCCGCACTGTTGGATATTTTTCATGTACCTCTTTGCAAAGATCGAGTCCGCTTTTATCCGGAAGGTTGATGTCCATCAACACCACATCAGGGAGTTGATGCCGCAAAAAGGAAAGACAGGTATCGGCATTGTAAGCATGGCCCAGCCACTCTATTTCGGGTTCGCTTTGCAACATGGACTTGATGCCTTCCGTCACCATGAAATGATCATCGACTATAAAGAGTTTTGCCTTCATGCTGTAGGAAATTCGATAAATATGGATGTGCCTTTACGGGGAGTTGATTGCATATTGATCGTGCCTTTATGATAATCCACGCGTGAGCGAATGTTTTTCCATCCGATGCCCTGTGCTGTTTTCAGCACATCCGCTTCCATTCCTTTGCCATCATCTTCTACAGTAATGGTCAATTGATTTTCGGATGCGCTAAGTTGCACAATGGCTTGCGTAGCATGGGCATGTTTTACAATGTTGTTGAGCAGCTCTTGCACGATTCGATAAATGGTTACTGAAAGACTGCGGTCGATGGATTTGTCTTTCAACCCGAACGATTGATAAACCACTTTCAACACACCATTGCGGCCCATCTCTTTACAGAAATCTTTCACGGCCTCATCCAGTCCAAATTTCAAAAGTGACTCGGGCATGAGGTTGTGTGCCACGCGCCTCATCTCGCTGATGGAGTTATCCAGCAGGTGAATGCTGTGCTCAAACGCCTGCACATCGGCAGGCACCATGATCATGTTTTCTTTCATATTGTTCAGTGAATATTTAATTCCCGAGAGCATTCCCCCAAGCCCGTCATGCAAGTCTTTGGCCAGGCGACTGCGTTCTTGCTCTTCGCCTTTGAGAATAGCTTCCGTAGCGGTGAGTTGTTTTTCGGTTTCAAGTTCATTGATCCGTTGTTGTTGCAACCTCTGGCGTTGCTGGTAGTTGCGATAGATGAGCAAAGAAATGATCAGTAATGAAACCGTGCTGCCGATGAGGATGTAATTGACGATGTTTTTTTGTTCTAACTGCGCCTTTTGTAATTCTATCTGTGCTTCTTTTTTTTCGGTTTCAAATCTCTTTTCAAAAAGCAACGTTTTGTTTTGTATCTCTTCTCCTCTAAATTTGTTTTCAATTACAGACGCACTATCCAAATATTTTTCAGCGCTTTTTGTGTCGTGCAGAGCAAACAAAATACTGGACATCACTTTCAGACCCTCCAACTTTTCCATTTGCATATTTAGACTGTCTGCTATTTTCAACGATGAAAGAATGTATTTCTCTGCAGTGACAAAATCTTTCCTTAACAGATAACATAAACTCATTCCTCTTCCGGCAATCACTTCTCCTTCCGGGTTATCAATTTCGCTGCTGAGTTGAAGGGCAGCTTCGTAATTGGGCTGCATACTGTTTGCGTCATAGCGATGGAAATAATTATTTCCTATTCCTACCAACGTTGAAAGTTCTAATTGTTTAAATCCAATCTTTTGTGAGATAGCATACGCTTCTTTATAACATAGCAATGCGGAGTCGGCATTCAGCGGTTGATAATTGTTGGCGAGGTTGAGCAAAGCCTGTCCCAATTCCCATTCTTTATTATTCGCCCTGAAATAACGAACTGCGTTTCGTCCATGCTTTACTCCCTTTTCATCTTGCCGCATCTTGAAGCAAACATTTTGAAGAAGGTCTTCCATTCGGGCAATGAAATAGGGATTGTTTGTTTTTTCAAAATACTTTATTGCAGTTTCATAATAATATTGAGCGCTATCGTTTTGTCCCAAAAAATTAAAACTGTTGCCCACGTTGGCCGATGTTTTGGCGAGGTATAAATTATCGTTTAGCTCTTTTGCTATTTGAACAGCTTGTTGGTTGAGCATTAACGAACTGTCAAGTTCACCCTTCACATTTAGTATTCCAGTATAGTTTGAAATGTATTTGATAATACCAACCTTATAATCGAGACGCCTGCTCAACGCTCCGGCAAGCTGATAATATTCCCCTGCCTTTTTTGGATTATCATATTCATACGCATTGCCAATATCAATGTATAGCAACACTTTGGAAGAATCTTCTTTTGCCTTAGACAAAACAATAAGCAAGCTGTCAAGGTTAGCCGACTGTGCATAAGCCACGAAAGGAAAAATGATAAGGGCAGAAACTACGTATTTTTTCATTATCGAAAATTATGGCTTTGCCGTCACAAAAGAAAAGCGAGGGAGCTGTTCTTCCCATCCTGTTTTTCCATGATTTTTTAAATATCCTGTTTTTCAGGGATTGAAAAAGTTTTCCGGCTCAAGCACTTTTACAACGAAATTTTTCAATGACAATCAACATGACAAATATGCTTCAAAGATTTATGAAAGCGGTTCTAACACTTACGGTTATAGTGAGTGGCCTTAGCTTATTGTCTTGCAAAGATGATAGTTCGGTCACTCCTAAAGACACAACCTTAAAGTTAACAGGTGTTTCACCCAGTACGGCCAATTATGGTGATACGATTAAGATTAACGGGGAGAATTTTTCAGCCGTTACAACAGATAACGTTGTGTTGTTTGACAATATCCCAGGTACAGTTATTATGGCCAGTACTACGTTACTCAAAGTAGTGGTGCCTGCTTTGACCCATACGAGCAACGAGATTACAGTTCAGGTAAACAGTAACACGGTAAGTGGTGGCGCAATCACCTATCGACCCGATGTGTTTGTGGCCGGATATGAATATAATAATGCAAACTCAACCGCGAAATACTGGAAAAACGGAACGCCAGTTACTATGAGTCAAAATGAATCAGGTCTAAATGCGATTTTTATAAATGCCAATGACGTGTATGTGGCGGGCTGGGAAAGAGTAAACAATTTGACTTTAGCCAACTATTGGAAAAAAGAAACCAAGACAACATTGGGTAGTGGGGAATCAGCAGCCTATTCACTTGCAGTAAATGGAACAGATGTGTATGTAGGAGGCTATGAGGTGGTAAATGGCTTTGACATTCCGCGCTACTGGCATAACAATACCGGAATAACCATCAATGTGAATGACCCTATCATATCAAATGTTGTGCTTGGCAATGGTTCTTGTTCAGGTATATTCTGTGATGCTACTGCGGTATATGCAGTGGGAAGTTACCGCAATTCTCAAGGCAGATTTTCTCCCTGGGAAACAACCAATGATGTGGTGCCTGCCAATACAATTTCTAATAACGATAAGCATAGTTTTGCCAATGCTGTTTTTGTAGTTGGCAATGATAAGTATGTGGCCGGCAATCAAAACAACCCAACTACTGGATTAGCCATGGCCACTATCTGGAAGAATGGCGTGTACACCACGCTTACTGACGGAGATAATTCCGTTGGCGTGGCAAAATCTGTTTTCGTAGTTGGCGCAGATGTGTATGTGGCTGGTTATGAGCAAGAGAATTATAGTGGCGGTGGGCTCACCTTTGCCAAGTACTGGAAAAATGGCGCACCAGTAAAATTATCCACATCAAATTCGAATGCTACGAGTATTGCAGTCTTTGATAATGATGTGTATGTGGCTGGCTGGGAAGATAATGGAACCAGAAACGTGGCGAAATATTGGAAAAATGGAACGGCCATCAACTTGACGGATGGTTCATTTGCATCGGCCGGCAACTCCATCTTCTTACGATAAGGTGAACAACCCTGATGAAGTAAGTCTGTTCAAGTGCATTCATTAATTTTTTAAAACTGAAATCCATGAAAAATAAAACTCAACTCTGTATTGCATTTTTGTTGTCATTAACCATCTCAACAATTTCATTTTCGCAAAATCTTTCCTTTGGCATAAGAGGTGGATTGAACATTGCGAATTTATCAGTTGATGCTCCTCCCTATTATGTGAATGGTGGGCCAAATATTGATTCGAAGGAGTCAAGAACAAGTTTCAACGCGGGTATTTACAGCCAGTATTCAGTAAATGAAAAAATAGCATTGCAGGCGGAGTTATTTTATTCAGGCGAAGGGGTAAGCTTTACTAATCCGGGCACAGAACAGCCTAACCATATCAACCTGGGCTATTTGAGCCTGCCTGTTTTTTTTAAATACAGCATTGTCAAAAATTTTTATGCAATGGCCGGCCCGCAGCTTTCTTATTTGCTTGCTGCGAACTGCGTATATATGGATGGCCATGTGTACGATGCAATGGATGAGCACAACAAAACAGCAATTAGCCTGGTGCCAGCCATTGGCTATGATTGGAAAAACTTCAGCATCAACCTGAGATATCAGTTGGGTGTATCCAAATTACCAAATCCATCTTCAACCGGAGGTTATACGCGATACATAGATGACAATGTGAAAAGCAATGTATTTGCAGTAGTAGTCAGCTACAAGATATTCAGCATAAAATAATAAGAGTTAAAGATTATGAAGAAACAAGTTTTACTCATCGCGTTATCTTTACTCACGACAGTTGCGTTCTCGCAAAATCTTTCTTACGGTGTGAGAGTTGGATTGAATGTTTCCAATGTTTTTGGAGAGCCTTATAATAGCACAACAGGCACATCCAAAACTTCAAAAAGCGGTTTTAATTTAGGAGTCTATGCCTTGCACCAATTGAATTATAAGATTGCATTGCAAGCCGAGTTATTTTATTCGCAGGAAGGTTTTAATTACAGAAACGCCCAGAATGACATCGACTGGGGTATAGCCACAGAGACAGACGAATCAAAATACAGTTTTTTGAGTTTGCCACTGTTTTTTAAATACAACATTGCCAAAAACTTTTATGTGATGGGCGGCCCGCAGTTTTGTTATCTTCTTTCAGCAGATCGCAAATACTCTTTTGAAAAGGGGTTGAACGGGAAGTATGGAATAGATGCTGCAACCTATGATGATTCGGCAAACATGAACAAATTTAGCATAGCCCTCACACCCGTATTGGGTTATGATTTGAATAAAATCAGTTTTAGTGCAAGGTATTGTATTGGTTTAAGCAGCCTTGGCAAAACTCAGTACAACATGAATTTGAGAAGCGAAGTGTTTTCAATTGTCGTTAGCTACAGAATACTTGCTTCGAAACAATAGAGATGATAAAAAGGTGCATTAATTCATTGCCTGAAGGGCAGCTTCAATCGCATATTTAATATCGCCATTTGTTTCGGTCTTTAACATTTGTTTAAGTGTGCCCTCCGCTGGCTTGGCATCTTTCCCGATTTTGCCAAGGATGAAAACCAGCGTGTAGCGAAGACCTCCATCATGAATGGTTGAAGCAGATAAGTGTTTGATCAACGGTTGCACAGCGGGTTTGCCGATCAGCGCCAACGCTTCCTTTGCATTGTCGGTAGATTGATCGTAGCTCAGGAGCCTTTGAATCATGAACTCAATGGCCTTCGGGTTCGATGTTTTTAATTTTCCCAACAACGTGATCGCGATGGCTTGCGCTTCTTTCAGTTCTTCTTTGTTGTCAAGGCTGCGTTTATCAAACAGACCAACGAGCGAAGGCTCCAGCAGAGGAGATACTTCCGGTTTTTGAGAAATTAATTTGATCGTTCTCAATTGACCAACCGCATTGGTTCCCTGAAATATTTTTATAGCCTCTTCATCCGTTGGAATCACTCCGGCAATGGCAATATTATTCTGAGCACAAAAATTAATACGGTCTTCTTTTTGACTTTCATACTGTGTAGCAAGTGCATACTCACCAAATTTTGATCTGCACAGGCCGCACAATATTTTCAAATCACCAACCGGAAATTCGAGTTTTGTTTTTTCGTCATGCGAATCATAGCCAGTGAGCTTGAATGAAAAAGCAAAATCATAAAGCTGATCTCCTGATTTGCTAAAGGTGTTGTTATTAAAAAAGTCAACGATCCAGCCAAGCACTTTGGCTTTCTCTGCTTGCGCAGTTTCGTTTCTGTACATCGCGGTGAGCAGCGAAATGATTCGAGAATTATTTTTCTCGTCCAAGGCAAAATTTTTGAAGTACTTCTGATACGAATAGATTCTTAATGCATTGTTGTTTGAAAGACCTTCGGTCAATTCCAAAAAGAAGTTATTGAAATCGATCGGTCGAGGCAGGCCAATCTTTTTCTTCATGGCGGCCTCCGCAAGAATATCAATGCGTTGTTTCAGTTCTTCAATCGGATCGCTTGGTTTCCCAATCAGTGCGCTGATGTACGAGGACAGCGAGTAATTTCCAACACGCAACATGCATTGCAGTCCCGACTTCCATTCGCCATCGTCAATTTTTTTATCGTAAGAAAAATATTGCGTGATTTGATAAGCGCGATCGTCTTCAGTTGGATAGGAGAGCGTATCCAAAGTTTTTTCAAGAAATATTTTATAAGTCGGTGGATCTAATTTGTAGCGTTGAAAAGTGTACATCACATCGTAGTGAAGTTTGCCGCACAGGTTATCGAATGGGGTTTTGGTGGCCTCCTTTACAGTGGCATCAATTTTTTCTTGGGTTGATAAATCTTCCAACTTGATTTGAAATGCCTTTACTCTTTCTTCGCAAATGTCTTCCCGTGTTTTTTTTGAAGTCGGCTGGTTTGTGTTGATTTGATTTACGATCGTAATGTTTTGATTTGCCGGAGTTGAATTATTATTTGGATTCGAGTTTGCCTGTGATTGATTTTGATTGGAAGTAACAGTTGTCGAATTGGAATTATCAAATAACGTTTGAATGTTCTTGGTTAGCTTCACTCGGCCTGAATAGCTTGTCATTATCTCACCTGAGCTCACATCAATTAACCTCCCGTTTACTTCCACATACGATTTCAGTTTTGTGTAAGTGCCAGAAAAGATCGCATCAATTGATAGAAGCTCTCCAATCTTCAACGCTTCACTTGGTTTCATCATTCCCGAAACCATCAATTCATTTTCTTTAAAGATGGCATCCAAACGCTTGCGTTCAAATACCTTATACAGATGTGGTTTCTCCGAAAGCTTTCCGTTGATCGATTCAGTAATATACTCACCAAATGCTTTTGATGCGTCTGGAGTAGCAGCGGAAGGAACAAACGGCACGACTGCAATTCGAAGTGCTTTGTTAGTTTTATTTGCTGCCTCTATCTGCGCAACAATTTCATTTACAATTTGTGAGTAGTCACGGGCTTTTTGTGCAAATGAAATTGTTATACCAAGCAGCAACAACAAAACCGTAGTTGGAATTTTTGTCTTCATTTGCAATCACTCTTTACTGGTTCATCGTCCGTTGTGGTCCAGCATTCATTGTAAATGGAACAATAACATATCTTGTATTTGACGCGCTCATAAAGTTTCCCGAACTCCATTGTATTAAGTTCTTCGCCTTTCATGTGAAACAACCGGATTTCATCGCCCGGTGCCATCACCCGCTTATCAACTGTCATTGTAAATGACCAAAGGCTATCTGCTTTTCCTTTTGTCAGTTTATTCATAATTTCTCGTGCGCCTATAGGAATGCCGTCAAGTAATAATTCGGTATGTTTGATAATTGCCGGGCCTACTCCTTTATTGTGAACAGAAAGGTAAATACCATCAACCGTACTTGTTGTAAGCGTCCATTCCACGTAAGGCCAAACAGATGCATGTTGTTGACTTTGCATGATGCGGGCTTGGTAGATGTAAACAAAAAGTGTGAGAACGCTCACAAAAATGGCCGAGAGCGATACGGCCCATTCTTTGCTGATTGAAAATTTTTGTTTGGGAGGTTCTTCCATGGGTGAAGTTTGTGTAGGACAAATCTACAAAATTCACTCCTCACCACTTCCGCCAATCTTGCAAACATTATCAACACCAATGTGAAGAAGTGCATCACCTGCATTCACCACAGGATTGTTGTTGAGGCCAATTACGTATCCTGAAGATGGCGATTTGATTTGCTCTTTGAATTCACCAAAAGGATCTGTGAGTGAGCCAACCAATTGATTTTTGTTAATAAACTCACCACACTTAACCAGCGACTGAAACAAACCCGCTGTTCTTGCCCGCGCCCATGATGAACTCCATATAATTTTATTTTCTTCTTTCGGCTCTGGCGCCCAGTCAATCATTTTTAAATACTTCATCAATCGCAAGGTGCCGTTGATTCCTTCTTCAATTGCGTGTTGATCGAAACGAATCGATTCGCCACCTTCATATACAATGATCTGTTTATTTTTTTTCGATGCTGTCAATCGCAAGGAGTGCGGACGAAATGGAGCATCAATGGTGAAAGGCGCATGAAACGCGTTAGCTAATTCTACGTTGATTGCTTCCTGCATCACGCATCGTACTTGCGGATAGTTGGTGCGGCTTGCTCCGCCTGTGTGAAAGTCAACTCCGTAATCAATAAAGGGAAGCACATCGTGGGTCATATGATAAGCAACGCGCGCGGCAAGTGATCCGCTTTTACTTCCCGGAAAAGAACGGTTGATATCTTTTCCATCCGGCACTTCGCGTGAGTAATTCAAAAATCCATACACATTGATCACCGGCATACAAACCACTGTGCCGCGTTTCACGCGATTGTGGCCCAGGTCAATGATTCTCCGAACTATTTCCATTCCATTGATTTCATCACCATGCATACCTGCAGTAAGCGCCAGCACAGGGCCGTCTTCCAATCCCCTGTAAACATAAATCGGAGTATCAATCTGCGTTCGCGAAGGAAGTCGGGCAATGTTGATATTGATCTCCTTGAATTCTCCGGGGCTAATTTCGTGTTCGGCTATGACTACAGATTTAGGCATTGGGACTTAAGTGTTAGGGATGATGGCATTGGGCATTAAGGCATTGGGTAGTTTGTTGTCTCCGTAGTTTTCTATTGGTTCGCCTACTGTGCTTGAGCCAATTGAGTTGATATAAGCATTCAACATCCTTCCAATTTCATCTAAACTTTGATTTATTCTTTTAAAATCTTCTTCGCTGACTAGATTTCTATTCCTCGATTTTGATAGCCAGGTTCTTGTTTCGAAAAGAGAGCCTCTTGAGTAGTAACTGAAATTCCTGGCTTCCTTAAAATGATATCTTCCAAGTCCTTCAGAAAGGTTTGCTGCTATAGAGTCGGCCGTACGGACCAGCTGTTTCCCTACTGTATCTTTTTCAAAATAATTCCACTTAGAAACTATCGCCCAAATTTCTTCTCCAATCTTCATCGCTAAATTGTAAGCCTTAAATTCTTCCAATGTTGTTATCATTACAAATCGATTTTTTTCACACACAATTTCCAAACCCCGAATGCCTCAATGCCCAATCCCTAACACCCAATCAAGCATTAATCTTGTCCTTCTGAATCTTCTTCTTCACCGCATTTTCCTCAATGTATTTGTAAATTTTTCCGGCAATATCAACTTTAGTAGCTCCTTCAATTCCTTCGAGGCCGGGTGAGGAATTTACTTCCAGGATGAGCGGTCCGCGCTTGGAAGGAAGCATATCAACACCCGCCACACCTAGCCCCATTTTTTTGGCGGCTTCAATGGCGGCATGTTTTTCATGACGATCAAGTTTTACCACTGTAGCAGTTCCTCCACGATGAAGATTGGAACGAAACTCTCCTGCGCGTGCTTGTCTTCGCATAGCGCCAACTACCTCGCCATCCACTACAAATGCGCGGATGTCTGCACCTTTTGCTTCTTTGATAAATTCCTGCACAATGATTCGTGTTTTCACTCCATGAAATGCCTCGATTACGGACTGCGCAGCTTTTTTGTTTTCAGCCAGCACCACTCCAAGTCCTTGCGTTCCTTCCAATAATTTTATCACGACTGGCGCTCCGCCCACAGCTTCAATAATTCCTTCTGTGTCTTTGGAATAGTCCATGAAAATAGTCTTCGGCAAACCGAGCCCGGCTCGTGAAAGTATTTGCAAACTTCTGAGTTTATCGCGTGAGCGAATGAGAGCCTGTGATTCAACGGCTGTGAAAACTTTCATCATCTCAAACTGACGCACCACGGCCGCCCCATAAAACGTTACCGAAGCTCCGATGCGAGGAATAATTGCATCAAAGTAATCCAGCTTGCGCCCGTTGTACCACACCATCGGGTTTTTCTTTTCAATGAGCAGCACACACTTCATGTGATCGATGATCTCCACTTTATGGCCACGTTTTTCGCCCGCTTCTTTCAACCTGCGCGTGGAATAAAGTTTAGAATCTCTTGAAAGTATAGCGATGTTCATTTCTTTGAAAGTTTAGTTCTAAGGCATCAGGCATTGTGCATCGGATTATCACCTTTGCTTTGACTTAGGAAAGATAAATCTTTTTTGGTCACGTCTATCAGAAAGCGGTGTCGTAAAATTTTTCTGCCCAACAGAACAGGAAATTTTAAATTGCCACGGTTGCTGAGTGAAAATTCGGCTCTTATTAATCTGTCATAAATTCGAATTTGTGTTTTTATGACGTACCGCAACTCCGCTTCACCAAACGAATTTTTGATTTCGCGTTGATCAAATTTTTTGAATCTGAATTTCATTCCCGTAAATTCAGGATGCTCTTCATCCAATAAAACAAATTCAAGTCGCCCATCAACCACTTCCACACTGGAGCAATGAAGGCTACAAGTATAAGCCCCTGTGTCCACTTTAGCATGAATGCCGGTGAGACCAAGCTTTGGTAAATCAACACGGTCGGATCGTCCTAAGATTTGCATTGGAGAAATTTAGACTAAATAAGGAAATTTTGAAGACAGTAGATAGTGGTCAGAAAATGAAATTGCATTAAAGTAAGTATAATGCTTGAAATTTAAATTCGAATTCCAACACCTTAATAATGATTTGCTACACTTCGTTGAACTTTAGATTTATTTAATAGTAGTACTTGCTAAATTCGTACAATGTCTTTCAGTAAAAGAAATTTTCTTCGCGAGTACACTATAATTTCAGGCATCTGTATCGGTACGTATTTTATTCGAATTATATCGGGACAGTTCCCGCCTTCACTAAACTTCATCCTGCTGGTCGGGTCTTTTATTTTCATTCCTTTTGGGTGGGAGTTCTTGTATTGGATAAATCGCAGACTCAACATCGTTCTTCCCTTCGAAAAAAATCTGGCCTTAAGAATTTTTGTTCAGATGGCGATCGGAGTAGCACTCGCACTTTTGATGCGCTGGCTCATCCACCTTTTTGGAGAGCCCTATCTTGGCTACAAACTTGACAACCTCTTTCTGGTGGCCACTTGGGTCTTATACATTTTCGCTACCGGTATCATGAACAGTATTTTCATCATCAGTCATTTTATTAACCGATGGAAAGACTCTATTCAGAAGGCTGCTCAACTGGAAAAAGAGAAGACGCTCGTGCAGTTTGACAATCTGAAAAATCAGATCAATCCACACTTTCTCTTCAACGCGCTTTCTGCCCTGGATAGTTTGATCTCTGAAAACCCGCGGCTGGCTTCACAATTTCTTCAGCATTTATCACGGGTGTATCGCTATGTGCTGCAAAATAAAGATCGAACAATCGTGCCGCTTGAAGTGGAACTTGATTTCATCAGGAATTATATTTTCCTGGTGGAAACCCGGTTTCAAAAATCAATGAAAATAAAAATGGGCGTGCCAGATGAACATAGCGATAAGATGATTGTGCCCGTCACTTTGCAAGTGCTGATTGAGAACGCCATCAAACACAACATCGCAAACGAGGAGAGACCTTTGTGCATTGAAGTAAATATCGTCAATGACTATCTCGTTGTTCAAAACAATTTTCAGCCACGCAGCAATGTGGAAACGTCAAATGGACAAGGTCTCGAAAATCTGAAATCATTGTATCGTTTTCTCACAGACAAACCATTGACGATCGAACAAAATGCAAAATTCAAGGTGTTTGTTCCGCTCTTGGATGTTGGTGCGAATGAAGTAAAAGAATAAAAATGAGAATTTTAATTATCGAAGATGAAATGCTGGTGGCGAAGAAATTGGAATCGCTCGTGAAGCAAATCGAACCTTCCGCTGAGTTGATTGGGCCGCTCACAAGTGTACAAGCTTCATTGGATTGGCTTGCGAAAAATATAGTGCCCGATCTGATCCTCTCCGACATTCAGCTTTCTGATGGAATCAGTTTTGAAATTTTTGAAAAGTCTGAAGTTAATTGCCCGGTTATTTTTACAACCGCTTATGATGAGTATGCGATTCGCGCTTTCAAATTAAACAGCATCGATTATTTATTGAAACCAATTGATTTGAAAGAATTGCAGGCTGCGATTTTCAAATACAGAAATTTAATCAGCTCTTCTGCCGTTAACTTTCAACTGAATGATTTGTTGAGCAAGCTGAAAGGTGAACCGCAAAAATACAAGGAGCGTTTTCTATCCGTTCAAAGAAATAGTCTCGTC
>CAZECP010000056.1:15920-31281 GCA_964510765.1 uncultured Ohtaekwangia sp. | reverse complement strand
GTCCTTGCATGAACACAAAAATAGTTTTCTATCTTAGTTGTGCAACAAGCACAATATGCTGATGTAAGTCATCGTTTGCCTCTTGTTTCAATCTTTAAGGAAGCATCTTCCAAAAACAAAAGAGAGCTGTCACCATAGCTGAGAAAGCGATAGTGGTGTTCTAATGCCTCAGAATAAATCTTTCTCCAAGTTTCTCCGACAAAAGCAGCGACTAACAAAATTAAAGTTGAGTTTGGTTGATGGTAGTTGGTGATAAGTGCATCCACCATTTTGAACTCATAGCCGGGCAAAATGTAAATGGAAGTTTCACCAATCAGTTGATCGGTCTTTTCTGAATCCATTTTTTTTAGAATTGAATTTAAAGCTATTGAATGGTCGATAGACTTAATTTCGTACGCATCGTTTTGGAAGATGACAAAATTTGAATCAGAATTGTTTGCCAGCTTTACTCCATACCAATAAATGCTTTCCAAGGTTCTCATCGAAGTAGTGCCGACTGCGACTGTGAATTTTCCGGACAGTAATTTCTCGATATTTTTCCGTGTGATCACGATTTGCTCTGAATGCATAGTGTGTTCTTTCGCATTCTCCACTTTCACCGGTTGAAAAGTTCCTGCGCTCACGTGAAGTGTGAGATATTCGGTTTCAATTCCTTTTTCTGTTAACGAATTAAAAACTCTTTCTGTGAAGTGCAGCCCGGCTGTGGGGGCAGCTACTGCGCCATCTTCTTTAGAATAGACGGTTTGATAACGATTACTGTCACTTACTTCAATTTTTCTTTTGATGTAAGGTGGAAGTGGTATGGCTCCAGCTTTCTGGAGCATCTCGGAAAATAAAAGTGATGGATTCCACTCAAACTCCACAATTCCGTTTTTGCGATCAATCAGTTTCGCTTTTAAAATAAAATTGTCAGTCTCGAATTTTAATTCTGTATTTTCCTTCCATCGTTTCAGGTTCCCAATTGTACAGCGCCATTGCGATTTTTCTTTTGCTGTCATTGCCAAGGCAACAATTGGCGAAGGGGAAATAGGATTTAAAAGAAAAACTTCAACGATTGCTCCTGACTCTTTTTGGAAAAATATTCTTGCGGGAATAACTTTCGTGTTGTTAAAAAATACAATAGAATCGTTTGGGAGAAAACCTGCGATGTTATAAAAATTTGAATGAGTGATCTCACCATTCTTATAAACCAATAGCTTCGATTGATCTCGTTTAGCGAGAGGATGTGTAGCAATGCACTCTTCAGGAAGCTCATAAGTAAAGTCAGTGATTTTTATTTCCATTGCTCGATGCTGGATGCTTGACTTCCTGGACGTCCGTTGCACGATTCATTTCTCGCTTCAAATCTCCAGCCTCTAAACTTCCTTACTACCATTCTGCTTTTGGATCAATTCGGAATACTTCACTCATCTCGTTCAGTAGTGGCTGAAGATATTCGGTGTGCTTGCCAGTTCTTCCTTCAAAGATAGGTGTAACTGTTTTCCAGTCTGGCAAATGAAGTTGCGTTTGTGCGATCACAGTTTCTACTTTTGAAATCCAGCGTACTTTCAATTCACGTTCCCCGATAAATATTTTCGAGTCAATAATTTCTTTTTCAAGTGGCGATTCCTCAAAAATTCCTAGTGCGTAAGGTATCGTTGTGTTCAAAGAGTTTTGTAATCGGGAAATACTTTCTTCTGTGGCGGAGCCAAGTTGCCTGACCCACGTATTCGCATGCAGGGTGTGATAACGAAGTTCGCCTTTTATTTTTCTCGCCAATTGTGCGAGGGGTTCATACGATGATTGAGTTAGCAATTCCCAGCGCAGCGCATCAGCCGCATCAAACAAAAAGTGACGAATCAAGCTAAAGTCGTATTCACCATTTGGCAATTCCACGAGATGGCAATTGTGAAATTGATTTGCATCGCGCATAAAAGCAACTGTGTCTGGTTCTTGCTCGCCAAGTGTTTGCAGCATTTGATAGATTGCATAGCTCTGACCGATTTTATCTTGCGCCATAGAAGAGAATGCAATGTCTTCCTCCAGTAAAGGACCAAGTCCTGTCCACTCACTATTGCGATGACCAAGGATGAGCAAGTCATCTGCGATTTTGTAAAGAAGTTCTTTTAAAGCTTTCTGATCCATAATCATATTATAAAAAGTCTTATGACTTATGCCTCTCTAAAAATTCTTTCAATTTATCTCCGCCTTTATAGGCAGAAGCATCGCGGAATTTTTTCTCTGGCAATGTATTCCACAAATCTTTTTCTTCATCAGATGTGAAGCGAATTTTAGTTTTTTCAATTGCCCAAACATTGTAAATGATCTTGCCCAATCCAAAAATATTTTTCGCGCAGGCCATTGCCTCTGTAGGTGAACTTGCCTCCAGACTTCCAACGTTCATATGTTGCTTGCCTCGTTTGGCAAGTTGATAGATTTCAAAAGTTTTTGCTGTACCACTTGCTTCATTGCATGAGATCAATTCATAGGCACTTTGATCACCTTCGGTGGTAGGAGAGACGAATACATCTCGTGTATCCACTACATAAATGGAAACACAGCTAAACCTGCGTGTGAAAGTTTCTTTCGCCAGCACGTAAGCCATTTCCAAATTTGGAGCATGAACGCATCCTTCGTGTTGAAATGGTTTGCCTTCTTTCGCCTGAACAAAAACTTCAAACGTGCCAAATTGGTCGAGCGGGTTTTTAGGTTTTACTTCTCCCACCTGAGGGAGCCTGGAAACGCGCGGATCTAGTGATTTTACCATGATGGATAATGAAGCAAATATATTGGTTTATCGCTTTCGATTTTTTTACCTCTTAAAAGACTTTTTAGCAAATTGTAAAATAAATGTTTTTAAGAGCGTGACTTACAACTACCTTCCGGATATTAAAAACAAATGAAATACCTGGATTTGTTGTGGGCGAGCGAATGGCTGCAAAGGTATTATCCCAAATACTACTCTAATGAACTTATGCTTTTGATGGATGATATCCTGAAATGGTTTGAAGGCGAACTTCCTGAAGATAGCAGCACGCTTGTTTATTTGAAGGGCTTGTATGATTCACCCACGGATGCACTACGATCTATCTGGAAAGAGATTCAGATACTGATGGGCGCCTACTGGAAGAATTAATTAGGTACAAATTCAGTAGTTTCAATTTTCTTTCTCTTTTCCTTTTTCCTCCCAACCTTAATTGTGAAATCCAGGTCAACGCCAAATATGTTGAATGTGTGTAAATACTTTTTTGTGTAGTCCGGTTGCCAGATGTAAAAAAGATTTACTTTCTGATTTTTACTGTACTCGTACTTCACTCCAATTGAATTTTGCCACCAATCTACACTCGTCTGATTTTGAATGTCAACGAATGGTTCTTCATAGATATAAATGTCCACGTGTTTGTTGATTTTATATTGAATCCTGACCCGGGGCCGCAGATAAGTGCTGTTATTAAAATTTTGTTCATCATCGCCAAGGAAATACTGGTTCTGCCGCTGAACCATTGGGCGAAGAGCAAACTCAAAACGTTTCCATTTTGTTTGCGCCTGGGCTCCAACAGCAAAGCGATGATAATGGCCCACATCCACTACCGAAGCATAGCGATAATCAACAAATACATCAAAGTGCTTGTTGATCTTGTATTCTGGCGAAATAAAAAGATAAGCCCCGTAATATTTACTCACGTCTCTTGTTTCGCGAACACGGTATTTAATGCTCACCTCCCAGCCTTTTTTGAAATCGAATTTACAAGATGCACCAAGCCAAATTTGATTTTCAGAATAGGATTTTTGTGCCACCAAATGACCAATGCCTGATAGCAGGAAAACCACGGCCAAATGAAATTTGCTAGGCAGCATTTTTATGTTAAAGTATTGTTACCTAATATAGGGCAAGAATAGTTCTAATTTTTTAAAACCTCATTCCGGGATGGAACATTTGTTTACCGATAATTTTCTGATCCGCATCACAATCGACATTTTTTCCATGCTGTTTTTGGTTCGATTGGTGTACCATGCCATATATAAAAAGAAAGATTTCTTCTTCACGTTTTTTCTCTTCAACCTTGTGATCTTCATTATCACTTACATGCTCCAAGCTGTTGAGTTTTCAGTGGGTGCCGCGTTTGGATTATTCGCTGTCTTCTCTTTGCTCCGCTATCGCACCGAAAATATTTCCACGAAAGATATGACATATCTCTTCATCGTGATTGCACTTGGATTGATCACTGCTATTAGCAAAGGAAATTATTGGGAAATCGGAATTCTTGATGCCTTTATTATATTATTTGTCTATGCGCTGGATGGAAACCTCCTGATTAAAAACGAAAAAGTGCAAGTGATCGAATACCATGGCATCGAGCACATTAAACCCGAAGCCGAAGCTAGATTGATCGAAGAGTTGAAATCGAAGACAGGTTTAAATATTCACAAGATATCGATCGAGAAAATAAATTTCGTAAGAGGAACGATTGCGCTGAAGATTTATTATTACGAGAAATAGTGCATCCGCTACCCCAGCAAAAATGCCACATCGTCTCGTGTGAGTGTCTTCACAAAGCTGGCATCTTCCTGGATCAGATCATCGGCAAGTTTTTTCTTACGCTCTTGCATTTGCAAGATCCTTTCCTCCACGCTGTCTTTGCAAATCATCTTGTAAGCAAAGACACTTCGTTTTTGTCCGATACGATGTGCCCGATCAATGGCTTGTTGTTCAGCAGAAGGATTCCACCACGGATCGACAATGTAAACGTAATCCGCTACGGTGAGATTGAGGCCCACACCTCCTGCCTTCAATGAGATCAGGAATGCCTTCACCGTCTCGTCTGACTGAAAGCGCTCCACTTCTTCCTGCCGTTTCTTTAATGGCGTGCTGCCATCAAGATAGCAATGACTTACGTTATTCTCTTCGAACTGTTCCTGAATAAGCTTCAGCATTTCAGTGAACTGCGAAAATATCAGCAGCTTGTGCCCGCCTGCGTTTTCGGTCACTTCACGAATAATTTCTTCTATTTTTACCGAACTTGGTTTGTCATCATCACCCAAAAGATTTGGCACGAGTGCAGGGTGATCGCATATTTGCCGCAGACGCAACAACGCCTCCAATACATCCATACCTGCCCGGCCTATGCCTTCATCATCAATCTTTTTTAACAGTTTGGTTCGGTAGCCATCGCGTACTTCATTATACAATCTGCGTTGTCCTGCCTCCATGTTGCACCATAATACAGTGATTGTTTTCTCCGGCAGGTCTTTCGCTACTTGCTCTTTGGTGCGCCTGAGGGTAAAGGGATGTACCAACTTGCGCAGATGTTGAGCCTTCTCCAGATTGCCTTCTTTGTCAATGGGGGTTGCAAACTCGCGATTGAAAAATTCACGATTGCCGAGCAGGCCAGGGTTTACAAAGTTGAACTGCGAATACAAATCGAAAGTGTTGTTCTGGACAGGTGTTCCACTTAAGATAACCCTGTTTACGGATCTTAATTTTTGAACTGCCTTTGTGATTCGCGCATCGGGATTTTTAATAGCCTGACTTTCGTCAAGAATGATGTATTGCCACAAAAAGCCTGACAGCGAGTCAATATCATTGCGAACTAGACCATAGCTGGTTAGCACTACGTCATATTCTTCAAAGTGAGTTTCTGTGAACTCTCGCTGTAACCCATAGTTCACATGAAGTTTTATAGAAGGACAGAATTTTTTCAATTCACTTTCCCAGTTAAAGATGAGCGAGGTAGGACACACCACCAATTGTGTACTACCCGGATATTTTTCTTTCACGAACTGCAGGAACGAAATTGTCTGTAATGTCTTGCCCAGTCCCATGTCATCGGCAAGGCAGCCGCCCCAACCCAGTTCATCTAATGACTGCATCCAATTGAAACCGGATAACTGATAAGGACGCAATGATGCGTTTATCTCCCTTGACAGTGGTGCCTTCTCGATGGAATCATATTCCAGTAATTTTCGCTTTCGTGTTTCTACTTCCTCGCGACTTTTGTCATCCAGTTTATCGAGTATATGATCGAGCAGTGTGTAGTGAAGTTTGCTCACTTGCAGTTTTCCATTCACTTCTTTACCGGTGCGCAGCAGTACACTGTATTGCTTCACCCACTCTTCAGGAATATGACCAAGCGTGCCATCTTCGAGCATGATAGTGTCCTGCCAGTTAAGGATCGCACGCCTGATTTCTTTCAGTGGTACTTCCTGCTCACCCCATTGCACGGTCACTTTCAATTCAAACCAATCGAGTTTGGTTTTTACCGATACATTGAATTTGGGAGTGTTAACATTGTAACGGAATTTTTTCAGGTCGGAAAGACCATGAATGGCATAGCCTTCATCCTGTACTTTATGCATCATGGCAATGAACCAGCCCTTCTTCATCACCTCATCAAAAGGCAAATAGTAATAACTGTTCATCCGCTGCGATGAGAATGCACTATGAAGGGAGCGCAAATACTCGTGCAGTTTTTTTTCGAGGCCCTTGTTGCGGTTCACAATCAGGATACGATCATTTTCTTCCAGCAACAGCTTCGTTTCGTTGTCATATTCAACCACTTCGCTACCGTATTGAAACTCGGCCCGGATCATCAAATTGCTTTCGTTCAGTTCGCTTAAGCGCACGTGCGATTGCATTTCCGGCAATGACTCTTCAATTTTTAGTCTGTCAGAAATGATCACTTCAAACTTTTCCTGCCAAGGCAATAGATACTTCTTTATGATTTCTTTTTTAAGAGCTAGGGGAAAGCGTTGAGGTCCTGCTTTGAAAAAGTCGAGCACAGTAAGTATCTCGGGATTTTTAGGAAGCCAAAGAACGTTCTCATGTTCCATCAACAAACCACAGCGCAGCGTGGCGTGCGATTCTACCCCGTTCAGTAAAATCGCGGGCCGTAAAATGATTTCACCTTTCTCACTCTCTGCACAAATGCGGATTTGAAACGGTTCAGGATTCAATTTTACTGCTTGCGTTGCATGCCCTGAGAAACGGCCTTGTGTCAGCATGAACAACTCAGGTGTACCACACAGTTGCGACCAAATAGGGGCAAGCAATTCGATGTAATGTTTGCGCAGATTTTTTAGTTCCTTCACAGTAGCATGCGCCCACGAGCCTGTGCGATCGTCAGTAATAAAACGATTGCCCGTGCCCGACATCCATTTCAGTATTTCTTTATTGGAAAACAGTAGCAGCCTGTCATAAAAATACTGATCTAAATATTGGAGGTAGGCCAACCCCATTTCCGATTCAATGGAAATGCGTTTGTATTCTTTATAGTCGTGGCGCTCCAGGATAAGAACAGGTTCAAGATCAAACTTTGTAGATTTGCCCGAGATAAAATTGAATAAAAATCCGATGACAAAGTTCTTCGGAGCGTCCGAAGGCAATTTGGGCCTTCTCATTTTCTTCTCTTCAAAATGCGAATCTTCAAACAGCATAGAAAATCAAATTCCTAAAAAGTCGGCAATATAAGGGAAGTATTTTGTGAGTCAGAAATTAGAAAACTATGATTACCTAAAATTTCATTTTCTAACCTCTCTTCTCTCATGCTGCCGCGATTTAAAGAGTGCTTGCTTTTCTTGCGTTTGCCAAGGAGTCATTATTCAAAATAAGTCTAGCCCGATCTTTTTAGACTTGCATCCTCACAAAAAATACTTCGAGAATTCTATTCCAATCCAATCATCATAAATGATCCCCAATAAATTGGTTCGGGATATTCGTTGCGCAGTTCTTTTTTCGCGTCAATGAAGCTCTGGCGTAGTGGTTGGTTATTTAGTATCCACTTTTTATAGAAGTTCAAAACCAGTTTTTGCGTGGCTTCATCATCTACTTTGAAAATACTCATGATAAGAGTCTTCGCACCTGCCACAAGGAATGCGCGTTGCAACCCATACACACCTTCACCATTGGAGATGTCACCAAGTCCGGTCTCACACGCGCTTAGTACAACGAGGTCGGTCTTATCAAGATTCAAACTCATGGCTTCATAGGCGGTGAGAATGCCGCTCTCCATATTATAGTTGTACTTGGTTTTGTTCAGCAAGTCGCCAGCGCCTGTGAGTAGCAGTCCGGTTTTGAGCAATGGATTTTCAGTGAGCGCTGCTTCACTTTCTGTCATTTGTTTTGCATCGTCCTCGCTGATGGCAGGTGTATAAAATCCGTGCGTGGCGATGTGGAAGACTTTTGGGCTTTCCATTTCTTTCACGTTTTCTTCGCTGGCTTTGGTTTCTGTGTATTCATCTGTCTTCCATCCTTTTTGTTTCAGGAGTGCGTCCAATTCTGTCACTTCTTTTTCTGTGCCAGGCAAATCATTCACTGTACGGTTCGTGGAAGTGGTAAGATAGAATTTCGGATTGCCAAACATTGTGGCCGAGTTGGTGCTTGCCTGAGATTTGGACTTCACTTTGCGCAGATATAAATCTTTTGTATTGCTAACCATTACAATATTTGAATTGTCGATCACATATTTTCCGTCCGGAGTGGGAATGGCCTCCAGGTTGATCAGGTTGTAAACACCGTCCGGTGAAAGATAAATCGTGGAGTACTGACCAATTTCTTTTTGAATGGGCTCCCAGAAAACTTTATACGAATACTGATCTGGCAACTTGCTTATGATTGTGTTGCGGTAGTATTTGTAGAAGCGTGTTTCCATACGGTGACCATTTGGAAGTTCGATCACCTTTGGGCGTGCGTTGTCGTTCTTTACATACATGCCCACGTAAATCACGCTGTCAGTAAACGTGTGGTTGAAGTACCGATAACGCACCATCTCAATGGCTACTTCGTTTTTACCCAGCGACTTCTGAATGTTTTCGTAGGTGATTTTTTTGTTTTCAAAACTTTGACCAAAAAGTTCTGATTTTTCGCTTAGCTCTCGCTCAATTTTTTCCACTTCAGCATTTAGAACTGCTACATCAATTCCATTTTGTAAAAGTTGCTCACTGCTCATGGAAAGTGCATTAGTAAGAAATTCTTTTTTCTGAATCCAATTGTTGTAAGCGGCTTTCAACGTTTCATCACGACTGTTAAGAATGCGCTCGCGGATTTTGATAGATGAACTTAGTAGCAATGCTTTTGTAAGCAATTGGTAATTGTAAACTTTTCCAGCCAGGTCACGGAAGTCCTCAAGTTGTCCAAAAGCAAGTGTGTTGTAAAATTCAAAATCACCCTTCATTGTGTTCCAGTATTTCGCCTTCTCACGTTCACTCAGTGCCGGGAAATATTGTTTGATGAACAGGTCATAGTCATTCAATGCTTCTTCGATATTCTTCTTCGCTTTTTTAAATTCTTTTTGCATGTAATACACTTTTGCCACTTTGGAAAGTATTTTCACATACTCCGGGTGGCGATCATTAAAATATCGTTCATAAATACCTTTGGCGTTGTTATAAAACTCTTCGGCCTTAGTGTAATTTTTTATTTGATAATAAACATCACCCGTCAAGGTGAAAATACTTGCAGCGTTGATGTTTGTTTTTGAGCCAGTTTTGTTGCGCCAGATAGCCTCCGCTTGTGTGAGTGAGCTGAAAGCTACCGTATATTTTTTCTGAGCGATATTAAGAATAGCAACGTTCTTCAGGATTTCTGCATACTGCGGATTGTCCTTTCCCAATTGATTGCCCATAATATTCTGTGCATCGAGCATCATCTTTTCGACATCTTCCGGTTTATCACCTTTGTAAAACTTTACCAATGCTAATCTTGAAAGCGACTTCGCTACTTCAATATGGTTGTGCCCAAATTGTTTTTCCTGGCTTTCCAGCACCTTACGGAAATTATCTTCTGCGCTTTCAAAATCTCCAATGATATTGTCAATATCACCCAGTAATAGCAGGGCTCCCGCTACTTTTGTTGATTTATCACCGTAAATGGCAGCAGCAATTTGTCGCGCGCGCGTTGCAATCCTTCCTGCCTCAGTGTAGTCGCCTTTGGCAAGGGCCAATCGCCCCATATTCACTAGTGGATCAATCAGTCGTAAAGAATTGGAGCCGTAAAGTCTTTCATATTCTACAATGAGCTTTTGTAAAATCTCTTCGATATCATTGTACTGGCCGAGTTGAATCTTTAATCCTGAAAGTTCACGTGCAGTGGCAAGTTCATCGATGTTAAGACCAGGTCCTGCATTTTTAATGAGCTTCCTCGTTTGATCCAGATTGTCCTGGGCTTCATCAAAAAGTCCTTTAATACCGTAAAGTGTAGCTTGTGTTTCGATCGCATCTATCAAATATGCCCTTCTTACATCTTTGTCTTTCTTATTCAAAATCGCTAATGACTTCTGAATGTTTTTATCAGCATTGTCATACTGTCCCAACTTGATTTGAAGCTTTGCCGTGCTGGTTAATTCATTGGCATACAACACATCTTCGTTGCTGAACTTTGCTCTTGATGCCACGTCAGCTTTTTCAAGTACGGCAGATGCCTTGTCATAATGATCGGTAAGTTCATACAGGTTGGCAAGGTGATTGAAAATATCAAGTAGGTCTTTATGTTTTCCTCCAATCTGCGGCTCAACTACTTCTTTAAAGCTAATCTCATAGATTTTTTCTGCCTCCGAAATTTTGTTGGTGTAATCAAGATAGAAATTGGCCAGTCGGATTCTTTCGAGATGGGTCTCAGGGGCGTCTTCTCCATATAGATCTGACTTGATTGCAATGATGTCAGTTAAATTTTTCTCAGCCCCGGGGTAATTTTTCTTGTACACCGCCAGTCCGAAAAGAAAGTCGAGCACATTGGCCGTTACAATATGATTGTGTGGTAGTTCTTTGTTTTCGGCTAATAATTTGTTTGCTTCATTCTCCAGATTTTTTGTTTTCTCTTTCTCAAGTTTGGTGTTGAACTCCACGGCAGCTAGGCGGACAGAATAAATGCTCCCCTTATAATTACTTTTGATCATGTTTGAGAATTCGATCTTGGCGTTTTGATAGCGTGACGTGCTACCTTGCGCCAAAAGTCTTTTCAAATATTCTTCATATATGCTGGCTGCGAGGTAGTGAGAGTTTTTGTGTTCACTCAACAAATTGTTCAACGCATCGGAGTAGCCCATTCCGCTTGGAAAATCGCTGTTCACATCCAGGGTTTCAGCCATCCAACTGGTGTAGAGAAATTGGTTGCGCGCAAAGGAAAAATCACCACGGCCTAAATTTTTCCGGATCCAATCAGAGGCGCGGTGAAAGGTAAAGTCAGCGCTATCTGAATCTCCTCTTTTGTGAAACGCAAGACCAAGATCGGTCATCCATCGCGCATATTCCTGATAGCGTTTTTTTAATTCCTCATCCGGAACCTTCCGACTCTTCAAATTCCCTTTGTCGTCAACAAAAGTTTCTTGCTTTGCTGCCCGCCTTAAATAATATTTCTCTATTTCATGAAAGGATGTAAGAGCCTCATTGAAATAACCTTGACCTGTCAAGGCTTCACCATTTACCATTTTCCAACGAGCCTTTGCGGTTTCTGTCATATAAGCCCCCTGGTCCAAAACCTTTTTTGCACGATCAAGGTAATCGCGGGCGATGCGGTAGTTTCCATATTGATTGTATAACTCCGCGATGTCGATTAGCAGCAACCCGTGCGCTTGCGTGTTATCTTTTTTATTTACCACATTAGCCGAGATGGCGGAAAGGATATTTGATTCAAAATCTTTCGTGCGACCAGCCGCGAGGTGATATTTAGCCAGATAAAGATAGTAAGTGGCGAGATAGGGATTTTCGTTTCCTAATTTCTTGAAATATTTTTTCTTAAACTTCTCCAGGTTGGAAATGGCTTTGTCATAATCACCAATTTCATAAGCGGTTTCTGCCGCAGCGATCATTTTATCATACTTACTTTGGGCATTTGAAATGAAAAAACTCAGACAGGCCGCAAAGAAAATTGAAATACAGCGTTTCATAAGGTGTGTTTGAATAGGAAAATTAGTCATTTTTTTGCGAGGAGGGAAGGCTCAATTCCTGTCAAGATAAATTGGTTCGTTGCTAAGTTACCTTGATGAGAGATAGATTAAGCGCTCTTCAATTCTATCCGGAATGTGGTTCCCGAATTTTCCTCGGATGACTTCACGAAAATTTTCCCTTCATGATACAACTCGATGATTCGTTTTGCCAGTGTGAGTCCAAGTCCCCAGCCTCTCTTTTTTGTAGTGAATCCAGGTCTGAACACATTGGTCACCATCGATTTTGGAATTCCTTTGCCTGTGTCGGATACGTCAATGAAAACTTTGTTGTCGCTACCTCGCAGAATTTTTATTGCGATGGTGCCGGCATTGCCCATCGCATCAACAGCGTTCTTGCAAAGATTTTCCAGCACCCATTCAAAAAGTGGCGTGTGAACTTTAGCCTGAATGTTTTCTGACAGTGTATAGACTTCTACGTTTATCTTTGATGAGATGCGAGGCTTCAAATAGTCAACAACGCGGTTTACCAATTGATAGATGTTTTCATCCTTCAAAGTAGGGGCGGAACCAATACTTGAAAAACGTTCTGTTACAATTTGCAGCTTGCGAATGTCTTTGTCGAGCTCATCTACGATTCCTTTATTTTTAATATCGGGGTCATCGCGCAGAACTTCGATCCACGCAATAAGCGAAGAAAGCGGAGTTCCTAGTTGGTGGGCAGTTTCTTTTGCGAGCCCAACCCATACGCGATTTTGTTCCGCTGTTTTACTATAGTTGAAGGCCAGGTAAGAGATGAACCCAAAAATAACCAGGATAGAAATTTGAATGTATGGATACGCTACCAGTTGCGTGAGTAAAAATGAATTGTCGTAATAGACATATTGCTTATCATACACCTGCTGGGTTTGTGGATCCTTCAAAACTATTTCCAGAGGAGGGTAGGTGCGCTTCATCTTATCGAGAGTCGATTTTAAATATGATTCTTTTTTTTCTTTGCTCCACGCAGGATCAACATCTACATTGTTATAAGTATTTATTGAACCATCACTGTTTACCAAAATAGAAGGAATGGAGTTGTTTTTGCTGATGATTTCTTCAGTGATGAAAAGAATGTCCTGGTCGTTCACATTGATTGTATATTCAAGTGCACGTGCAAAGAGACGTACCTGGCTTCGCTCACGTTCTTTCAGTTGGCCAACTAAAACATCTGTAAAATAAATTGACCCGATGCTGATGACGATGGATACCCCCAAAATAATCCATTTCAGGTTGGTGTTATCCTGATAGAAAGACATGGAAACAGGAAGAGATTTTTTATCCATAAAAATTGGAAGTTAAATCTCTTCTGTGGATTTTACAAAGCAGTAGGAATCACTCCCGCATCATAAACCATTTCGCGAGAACCTTGTAGTTCACTTTTGTGCCCGTCATCAAGATACCCACCCGATAAATGCGTCCCGCAATCCATGTGGTGAAAATGAATCCGGCTATTAGCAACACCATCGAGAGTGCCAATTGCCAGTCAGGAACTTCGTAAGCAATTCGCCCTACCATAGCGACTGGTGAAGTGAATGGGATAATCGATAACCAGAAACTCACCGGGCCGTGTGGATCACGCAGCACAAACATGAAAAGACCGAGGTATCCTACCAAGAGAGGTAGTGTGATTGGAAATTGAAACTGCTGCGACTCCTGCATCGACTCTACTGCAGAACCAACGGCAGCGAAGAGAGCTCCGTAAAGTAAATAGCCTCCCAGAAAATAGAAGACAAAAACAAAAGCAATCTTACCCCATGGGATTTCGCTGGCGTGTGTAAAAATTTCAGCAATCTTACTGTCCTGCGCCTTCATTGCTTGTTGAACGTCTTCATTGTGCTCAAATTTTTTCTGCACTTGTTCCATGGCTTGTTTTTGCGGTGTTTTTAAACCAAAATATGTCAACATGGAAGTTGATAGAAAAGAAATAAGGATGATCCAGATTGCAAATTGCAGAACTCCAACGGCAGCAATGCCCACCACTTTTCCAAGCATCAGTTGGAATGGTTTTACGGATGACACAATGACCTCTACAATCTTGGACGTTTTTTCATCAATCACACCCTGCATGATTTGGATTCCATAGACGAGCACGAAAATATAAATCATGATGCCGAGTGTAAAACCGAGTCCATACAAAATTCCGGAGTTACTCTGTTTCTCTTCTCCTGTTTTTGAAAGGTTGATTTGTTTTAAATTTATGTCTGCCTTCAGGTTCTTGAGAATCTCTTTGTCGATTTTGTACTGCTCTAATTTTAAATCACGAATTTGATCTTGAAGTATTGATTCGAGATCGCCTACTTTTTCAATGCTGGCACTCTCCTGTGTGTAAATCGAAAAGCCGTTTGGTTTGTCGATTTCAAAGGGTGGAATGTACATAAGGGCGAAATCTTTTGTTTCAAGATATATTTTCTTTGCCTGTTCCAATGGCATTTGAAGAGGCACAAAGTGGAACCGCTTCGTATTCTTAGTGCTATCTAAGTTAAACTTTCCACTTTCATCCACGATCATCACCGTATCAGGTTTTGCTTTCTCCGCTTCGTTGATCATAATGGCCACCAATCCACCAATGACGGCAGGAATGATTAGAGGCACAATAATGGTTGCGATTAAAAAAGACCTTTTGCGCACACGGGTCAAAAACTCCCGTTGCATGATGAGCCATACTTTGTTCATATTCAAAAAAAGTTGGGTGGGTTTGTCGGTTAAACTTCCTGCAAATGTTTTTTCAGAGCTTCGTCTCCTTCGCCTTTCACGAGGCCTATAAAAATGTCAGCCATGGTGGGAAGCTTTTCCTGAAAACTGAAAACTTCCGTAATGTCAATCAAGTCGCGGATGAGCTGATTACCTTTAATGCCTTCACTTGCCTGGATAAGTGATGAGAAGAGATCATCTTGAATAATACTTTGCGACTTCACCTGGTATTTTTCTGAAGGTAAATTCAAATGATTGCCACGGTGTTCAACGATGAATGTATTTGATCGGAATTGATCCTTTACTTGTTTCTTTGGGCCTTCCAGAATTTTCTTTGATTTGTTGATCAATGCTATGTGATCGCACAAACTTTCTACAGTCTCCATGCGGTGAGTTGAGAAAATGATGGTGCTGCCATTGTCTCTCAATTCCAGAATTTTCTCGGTGATAAGTTGTGCGTTCACCGGGTCGAAACCGGAGAATGGTTCATCAAGGATGATCAGCTTTGGCTCGTGCAAAATGGTGCTGATGAATTGCACTTTCTGCGCCATTCCTTTACTGAGGTCTTCTACCTTTTTGTTCCACCAATCCTTGATTTCAAATTTCTCCAGCCAGTGCTTGATTTTAGCGAGGGCATCTTTGCGGCTTAAGCCTTTTAGCTGGGCAAGATAAAGGAGTTGGTCACCCACTTTCATTTTCTTGTAAAGCCCGCGTTCTTCGGGCAGATAACCAATAATCTCAACGTGTGATGGCTTTAAGGGTTCGCCAAATAC
>CAZECP010000056.1:0-15820 GCA_964510765.1 uncultured Ohtaekwangia sp. | reverse complement strand
CGGGCAGATAACCAATAATCTCAACGTGTGATGGCTTTAAGGGTTCGCCAAATACATGAATTGTTCCCTGGTCAGAATTGATGATTTGATTGATGATGCGGATCAACGTTGTCTTCCCTGCACCATTCGGACCCAGCAACCCGAAAATAGTTTTTTCCGGGATTGTGATACTCACATTGTCCAATGCTTTATGCGTAGCATAGTGCTTGGATACGTCTTTTGCTAAAAGTGCTTCCAAAGTGTGTTTGTTTGTGTGGAACAAAAATAGGAAATCTTACGATTAACTTTGGATTAAGTTTTCATCGAAAGAGTCACAATGAGTGAATGGAGTGAGCAGATTAATTCCTTTCTTTGAAAATGATTTTTCCCATGGAAACGTCCAAGTCAAAAACCAATGCGCTACTTTTATTTTTTGAATAAGCCGCATTTGCATAGGTGTTTTGCTCGATTTTTTTTAAGCTGTGGCAAAGATTGATGCTGCACAACCAAGAGTCGCTAATCTTGACAAGAACAGGAACTGATTCCCCGGGAAGGTGAATGACCAGATTCCCGGCTCCAACACTTCCCTTAATAAGATGACCTTTTAAAGGCTTATCGCCAAAGTCAAGTTGCATGTTTCCGAAGCCAACGTTGGCAACAAATACTTTAGAACGGGAAAGATTCAGTTGTCGCGCATTCAACGAGCCGAGGTCCACTTTTACAAAAAAAGTGTCCATCTCGATCCTGTTTTCCTGGCCGGTGCTGTAGCCGATATTTACATCGGCACTGCCTGTGTTAATTTTTAATTTGCTGATCGAAAGCCCGGACAGATCTACGTTTGCATTGCCCAAACCATAGTCAAGCTCTAATTGATATGGTGTATCTTCTGATAGATATACTTTCCAGAATTTTTCTTGCGGTCGATCTTCGTTTCCGAAAACATGATACGATATTTTGCGACCAACCCCACGATGAATTTCAGGCTCAAGCGCTAGTCTTACCTGATACGTAGTTCCTAAAACTTCATTACTAAATGAATGTGAGTAATCTTCGATGTCTTGGTTGCTGTATATATTGAGAACCTCCTTGTTTTGGCTAGGCCGGATAAAACAATTGCCGGTTTTTGCCTTCAGGTGAAGGTCAACCCGGTCGCATCCTGCCATTTTCTCCACTGTAAACTGCTTCTTCACCTGGTTGAATCCAGGGTGGAAGACTCCCATGCTCACCATCATTATCAAATACACCTTCTGCATGAAACGTTATTACGGGCTTATTTTTTTTTGGTTGCCGAATGTAAGAAAGCTTTCATTTTGGTTAAAAAAATGAATCCTTCAATCTACCAAACGGAGTTTTTTTTGAGTGAGTTTCATCACTCTTCCTGATACTTATCATTAAAATCGGATTAAGAATTATTGATCTCTCTCTTCAGGGGCGTATTGGCCGATTCGCTTCTCAAGTTCCCTAAGGCGATATTGTAAGTCGGGAAGCTGTTTGAAAACAGCATAGGAACGGAAATACTCTTTGATGTCAATGGCGGGGTATCCGAGCAGGCGCAGGCCTTCTTCCTTTATGGATTTGCCAATACCTGATTGGGCGCCAATGCTGGTGTTATTGGCAATTACCAAATGCCCGGCTATTCCAACTTGGCCTGCAATCATATTGCCTTCACCTACTTTAGTTGATCCGGAAATCCCCGCCTGGGCTGCGATCACGGTGTTTTTCCCGATCTCAACATTGTGAGCAATTTGAATTAGGTTATCCAATTTCACACCTTGGCGAATGATAGTGCTGTCACCGAATAAAGTGGCGCAGTCAATTACGGTATTTCCACCAATGGCCACATTGTCTTCAATGATTACATTGCCAAGTTGTGGAATGGTTTTGTAAGTGCCATCTTCCTGAGGCGCGAACCCAAAACCATCGCTGCCGATCACAGTACCGGAATGGATCGTACAGTTGTTCCCGATTTTTGTGCCAGCATAAATTTTCACACCTGAAAACAGGATCGTGTTACTTCCAATAGTCACGTTATCGCCTACATATGCCTGAGGGTAAATTTTTACGTTGTCACCGATTTTTACATTGTGGCCAATGTAAGAAAATGATCCACGGTAAATATTTTTTCCGATTGTATTTCCATTGCCAATGAAACTCGGGTCTTCAACGCCTACCTTCTGGAAGCTTATTGCCTTGTGATATTCTTCAAGCAATACAGTAAAACTTGAATACGGATCATCCACCAAAATCAATGTGACTGAGATATCCTTTCTGGCTTGAAAATCTTTTTTAACAATTACAGCGCTTGCGTTGGTAGTATAAATAAACTGCTCGTATTTGGGGTTGGAAAGAAAAGTGATCTGGCCTTTTTTCGCGTCCTGGATTTTTCCGAGCATGTTGATTTTCTCATTCCCGTCTCCGCGAACCTCGCCTTGCAACATGCCAGCTATCTGATTGACTGTAAACTCCATTCGTAAATAAAAATACTTTTTTAAGAGATAAGTTCCTAACCGGGGGTTGAGGCTACTCAGACAAAGATATGTTTTTAGGCCAGCATAAGTAGTTTTTTTTGGCGATTTTGCTCATCGCCTGTATAGTTGGTAAGTCACTGGCATCGGCTATGTCTATCACCTGGCCTGATTTCATTAGCACGTTGATGGGCTGGCTCACCGAGACGTAAGCTTCATTGCTTACCGACCCATAGGAGAACAAGTACCCGGCATCTTTTCTCAACGCACCAAAAAATGCATGCACGTCTGCTCGGACTCTCTCTACTTTTTCCCTTTTGATCGGAGCGGTTGTCATCTCAATCTGAAATAATTCACGATGAAGCAACCGGGTACAAAGCCCGGAAAGAATGGCATCGGGATGATTGCGCCATAATTTAATGGCTCCCCAAATGTCACTGTCGTCTAATTCGCCAAACATTTCAAGATGGTCGGTTTGATGTGTAAAATCAGCAAGACTCAATTTATTCTTGAGAAAAAAAAGCAATGCATCGCTGGCCATCAATTTTTCATTCGCGCTTGCCAGGTAATGAGCTCGCTTGATGATGTTCACCAACATCCGCTCAGCGCTTACGGCTGTCTTATGCAAATACACTTGCCAATACATGAGTCTGCGCGCATGCAAAAAACTTTCGATGCTGAAAATTCCTTTTTCTTCAACCACTAGTTGGTCATTGTAAACATTCAGCATGGCGATAATTCGGTCGATGCCTATGGTGCCCTCCATGACGCCTGTAAAAAAGCTATCGCGTTTCAGATAATCAAGCCGATCAATATCAAGTTGACTGCTGATGAGCTGATGAAAGAATTTCCTCGAATAGCTTCCGCGAAAAATTTTCAGAGCAGTTTCTAAAGCTCCGTCAAATTCATTATTCAAATGGCGCATCATCAGATACGAAATGCTTTCGTGATGCACCCCCTGGATTAATGTTTCTTCAAGCGAATGTGAAAGAGGTCCATGCCCTATATCATGAAGAAGAATGGCAATCTGCGCGGATTCAAATTCTTCATCACTGATTTCAATTCCTTTTCTCCGAAGACTTTCGAGTGCGCGTCCCATTAAATGCATAGCACCCACGGCATGATGAAAGCGCGTGTGAATAGCGCCAGGATAAACAAAGTCACTCACGCCAAGTTGTTTGATAAATCGGAGTCGCTGAAAAAACGGATGAGAGATCAGATCAAACAGTAAGTCGCTGCTAATGGAAATAAAACCGTAAACCGGATCGTTGATGATTTTCTTTTTGTTCAATGGTTGAAATGATAAGCGGTAAATGTAGTAACTTAGAAAGTTTTTTACTCTCTTATGCAAAGATATAGCATTCTATGGGCTGATGATGAGATTGATTTGTTGAAGCCCCACATTCTTTTTTTACAACAACGTGGCTACGATATTACTCCCGTAAACAACGGATCAGATGCAGTAGAGCTTTGTGACACCAGGCATTTTGACGTGGTGTTTCTTGATGAGCACATGCCAGGCATGAGCGGGCTGGAGGCGTTAAGTCAGATTAAGAATAACAAGCCTAATCTGCCCGTGGTGATGATTACGAAAAATGAAGAGGAGAAAATCATGGAAGAAGCAATCGGTGCAAAGATTGAAGACTACCTGATCAAGCCTATTAATCCCAATCAGATTTTACTTTCCGTAAAGAAAATTCTTGACAACAAGCGATTGGTGATTGAGAAGACTAACATCAATTATCAGCAAGAGTTTCGTAAAATCAGTATGGCCTTGCTCGATAACATGAATCATGTGCAGTGGGCTGACATTTATAAGAAATTGGTTTATTGGGATTTGCAATTGGATGAAACGGATAACAAAGACATGGCGGAAGTTCATGAAAGCCAAAAAGTAGAAGCGAACACAAATTTCTGCCGGTTCATCAAAAAGAATTATGAAGGCTGGTTGAACAACCCGAATGTGGATCGGCCATTGCTTTCCCATCAATTGATGAAGAAGATTGTTTTTCCAAAACTAAAATCGGATCAAAGCACTTTTTTTATTTTGATTGATAACCTCCGTTATGATCAATGGAAAACCATCGAGCCAATTATTGCCGAGTACTTCAATATCCAAACGGAAGAAACTTACTATTCAATCCTTCCGACTACAACGGCTTATGCTCGCAATGCAATCTTCTCGGGCATGCTTCCATCTGACATGGTGAAGACGCACCCTGATTTGTGGGTGGGAGAAGATGATGATGAGGGAAAGAATAATTTTGAAGATGAATTTCTCGCAAGGCAATTGAAGCGCAATAATCTCAATATCAAATTTTCGTATCACAAGATAAAGCAATTGGAAGAAGGCCGCGACCTCGTTGATTCGGTTAATAACCTTTTTAATAATCAACTTAATGTGATTGTTTACAATTTTGTTGATATGCTTTCACATGCGCGCACGGACATGGCTATGATCCGCGAGCTCGCTCCCGATGAGGCTGCATACCGATCGATCACCAAATCCTGGTTTGAGCATTCCCCGCTTTTGGATATTCTGAAAAAAATTGCAGAAAAAAAAGCCCAAGTGATTATCACAACGGATCATGGGACGATTCGCGTAAAGCGCCCTTTCAAAATCATCGGAGATAAAGCCGTAAATTCAAACCTTCGTTACAAGCAAGGAAAGAATTTGGGTTATGAAGGTGATAAGTTGATGGAAGCATTAAAACCAGAACGTTTCTTTTTGCCCAAGCAAAATGTTTCAACTACATATGTTTTTGCTATCGAGGATCAATTTTTTGCCTACCCAAACAACTACAACTACTATGTAAATTTTTATAAAGACACCTTTCAGCACGGAGGTGTGAGCCTGGAAGAAATGATTATCCCTTTAATTTTCTTAACTTCGAAAAATGCAGGATAAGCTAACGCGCAGCAGCTGTGAATATACGCTTGATAACATTTCTGAAGTAGCCAAAGAAGCAATCCGGAGAGGAGATGGTTTTTTCATTTGGGTGTTGGAGGGTAACCTTGGTGCAGGAAAAACTAAAATGGTAAAAGCAATTTGCAAAGAGCTGGGCGTAAAGGAAACAATGGCGAGTCCAACGTTTTCTATTGTGAATGAATATCATGACGGAGGTGGTAAATCGATTTTTCATTTCGATTTTTATCGAATAAAGAAAGAGAGTGAAGCATTCGATATTGGCGTGGAGGAATATTTTGATTCGGGAAGTTTGTGTTTGATCGAGTGGGCAGATAAGATTCCCAATCTGCTGCCGGAAGAATATTTTAAAATATCAATAGAGGAAGCTGGCCCTGAAAGCCGGAGGATTTATTTCGAAAAATATGCCATACAAAAAAAGTGAATTTGAAGCGCTGGCAAAATCCAGTTTATATCCGCAGGAGCAATTGCTAAAAGAAAAAAAAAGCAACCATTCTTTTCATATTGGCCTCCCCACTGAGATTGCGTTGCAAGAACATCGCATTAGTCTTACTCCTGATGCGGTGGCGCTACTCATAAATAATGGCCATGAGGTTTATGTGGAGACAAAGGCAGGCGAAGGAAGTAAGTTTAGCGATCGCGCTTACAGCGAGGCAGGAGCCAGGATTGTTTACTCACCGCAAGAAGTTTACAAGGCAGACGTAATTTTGAAAATCGAGCCGCCCACTATGGAGGAGCTTGAATACTTTAAGCCGAATCAGATTTTGATCTCTGCTATGCAGTTGGGCTACCTTGGGCAGGAGCGTCTGCAAACATTATTGAAGAAGAAAATCACCGCGCTTGCCTACGAATTCATCGAAGACAAAGTAGGTGGAATGCCGATTGTACGTGCAATGAGTGAAATTGCAGGAAGCACGGTGATGTCCATTGCTGCCGAATACCTGAGCACTGTGAAGGGCGGGCGCGGAATTATTCTCGGAGGAATTACCGGTGTGCCTCCAACGAAAGTTGTGATTATTGGTGCAGGAACAGCAGCAGAGTATGCGGCTCGTGCTGCGCTCAGCCTGGGTGCAGATATTCAGGTTTTTGATAATCATCTTTACAAACTAAGACGACTGAAGCATACCCTGGGTCATCAGTTTTATACTTCAACAATTGATACTGTCACACTGAGCGAGAGTTTGAAGACGGCTGATGTGGTGATTGGTGCACTTCGTGCGGAAAAAGGAAAAGCCCGTCATGTAGTAAGTGAGGAGATGGTGAAGAATATGAAACCCGACTCATTGATCATCGACTTAAGTATCGATCAGGGAGGTTGCATCGCTACTTCTGAAATTACTTCGCATGCAAAGCCTGTTTTCAGGAAATACGATGTCATCCATTATTGTGTGCCCAACGTAGCCTCACGCGTTGCCAACACAGCCACGACAGCTCTTTCGAATATTTTTACACCAACTATTTTGCGGGCTGCCGAAGAAGGAGGAGTGGAGGAGATGATTTTCTCACACAAGTGGTTCATGAAAGGAGTTTATGCTTACAAGGGAAGCCTCACCAATGAAAGCGTGGCGCGCAAGTATGGTTTGAAGCACAAAAACATAGAATTGCTTTTGGCGGCAAGAGTCTGAATCAAAGGCAAACGATTGCTAACTCAGAATCCATCGGTGTAAGTTCATTCATCATATTTTATTTTGACAAGCACAACGTATTTTTATCTTTGCAACTGATGAAAGAAAAGATATTTGTGTTTTCGATGGGTAAATTTTCGCGCAGAATAGCTTTCACTTTAGTCATTGTTTACAGTTCTCTCTTGTCACTGGCTATCCTATCTTATCAAGATGAGATACTTCCTCCGATTGTTGAATCTGAATTTTTGATTGGCGATGAAGACATTGATCACAGTCCGCATCTACAAGCATTCAGGTTTTGTCAATCAAAACTTAGAACAAATGCACGACCTTTTTGGAGATGGGTTTTGAATAGGAATATTCAAAGTTCAAAAGATGTATCCTGCGTTACTGTTTTTAAAAAAAATCTAACCTTACATAACTTTCAAAAACAGAGGAGTGCTTCTGCACTTCTTAATGTTTTCAGAATTTGAAAGTTACAGTGCTGAACTGAATGTTCGCACTTTCTACTTTTGTCGCAAGGCATCATCTTCCTATTTTTTGATTTATACCCGTGTGGGGTTTCCTAATTATTAAAAATGATAGATAAGCTAATTGTATTTTCAGTTAAAAATAAACTAGTCATAGCTTCATTGGTGTTGGCCATGTGCGTTTGGGGAAGTATGTCACTGGCGAAGTTGCCTGTGGATGCCGTGCCTGATGTAACCGGTAATCAGGTGGACGTGATTACGAACAGTCAGAGCCTTGCCGCTCTCGAAATAGAACGCTTCATCACCGCTCCCTTGGAAATGGCGATGTCAAACATTCCCGGACTTGTAGAGATGCGCTCTACTTCCAAATTTGGTTTATCTGTAGTGAAGTTGGTGTTTGATGATGACACCGATGTGTACTGGGCACGTCAGCAAGTGTTTGAAAGATTGGAGGCAGTGAAGTCAGAAATTCCTCAGGAGTTGGGCAAGCCATTTATGGGGCCTGTATCAACCGGGCTTGGCGAAGTCTTTCAATATGTAATTCGGCCAAAGGATCCGAACGATAAATCTTTTTCACTCATGGAGATTCGTACGCTTCAGGATTGGACGATCCGAAAGCAGCTACTTGGAATAAAAGGAGTTGCTGAGGTGAGTGGCTTTGGTGGATATAAGAAAGAATACCAGGCCTCGCTCAATCCAGAACGCATGCGTGCTTTGGGTGTCTCGATTGATGAACTTTTTGAAGCATTGAGTACGGGTAATAGCAATACGGGTGGCGCCTATATTGAAAAAGAGAACAAAGCCTTCACCATTCGTGGAATTGGATTGGCAAATTCTTTGGATGAAATCGGCAACACTGTTATCAAGGTTAACAATCGAATTCCAATTCTAGTGAAAGACGTGGCGGATATAAGTTATGGACACAGCATTCGCTATGGAGCAATTACAGTGGATGGAGAAGGGGAGGCAGTTGGTGGAATTATCATGATGGTGAAAGGAGAGAATGGAAGCCAAGTGATCAGGCGGATCAAGCGAAAGATGCGTGAAGTGCAAGCTAACTTGCCCGAGGGCTTGGTGATCGAACCTTTTATTGATAGAGCTAAAATTGTATCAAAGGCAATTGCAACGGTTGGAAACAACCTAATTGAAGGAGCGTTGATCGTGATAATTATCATCCTGCTATTTCTTGGAGATTGGCGGGCGAGTTTACTTGCAGCGTCCGTGATTCCGCTCTCCATGTTATTTGCCTTTGGGCTGATGGCGCAGTTTGGTGTGGTGGGCAATCTGATGAGCTTGGGTGCGATTGACTTTGGATTATTAGTAGATCCTTCCATTATAATAGTTGAATCGACAGTATTTTTCCTTGCTCAGGAATTTGGAAAGAATTCTTTGAAAGTGGTCTCTCAACTTGAAAAAGAAAAAGCAGTTATTAGAGCGGTGCAACAGGTAAAGAAATCGGTGATATTTGGCGGTCTCATTATTCTCATTGTTTATTTTCCCATCCTCACCCTTACAGGTATTGAAGGAAAGATGTTTGGCCCAATGGCGAAGACGGTGAGTTTTGCCATCATGGGGGCCATTATATTGGCACTCACTTATGTGCCAATGGTGGGCACACTTATATTAAAAACATCTGCTCACAACGAACACGGATTCTCTGAAAAAATTGTCAAATACATTTTTAAACTCTATCAGCCCATCATTGAATTTGGTTTGCGAAAGAGGAGCGTGATCCTGCTTGTTGCGTTCATGATTCTCGTAGGTGGTGTTATCGGTTTCAAATTTATAGGTGGTGAATTTATTCCCAAACTGGCAGAAGGCGATTTGGTAATCGAAACAAATCTACCGGTAGGCACTTCGATGACGGAAACGATTAAGCTGAGCGAAAAGATTCAAACCATGTTACTCAAAGAATACCCCGATGAAGTGGAAAGAGTGGTTTCAAAAATTGGAACTTCAGAGGTTCCGGTTGACCCGATGCCCATGGAAGCACAGGAAATTGTGGTTGTCTTAACGGACAAAAAAAAATGGACAAAAGCAAAAGATCAGGAAGAGTTGGTTATTCAAATTTCAGATCTCTTGCAACAATATCCCGGAATTGTAAATTCAATTCAACAGCCAATTGAAAACAGAGTGAATGAATTGATGAGTGGAGCACGTACGGATGTGGTGGTGAAGCTTTTTGGTGCAAGCCTTGATACGATGGTTGTAAAAGGAAATCAAATCATAAAAATTATAAAGGGAGTAGAAGGAGCGGTTGATGTTCAGGAAAATAAAATTTTTGGATTGCCACAGATTAATATAAAATATGATCGTAGAGCAATGGCAACGTATGGAGTGACTGTTACTCAGGTAAACCGTGCTATTCAAACCACATTTGCTGGAGCTACAGCCGGCATCGTATATGAAAATGATAAGCGTTTTGATTTAACACTTCGGCTAGCTGGCGATGAGCGCGCCAAAGCTGAAAACATTCGAAATCTAACTATTAGCGATAAAGAGGGTGACCCGATTCCATTGAAAGAACTTGCTGAGATCACGGAAGAGGTTGGCCCTTCGGAGATTGGGCATGAAAATTTGCAACGGAGAATGAATATCGGTTTTAATGTACGAGGTCGCGATCTGGAGTCCGTAGTTAATGATGCGATGAAGAAAATCAATGAGTCGGTAATACTGCCTACGGGATACTCTATCGACTTTGGTGGTGAGTTCGAGAATTTCCGTAGAGCTAAAGCGCGGCTCGCGATAGTAGTTCCTGTTTCACTTATCGTAATATTTGGATTGCTCTTCGCCACCTTCGGTAATGTCAAAGACAGTTTATTGATTTATTCGGTGGTGCCTTTGTCGGCAGTGGGTGGAGTATTTTCATTGCTGATACGTGGCATGAACTTCAGTATTTCGGCAGGCGTTGGTTTTATAGCCTTGTTTGGTATCGCAGTGTTAAATGGAATTCTGATCATCAGTCGCTTTAACGAAATAGAGAAGATGGGTGTACTTGATTTGCGAGAGCGTGTCATTCAGGGGTTGCGCGATCGCTTCCGCCCTGTGCTTATGACATCCGCAGTTGCTGCACTTGGTTTTTTGCCGATGGCGCTTTCAACGAGTGCGGGTGCGGAGGTTCAAAAGCCACTAGCCACCGTGGTGATAGGCGGTTTGTTCACTGCCACCATTCTCACTCTACTGGTGTTGCCGGTGATTTACACTTACTTTGTTAGAAGACCAAAAGTTAAATCAGGAAATTGGATAACTGTGTCCATCGGATTACTTTTAGTTTCTACTGTTTTGCAGGCACAGCAGCGTCAACCTTTGCCTTTGTCATTGGATAGCGCTGTGAAAATTGCCAGGATAAAAAACCCCGAAATGACTTTGGCACAAGAACGCATTGATCAGCAAATTGCTCTGACGCCTGCATCATTCAGCTTGCAGCGCCCCGATCTTTTGTTTGAAGCACCTACTGGTCATGATTTACGACCCGGTGTGTTGCAAGTGATTGACTATCCTGGCATGTTTGCGGCACAGGGCAAAACGCAACGCAGTAAAATTGAATTGACAAAAACGGAGCAAGCAATCACAACTAACAACCTTGTCTATCGTGTGCGGACAGCCTACAATCTGCTGCAATATCTGATCATAAAAACAAGTGTGCTTCAAAGCCAGGATTCTGTTTTTGATGATATTATTAAGGTGAACGAAATCCGTTATCGCGTGGGGCAGATTTCGGCTTTGGAAAAACTGAATGGTGAGTCGCAGTATAAACGCGTCCTGTTCAATTTAAAAGTTGCCAGGGCGGAGTTGCGCAATGCAAAATATCAATTCAATCTTTTGCTGGGAAATCCGAATGACACGCTTTATGTGCCCAGAGAAGCACTCAGGAAAAGTGTACACCTGGTTGTGATCACCCCAATTGATACAACTTATATTGTAAACAATCCCTTGCTTGATTACAGTCGTTATCAGGAAAGTTATAGCTTGAACTATTTAAAGACCGAGCGAAGAAGAAGAATCCCAGGAGCGATTGTTGGATTTTTAAATCAAGGTACTCCGGAAACCGGGTTTACACCTCGCTTGCGTTTAGGAATTACTCTTCCCATTTGGCAGTGGACGTATCAAGCTAATATTAATGCGGCAAAAAAAGGCGTTGACATGGCGCGAACACAAAAGCAACTCACACGCTACCAACTCAACACAGAATATGCAAAAGCCCAAGCTGATTTTGTGCAATACAAAGACAATTTGAATTATTTTGAAACAGTTGGCATGGCAGAGGCCAATGAAATACTTCGTGCCTCACGCGAGAGTTTCCGACTTGGGAGCATAAACTATTATCAGTTCATTCAGAATCTTGATTTGTCATACACACTGCGCCAGAATTACCTGGAGACTCTTAAAAACTACAATCAGTCGATCATCAATCTTATTTACCTGAAAGGTGATTATTAAAATATCAAAAGAAATTTATGAACCTTAAAAACTATTACATTTTTCCCGTTCTCCTCCTTATAGTAATTGCTTGTTCGCAAAAGAAAGGAAATAGGAGCAATGGAGAGAACAATTCAAATGCAGTATTTATTGACACGAAATCGCTTGCCCTGATGGATGTGCAGTTTATCAAACCCGAAGTGAGATTGATCGAGACAAATATTTATCTCGCAGGAAAAGTGGTTGCTGCTCCAAATAATCGTGCTTCTGTAAGCAGTGATATTGAAGGAAAAGTGGAAAGAATTTTTGTGACGGAAGGAAACTTTGTGAAAAAAGGAACTCCTTTGATGACCTTGCGTAGCATGGCCGTAATCGAATTGCAGAATCAATATTTTGAAGCAAAGAGCCAACTTGATTTTCTTAAACTTGAATATGAACGCCAGGAAGAGTTGATGAAAAACAAAATTGGAGCATTGGTTGAGTTTCAAAATATTGATGCCAAATACAAAGCCGCCATTGCTAAAGTGAATGCGTTGCGGGCTAAACTCCAATCACTCGGTTTTACAAAAGAGTTTTTCAACAATCCGGAAGTGGCGACTAACATCACCATTTATTCGCCAATCGATGGATATGTTTTTCAGTTGCCCGTGCAACTTGGTGTCTTAGCTACTACTGACATGACGCTCGCTGAAATAGTAAACAATGACGAGTTGATGGCCGATGTTTTTGTATATGACAAAGACCTTGATAATATCACAGAGGGACAAAATGTGGAAATTGATTTTATCACACATTCTTTTCCTTCGGTGGTTGGAACAGTTGCTCATATATCTCGCGCCATCGATCCGCAAACAAAAGCCGTGACAGTTCACGTGAAGTTTCAAGCGCCTCACGGAAAAATGGTGTTGCCTGAAATGAGTGTTCGCTGTGTGGCTATAAAAAAGGAAACACTAACACCAAAGCTTGCCGTGCCGCTTTCTGCGGTGCTGGAAGAAGAAGATCATTCATTTGTATATGTACAACTGGCATCTGACACAAGTAAACTTCTTCACAAGTACCGGATCATCAAAGGCAGCCAAAATGAACAGTGGGTTCAAATCACTTTTGCCAATGAACCTAAAGGTGATTATACAGTGGTTTCAAAAAATGTGATGATTGTCGAAAACGAACGGAGGAAGAGGATCGGTTAGGAAAAGGGGCTTTGAATCCTCTTTTCCTTTTTTTGTTACTTTAACGAAGCCAATCTTTCTTCTAATGATTTTATCTTCGACTCCGCATCAGCTTGTTTCTTGCGCTCCATGTCAAGCACCTGTGCGGGCGCACCATTCACAAACTTATCGTTGGATAATTTCTTCAACACCGAGGCAAGGAATCCTTTTTGGTATTCAAGATCCTTGAGGATTTCTTCTCTTTCTTTAGCTACATCTATCTTGCCTTCCAAAGGAATAAAGAACTCTTGTGTGCCTACAAGAAATGAAGTGGCGGATTGAATCTTTAAATCGGTTGTGTCAATTTCTTTTACGTTCGCCAGTTTTTTTACAAATGAATTGAACGCAGCAGAAGTTTTTGATGAGCAGAAAACACTCACCGCATCTTTTGGAGACATACCTTTTGAGCTGCGAACGTTACGGATTTGAGTTACAGCATCAAAAGCAGTTTGTGCCTCGGTCAAAATTATTGGGTTGAACTCTTTCACTGACGGCCATGAGGTAACGATGATATTCTCTTTTTCACCACGAGTTTTTAATTCACTCCACAGTTCTTCAGTAATGAAAGGAATGAACGGGTGGGTTACTTTCAAAATGTTCTCGAAAAATACAATTGTATGATTGTAAGTATCCTGATCGATCGGCTTCCCGAATTCAGGTTTAATGATTTCTAAATACCAGGCACAGAAATCATCCCATACTAATTTATAAACACACATCAGTGCGTCCGACAAACGATACTTACTGAAATGATCGTTCAGCTCCACCAGTGATTGATTGAATTTTGATTCAAACCATTCAATGGCAATTTTGTTTTCTTCCGGCTGTGCAATGCTCTCGGTACTCCAACCTTTTACCAATCGGAATGCATTCCAGATTTTGTTATTGAAGTTTCGTCCCTGCTCACAAAGTTTTTCATCGAACAATAAGTCATTTCCAGCTGGTGAACTGAACAACATTCCGGTGCGAACGCCATCGGCACCGTATTTTTCTATGAGATCAAGCGGATCAGGTGAATTACCCAATGATTTGCTCATCTTTCTTCCTTGCTTATCGCGAACGATGCCCGTCAGGTACACATCGCTGAATGGTTTTTTGTCAAGATACTCGTAGCCGGCAATGATCATTCGCGCTACCCAGAAAAATAAAATTTCAGGAGCTGTAACTAAAACACTGGTGGGGTAGAAGTAAGCGAGGTCTGCATTCTTTGCGGTATCAATCTTTCCATTTTTGAAGTTGACATCTTTAAAACCTTTAAACACCTCAATCGGCCACAGCCATGACGAAGCCCAGGTGTCGAGGACATCTGAATCTTGCGTTAATGTTGAATTTTGAAGATTGAATTTTGAATGATAAAGTTTCTTTGCTTCTTCTTCGTTTTCGGCTACTACGAAATTTCCATCCTTGTCATACCAGGCGGGAATGCGATGCCCCCACCATAACTGCCGCGAGATACACCAGTCGCGCACATTTTCCATCCAGTGACGATAGGTGTTTTTGAATTTGGGCGGGTACAATTTTACCTCATCGTTCTCTACCGCATCTTTGGCGCGAACCGAAATCTCCTTCATTTTAATGAACCATTGCAATGAAAGCTTAGGCTCAACAACCGTATTCGTTCTTTCTGAACGACCAATACGCGTGATAAATTCTTCTTCTTTTACCAAATGACCTGCTTCGCGCAAGTCTTTTATGATTTCTTTACGAACGGCAAAGCGATCTTTTCCAAAAAACTTTTGAATCTCACACTTCTCATTCAAAGTTCCATCATCATTGATTGTGTCAATCACTGGAAGTGTATGACGAAGTCCAATTTCGTAATCATTAACATCATGTGCAGGTGTCACTTTTAAACAACCTGTTCCAAATGATTTATCAACATAGTCATCAGCAATCACCGGAATCTCGCGATTGATGAAGGGCACGAGCACTTTTTTGCCGATAAGTTTTTGATAGCGCTCATCGGATGGGTTAACAGCTATCGCAACATCACCCATAATCGTTTCCGGGCGTTGTGTTGCAATCACAACGTAACCATCACTGTCTTTGATTTTGTATTGAACTGAATATAAAATGGATTTCTCTCCATCTTCTTTGTAAAGAACTTCTTCGTTGCTCAACGCGGTCTTTGCTTCGCAGTCCCAGTTGATCATCCGCAGACCACGATAGATGTAGCCTTTGTTATACAGGTCGATGAACACTTTGATCACTGCCTTGTAATAATCAGGGTCCATCGTGAAGCTGGTGCGTTCCCAATCGCAGCTAGCTCCCAGTTTTTTCAACTGGTCGAGGATGATGCCACCATATTTTTCTTTCCACTCCCATGCGTATTTCAAAAACTCCTCGCGTGAAAGTGACGATTTTTTTATTCCCTTCTCGCGGAGCATGGCTACCACTTTTGCTTCAGTAGCAATGGATGCGTGGTCCGTACCCGGCACCCAGCACGCCTCCTTACCTTCCATGCGCGCTTTACGAATAAGAACGTCCTGAATGGTATTGTTAAGCATGTGGCCCATGTGCAACACACCCGTCACATTGGGCGGAGGAATGACGATGCAATAAGGTTCTTTGTCTTTATTAGGCGTGGCATGAAAAAAACCTTTTTCCATCCAGTGCTTGTACCATTTTTCCTCTACTTCAGAGGGGCTGTATTTTGTTGCAAGTGACATAGTAAAATTCGGAGCGCAAAAATAACGCGAAGCAGGGAAAATGCCCAATTTATTTGAGG
>CAZECP010000055.1:24928-31668 GCA_964510765.1 uncultured Ohtaekwangia sp. | reverse complement strand
GAGTAGTTTCGTTAGCTCATCGCTGCTGGTTGGCAACTCCACCATCGGAATGCGAATTTCATTGCCGCAGTTTTTCACGGGGTCAAGTGCATCCTTTGGCGACAACATCGGGTCAATCAAAATTTTCTTACCATTGATTTCAAGAACCAACGTGGCATGGCGCAGCAATCGAACTGTGAATGGTTTCTTCATTTTGTTTTTGATGGTTCCAAAAGATTCAAAGGCTAAGGATACTAAGCATACTGTCTTTAGGAATTGAAGTCGGTTCATATGGTTTAAAGTTATAAAAAAATAAAAGTCGGCTTATCACCGACTTTTTATTTTTCAATTCAAATTTCTTTAACGTTCTATTGTCAACTGTGTAGAGTTGGTGAAGAGTATGTGTTTCAGTAAGTCACTTTTTCCTTCGCTTTGTCCGGATCTGCTTGGGAACATAATGTTTACCTGTCAACCAATCATGAGCCCAAATTCGAAGTAACTCCTCAATAACCAGGTCATCCGGATTAACTGTAGAAGAAATAATAAATTCAAAATCTCTTTTATGAGTTTGAACTTGCATCCTTCTGAAATCACCAACCGTTGACAATTTCCTAAACGAAAGAGATTCATAATAACTTTTGAGCTTTGCTAAAACATCATGTCGATTCGTATCGTTCTTCACCCATCCACTTAAATCCGGACCAACAAATCTCCTTCGATAATTATCATACCAATGCTCAGCAAAACAAATCTGTTCATTTTTAAATCCAATCAAAATAAACTCTTCGGTGTTTTCTGCCAACGTCTCCTGCCGTATTTGCCAAACGCTATCTTTTTCAATTACGAATTCAGATTTTAGTGAGTCTAAAATTGAGGCTGGTTTAAACAACTGAGCGTGGGTATGTCTCGTCAAGCAAATTATGAATGCAATCGCAATAAATTGCCGAGTCATTGATTTAATTTTAGTTTGTTATAACGTAAAACAGCTTTCAATAAAAAACCCCTCTGTAACAAATCCTTTAATTTGTCGTCCTCAAGGTCCTGTGTGAATTCTTTTACAAAGTTCGCTGTCAATGGCACGATCGGTTGATCTGTGCCACCTTTTTGAATAGCCACAGACGATCCAACTTTGTCGCCTGGCATTTTTGCATAACAGTTTATGGCACCGATTTCACAAATAAATAACCAACAGCTATCAGCAGCGATTCCCTTCACTTGGTAATCGAGACAAATGATACTTTTGGTATCCGTGGGATAGATGCGGTCAAATCTTTTAGACTTACTTCCGTCCAGGTAATACGTATTGTTTTCAGCCTTAAACTTGCCGCTCAAACTTACCGTGGTGCTATCCGGCATCATCACTTCCAATTCAAAAATGATATTGTTTTTATTCTTGGCATCCGGCCATTTTCTAGAGTAAGCTGGCCTGAAAGTTCGAATCGTCTGCCCCGGCACCGTACCATAAGGTGTTCGTATGGGTGAAGTTGTCATGCTTTGCGCACGTGAAATCGTGGCCACAAGATTAATGACCACAATTACTACCATCTGTATGATCACAATCAATAACTTACTTCGCATAGTTGCTCTGTGCATCGATCAAGGTAGTTATCCCTGGCTACAATTCAAAAATGCTTTTAAACACAAAAGTCGGCTCATCACCGAATTTCATTTTTGAGTTTTATTGCCTAACGTTTTATCGTCAATCGTGTGGAGTTCGAGAACAGCATGTAGTTCTGCTTGCGTGTGCTCCAATGATAGCCAAGTGAGAACGGCAGCGGCTGGCTTCCACCTTTGTAGGCAGAGTCGAGATCGGCCTGGTACAAATATCTTCCAAAGTCTTCCACGGGCGCTACGTAATCTCCAAAGAATGTTGCCTTCCATTCCGGTTTGTCTTTGAAATATTTATACGGCACACCGGTGTCATCCTGAAAGAGTGATTCGCTGTTTTTCAAAATTAGGTCGCGCATCTGCGAGAACTCGGTGGCGTGATGCATAAGATACGATGCTGACTTCACGAAGGTATTATAAGGTGCTCGGTTTTGAACGAACTTCACCAGCGGCTGGCGCTCATTCAATCCCTTGTTGGCGATGTTGGAGCTGAAGTAGTAAACTGTTTTCATATCACCACGCTCGCGGTGGCGTATCACAAATTTCACGCCCTGGATTTTTCCCCAATGCACCTGGTTTCCTTTCACCTCTTTTTCTTCACCGTTGCCCACTAGGGTGATAAACTTTTGAGAAATCATTTCATAACCCGAACGCTCGAAGAAGAAATACATCGGAGGCAATACGCCTTTCACCTTCTTCAAATCTTTGATCATGTGGTTGGTGATGAAGTAGCTCTTGCTGAAAATATCGCGCAGTGAATTACCAAGACTGTCAAGAAAATTATCGCGCTCTTTTTCGGATATAGAATCCAATGAAGCAATCGGGCGTACCGGCTCCAGCGCCATCATCGTATATTCTTTGGTGCGCGGGAAGAGATAGTAGGCATGAAGAAAATCCGGACCCGAAAAGGGATAAATCAAAGGCAACGAATCGTTGATGGATTTTGAAAGTGTTTCTTTTTCCCAGTCGGCCATCTTGCTCAGGCGCGAGTCAAGCATCTTCTTCCAGTTGGCATCCATCGAAGTTTGATAGTCGATCCAATATTTGTCTTTCTGCAATTTTGAAAAACTGTTTTCATGAAGCTGGGGCAAACCGGCCACAAAGCGGGCAAGGTTATCCAATAAGGTGTCGGCTGTGATCTTCGGTTCGTTCGCAATCTGAATAGAATCAGCTACGCGCAGGGAATCTACTTTCCGCAGCGAGTCGGCTGTTTTCTTTTCACGCCCAGCGTTTTTATTTCCACAGGCAGCGAACGTGAGAGCAAAGGCAAGTACAAACAAAGGGGCAATTCGGGTCATTGTAAAAATTTTGCTGCAAATATAACAGGATATCGATACTGGATGCTAGATGCGTGGTGACTGCATACTGGATGCCGGATATTTGAAGTTGCGGTAGGGATTAAGTTGGAGGTTTGCGACCGGAGCTAAACGCTACTTTACCCGATTGTACTTCTTGAGCACCGAAATCAATCGCTGATAGGGAATGGCGTACACTTTATTGCCGTTGATGCCTTCCATGGTTTCGGCTGCCACCATCGCATTCACGATAGCTTCTTCGGTGGCTGAGGTCGCTGCTTCAAATAGTGGGTTTATTTTTTCATTGGGCAGCATTTCCAAATGTACGATGCCGTCATCTTTTGAGACTTCTGAATTGGCGGTAGAGAAGGCGATGAAAATATCTCCGGATGAATTTCCTCCGCGCCCGCCCATCACACCAATGCCGAGTGCCACGCGCTTCGCCATGCGCTCAAGTTGATGCGGCAGCAACGGTGCATTAGTCGCCAACACTATTATTATGGAGCCCTGATCTTTGTCGGCTTTGTTTTCAGGCATCAGGTCGGTGATTTCTTTTCCAACAGGAACGCCAGCAATTGAAAGGAGCTCACGTCTTCCATAATTCGCTTGCACTAACACGCCAACGGTATATCCACCTTGTTGATCTGTAAGTTTGCGAGATGAAGTTCCCGTGCCGCCTTTGAACTGATGTGCGATCATCCCAGTGCCCCCGCCCACGTTGCCTTCTTTGATCGGGCCGTTTGCTGCAGATTCCATCGCTTCAAATACGTGTTCTTTCTTTACATGAAAGCCGTTGATGTCATTCAGGAATCCGTCCCACGTTTCGGCAACGACTGGTAAACTCACATCGCCTGAGTAATTGACCGATTCGATATTTTTCTTTGCGTAGTATTCGATCACTGCATCGCGTACAATACCTACGCTGTGCGTGTTGGTGATGAGAATGGGTGAACCTAATCCACCGGATTCTTTTACCCATGTGGTTCCGGTCATCTCGCCATTACCATTCAGAGTGTACCACGCAGCGAATACGCGATCGAGAGATTTTTTTCCTTTCGGGAAAATGGCGGTAACACCTGTGCGGATCGGGCCTTTGCCAACAATTAATTTTCCAGAACCTTCGATGATTGTTTTGTAACCGACTTCTACTCCATCAACATCCGTGATCGCGTTATACTTTCCTGGAGTTCCCTGAAAAGGAATTCCGAGATCACGCGCGCGTGGTTTGGTTTGAGAAAAAGAATTAAATGAGATTACAAGAATCCCAACGAGGACAAAATAGTGATTGAATTTATGCTGATTCAAAGAGATCAACTGCCGGTAAATATTTTAGCAATGTCGTTGTAAAATACGAACACCATTAATAATAGTAAGATGGCCATACCGATCTTGAGTGCAGTTTCAAAAACTTTCTCATTGGGCTCGCGACCACTGACCATTTCATATAACAAGAACACCACGTAGCCACCATCCAATCCTGGAATCGGCAACAAGTTCATGAATGCAAGCACCATCGAGAGCAAACCCGTCATTCGCCAGAAGCGTTCCCAATCCCACACGGGACCAAATGCTTTTGCCATTCCAATCGGTCCTGACAATGAATTTTTCAAACTGATTTCCCTGCGGAAGATTTTTCCGAATGCTTTCAACTGCAAAGCGATTACATCAAAAGCACGACCGGGGCCAATAGCAATCGATTCACCCAGTGAATACTTTATGGCGCGTTCACCAACCGGAGGCACCAGCATCGGAGGCATCGCAAAACCAATGTTGGTGTGCCCTTTAAAATATTCTTTGAATGAAAGAATTTCTTCTCCTCGTTTTACTTTGAATGACAATGTATCTCCTTTGAATCCGAGTAGCGATGCTCTCAACTCGTCATAATAATTAATTGGCGCGTCTTGCACTTCCACAATCTGATCACCTTTTTTCAAGCCAATTTTTCCTGCGATGGAATCTTTCGCGATTTCTTCCACGATCGGGACTCTGCGCGGAAGTAAGAAATTAATGGCTGCCTCCTTCTTGTTAAACTTCTCGATGAAATTTGTGGGGATTGAAATCTCTATTTCTTTTCCATCCCTCAACAAGGTATAAGTAGCATTGCTCGACATGAGCGCATCCATTCTGGTGAGATCATCAAAGTATTCAAAATCCTTACCGTTGATCTTAACAATCTGATCTCCGGTTTTAATACCCAGGTCTTGTGCGAGCGTGAGCGCCTGAACTCCTCCATGTTTATTCACATAATCCTGGAGAATAAATCGGTCGCCCAGGAAATAAACGATGCCAATGAAGATTAAAATGCCGACAATCACATTCACGATAATGCCACCGAGCATCACGATCAATCTTTGCCAAGGTTTCTTGGAACGAAACTCCCAGTCCTGCGCGGGTTGTTTCATCTGCTCTTTGTCCATGCTCTCGTCCACCATGCCGGAGATTTTCACATAACCACCAAGCGGAAACCAACCCACACCATATTCGGTATCGCCTTTTTTGTATTTGAACAACGAGAAGTTCAGCACGTTTGCCATCGGAAAGAGGAAGTCGAAAAACAGGTAGAATTTCTCTACGCGAATGTTGAACATGCGCGCTGTAAAAAAGTGTCCCCACTCATGCACCACCACCAAAATTGAAAGGCTCAGCAGAAGCTGGGCCGTCATGATCATACCTTCCATTCCGATTAATTAATTTGAACTTCTTATTCTATTTTATCAATTCCATTGCCTTGGCACGCGTCTCCTTGTCGGTTTCAACATAATCGTTAAGAGAAGGGTTTTTCACAAAACTTATTTTCTCCAAACACTCCTCTACCAACTTCGACATTTCCAGGAAACCAATTTTTTCCTTCAAAAATTCAGCCACCGCCACTTCGTTCGCTGCATTCAGCACGCATGGCATATTTCCTGACATTTTGAGGGCCTGAAAAGCAAGTGCAAGATTACGAAAAGTTTCCAAATCAGGCTGCTCAAATGTCAAAGACGGGTAATTCATAAAATCGAATCGCGGAAAGTTGGAATTCAGCCTGTTTGGATAGCCGATCGCAAATTGGATTGGCAAGCGCATGTCGGGCAAGCCGAGTTGCGCCTTGATAGAACCATCGCGAAACTGGACCAGTGAATGAATGATCGACTGCGGATGCACAACCACTTCAATCTGTTCAGGCTTCACTCCGAAAAGCCACTTCGCCTCAATCACTTCCAACCCTTTGTTCATGAGCGAAGCAGAATCGATTGTCACCTTCGCTCCCATCGTCCAGTTGGGATGCTTGAGCGCCTGCGCTTTCGTTACGGATTCGAGCTCATTCTTTTTCTTTCCGCGAAACGGTCCACCCGATGCAGTAAGAATAATTTTTTCAATTGGATTGTGAAACTCCCCGACAATGCATTGGAATATAGCCGAGTGCTCGGAATCAACCGGGTAAATGTTAACACCTTTTTGTCTGGCAAGATTTGTAATCAGTTCACCAGCCACGACCAATGTTTCTTTATTCGCAAGCGCAATGTCTTTTCCAGCTTCAATTGCTTTAATGGTTGGTTTCAAACCAGAGAATCCCACCAATGCAGTGAGCACCAAATGAATGGAGTCCATTTGCACGATTGAATCAATCGCATTTACTCCGGCAAACACTTTGACATCTGTAGAAGCCAATGCGTCCTTTACTTTTGAATACAAATCCTCATTCGCAATAACAACCGCATTGGGTTCGAATTTCTTCGCTTGTGCGATTAATAAGTCCGCATTGTTCTGTGCAGTGAGAACCTCCACTTCGAAAACATCCGAATGATTTTCGATCACTTCCAATGCTTGCGTGCCTATGGAGCCGGTGGAGCCTAGGATGGCGATGTGTTTTTTATT
>CAZECP010000055.1:22416-24828 GCA_964510765.1 uncultured Ohtaekwangia sp. | reverse complement strand
AAACTCACTCGTAATAGTGGTAATTTTCTGAATGGACCCGGAACTCGAACTTTACCTGATCCGAAAATCGCAGCGTGGTGATGCAAAAGCATTCCGCTCGTTGGTTGAATCACACCAGGGACTGGCGTATTCGATCGCGTTTCGGTTTACGAGAGAAGAACAGGACTCAGAAGATATTGTTCAAGAAGCATTTATTAAAATCTGGAAGAACCTTCTGAAGTATAATGAGGAATTCAGATTTAAAACATGGCTGGCCAGAATCGTTACAAATCAATGCTTGGATTATATGAAGTCGGCAAGAAAGAAGAATAGTTCGTGGATTTTGATAAAAGAAGAAATGAAGTTCACGAATGAGCAGAAAATTGAATCTGATGAGTTGCACGCAATTGTCTATCAACTCGCAGGCCAGCTGACCGAAAAACAAAAAGCTGTTTTCATACTTCGTGATTTGGAACAGATGGAGCCGGAGGAAGTTTGCTCAATCCTTCAAATGCCGGATGGAAACATGAAGAGCAACCTTTACTATGCGCGACTGAAAATAAAAGAAGGACTTAAGAAATTTTATAAAGATTAAAGTATGGACTGTAAGGATTTTGAAAATGACATCTTCCTCTACTGGGAAATTTCTGAAAAACAAAAAGAAGCTTTGAAACTTCATCTTGAGAGCTGCGCGAATTGTAAAACGCTTTTCAATGAAGCCATGCAAATGGAACAACTTGTTAAAGAAGTTTCGGTTCAAAAAGCAACTCCCGCAAATGCAGCAAAGTTGACAAGCAGCATCATGGAAGAAATTCAATTATCACGGGCAGAGAGTTGGGTTGATCGCATAAACAACATTTTGCAAAGTGCTTTCTCAAAAATCGCTCTCGCAAGTGCATCAACCATTCTATTGATCACCTTCTCGGTAGAATTTTTTAACGATGCTCCCAAGATCAAAACAGAAAGTCCGATCACTTCCGGTTTTGCAATATTGAATTCAAAACTCTTTAAAGAAGAAACCGCGCGACAGAGAAACAAAACAAAGCTCTTTGCTGAATGTACCTCGCCATTCAAACCACAACAATATTTAATCGACTGTGCTAAGTCAAAACTTAAATAAGATTTGATTATGAAAAATCTGAATATACTTTTTGCTGTATCAGCTATGACACTTATAGGTTGCGATCATCCAATGTCACTCCATACTAAAGTGAATGAGGATGGCACCCTTGACAAGACTATTATTCTTGACAAAGCGGAACAACTTACCGCCAATCGGAATATTTTCGGGATAACCAAGAACGACAACTGGAAATTTACCGAGTCAAAAAAAACGGACTCCACAACAAAGTCAGACAAAGACAACAACTACCGATTTGAATTCTCACGTCATTTTGAAAATGCAGACAAATTGAATGAAGTGCTCGATCGAAATGTGGATACGCTTTTCCAGGTGCATTCAAAATTCGAAAGGAAGTTCCGCTGGTTTTACACCTACATAAGATATACCGAAACTATCCGTCCAATCAATCGATTTAAAAAAGTTTCCCCTAATGATTATTTCACCATTGAAGACAGCTTATTCATCAGGCGACTGCCCGTAGAGGGTAAGCCTATCTCAAAGGCCGACAGCGTGAATTTGATTTTGCTCAATCAAAAAATAACCGATCACTACACCAACATGGGTATATTTAATGAGGCATTTCCCCTCCTGGAGCAAGTGGTAAGAAAATATAATCCTGACAAAAAATGGATTGATACCCTGTACAAAAAACGCGAACGCATTTACGAAATCATAAACAAAGACCAGGATGATTTTTCTAAAATTGCAAGCGAGCTTCGCATTCCCCTACCCCAAGAAGCTGAGAAGTATTTTGAGAGCATGATTAAAAAGGAATTACAACCCCGCCTCGACTTCATGAGCTTCGCCCGTGATGGAAAATATTCGATCAGCTTTGACATGCCATGGACAATCACCAACACAAACGCAGATTCTGTTGCCGCCAACTATGCCGTATGGAAACCGGTGATGCACAAATTCGCCTTCAGCAACTACGAGATGTATGCCGAGAGTCGCAAGCTCAATCTCTGGGCAGTGATTGTTTCGGTGGTTGTGATTGGAGTGACTGTCTTCGTGTTGAGGCAAAAATGATTCATTGTAGATTTTTTGATGACTACTATTGAAGCAAAACAACTGATTGAAAACGGAGTTAAAACCTCTGCTTCCAAATCCACATGGGCAGATTTAGGCTGTGGCAGCGGAGTGTTCACAAAAGCCCTGGAGGAACTGCTCGTCACGAAGAGCACCATCTATGCCATAGATCAAACTCAGGTTACAGGCTTTCTGCAATCGGACAAAGTTAAAATACTCTTTTCCAAACTGAACTTCGAAATGGACGAATTTCCTTTTTCTAAAATCGATGGAATTCTAAT
>CAZECP010000055.1:0-22316 GCA_964510765.1 uncultured Ohtaekwangia sp. | reverse complement strand
TTGCAAAATACACATTTGGTTTTTGCTTCTTTTTCAACTGATCAATCAGCACGTCTATCGCATAATGTCGAAGCCCTGTCTCCTTTTTCGGAATCAGTTTTCTAGCTGCTTGCGCATATTTCAAAGCACTTTTAAAATCTTCCTTTGCACCATATGCTCTTGCCAGGCCAAGCTGAGTTACCCAGAAATCAGGATGTTGGCTTGCATTGAATTTAAGAACGATGAATGCTTCGTCCAATTTGTTCTTCTCCAACAGTTCTCTGCCATAATTATGCAAGTCGAAAACACCCCCAGTATTTTTAATTGCAAACTGAATCACTGAATCTGCCTCTTGTTTCCTATTCAAAGCAAATAGCAACTCTGATTTGGTTTTGTATGTAGAAAAGTTCGCATTACCAATCCAGGGTTGGTCAATCGCCCGATCAATCCAGTCCAAGCCCTGTTCCAGGTCAGTGTTATTATCAAGGCAGTATTTTGCTGCATCATACCAATTGTACCAATAAAGAATTTTTCGTGTTTGCAATTCTTCCTTGATTTGATTGATGTACACTTGGTGCGAGTTTAGGCTGATCTGCACAGAAACCTTCAAGTCGTCCCAGAAAAGCGTGAGCATAGTTTTATCCAATTTCTTTTCCGTGAATTCGTAAGTGAGCCACTCGTGATATTCGGATTTCTCTGGAATCACTTTCACACGCAGGGCATCGTTCTTTTCATTGTAGGTATAATGTCCCCAATTTTTTGAATCGTTGGAGAGAATGAGCTCCCATTCTCCTTCACCGGCAATAAAGAACACGCCATAGGATCCTGCACGCAGTGGCTTGCCTTGGATCATCACATCATGTGAGATTGTAAGAACGGTATTTTCATTGGCGCCCGCGCGCCAGGGCTTAAGTGTAGGCATCTCTCCATCTTTCTCCAGCCAACTCTCCTGGCCCATCCCATAAGGAACAAGCTTTCCCCAAATTTGTCCGTGCCGGTCTTTCCCGGAAGGAGAAATGACATCAGGGCTACTGTAGGTCATACACACCTCGGTCACACCCATCCACTGACATACTTTTGATTTCTGACTTCCGCCTTCGGGAGGTGTCGAGACTTGTGCATTGGACTTAAAGCCAAGGACGATGAATAAGAGAAATCCGATTACACTAAATGATTTTATCATAATGGTCGTTTTTATTAGCTACTCACTCTACTTTCAAACTATTCACTGGATTGGTACGAGCTGCTTTGAAAGATTCGAAACCAACGGCAAGCAGTGCGATCAACATACTTAACACTCCTGCCAAAAAAAATGAACCGAACCCGAGGTCAACTTGATAAGCAAAAGTTTTCAGCCACTCTTGTGCGATGAAGTAACTGACGGGTGCCCCGATTACAAAAGCAATCAACACCACTTTTAAAAATTCACCTGAGAGTAAGGCCACAATACGTCCGGTAGTTGCGCCCATCACTTTGCGAATACCAATTTCCTTGGTGCGTTTCTCTGCAATGAAAATGGAAAGTCCGTACAAGCCAAGACACGAGATCACCATCGCTAGCACAGTTGACCAAGTGATGATTCGCGAAGTCCGTTGATCTTTTTCGTATTGACGCATCACAGTGTCGTTCAATTGTTCGCTTTCAAATGGTGTGTCGGGAATGAGTTTGTTCCAGGTTTCTTTAATCTTTGAGAGTGTTGTTTCAGAATATTCTCGATTTACAGCAATGATCGCTTGCCGAAATACACCTGAATCAGCGGAAGCATAAAATATTATCGGGCTGATTTGTTTATGCAGGGAGAACTGGTGAAAATCTTCGATCACACCCACGATTTCAAACTTTGCGATGTCTTTGGCGAAGATGAGTTGTGTGCCGAGTGCATTCTTCATATCAATCCCCATCTTGTTTAAACTCGCACGATTCACCAACACTTTGCGTGGCTGATCAGAAGTTACGATGCCATCGGAAGGAAAAGAAAAATCACGACCCGCTATGGAAGGAATCGACATTAGCTTGAAATAATTTTCGTCCACCATCACAATGTAGTGAGCCACGGCATCGTCCTGGTTTTTGTCGGAGGGATAAAAATTCCAATCGTTCACAGGAGGAGTAGATGGCGAATTGGAGGAAGCGCTCACCACTTCCACACCAGGAATATTCTGAATGGCATTTTTGAACTCCACATACTTTCCAGTTGCCTCATTCGTGCGAAGCGGCACCATGATCTTGTGCATCGCATCGAAGCCGAGTGGCTTATTCTGAATATAATGAAGCTGATTTTGAACAATAAGAATGGATGATATCAAAATAATAGAAATCGCAAACTGAAATGCAATGAGTCCTTTGCGTAAGGTATTGGAAGAACCGAGCCTTAGTTGTTTGTCTTTCAAAATGCGCACAGCATCAAATGACGAAAGCACGAGCGAAGGGTAAATGCCGGCAATGAATCCGGTGATCAACGCAAAACCAAACAACACCCGTGCAACAAACCATAAATTTCGGGAGGTGATTTCCAAATCTTTTTGAACGAGCAAATTGAAATAAGGAAGAATCAAATATATCAGCAGAAATGAAATCAACATCGAAACAAATGCAATACCCATCGACTCGCCAATGAACTGCAAAAAGAGATTAGCGCGTTGAGCACCGATGGCTTTTCGGATTCCAATCTCACCTGCACGCTGCGATGCCTTGGCTGTAGTAAGATTGATGAAATTGATGCTCGCAAGTACCAAGATCAAAATGCCGATAGCTGCAGTGAAATAGATGTACGTGATACTTCCTGACTCACCCAGTTCGATGTCGTTGTCGAAATGCTTGGAGTGAAGGTGTGCTTCGAGCAATGGCTGAAGACCAAGAATTTTTTTGCGACCCATGGCACGGTTTTCCTCCTCGCCATGACGTTTAATCCAATCAGGTAATTTGGCGATAAGGTTTTGGGCATTTGCGCCCTCCTTTAATTTTACATAACTGAAGACAAAGTTTGCCGAAGCCCATGTGTCAAAAAATTTCAGCGCACTTTCCAAACCTGATAAATAAAAATCAGCATCAAGGTGCGATTTGAATTTGCTCTTCTTGATCACACCGGTCACTTTGAAAAGAGCTGAGTCATCATTGGTAGGCACAGACACCAATTCATTGAGCGCTGATTTATTGCCAAATAATTTAATCGCAAAATCTTCACTCACCACAATGGACCGCGGGTGGCGCAGTGCTGTCTTCGCATCTCCCTCTTTGAGATCATAAGGAAACAATTCAAAGAAAGTTGAGTCCACCTGATAACCGCGTTTTTCATAAAACGATTTCTCTTTATACTTAATCAACTGCGCCTCGGTGCTCAAGTCTTTCACCACACGCGTCTGAGCTTCAATCTCAGGAAACTCCTCTCTCATCGCTGGGCCGATAGGAGGCGAGCATCTTTGCAGATTTGATATACGGCCATTGAAGTTGACCATTTGCGTAGTGACGCGATAAATCCGATCTGCGTCTGCAAATCGCGCATCGTAGGAGAGTTCATCTTGTATGAACAGTGTGAGCAGCACACAACATGTAATGCCTACCGACAATCCAAGAATGTTAATTGCTGAAAATGCTTTGTTCTTCAGCATGTTTCGCCCCGCGACTTTGACGTAATGACTGATCATATTATAACGGAGTAATGGATACGAAGTAGAAGGATAAGCTGACTTTTGTTTTCTTTTTTTGATGGCATAAGAAAGGATGAGCGATATCGTTTGCTTCCAGTATCTGCGTTTTGCTTTTGCCACCGACATCTTTTCGAGATCCGCATAAAATGCTTCTTCCATATCACCATGCAGATCTTCGATGGCTGCGTTGCCGCAATACCACTCAAAGAGTTTGTCAGCAAGGCGAGGCGGTTTTATTTCTTTCATCTATAGATTGTCTTTAGCAAAATCGATTTGTGACTTAGTGTCCTTTCAAAGCTTTGCGCATATGCGCGGCCAAACTTGCGCATTTTGTTTTCAACAACTGCTCGCACATTCGAAGGCAGATAACGCTGCGCGTTATCTGCGAGACTTTTGTTCGCTGCCGTAGGCAGCGAACCTTCATTCGCGCGACTACAAGTTCGCCAGCAGCAGAAATCCATTTGCCGCGCGAACGGTACACTCAATGAAAAAGAACCCAGACGCGCAATCACATCTCTCATTTCGATAGCGACAATGTTGCTTTCGATAGCTTCCACAAATCATCTCGCAGTTGTTTGATCTCGTGCAGCGCGACTTTACCCTGTTGCGTTACTTCGAAATATCTCTTTCGCCTCCCTCCTCGTTCTTGAGTCGGTTCGCCCAACCAGGATTTCAAATAATTCTTTTCCTCCAATCGTGTAATGGTAGAGTGAAGCGCTCCAATGCTAATCGAGCGATCGCTGCGTTTCTCGATTTCCTCTTTGATAGCAACTCCATATGCCACTTCGCCCAAACTTGCGACTGTTAGAAGCACGAGCTCTTCGAATTCGCCAATGTATCCTTTCATAACTGAATGTCTGATACGATAAAGGTAGATAATATGTTTCTATTATTCAGAAATAATAGAAGTAAATTATTTTGAACACTCGCCTGTTCACTTCTGCACAATCGGGTTCAAAAGTGTTCGGAATACAATGCGTTCAGCCAATGGCATATTTATTGGGCTGCCGATATATTTTCTTTGTTATCGGAACGTTTACTTTTCAACCTCACTCTTATGAAAAAAATTTCCCACTTCCTCCTGTATGCTTCCGGTGCCGATCTGCAACTACTGGAGCAGTGCCCCTCAGAGAAAAATAAATATGCCGGCATTGGCGGGACCATATTTTTCACCGGACTATTTGCAGCAATGGCAGCAGCCTATGCACTGTTTACGGTGTTTGATAATTATTATATGGCGGTGATCCTGGGTATCGTTTGGGGATTGATGATTTTCAACCTTGATCGCTTCATTGTTTCAAGCATGCGCAAGGAAGAAAAAACCGGACGGGAATTGTTCACTGCATTGCCAAGAGTGATTATGGCAGTGATCATATCAATGGTGATTGCAAAGCCACTCGAGTTAAAAATATTCGCGAAAGAAATAGAGCCGGAACTGGTGGTGATGGAGCAGGAAGTATATGCCTCACAAGAAGCACAAGCAAAAGCACGATTTGAACCTGCAATTGCCCAACTGCGACAAGACATTCAAGTACTTAAACAAGAAGTTGCCAACAAAACCTTGCATCACAATGAGCTTGTTCAAACAGCTCAACAAGAAGCGGACGGAACGGGCGGTAGCAAAATCAAAAATCTCGGACCTATTTACAAACTTAAAAAAGCAGATGCTGACAAAGCCGAGGCAGAGTTGGCTGAGCTAACAAAGTTGAACTATTCAAAAATCGCATTGCTCGAAAAACAACTGAGCGAATCCGAATCAAACATGCACGGCACTACTGAGGCTTTAGTGCATTCAAAATTAGATGGGCCTGCCGCTCGCATGGAGGCGCTAAGCAGACTTACGGCACAAAGTGCAGCCATGTGGTGGGCACATATTTTCATCCTTCTTCTTTTTCTTATGATTGAATCAACTCCCATCCTGGTGAAGTTGATTTCACGAAAAGGACCTTACGACTCATTGCTTCACATGGCTGAACACGACTATCGCTGTAGAGAAATTGAATCCATAGCCATTGCCAATGCGGAGACAAAAAAGAGAAGTTCGACCTTGGCAGGAACGGAACAAAACTTTGTAAACAGAAAGCTGGACGCTGAATTGTCGTAGTCAATGTCAAAGAAAAGTTTTCTCGCTTCCTTATTGCACTTTCATTTTACAACAAATTGCGATCTTCCAATTGCCGAAGCACTGCATAAAAAAATTGTGTTGATATTTTTTCAGCTTGATCATACCTCTTAGACCATTCCATACTTCCTGATTCCGCGGAGTGCCTTTTCTGAAATGATTTGTATTCCAAATCGAACAAAAGTGATCACCTGCGAACAGCTATGATTTGCTGAGCCCGCAAAACGAGCATGATTAGCCTTTTTTGTTGTTTGGCATAATTATTACTACAAATAGGAAATTATTATTAACCGATCACAATGAAGCAATATCAACTCGGTGAATTCGAAGAGGTAGTTATGCTTACAGTAGCAGTGTTGTATGACAATGCCTACGGAGTATCTATTAAAAAAGAAATTGAAACACGGCTCGACCGCAGCGTGAGCGTGGGTGCTCTTCAAACCGCACTCGTTCGTCTTGAAGACAAAGGTTATTTGAAATCCCGCGAAGGCGAAGCAACTGAAGAAAGAGCAGGGCGGCCAAAAAAGTATTTTCAAATCACCGCACTGGGCAAACGAGCGATGGAACATATCAAGAACCAACGAGATGAATTGTGGAGCGCGATTCCAAAAGTAGCACTGAAATTAATTAACAGCTAGTGAAAAGGTATTAAGGCATTTGGAATTAGGAAATCGCTTAAATACCCAATCCTGATCCTAATTGTCCTTCAAGAAAAAAGTGATGAGATCAATTCAAACACCACCAAAGCTTCCGCTGAAATTCTTTCAATGGTACTGCCATCCGAAGCTGCGCGATAGCATTGAGGGTGACCTGATGGAATTGTATGAAGAGCGTATTATAGAAAAAGGAAAACGAAAAGCAGATTTACGATTTATGATTGACGTTCTTCTTCTCTTTAGAAGAGGGATTATCAAACCAACAAGAGAACAACAAAACTTAAACACTTTCGGTATGTACAAAAGCTATTTCAAAATCGGGTGGAGAAACCTGTTAAAGAATAAAGGATACTCAATTATCAACATTGGCGGGCTCGCGTTGGGCATGGGGGTAGCAATGGTCATCGGCCTGTGGGTTTACGATGAACTATCATTCAACACCTACTATCAAAACTATCCGCGTGTAGCGCAGGTGATGAAGGGTGGGCAATTTGAGGGAAAACATTATGTCGGGCAAAAATCATTGCCTTTTCCTTTGATCGATCAATTGAAAAATAACTATGGATCAAATTTCAAACACATCGTTCCTGCTTCATGGAGATCAGATGGCGTTCTCTCAATTAATGATAAAAAGATTTCGAAAGTTGGAATGTTCATCGGAGAAGAGGCTCCTGAAATGCTGACCTTCAACATGATTCATGGAACCTGGAAAGGATTGAAAGACATGAATTCAATCATGATTTCCCAATCCACGTCCGAGGCGCTCTTCGGCAATGCCGATCCTATCAATCAAATTATAAAAATCAATAGCGAGAAAGAAGCAACCGTAACCGGGGTGTATGAAGACTTTCCGAAGAATACAGAATTTTTTGGCATTCAATATTTTCGTCCGTGGGAATTTCTCGTCAACGATGGCGCGTGGATGAGGCAACAAGGTTGGGACAATCACTTTCTACAGATTTATGCTGAGATCCAACCTCATGCAACTTTTGAAAGCACAACTGCCAACATCATTGATGCGGAAGTAAAAGCAATCAAAGATCTCGCCTACATGAAAGATGAATTAAAATATAATTATGAAATCCTCCTACTTCCCATGAGCGATTGGCACTTGCGTGCTGAGTTCAAAGAAGGGGTTCTTCAAAGTGGTCCGGTGCAATTGGTTTGGTTCATTGGGTCAATCGGGGCATTTGTGTTGTTGCTGGCTTGCATCAACTTCATGAACTTAAGCACTGCGCGGTCAGAGAAGCGCGCAAAGGAAGTGGGCATCAGAAAAGCAATTGGTTCAATCCGCAGACAATTGGTTGGACAGTTTTTGAGCGAATCTTTTTTAGTAGTTGTATTTGCGTTCGTCATCGCTATTGCATTTGTGTTTGCTTCTCTTCCATTGTTCAACGATTTGTCTGGAAAAGAAATGAGCATGCCTTGGTCGCAACTTTGGTTTTGGATCAGCAGTTTTGCTTTCTTACTTATCACAGGTTTGTTGGCAGGAAGTTATCCTGCGTTGTATTTGTCTTCGTTCAAACCGGTAAGTGTTTTAAAGGGAGTTTTTCGCGCGGGCAGATTTGCTTCAGTTCCAAGAAGAATTTTAGTAGTAGTTCAATTCACTGTGTCTGTGATTTTGATTATCTGCACAGGTGTTATTTACAATCAACTGGTATTTGTGAAAAATAGACCTGTTGGATATGAGCGCGAAGGTTTGTTGATGATTCCAAAAAAATCGGATGTATTCAATAAAAAAGCAGACGCGCTGAGGACAGAATTAAAAGCTTCGGGTGCTGTTACCGAAATTGGTGAGTCGGGAGGGATGATTACAAGTGTGTGGTCGAACAACGGAGGTTTCACACACAATGGAAGAGACCTTGATCACAATCGCGGATATGGTACACTCACCGTGTCACATGATTTTGGAAAAACAGTTGGCTGGCAATTCATTGATGGCCGTGATTTTTCAAAAGACATTGCAAGCGATTCATCTGGTTTCGTGATCAACGAGGCCGCAGCAAAGTTCATGGAAATAAAAAATCCGGTAGGTGAAACTATTCATTGGAAAAACGGGCCGTGGCACATGGACAAAGATTTTGTAATTCTTGGCGTGATCAAAGACATGATCATGGAATCGCCTTTTGAGCCGGTGAAACCTGTTATTTATTTTACCATGGGGGGCAATGGTTGGCTAATGCTTCGTGTTACGCCTGGTATGCCACTGCAAGAAGCTTTGCCAAAAATTGAAAAAGTTTTTAACAATGTTATTCCTGATATTCCATTCGACTACAAATTTGCCAACGCAGAGTTTGCAGCGAAATTTTCAACAGAAGATCGCATCAGCAAATTGGCTGCAGTGTTTGCAGTACTCGCCATTGTTATCAGTTGTCTTGGATTGTTTGGCCTTGCTTCATTTGTTGCTGAGCAGCGCACAAAAGAAATTGGTGTGCGAAAAGTTTTGGGTGCGTCAGTAGCGAATTTGTGGCAAATGCTTTCAAAGGAATTTGTGATCCTTGTGATTTTGTCGTGCATTATCGCAGCTCCTCTCTCCTATTACATTTTATATAATGGGATCGAGCGGTACGAATACAAAACCGATATGGGTTGGTGGATATTCGCGGCAGCCACACTCGGGGCTTTGGCAATCACATTGCTCACCGTAAGTTATCAATCTATCAAAGCAGCGTTGGCAAATCCGGTAAAGAGTTTGAGAACGGAATAGACATAAGTAGCAAGACTCAAGTAGTAAGACTAAGGTGGATTACTCATTTGCCTCACGTCCCCTGCCTTGATACTTATGTCGAGTAAAAAAATGAATACGAAACCGCCCAACTTACCTCTCCGCTTCTTCCGCTGGTTCTGCCACCCGGCATTGCGCGACAGCATTGAAGGGGACTTGATGGAGTTGCATGAAGAGCGGGTGAGGGCGAAAGGAAAACGAAAGGCAGACTTGCAGTTCACACTAGATGTACTGCTTCTTTTTCGGAGAGGGATCATCAAGCCAAAAAAAACTTACGAGAAAACAAACAACTACGATATGTTCAAAAGTTACTTTAAAATAGGCACACGAAGATTTATCAAAAACAGGGTATTCTATTTCGTAAACATTTTAGGGCTATCGATTGGCATAGCAAGTTGCCTGTTGATTGGCGCATATGTTTTTACCGAACTAACTTATGATACCTATCCCGAACATGCAAAAGATATTTATCGTGTTCAAGTACGCACATTAGGAAATGGGCAGTGGGTAGAATATCCATCAACTGATTTTGGGGTCGGTCCAGGAATAAGCAGCAACTACCCGGAAGTCGTTTCTTTCACTAGGCTCTCAAAATGGTTTCAGCCTTATTTGCGATACAAAGAGACAATTTTCAAAGAAAAAAGGATTGCCATAGTTGATTCAAATTTTCTTCAGTTCTTTTCCATTCCGCTAATCGAAGGTGATGACAAAACAGCTTTGTCTCAGCCCAACAGTATTGTCATTACAAAAGGATTTGCTGAGAAATATTTTGGAAACGAAGATCCACTTGGAAAAGCACTGACTTTTGGTCAAAACAATCAATTTAAAGTAACCGGAATTATTGATAAGGTACCTGACAAATCTCATTTTCATTATGACGCTTTTGTGAGTGGCTCAACGCTGAGAGGAAGACGTGAGTCATGGAGTAATGTTGGAGACTTCACCTATGTGCAGTTAAGTAAAAATTCAAACTCACAGGAATTGCAAAGAAAATTCCCGGATTTGGTTATGAAATACGTTGTACCAGAAATACAGCAAGATATGGGTGTCACATTGACCGAAGCACAAAAGGCGGTGAATACATTTTTATTTACCCTTCAACCTTTAGCAAAGATTCACCTGTATTCTCACACCACCGATGAACTTGGCGTGAATGGAGATATTAAATACGTCTATATCTTTGGAGCCCTGGCAATTTTTATTCTTCTGCTGGCTTGTGTGAATTTTATCAATCTTTCTACCGCCACATCCTCCAAGAGAGCGCGAGAGGTTGGTATTCGCAAAGTAATGGGTTCGATAAGAAAGCAATTAGTGTTTCAGTTTTTAACAGAGTCGATCCTGCTCGCAGTGTGTGCACTCATTCTTGCATACGGAATCGCAATCACTGCATTGCCCGTTTTTAATCAGCTCACGGGTAACGTAACGACATTTAGCCTATTTGTTCAACCTATCGCATTGGTAATCATTATTGGCAGCACACTGTTTATCGGCTTTGTTGCCGGCATTTATCCATCCTTCATCCTGTCATCATTCAATACGATCAAAGTATTGAAAGGAAATACGCTGGTTTCTTCAGGGAAGAAAGATGGATTGCGAAGTGGGTTGGTTGTATTTCAATTTGCAGTATCTACAAGCTTAATCGTAGCTACGCTGGTGGTGTATCAGCAATTGAATTTCATACAAAACAAGAACCTGGGATACAACAAAGATCAGGTAGTTGTAATACAGGAAACGTACACGCTTCGTAGCAATGAAAAAACATTTAAAGAACAATTACTAAAAGACAGCCGCGTGATTAGTGCAAGTATTGCAAGTCAAGTGCCGGGGCAAAAAGATATCGATGGCACACAGGCCTATCCAAAAGACAAGAAAGAATTTGAAAATGAAAGGGAAATACATATCAATATCTATCACGTTGACTATGATTACCTTCCAACACTGGGAATCAACCTTGCCCAGGGAAGAAACCTTTCTCCCGATTTTCCTTCCGACTCATCCGCTATTGTTATCAACGAAACGGCTGCACGTGAGTTTGGATGGAACGTTGAATCATCCGTAGGAAAGAGTATTGTCGTGTCAGGCCGGACTGAGTACCATATCGTTGGGGTTGTAAAAGATTTTAATTACACATCGGTACGTCAGAAGATCGCGCCACTGGTAATGATGTTATCACACAACAGAGGGCTGATGTTACTAAAATTAAATCCAACAGATATCAAAGAATTTTTAAAAGATACAAAAGTTAAATGGGCTGCATTTAATTCAGAAACCCCTTTCAGTTACGAGTTTCTCGATTCGCAATTTTCGTCCATGTATTTTGCAGAAGAACGAACCGGTAAAATCTTCACTACGTTTGCCATTATTGCGCTGACCATAGCTGGCCTAGGTCTATTTGCACTTAGCAAATTTTCAACAGAACAGCGCACACGCGAAATTGGCATCAGAAAAGTACTGGGCGCCAATGCATCAGAAATCTTGTTCATGCTTTCGAAGCAGTTTTTTATTCTTATCCTGGTAGCTTTTGCAATTGCCGCACCCATTATTTCATGGACTATGAATCAATGGCTAGAAGATTTTGCTTATAGAGTAAGCATCAGTTGGTGGACATTTCTGATTGCTTGGGCGTTTTCCGCTGTCATCGCCTTTTTGTCGGTCTGCTTTCAAATTTTAAAAGCTTCGGCTGCAAATCCAGTGAAGAGTTTACGGACAGAATGAAAATAGTTGTTGGTTGATCTTAATTCATTAGCATCATGAACGACCACCTTTAAAAAAATAACAACAAATGAAATCTCCGCCAAAAATTCCCCTCCGCTTCTTCCGCTGGTATTGCCATCCGAAGTTGCGCGACAGCATTGAAGGGGATTTGATGGAGTTGCATGAAGAGCGGGTGAGAGAAAAGGGAAAGAGAAGAGCAGACTGGCGATTGGTGTGGGATGTGCTGCTTCTTTTTCGCAGAGACATCATTAGGCCGGCAGAAGGATATAAGAATTTAAATACTTACGGTATGTATAAGAGTTATTTTAAGAGCGGCTGGAGAAATATTCTGAAAAATAAGGGGTACTCGTTTATAAATCTTAGCGGGCTCGCCATTGGACTAGCGGCAGCTATACTGATTCTGCTATGGGTGCGAAACGAAACGAACTATGATTCCTTCTACCCAAAGGCAAGTCGCATTTATCAACTTTTCAGCAGAGATCATAACAATGGCAAAATTGATGTGTGGGGAAATACGCCCGCGTTGATGGCCGAGGAATTAAAACAATCCTACCAGGAAGTGGAGGATGCGGTGCGTTACCGCGGAGTTTTCTTTCTTTTGAAAGTAGGGGAGAACCGGTTTAATGATGCGGGCGCCTTTGCTGATCCGGGGTTCCTCCCGATGTTTTCGATGCCAATGCTGCAAGGTAATTCAAGTGCCCTTGAAAATGAATTCGGTATTGTGCTGACCAAAAACATGGCGATCAAATTGTTCGGAAAAACGGATTGCCTTGGAGAAACTGTGGTGGTGAATGAAAACGATAATTTTAAAGTAACCGGAGTGCTCGAAGACAGGCCCAGCAACAGTTCCATTGAATTTGGTTATTTGCTTCCATGGAAGTATGTGACCCGATTAGGCTGGGACCGAGGTCAAACATGGGCCCACACGTATGCGACTACCTACGTCTTGCTAAAAGAAGAAGCGTCTCCCGCGAATTTTGATTCTAAGATTACGGGTATTATTAAGAGTCACATCAGCGAAGGCGATGGGCTGACACGCGAAGTGCTGTCGCACCCACTTACCAAAGTGCATCTCTATTCGAAAACAGAAAATGGAAAATTCACTCGTGGAAGAATTGAAACGGTGCGCCTTTTCTCGGTCATTGCTTCGCTCATTATTTTAATTGCCTGCATCAACTTCATGAATCTGAGCACGGCTCGAAGCGAGAAACGTGCACGCGAAGTGGGCGTGAGGAAAGTAGCGGGAGCAGGCAAAAGCTCCTTGATAGCGCAGTTCATTAGCGAGAGCATGGTCATGGTCATGATTGCCTTTCTTTTCGCGATGGCAATCGTTCAGCTTTCGATGGGTTGGTTCAATGAGATGACGGGAACTTCATTGACGCTTCCTCTCAACGATCCGAAGCTCTGGCTTTACGCTGCTTCACTTGTTTTTGTAACGGGACTTTTGGCCGGAAGCTACCCGGCATTTTATCTCTCTTCTTCCCAAACATTGAGTGTTTTAAAAGGAACTTTCAAGAACCAACATGCGCTCGTCACTCCGCGGAAAGTGTTAGTGGTAACGCAATTCACCTTTGCTTTCATGCTGAGCATTTGTGCCGTGATGGTTCAAAAGCAGATTCAATTTGCCCAGGATCGCGATGCCGGTTATGAGAAACGAAACCTTGCTTACAACTTTATGCAAGGGGAGATTCCCGCCCATTTTGAATCGATTAAGAACGAGCTGATCGCTTCGGGTGCGGTCACTTCCGTCACGCGAACGTTCTCTCCCATTACAAGGATCTGGGATACCGCCACCGGGTTTACCTGGCAGGGCAGCGATGAATCTGACAAGCGTACCAGTTTCCTCGTATACGGTTCAGATGAGGATTTGACTACAACCTTCGGAATTGAAATAAAAGAAGGCCGTGACCTCGATATCAAAAGTTTTTCGTCCGATACTTCTGCAGTGTTATTGAATGAAACGGCTGTAGCCATGATGCGGTTGAAGGAGCCTGTTGGTGCAGTCATTAAAGATTACAATGGAAGCCAATGGCATGTAGTGGGAGTAGTGAAAGACTTTATCATCGAATCGCCTTATGACCCTGTGAGTCCGATGATCATAAACGGTTGGCGCGACCGGTATGGAGTGGTCAACTTTAAACTCAATCCCGCCCATGAAACGACCGACAACCTTACCAAGATGGAGACCGTTTTCAAAAAGTACAACGCTGAATATCCGTTTGAATATTTCTTCGTAGAGGAATTCTACGATCGAAAGTTTGCCAATGAAAAACAGACTGGTAAACTTTCCGCCACCTTTGCAGTGCTAACCATTTTCATCTCTTGCCTCGGCTTGTTTGGGTTGTCTGCTTATATGGCTCAAACGAAAACAAAGGAAATAGGCATTCGAAAAGTGTTGGGAGCATCAACCGTTTCGATTACTGCTCTGTTGTCAAAAGATTTTGTAGGCCTTGTGATAGTATCCATCCTGTTGTCGGCACCCTTGTCGTGGTTGATCATGAGTAATTGGTTGCTGTCTTTTAACTACCGGGTGCCGATCAGTGCGTGGTGGTTTCTCAATGCTGCGATCCTTTCCATCTTCATCGCTTTGTTAACGGTGAGTTTCCAATCGATAAAAGCAGCAATTGCAAATCCGGTGAATAGTTTGAGATCCGAGTAAGAGGGAAAAGTTAATAGAGATAAGTTAATAGTACATAGATGAACAAGCCTCCCCAACTTCCTCTTCGCTTCTTCCGGTGGTTCTGCCATCCCAGGTTGCGCGATAGTATTGAGGGAGATTTGATGGAGTTGTATGAGGAACGAGTAAAAGAAAATGGAAAGAGGAAAGCTGATTTCAATTTTATAATCGATGTGCTTCTTCTCTTTCGAAGAAACATCATCCGGCCAGCAGAGGGATCCAAAAATTTAAACACATACGGCATGTTCAAGAATTATTTTAAAGTAGGAATTAGGAATATCCTGAAATACAAAGCCTTTTCATTCATTAATGTTTTTGGATTGGCCGTGGCCATGTCCGTTTGCATGCTGATTATACTGATGTTGGCAGATCAAAAAAAATATGATCAGTTTCATGACAAGAAGGATAGGATTTATAGGGTATTAACAAAACGACCTACTTCATTCAAACCGAATGCTTCCAGTCCATTTCCATTAGCGAATACAATCAAGGCGGACTACCCCTTCATTGAAGAAGCGACTCATCTCGTTCCGGGTGTGGGGGGTGATGCGAAGTATGATGAGCGAACGGTAGAAATGCGTGGCTTTTTTGCCGACCCTGCCCTCTTCAAAGTGTTCAGCTATAAACTGGATAAAGGTAATAGAGCCAACGCGTTGACGGCTCCGCACTCCATGGTGATAACCACTGAAATCGCTCACCTTCTTTTCAAGGATGAGGATCCAATTGACAAAACAGTGACATTCACCAACAGGGGATTAAGTCACCAGATGAAAGATGGAGAATCACCTCCATCCGAGTGGGGTGCTTACACTATTACCGGTGTGATGGATGCTAAAAAGTATAAATCACATATCCAGTTTGGGGTGTTGATCTCCTCATCATCTATGGAATCGCTCTATGCAGAGAAGAAGCTCAGAGATTTAACGGACAACTGGATGGAGTATTCCAACTGTTACACGTATGTGCTCCTTTGTGCTGAGGCCAGTATGGATAACCTGACTGCTGCACTCAATGATTTGGTAGTACGTAAATACAAAGACTCTGAAGACCTGAAAGGTTTGAAGTTGATTGGTCAGGAATTAAAAGAAATTACTCCTGGCATATTTTTGGGTAATCCCATCAGCTTCAGCTTGCCCATTGAAGTGTATTACTTTCTGGCCTTGCTGGCTTTTGTGATCATGATCTCCGCGGTTGTGAACTACACCAACCTATCAACCGCCAGAGCGCTCACACGTGCAAAAGAAATTGGTGTGCGCAAAGTTACGGGCGCCAAGCGAAGAGATTTGATTTATCAATTTTTGAGTGAATCTGTGATGATTGCTTTCTTGGCACTGGCTTTGGCATATCTCTTATTACTTGTTATAAAACCTGTCTTCAAAGGGCTTTGGGTGAATCGCTATCTCAACTTTGAACTTCATGAGAGCGTGACTGTTTACTTGGCGTTCATTGCATTTGCAATCATCGTAGGTATAGTGGCGGGTTTGTTCCCCGCCTTTCGCTTATCCAGCTATCAACCCATTCAGGCCATTAAGAAAACGGAGCGGACACGATCTGGGAAATGGAGCGTGCAAAAGTTTCTCAGCGTTTCACAATTCATTATCTCTTTGCTCTTCATCACCACCACTCTCTTACTTTACAATCAATTCAAACACCACCTGGCTATCGATTACGGGTTCAATGCCAGTCAGATCATTAACCTCAAACTGCAAGGCAACGAGTATTCAAAAGTTTCCACCGAACTAGGTAAACTGCCCGGTATCATTGGCATTTCTGCCTGTGATTATTTACCTGCCACCGGTACACAAAATGGAACAGCCTTGAAAAAAGAGGGCAGCGAAAAGGAATATCAAAACTTAACGGTATTACTAACGGATGAACATTTTGCAGATAACCTTGAGCTACGCATAGTAGCTGGTAGAAATTTTCCGGCCGATTCGCAATCTTCCAGTCAATTCATATTGGTCAATGAATCTGCTGTGCAGAAATTAGGGTATCAGCACTCATCTGAAATTGTGGGGCAAGTAATGGAGCGCTATGGAAATAAAGAATTGCTGACGGTGATTGGTGTGATTGAGGATTTTCGTTTTCGTATGCCCAGTGAGCAAGAAGAGATCGCTCCCTTAATGATCAGTAATCAACCAAGTGCTTTTCGATATGCGAATTTAAGAATAGCACGTGCGGATGACAGGGAGACGTTGACTCAATTAGAAGAAACATGGAAACGCATAGATCCGGTGCATGCCATAAACTATGAGTTCTATGATGAGCAATTGGCCAATACCAACAAGGGTTTTGTAGACGTTGTTTCAATTATTGGATTTATTGCCTTCCTCGCTATTGTTATCGCTTGCCTGGGGTTGTTGGGAATGGCTACCTACACTGCCGAGCGAAAAACAAAGGAAGTTGGTATTCGCAAAATTTTGGGTGCAGAAGAAATGAGCATCGCTTTGTTGCTCTCCAAAGGATTCTTGAAGATGTTGTTGACGGCTGTTTTTGTCGGTGCTCCATTGAGTTACTTCGTCAATAATTTGTGGCTTCAACATTTACCCAATCGTGTTGAGTTTGGATTCGGCACACTCTTGATTGCGATTCTTATTTTGGTAATATTAGGTCTGATCACCATCGGTTCTCAAACCCTCAGAGCGTCTAAAAACAATCCAATTGATTCTTTAAAAATAGACTGATGAAAGAGCCATACCCATCTCCCCCACGCTTCCCCCTCCGCTTCTTCCGCTGGTATTGCCATCCGAAGTTGAGAGATAGTATTGAAGGAGATTTGATGGAATTATATGAAGAGAATTTAAAAGTGAAAGGAAAATTCAAAGCTGATTCAAAATTTACTCTGGATGTACTCCTTCTTTTCAGAAAAGGAATTATCAAACCTACAGAGGGATATAAAAACCTAAACACCTACGGCATGTACAAAAGTTATTTTAAAATCGGGTGGCGAAGTCTGATCAAGAACAAAGGCTACTCTTACATTAATATAATCGGGCTAACCGTTGGGATGGCGGTCACGCTTTTGATTGGAATGTGGGTAGTTGATGAAATCTCTTTCAACAGATATCATAAAAACTATGATCGCATCGCACAGGTTTACCAGCACCAGGTTGTCAACAACGAAATAAAAACCAACGCTGCGGTGCCCGTGCCGCTTGGCAGTGAGTTGAAAAATTCTTATACAAGTAATTTTAAACATGTCGTGCAGATGTGGTGGGAACAAAGCCACACGCTGGCGCTTGATGATTTGAAAATTCCCCGCAATGGAGTGTTCATGTCGAAGGAAGGATTGGAAATGTTTTCTTTTCAAATGCTTCGCGGCTCCTGGAAAAGCCTGGATGACCCTGCCTCCATTATTCTATCTGAATCCACTGCACACGCCATCTTCGGAGATCAGGATCCGATCAATGAAACAATAAAGATTGACAACCACATCGATGTGAAGGTGACGGGAGTATTCAAAGAAATTCCTGCCAACTCGCGCTTTCATTCACTTGAATTCATTTCAAGCTGGGATTTGTGGATGTCGGCTAACCCATGGATGAAAGATGATGAACACAATTGGAACAGTGACGACATTAATTTCACAGATGTGATCACGTTTGTGGAGATTGAGCCTGCAACGACTTTCGAAGATGTCTCAAAAAAAATAGAGAAAATAAAATTCAACAAACTACCGCAGCAGGTTGCGATAGAAGAAAACCCAAAAGTATTTCTCCAGCCCATGAGTCATTGGCATCTGTATTCGGAGTGGAAAGATGGGCAAGAGACAGGGGGACGAATTCAGTTCGTTTGGCTGTTCGGCATCATCGGTGTATTCGTGTTGATCCTCGCGTGCATCAATTTTATGAACCTGAGCACCGCCCAATCGGAGATGCGATCAAAAGAAGTAGGTATTCGCAAAACTATTGGCTCCGCCCGCACACAATTGATCGGTCAATTTTTTATTGAGACATTTTTAATTGTACTATTTGCTTTTGTGTTGGCGATCGGATTAGCGAGTGTTGCATTGCCATGGTTCAATCAATTAGCAGAAAAAGATATGACGATGCCATGGACGACTCCAACTTTCATTTTGATCGGGTTGAGTTTCGTTTTATTCACGAGCTTTCTTGCCGGAAGTTATCCAGCACTGTTTCTCTCTTCATTTCAACCTGTAAAGGTTTTAAAAGGAACATTTCGCGTTGGCCGTTTTGCAAATGCTCCGCGCAAAGTCTTGGTGGTTGTGCAGTTCTCCGTCTCAGTCACGCTGATCATCGGCACCATCACGGTGTGGCAACAAATTCAATTTGCTAAAAACCGACCGATCGGATATACGCGGGAAGGTCTGATTGCAATCAGAAAGAATTCAAATGAATTCATTGAAAATGCACGGCCCTTGAAAAACAAACTAAGACATTCCGATGCAATTGCCGAGGTAGCTGAATCTTCCAGCCCGGCTACCGAAACATGGTTTACGTTCAGCAATTTCAACTGGCAAGGCAAAGACCCAAATGCAAAGATCGGCTTCAACTGTACCGTTGTGTCGCCCGACTACGGCAAGATGATGGAATGGAACTTTGTGCAAGGCCGCGATTTCTCTCGCGCATTTTCCACGGATTCTTCGGCTGTTATTCTCAATCAAACTGCTACCCGTTTGATCGGTTGGCAAAATCCGCTAGACGAAGAAATCACCTGGCAGAATAAGAAGTTTAAAGTGATTGGCGTGATCCAGGATATGATTGTTGATTCTCCCTACGAGCAGGTGAAGCCCAGCGTTTATTTTATGACGAACAAATTTTTCCTAAACACCTTTGGTAACGTGTGGCTGACCATGCGATTGAATCCAAACTTAAGTACACAGGATGCCATCGCCCGCGTAGAGAAAGAATTTAAGTCTGTGATGCATACCGTTCCGTTTGAATTCAAATTCATCAATCAGGAATTTGAAAAGAAATTTGCCAGCGAAGAACGCATCGGCAAACTCGCGACCGTATTTGCAATGCTAGCCATTTTCATTTCGTGTTTAGGATTATTCGGACTCGCCTCCTTCGTTGCTCAACAGCGCACGAAAGAAATTGGTTTACGCAAAGTAATGGGCGCCTCGGTTTTCAATCTCTGGAAAATGTTATCGGGAGATTTTGTGGTGCTTGTGATCATCTCCGTTCTCATCTCCATTCCAGTTGCTTTTTACACACTCAATAATTGGTTAAACAATTTTCAATATCGAGCAGAACTTGCGTGGTGGATTTTTGCTACTGCGGGATTGAGTGCGTTAGGCATCACGCTTATCACGGTGAGTTATCAATCCATCAAAGCTGCAATTGCCAATCCAGTTAAGAGTTTGAGGAATGAATAACGATAATTATATTGAACAACATCCAGCTTTGAAAAAAATACTTTGGCCAGTCTCTCCGTATTGAAAAGTGAGCCCGTTCACTCTTGTGATAGTTAGCATACCCATAAGCGGAAAATAGGTACAATAACAGTTAGCTCCATTACATCCGGGGCATTTTACTATTGCACCTGAAACTACGTTCGAAGCGCTCAGATCATAGGTACCTTCTTGCGGGGCTCCATTAAAAAAAGTAAGTACTATCGTTTCTTCCCGTGAGTTTGATTCAGCCACGGTAACATTTATTCTTTTTGAAAAAATGACAAGGCCATTATTATCATAAGAGAAAACCTGCTGCTCCTCGCAATCGGCAGGCTGAAAGTTTTTTTGAAGCGTATACTCCATCACCGAAGTTGGAATAGGCTCACAACCATTGTCATTCAAGGTTGAAAAATTCTTATCATAGATCTTTAGAAATGTAAAATTATTCAATTGAGCTTGTGAAAATTCAATGTTTCCAATCGATGCATATTTTTTATCAGTGATCAATTTGCAAAAAGCTTTTAGTATGGATTGATTATCCACTTGGCTTGCAAACGAATAGCTCAAATCCGGCTGCTTGCAGTTGGCAAGAAGAGCCAGAATCAAATAGGTAATTAATTTTCTCATCCTTTGAAATCAAAATACAAAGCCTAATCTCAGGGCAGAGTTATAATTGGGCCCCAATTGAAAATTCGATCCGCCAGCCGCAGTTGATGAAGCTCCTCCTGAAATGGCAACGATGTCAGCATACTTTATAAGTTGAAATCCATATCCAAATTCAAGTCCCAGATAGAGTTTTTTAAATACGTAATAGTCAACACCCGCCAGTATGTTTCCACCAAATCTAAAAAATCCGTGCTCCGTTCCATTTGAGTCCCAAGCCCCATCCACGGAGGTCACATATACGTTTGGGCTGCCGGTATTCTTATAGTGTGATGTTTTGAAAGCGAGATCGATGTCAGCGCCCAGGTAAGGTGACAGTCTTTCCGTGCCAGCAAAATGCCACTCATACCCAGGGCGAATATTAATTTCAAAAGAATTCTGATCGATCTTGTCCTGGGGCTGCTGGCTTTTAAAGCCAAGTAATAGACCCACGCGCAGCGCTTTGTGCTCTGTTAAAAATTTCCGCGCACGCAAATAGTTGATCGAAACCGGGCTTGACGAAAATGGGTTGAAGTTTACTTCTGCCGTAAAGTTATTTGCAACGGGTTTGTAAACAGGTTGCGTCTCTTCTTGAGCAAAGCAAGATTCAGTTATCAAAATTGCAAAAAACGCGAAAGCTAAATATTTCATAATTGTCGTTTGGTTCGATTAAACATAGGAAATAAAAATTACTTTCAAAAAAAGTCACCATCATAGTCAAAAAATGTTGACTCGGAGTTACTTGTAATATTGTGTGACATCTTTCGTCTGTTGTATCAATGATGCTCTCTGCTATTTGCCAATCCTGATTTACCAAAATTCTCCAACATCTGGGGCGCTGCGTTGGTACCGCTTACCTTTTCTTGTTTGCCTGGAGAAATAAAAAAATGGACAGCAAATGATCCGGGGACGAAGGAATTCAAAACGGATGCAATGCGAACACCAATCGAATCAATGCCAAGTGAAGCACGGAGGAAGAGCACAGCCTCTTAGTGAGGGAGTCAAACCTCGGAATGAATAGCCTTGCTGATCTCGTCCGGCACTTTCACCAGGCGGTTGTTGGTGGCATTGAGCAGGCACCAGGTGGAGCGAGCCTCCGCCAACAGTTTGTTGTCTTTCTTGCGTATGATCTGCACCATGCGAATGGATCTTACTCCTTCAAAATTGTACACCCACGTTCGCGCGGTCAATTCATCACCTACAAATCCCGGGCTCTTGTAATCAATCTCATGGCGGAGCGCTACCCAATTGTATTTCTGGCGCACCTCTTCCTTCACCGTATTCCAATGCGCGAGCGCCACGTCCTGCACCCATTGTAGATAAACAACATTATTCACATGCTGCATATCATCGATGTGCGAAGTGCTTACTTCGATAGGCAAATCAAAAATATCAGGAGGCAATGATCGGGTGTTTATTGAATCACAAATCTACGAAACGACCGTTTTATTTTACAATCTCAGAGTCGTACTTCTTCATCACGTCACCATGTTGCGCGTAGGGTGTGCGATGCAGTTCGGCAATCAACTCATGAAGTCGCGGTGTGAGGATTATCAGGTAGCGGGCATCCTGATCGGCACTATAAGAATGCACCACGCCTGCAGGAACAAATACAGTTTTTCCCTTCGCTGCTTCGATAACGTGATCTGAAAATTTGAATGTAAGTCTCCCTTCCAGCACATGCCAGGCTTCATCGTCTTTGTGATGCACATGCATGTAGTCAGGGCCGCTTCCCTTCCATTCATGGATCACCAAAGTTTTTCCAATCGCAGAAATTGAATCACTGACTACAGGTTG
>CAZECP010000054.1:0-31729 GCA_964510765.1 uncultured Ohtaekwangia sp. | reverse complement strand
GAATCTTTGTTAATCTTCCCGAATCAGTTTTCAACACATCTTCTGGTGATCCATTATACATTATCGATGGACATCCTACTAAGAACACCAGTTTCTTTCTATCGCTGAAGCCGGCTGATTTAATTTCGATTGCCATCGTCATGAGTGCCGAAAAGCTAATTCCGCTAAAAAATATTGGTAAAAATGGAATTGTAATAGTGCATACTAAAGACGGGAATGCCAGAGAGCCAAATTTTGATAAGACGCGACTGATACAAGGACTTAATAAATCAATTCCTTTCAGGGAACATAGGAATGACCAGAATCAATCAAGCATTAGCTCACCCGATTTCAGATCTACCCTCTATTGGAATCCCTCCATTGCAACGGACTCAAATGGGAAAGCAACTATTGAATTTTACTCTTCTGATGATATTGGTTTTTTTGACATTGTATTGGAAGGAATGACTCAAGATGGAATTCCATTTTCGACTCACCGAGAAATAAAAGTTTCCATTGATGGATTATAATGACTTCTCACTTCCATATAAGGTACTCATAAATCCAACCTCAACTTCACAAACACCGGCTCGCGGAACATTTTGTCAGGAGTAAGTTTGGAGTAATTAATTTCTGAGACAAGTTTAGGTTCAATCCATGTCGTAATTTTCTCATCTACTATTTTACCTCCACTCATCTCCGGTATATCAACTTGCTTTTGCTTCTTCAATTCTATGAAAATTTCTTTCATCATCTCATCATCGAAACCCGTGCCTACTTTGCCTCGATAATGAAACTCGTCTTTGATCTTCTCGGCAATCTGAAGTGCCCCAAACGTTGTATTTCGATTTCCCTTACCGGGTGTGAACCCCATGATGTAACAATCAGCAGTTTGTCGCACTTTTATTTTCAGCCACACGTCACTTCGCTTGCCGGGATAATATTTTCCATCCTTGCGCTTCGCCATGATGCCTTCAAGGCCGTGCTCTTTCGCTGCTTCAAAAAGAGATTCCCCATCCTCCACAAATTCACTCGCACGATAAGCAGTATCGGGTCGCATCGCATCCTTGAGCCATTCTTTCCTTCGCGTGAGTGGCTCGGTGGTCAAAGGTCGTCCATCCATATAAAGGCAATCGAAAATATAGCAATTGCAAGGCATGGATTTCATCAGCTTTTGAATGTTCGTCTCGCCTGACGCTTGCATGCGATTGATTACTTTTTTGAATTCAGGTCGCCCGGTTTTGTCGAGATGTACAATCTCAGCGTCAAAGAGGGCGTTGTTCACACGAAAGGCTTTGTCGATGGCGTGCAACTCAGGGAACTGTGCAGTGACATCCATTTGATTGCGTGTATGAATCCGCACTTGCCCTTCATTCACCGAAATCAAAGCGCGAATGCCGTCCCATTTTACTTCGTACAAATAGTCTTCACCTGTCGGAACTTTCGATGCCAAATCAGAAAGCATGGGCTCAATGGGGTCCGTCAGATAATTTAATTGTGGAGTATCCACTCGCTCAAACAACCACTCCTTTTCTTTGATTTTATAAATGCGGTACTCGCCATTCACTTCTTTGCTGTTGAGACGAAAATAAAATCCGTCTTTCTTGTCTTTCGTGATCTGGTATTTCCCCAATGCGTAAATCCACATGTCACCACCACCATATTGGCCTTTTGGAATTTTACCATCGAAGGTCAGGTACTTCATCGGGTGATCTTCCGTCTGCACTGCCAATCTTTTTACTCCCGGGTACGGTGGCAATCCACGCGGCACAGCCCACGATTTCAAAACTCCATCCTGTTCCAATCGCAAATCATAATGCAAGTGCGAAGCGTGATGACGATGTACCACAAAATTATTTCCACCACTTATATCGACCTGAGGCTTGGGCTCAGAAGTCTTTTTGAAGTCGCGCTTCTTTTCATAGCTCTCGAGTTGCTCGGGTGTCTTTCGCTTTGAATTGACAGGTAGTTTCTTCGGCTCCACTTTTCTACGATGCGTGTGAATCTCTACTGCATATGCATCGATTCCCTCCCATGCATCGCCATCATTCAAAACTTTATCAAGTGCATTTCGAATGTTGAATTCTTTTGGGTCTTTTACTTTTTCCAATTCATCCCACTTCAAAGGCATTGACACCGGGGCACCAACTCTTCCGCGCAAACTGTAAGGTGACACAATACTTTGCCCAGAACGAATACGATAGATGTCAATCAGCACTCTTCCTTTTCGTGCTTCTTTCTTTATCTGAAGCGTGGTCGTCTTCTGATTCTTATCGATATAAGGCTGTGCGATCGACTGCGCGGCTTCAAACACTGTATGAAAATCGAACTTCGGTTCAATGGGGCAACAAATATGAACTCCCTTCCCTCCCGTTGTTTTTGCAAAAGGATGATAGCCGAATGTTTCGATATGCGCTTTCAAATCAAATGCAATGTTTACCACGTCTTTGAAGTTATAACCTTCCGGTGGATCCAGATCAAACACCATGTAATCAGGGCAATCGAAATTTGGCTTGCGACTGTGCAGTTGGTGAAGCTCAAGTGAAGCGAGGTTTGCCAGCCACACAAGCGTAGCCGGTTCGGTGGCGATGATGTAATCCTTCTTTTCTTCCTTGCCTAGTTTTGCAAACTCCACCCAATCAGGCGCCCAATCAGGCCGGTTCTTTTGATAAAACATCTCACCATGAATTCCATCTGGAAAACGGATCAGCGTGAGTGCCCGGCCCTTCACATGATTTAAAAGCGTTGGCGCAATGTTTAAATAATATTCAATAACTTCTGCTTTCAGAATATGATCTTCCGGAAATAAGACTTTCTCCAGATTGCTGAGTTCAATCTTATGCTTACCGATATTTACCCATTGACCTTTTTTCGCCATGGAAACGTTTCTAAAAACCGCTCATCATTTTTCGCAACGTCAATTTATGGTTTATCGCACGAAGTATCGCTAACTTCGTTCCTCAAACATTATTCATTTTATGAAAAAAATATTTGCCGCGCTTAGTCTCGTTGCATGTGTGCTGCTTGGATGTGGCAGTAAAAATTCTTCAACTCCAACAAATCCTGAAGGCCCCTTCTTCGCTAAGGGGGCTGATGTAAGTTGGGTGACTGAAATGGAGGCAGCGGGAGTGAAATTTTATAACAGCGCTGGTGTTGAGCAAGAGTGCATGCAGATTCTGAAAGATAAGGGTATGAACTCCATCCGCCTTCGTGCTTGGGTAAATCCTTCCAACGGTTGGAATAACACGAAAGACGTGGTCGTAAAAGCAAAGCGAGCAAAAAATCTTGGCATGAAGCTGATGATTGACTTTCACTACAGTGACGATTGGGCAGACCCCGGCAAGCAACCCATTCCTGCTGCCTGGTCTTCTTTGAGTTTTGCTGATATGAAAACTGCTTTATACAATTACACCAAAGGTGTGATGGACACTTTAAAGATGAATGACATCACACCTGAGTGGGTTCAGGTTGGCAATGAAACCAATAATGGAATGCTTTGGGAAATTGGTCGCGCATCCACATCGATGAGCAACTTTGCGGGCTTTGTGAAAGCAGGTTATGATGCAGTGAAGGCGGTAAGTCCCTCAACGCTTGTGATCGTTCACCTTTCAAATGGCTATGACAACAATCTGTTTCGTTGGATGTTCGATGGATTGAAAAAAGAAGGGGCAACTTGGGATATTATCGGGATGTCTTTGTATCCTTCCTATGCTCCGGCTCCCTATACAAATCAGTGGGACAGTGTAAATCAACAGTGCTTGCTCAACATGAAAGATATGGTTTCACGCTATAAAACTCCTGTGATGATTGTAGAAGTTGGTATGCCCTACGATCAACCCGATGCCGCAAAATCATTTATCGCTGACATCATCGCAAAAACGAAAAGCCTTTCCAATAACATGGGGCTGGGAGTCCTCTATTGGGAGCCTGAGTGCTACAATAATTGGAATGGTTACTCACTTGGTGCATTTGACAATAATGGAAAACCAACGGCTGCGTTGGATGCGTTTGCCAACTAGGGCGTAAAAACAAAAACGGGAATCAAATTGATTCCCGTTTTTATTACTTTTTATACTTATTCATCAACAATGCCAACTTATCTTCCATCGACATCTCTGGTTCCTTTGGCTTGTTGGGTTTGAAATTGCCTTGCTTATTTTGATGATGAGAATGCTTTGGTCCTTTCGGTGAAGTCTTCTCAGGTTTCTTTTGTTCTGGCGAAGGTTGATCCGCAAATGGATTTGTCTTCATCGAGAGACCAATTCGCTTTCTTGCAACATCCACTTCAACCACTGTCACTTTCACTTTCTGTTGAACCGTTACAGCCTCGTTCGGATCTTTTATAAACTTATCAGAAAGGTGACTAATGTGAACCAATCCATCCTGGTGAACACCAATGTCAACAAAAGCACCGAAGGCAGTTACGTTCGTTACAATGCCAGGAAGTGACATTCCGATTTTCAAATCATTGATTGTATTCACTCCGTCTGTGAAACTGAAGATTTCAAAAGTCTGGCGCGGGTCGCGGCCTGGCTTTTCCAATTCAGTTACGATATCCGTAAGGGTTGGCAAGCCAACTTTGTCATTCACATATTTTTCTAACTGAAGTTGCCTCCGCAGTTCAGTTTTCGTCATGAGGTCTTTTACAGAACAGCCCATGTCTTTGGCCATCTGTTCAACGATCGGATAACTTTCCGGATGAACTGCACTTGAATCCAAAGGATTTTCGGCTTCGCTAATGCGCAAGAAGCCAGCTGCCTGTTCAAATACCTTTTCACCAAAGCGATTCACCTTCATCAGCTCCTCGCGACTTTTAAATCCTCCGTTTTGGTTTCTGTATTCAACAATATTTCTTGCCAAGGCAGAACTCAATCCTGAAACATAAGATAACAACTCTTTGCTTGCTGTATTCAACTCTACTCCCACCGAGTTCACGCAACTGATCACCACATCATCCAAACCTTGTTTCAATTTAGTTTGGTCCACATCGTGTTGGTATTGACCAACGCCAATCGACTTGGCATCCACCTTTACCAACTCAGCCAATGGATCCATCAATCGTCTTCCGATGGAGACTGCACCACGCACAGTTATATCTTTATCAGGAAATTCTTCACGCGCTACTTCGGATGCTGAATAAACCGAAGCACCACTTTCATTCACCATCACGATTACAATCTTGTGACTCAATCCAATTGACTTCGCAAAAGATTCCGTCTCACGGCTTGCCGTTCCATTACCAATAGCAATAGCTTCAATGTTAAATTGAGCGCAAAGTTTCTTAATTAGTTCAGCCGATTTCTCCTTCTGCCGTTGCGGCTCGTGGGGATAGATGACATCGTGATGTAAAAGTTTTCCATTACTATCCAGGCAAACAACCTTACATCCAGTTCTGAATCCTGGATCTAGAGCTAATACATTCTTCTGACCAAGCGGGGCTGCGAGAAGAAGTTCTTTCAAATTCGTTGCAAAGACTTTGATTGCTTCTTCATCAGCTTTCATCTTCGATTCCACGCGAACCTCTGTTTCCAATGAAGGACGAAGCAAACGCTTATAACAATCCGTAACAGCCAACTTCACTTGCTCGGCAGCAGCATTAGAACCTTTCACATGCATTTGCTCCATCGAGTAAACCGCCATCTCCTCCGGAGGAAAAATATCAAGCGAAAGAATTCCTTCTTTCTCGCCTCGTCTCATAGCAAGCAAACGGTGAGATGGAGTTTTTGAAATCGGTTCCGTCCATTCAAAGTAGTCTTTGTATTTCTGACCTTCCTCTTCTTTGTTCTTGATCACACGCGAAGAAACTGTTCCCTCATTCCAAAATAACTCACGAACTTTCTTTCTTGTGTCTGGATTTTCGCTGATCCATTCAGCAATAATATCCCTTGCGCCTGCAAGTGCTTCTTCCAAATTAGCAACGCCCTTTCCTTCATCAACGAAAGTTGTAGCCAACTCATCGAGATCAAATTTATCCTGGCCAAAAATTTTTTCAGCCAATGGCTCAAGACCTTTTTCTTTCGCAACACTCGCGCGTGTTTTTCTTTTGGGGCGGAACGGCAAATAAATATCTTCCAGTTCGGCAATTGTCTCGGCAGACACAACCAAACCCAAAAGTTCGGGCGTGAGTTTGCCTTGTTTTTCGATTGATGCAATAACAGTCTCTTTTCTTTTGTCGAGCTCCTGAAGTTGCTCTATGCGATCGCGGATGTTGGTGATCATCACTTCATCCATACTATTGGTTTTCTCTTTGCGATAGCGAGCGATGAACGGAATCGTAGCACCCTCAACAAGTAAATCAGCCACAGCGGCCACCACTGTTTTGGTCAACGAAAATTCTTCTGAGATTTTGTCAACCCACCTATTTAAACTCTCTTTTTCCATTTGAAATTAAGGGAGGCAAAAATAATGTTTTTGTGAAAGAATTTGCATGATCATTTACATGGATGTATGTTTTTTTAACGCTTGGGAGCAATCTCAAATATCTTGAATGGTTACCAGTAATGAACAAGTTAAACGAGTGGTGATTAAGGTGGTTTTAAATTCGCATTCAAAAGATGCCATTCAAAGTCTGAAGCTTTGCATCCAAACCAATAACTTCTTGCTTCCAGAATATCCTTTCCCGAGTACATCCGATAAGTCCAATTGTTTGCAATAACCTTGTTTTGAACTGGCACAGAATGCCATTGGAGTAGCTTTCGTCCATCAATTGTGTAGAAACCAAGAAAACGGCTAGAAACTGGCATGTAGCTGGCTAAAAACGGGGTACGATGGCCAGCTACAAGCCAGCTACTCGCCACCTACAAGCCACCTTCAAGATAGACAGTTGAATGCGGCAAGTATGCTCGTTCAAAAGAGCATTGATGAATTCAAGGACGGATTCAAATTGATTAGATGAGAGGTGGCAAAAAGCAATGGTTGCGAGAACAAAAGAAGCTGTTGCCTTGGTCCAACAGTGGAGTTCAGGCTGAAATAGCATCTAGTAATTAATTCAAGATTTCAAAGAAAATAACGAATTATCGGGCTTCGCTTCGCAACAGGAGGTAACCGAGCTTGCATCGGGAATATTATGTATTTTACTATCGGTTTTCAGCACCTAACCATAACCTAAAATCGTTTAACTCACCATCAATTAACAACAATCAAAAACTATGTGGGCACTCATTGAATTTGTCTTTTTGGCAGCCCTTGTCTTGCTGTCAATCACAGAATTCTTCTATCCGCTGATCGCGCGAAAGCCGCTCTTTGGTTCCTTCCGAAAGAAGCAAGAGGAAGTAACAACTCCTCCTGAAACTGAAACCATAAGCGAGAAAATTTCGCGCGCGAAGGAAAAAGTGAAGGAGGTAAAAGACCTTCAGAACGAAGTGGATTCAAATTATCGCGCAGCCGAGAAATTGAAAGAAGAAGCAGACGACTTATTAAACAACTCAAACAAATAAACTTAAATGCATATGGAAAACCCCTTAAAAAATGTGAGCATGCCCCAGTTCTCTACGCGCAGAATTTTGTTCATAGGACTTGGATTGCTCGCGCTCGTTTTATTTATTTTTTCAGGTAAGATGGTAGAGAACGTTGACAACTCTGAGATCGTGATCATTCAAAGTGCATTCACGGGAAAGGTATCGATCTACACTACACCCGGCCCGGTGCTGCAGTCGTTTGGTATCGCTACGCATTACAAAAAGTCGAACCAATTTTGGTTCAGCAAGAAGCGTGACGAAACCAAAGGCGAAGATCAGTCGATTAAAATTCGATTTAACGATGGTGGTCATGGAACGATTTCAGGCTCAGTAAGATGGTACATGCCTTCCGATGAGAAAGCAATTTTGAAATTGCACACCGACTTCGGTTCGCACGATGCTGTCGAGCAACAATTGATCCGCCAGGTGGTAACCAAAGCAGTCTATATGACTGGTCCGTTGATGTCGTCAAAGGAATCATCTGCGGAGAAAAGAAACGACTTGCTTTCGTTTATCGAAGACCAGTCAATCAATGGTGTGTACCGAACAAAACAGGAAGACGTAAAAGTGCATGACGATTTAATGAATGTTGACAAGACTGCGACTGTAGTAAAAATTGTAACCGATGAAAAGAATATGCCGTTGCGTCAGGAAGTTTCAAGCGTGAAAGTATATGGCATCAGTCTTCAAGGTTTGGCTTTGAATGCGATTGATTATGATTCAGAAGTTGAGAATCAAATCAAAGTGCAACAACAGGCTTACATGCAAGTGCAAACTGCGATTGCCAACTCGAAGAAAGCGGAGCAAGATGCGATCACTACTGAGTTGCAAGGTAAAGCTGCCGCAGCCAAGGCGAAGTGGGAACAAGAAGTAATCAAAGCGCAGGCTATTACCCAAGCGCAACAGCAGAAAGAAGTTGCAGCTTTGGAAGCACAGACTGCTTTACTTGAAGCTCAGAAAATAAAGACAGACGCAGATGCAAAATCGTATGCGAACTCAAGATTGGTTTCTGCTGGTTTGACTCCGCAAGAGCGCGCTCAATTTGAAAAAGATACAAAGATTGGTGTAGCTGAAGCGCTTTCAAAGATCAACTTGCCGAATACGTACATTCAAGGCAACCCGGGTGGAAACAAAGAAGCCTCCTTGCTTGAAAGTATTTTGGGTGTGAAGTTGCTGGAAGATAAAAAGCAGTAAGCTAATTCAGATTAAAATGAAAGACCATCGTGAAAGCGGTGGTCTTTTTTGTTTATTGTTCTTAACTTTATGGTAAGAATAAATTATGAACGAAATAACCATTGATAAAAAGAAGTATGTTGTAGTAGCGCGGAAAGACTACGAAGAACTTCAAAGAAAGGCCGCTTTAAAAGTAAAACCCGAAAAGACACTTACGCTCGCACAAGCACGTGCCTATTCAAAAGAGTTGATTCGGAAATGGGCAAAAGAAAAATAATTATTCGCCAATCGGCAGCGAAAACAATTGCTCGAGTTGCTTTCTACATCGAATCGAAAGGCATGCCTATCACGGCAGAGTGATATTCGGATTCATTCTATGATTTTATTGAAACGCTTGCAGATGACAAAAAATCATTTCGACTTTTGTCGTGATTCAAAAAGAGCGAGCGTTGGATTCAAGTGTATTAATTTTAAAACAAATACACAATTGTTTTCCTGGAAACAGAAAATTCAATAACCGTTTGCGAGATTATTTTCTCGAAACTAGTCTGGTGGTAAAAAATGACTTACCTGTGGCCTGAATTGGTTGCAATCTTACACTTCAGCCCTTTTCTTATTATTCAAGAAAATCATTCCAATCACAAAGCAAATTCCAGCCACAATAATCGGATACCAAAGGCCGGCAATCGGATCTCCGGAAGGATTTGAATCTGATTTGCTGTTTTCATAAAGCATAGTTGCAATGAATGGAGTAAGCCCGCCAAAGATTCCATTTCCTATATGATAAGGAAGAGACATCGAAGTGTAGCGGATACGAGTTGGAAAAAGTTCAACCAGGAAAGCGGCAATAGGTCCATAAACCATCGTGACAAACACAACCTGGAGAGCGATGAGGATTACCATCATCCAGTAATTGTCCCCGTCCAATGATGTTTCCTTTTTCACTTCATCTTTACTTGTACCATCTTTGCCATGAGTTGTCTTAGTGATCTCCGCAACTTGAGTCTGATCGGTGTACATCTTTTTCAAAGTAGAGGTAACAACTGTATCACCAGCAACAAAAGAAGTATGGCGTTCAATGCTTCTTGTGCTTTCGATTTCCGTTTTCTTACTGATGTCCGTGAGTGAATACATCTTTTGATAAATAGGGCGATAGCAAATTACACCGAGAATCATACCCGCCATCATGATGTATTTTCGGCCAATCTTATCGCTCCACGATCCAAATATGATAAACAGTGGAGTTCCAATTACTAAGGCAGTCGCCAGAATATAATTCGACTGAACAAATTCAATGTTACAAGTCTTCTGAATAAATGACAGCGCATAGAATTGACCGGTGTACCAAATCACACCTTGGCCTGCGGCAGCTCCAAACAAAGCGAGCAGAACGAGTTGTAAGTTTTCTTTCTTACCAAAACTCTCCTTGATGGGATTGACCGAAATTTTTCCTTCCGCTTTAATTTTAGCAAACAAAGGAGATTCGCTCATTCTCATGCGGATGAAAATTGAAATACCTACCAACACCGCAGACAAAACGAACGGGATGCGCCAACCCCATTCATTGAAAGCATCGGGAGTCATGGATTGGCGAACCACCAGAATTACTCCCAATGAAACAAACAAACCAAGCGTAGCAGTAATTTGAATGAAGCTCGTATAAAATCCCCTCCGATCGGCTGGCGCATGTTCCGCCACATACGTTGCAGCGCCACCATATTCCCCGCCAAGGGCAAGACCTTGAAGCAGCCGCAAGAGCAATACAATAGCAGGAGCAAAAATCCCGATTGAATCATATCCCGGAACCAATCCGATCAAAAATGTGGAGCTTCCCATCAACACAAGTGTGACCAGGAATGTGTATTTTCTTCCCACTTTGTCCCCAAGCCTTCCAAAAACCAATGCTCCAAACGGCCGAACAACAAAGCCTGCAGCAAAGGTGGCCAGTGTAGAAAGAAATCCGGCTGTTGGGTTTGTCTTTGGAAAAAACTGAAGTGCTATTACTGTTGACAAACTTCCGAAAATGTAGAAGTCGTACCATTCAATGAGCGTACCGACAGAAGACGCAAGTATCACCGTCCATAGATTCTTTTTGTCGGTGGGGGTAATGGCCGTAGGCATAGGCAAAGGTTTTGGTTAGGTAGTTAATTCAAAATTAAAAATTTTAACTTTCGGAATAGTTACCACTCCAACAAAAACACATGCCCAGAATATTGATTATAGAAGACGAAGCCAGCATCCGCGCGGTGCTCAAAGATATTCTGCTCGATCAAACAGAATTGAAACTGGAAGTAGAGGAGGCGAAAGACGGAGCCGAAGGGTTGTCCAAGCTGGAATCCTCCAATTTTGATGTGGCCTTTTGCGATGTAAAAATGCCAAAGATGGATGGTATGGAAGTACTTCAAAAAGCGAAAGACAATGGCATCAACACTAACTTTATAATGATTTCGGCACACGGCACAACCGAACTTGCCGTGGATGCAGTAAAGAAAGGCGCTTATGATTTCCTTCAGAAACCACCGGATCTGAACCGGTTGTTAATCACACTTCGTAATGCCCTTGACAAATCAAATCTTGTCAAAGAAACAAAAACGTTAAAGAAAAAAGTAAATCAGAAATACTCCATCATTGGTGAATCCCGGTCGTTGAAAGAAATTCTTGAAATGATTGAAAAGGTGGCCCCAACCAATGCCCGAGTTTTGATTACGGGCCCAAATGGAAGTGGAAAGGAATTGGTGGCTCATAACCTTCATGAAAAAAGTAATCGATCCAGTGGTCCATTTGTTGAAGTGAATTGTGCTGCCATTCCTTCGGAGCTGATTGAAAGTGAATTGTTCGGTCATGAGAAAGGAGCATTCACTTCTGCTATCAAACAGAAGATCGGGAAATTTGAATTGGCCGGAGGCGGTACTTTATTTCTTGACGAGATCGGAGACATGAGCGCATCAGCCCAGGCAAAAGTGTTAAGGGCATTGCAGGAAAATAAAATCTCGCGGGTAGGTGGCGATAAAGATATTTCTGTAGATGTGCGCGTACTGGCGGCTACCAACAAAGACCTAAAGAAAGAAATTGCAGAAGGGCGCTTTCGCGAAGATTTGTATCATCGGCTTGCCGTGATCGTCATTAAAGTCCCATCCTTGAATGAGCGTAAGGACGACATCGGACTATTGGTGGAGAAATTTCTTGGAGAGATTGCCGAAAGCTACGGGGCCAAAAAGAAATCCATCGATAAATCAGCAATTGACGCACTGAAACAACACAGCTGGCCGGGAAATATCCGAGAACTAAGAAACGTGATTGAAAGATTAGTAATCATGAGCGAAAATGAAATTCGCCCTGATGATGTGAAGAAATACCTTTGAGATTAAATTCTGTTAGAAACAGGTTTTTTCACTTCTTTTTTGCTGTACGTTGGGCAAGTATATTGGCTGCAAGCAGTCAAAAATGCAATAAGAGCAACAAAAGCTAATACTTTTTTCATATTAATTGATTTGATAGTAACAAAAATAACAGTCTTTCTCATTTAAACAAATAGGTAGAAATTCCTTTGATTAGCCAACCAGTAAGTTGCATCCCCTGACATCGCTATTATCCATCCTCCCAAGCACTTCAAAACCCTGTTCTGTAATTCTGCCCAAATCTTCCGTCTCAATGAAAGAACACGAGTGAGCATTTGCCAAATCAATCATATTGATCGCTCCCGCTTTTCCTTGCGGCACTTCATTAAATGGATCGTTGATTTCGCGAAGAACAACTTTCATTCCGGGTGGGCATTGAAAGTAACCATTTCCAAGCGAATAGGCTTGTGACATCAATTCTGTCATACCATATTCCGAACAAACGGCATTCACCTTGAATTTTTCGCAAAGAAATAAATGCAATTCATCTCTCGTTAATTCTTTTCTTTTGCCTTTCATGCCTCCGGTCTCTATAATTATACAATGACTTAAATCAACATCGAACTTCTCGGCCAATTCAACCAAAGCAAAAGTTACTCCCCACAGAATTATTTTCTTATCAGATTTTTTAAGCAAGGAAATCTTGTTCAAAAGTTCTGCTTCATTTTTCAAATAAAAACCAGAATGACCGGTTTCGTCCTGCTGAATGAAATGATCTATCATGGCAATAAGCGAAGACCCGGAGCGCTCGAGATAAGAAGGTAACAATGCCAGGAAATGATAGCCTTTGATTGACCCAAAAAAAGTTTCAAAACATCCAACCGAATGCCGAAGATAAAAGTCTAACTCATACACGGCATGGCGGCTTGCGTTCAGGCCGGTAGTGCCGCTACTGGTGAACTCAACTTCAGGCCGCCAAGTACCTGATTTTACGTTATGGGATTTAAAAAAAGAGATAGGTAGGAAAGGAATGTCGATAATTGAATTAATGGCATCAGGATGCCTGTGTAAATTATCGACATAAGTTCGGTAAAGAAGGTTATTTTTGTATTGGAATTTAAACGTTAATAGAGCAATTTCTTCAAACGACTTTTCGTTCACTTTATCAAGTTGTTCTATTATATATTTAAGGTCCTTCAAAAAAATTTCAGAATTAGTTTTGAACCTCAAAGGTAAAAAATGAAGTGGATTAAGAGTTTATTGCTGGGTGTTGTATTGATGGTTATGGTTGGGGCATGCCTTAAACAGCCTGAATACTCCAATACACCTCAAATTACTTTCAATGAACTTTATTTTAAGAAAGGAAATTTATTTGATACTCTTGCTGTGGTATTTGATTTCAAAGATGGCGATGGAGATTTGGGAACCCTGACTACAGATTCTACAAATACAGACTTAACCAGCCCTTGGTATTACCTTTACGACATCTCAACCTTTCAAATTTATTACACAGGTACATACCAGTTGCAGTCAGGTCTCCCATCCGGGTACAAATGGGTAGATTATGCATCCAAAAGCATTCCCCAACTTAGTAGTCAAATTTCATTTCCAGCACTTGGCTGTCATGATTGGGAAACAATTAATGATTCTGGTGGCATCGTCATTGACACACTTTACATTACACAAAATGATAAAGCTTTTAATATCATCATGAAAATGTTCATAAAAGACAATTCAGGGAGCTATTCGGAATATAATCCAGATGATGATGCAACTAATTTTCCTTTTCCTAAAAAATGTGCAACAAATCTATTCAAGGGTACTTTTAAAAACATTTCAAGTGATCCAGGCAGGAACTCACCAATGGAAGGTACATTCACCTATCGATTCCCCTCCCCTGCATGGGCAAGCCTTTTTGGAAATGGTAAAGTGCTGAAATTGCAGCTTTATATTGTAGATCGTGCTTTACATCAGAGCAACACAATCGAGAAAAGTGATTTCACCTTAACCTCAATCACCAAGCATTAATTGCTTTTGATTAAACTTAAAACATCGAAGGAAATCTTTCGGGCTCTGATTCATGCATCATCGCATAAATCTTTTCAAACACCTCTTCAGGATTTGGTTTAGAAAAATAATCACCATCGGAAGCATAAGCCGGACGGTGCTCCTTTGCAGTGATCGTCAATGGCGCTGAATCCAGGTATTGATATGCCCGTTGCTGCTCCAGAGCCTGCTGCATCATGAATGCAGTAGCTCCACCGGGGACGTCCTCATCAGCAAACACAACACGGCTTGTTTTCTTTACAGATCCAGCAATGATTCCGTTTATGTCGAAAGGTAATAATGTCTGCACATCAATCACTTCACATGAAATACCCACTTGCTCCAAATCATTTGCAGCTTCCATCACCACCCTGCACATTGATCCATAGGTTACAATGGTAACATCAGTTCCTGCTTTTAATATGTCAGGTACACCAAGAGGTAATTTGAATTCGCCTACGTTATCCGGCAGTCTCTCTTTCAATCGATAACCATTTAAACACTCAATGATCAGACATGGATCATCCGATTGCAACATGGTATTGTAAAACCCTGCCGCCTGTGTCATGTTTCTGGGTACCAGAATGTACATTCCACGAAGGCTGTTCAGGATCATTCCCATTGGCGAACCCGCATGCCATATACCTTCCAGGCGATGACCGCGCGTGCGTATAATTAACGGTGCTTTTTGTCCGCCTTTAGTTCTGTATTGCAAACAAGCCAAATCATCTGACATGATTTGAAGTGCATAATTCAAATAATCCAAATATTGAATTTCCGCTATAGGTCGTAATCCTCTCAAAGCAAGACCTATTCCTTGACCAATGATTGTACATTCGCGAATACCGGTATCTGTCACACGTAATTCTCCGAATTTTTCTTGCAATCCGGCAAAACCTTGATTCACATCTCCAATCTTCCCAACATCTTCACCGAATGCCAGGACTAATGGATCTCGCTTCAGCGCAGCTTCAAAGCAAGCTTGCAAAACTTCGCGACCATCAATCAATGGAGAATCTTCTGTGTATTGGGCTTCAACCGGAGTAATTTTTAATGCAGACCATTCGGACTGACTATGCAAATGCGAGCTATACCTCTCTTTGTTTTCTTCACTTGTTCTCCTAACCCATTCGATGATGCCATCCCGAACTTCAGAGTTTTTTCCCGCCAAAGCACGCAATGCTTTCTTGGCAGCCTTCACTGAGTCTAACCGCTCGGGATTGATTGTTCGGGCTAAATGTTCTTTAATCGCAGCTATCTCTTCGTTGTCGCTGGCCAAATTCAATAAAGCCATTAATGCTTTCTGATCTTTTTGAATTTCCGCAGTAAAGAGTTTCCATGCTTTGTCCTTTTCAGATTTGGCGAACGTCTTTGCTTCCTTCTCAACCTGATCTAATTCAGATGGCGAACTGATCCCATTCGACAAAATCCATTCTCGCATTTTTTTTATGCAATCAAATTCCCTTTCCCAATCAAGGCGTTCCTTTGATTTATATCGCTCGTGCGAACCGGAAGTGGAGTGACCCTGTGGCTGCGTCATCTCCATCACATGAACCAGCACGGGCACATGTTCTTCGCGACAAACCTTAGCGGCCTTCTCATATGTTTTGGAAAGACCTTCGTAGTCCCAGCCCTTTGTTACAAATATTTCAAAGCCCTTCTCTTTTTCATTTCGCTGAAAGCCAGCTAATATTTTTGAAATACTTCCTTTCGTAGTTTGAAATTCTTTTGGAACAGAAATTCCATAGTCATCATCCCACACTGACATGAGCATCGGCACTTGAAGAACTCCTGCTGCATTGATGGCTTCAAAAAACATTCCTTCAGAAGTGGAAGCATTACCAATTGTACCAAAAGCAATTTCATTTCCCTGGTTACTGAGATTGGCAAACACTTTCAATTCCGGATTTTGCTTGAACAATTTGGAGGCATACGCAAGTCCAAGCAATCGCGGCATCTGCGCTGCGGTGGGAGAAATATCCGCACTTACATTTTTGAGTTTACTCAATTCTTTCAATTGGCCTTGCTCATCAATCATGCGTGTAGCAAAGTGACCGGTCATCTGTCTCCCTGCTGAAGCAGGATCTGCTTCGAGATTAGTATGTGCGTAAAGCTGGGCGAAATAATGACCAAGTGTCATCTCGCCAATTGCCAACATAAAAGTCTGATCGCGATAATAACCGGAGCGATGGTCTCCGTTTTTAAAAACTTTTGCCATCGCGATTTGAGCCACTTCTTTGCCATCACCAAAAATTCCGAATTTGGCTTTGCCCATGAATACTTCCTTGCGCCCTAGTAAACTCGCTTCACGACTCACGCAGGCAAGCTTGTAATCAGCCAGAATTGCTTCTGCTTTTTTCGCAGAAATCGAAGTAGGTAATGTGCTGGTTTGACTCATCGCTGTAATCGATTTCGGTAAAAGTAGGTAAAAAGACAGGAGTGTTCAATTAGAAATTTATAATCCAAATTATATAATGGTCTCATCTTTTGGAACGAAAGAATTTAACCCAATCTCCATCAAATATCCGTGGATAATTTGTCGCGGATTCGAACAGGTAAATCAATGCGCGAGCATTGCCTAGCACCACTTCATCGCGATGGTAGCCGTAGCCGATTTCAATTTCATCAATTTCTTTTGCAACACTTTTTTCCGTTGCCTCAAAAATTTCTATAAGCATCCTGTCGGCATGATTATTCGTCTTTACAGCACAGGGAAAATCTCCCAACGAATAAAGTTGATAACCTTTTACCCACGCGCTGAAACGATAATCCAATCCGTGTTTGAAGTTTTCGTACAACGGCATATTTTTTCGCAATGATCCGTAAAAAGCAAATAGTGTATTGTTTAACTCCATTCTATAATTTAAAAAATTGCATTTCAATCGTTGACGAGTGGTATATTTGCGCGCTATTTTTATTCACACAGAAATATAATCTTTATAACTATGATCATAGGCGTTCCCAAAGAAATTAAAAATAATGAAAACCGCGTAGCCCTCACTCCTGCTGGTGCGCAAGAGCTAACGCGAAAAGGTCATCAGGTTTACATTCAAACCAAGGCCGGAGATGGAAGTGGCTTCAGCGATGAAGAATATATTGGTGCGGGTGCAAAAATTCTTCCGAAGGCAGAAGATGTTTTTAACATCGCTGAGATGATCATGAAGGTGAAAGAACCAATCGAACAGGAATATTCACTTATCAAAAAGGATCAGTTAGTATTTACTTATTTCCATTTTGCTTCTTACGAACCGTTGGCACACGCCATGATCAAGACGGGGGCAGTTTGTCTTGCCTATGAAACAGTGGAGCGCGTTGACGGCAGTCTTCCCCTACTCGTTCCGATGAGTGAAGTGGCTGGTCGGATGGCCATTCAAGAGGGTGCAAAATATCTGGAAAAACCTTTAAAAGGTCGTGGTATCCTTTTGGGTGGCGTTCCAGGTGTGATGCCTGCCAAAGTTTTGATTCTCGGTGGCGGTGTAGTTGGAACAAACGCAGCAAAGATGGCCGCAGGTATGGGTGCCGATGTGATCATCACAGATGTAAACATCAATCGCCTTCGTTACCTTGATGATGTGATGCCGAAGAACGTTCATACCATGGTGAGCAATGATTATGTGCTTCGCGATTTGGTGAAGTCTCATGACTTGATTGTTGGTGGCGTGTTAATACCTGGAGCAAAAGCTCCAAAACTCATCACGCGCGATATGCTAAAGACAATGCGCCCAGGTACTGTGCTTGTTGACGTAGCTGTTGATCAAGGTGGCTGTATCGAAACATGTAAACCAACCACGCACGAAAATCCAACATTTATCATCGATGATGTTGTTCACTATTGTGTGGCGAACATGCCGGGAGCTGTTCCTTATACATCAACACTTGCACTCACGAACGCCACTTTACCTTACGCAATTAAACTTGCCTCCCAAGGTTGGAAAAAAGCCTGTGCGGAAAATGGCGATTTGAAAAAAGGGTTGAATGTGATCAATGGCAAAGTAGTTTACAAAGCCGTTGCCGATGCTTTCAATCTTCCATTCACGGACATAAAAGAATTTTTGAATTAAGAATTATCTGGATAGAGTTTGCAAACACCTTCCTCAGACAGGAAAGTGTTTTTTTATTCAGTTACTTCAAAAGGAGGGAACGAACTCAAAAACTTCGGTTCATTTCCAAGTGAGGCAGCTTCACAAACAAAATGCGCCATGCCGTTTGTGACAGCTAAATACCTTGCGCCTATCGTCATGTTGTAAACCGCCACCTGATTGAAAGCCTTCTGATTCAATTTAATGGTGGGCGATTTACACTCGATCAACATCCAAGCTTTTCCCAATCTGTCAAAGATTAATATATCGGAACGTTTCTGAAGTTTGTTATATGTCAGGCTTCCTTCGATTCTGAAAAGTGATTTTGGATATTTTAATTCGGTGATCAAATAGTTAATAAAATGCTGGCGCACCCACTCTTCAGGCGTGAGCACGATATACTTTTTCCGAATCACATCAAAAATCCATATTTTGCCTTCCTCCTTTTTAAGAGTTGGTTCGTACTTGGGAAGGTTGAGTTGATACATCGGTTTAAAATTAGAAATTTGCACCATGAAGACGAAAAAAGATATTGTTGAAAACTGGCTGCCGCGCTACACAGGCGTTCCTCTCAAAGATTTTGGCGAATATATTCTTCTCACCAACTTCGATAACTATGTTCGTAAGTTTGCCGAATGGCACAATGTACCTGTGGCTGGCGAAGACAAAGCAATGCTATCGGCTACTGCCGAAGGAATCACATTCATCAACTTTGGAATGGGAAGTCCAAATGCAGCAACTATTATGGATTGCCTTACTGCAATTAGCCCGAAGGCATGCCTGTTCTTGGGTAAGTGCGGTGGGCTAAAAAAGAAAAATCAACTTGGAGACTTGATACTACCGATTGCCGCCATTCGCGGAGAAGGAACCTCGAATGATTACTTTCCACCTGAAGTCCCATCGTTACCGGCCTTCGCCTTACAAAAAGCAATTTCAACAACCATTCGCGACAACAACCAGGATTATTGGACGGGCACAGTTTATACAACCAACCGAAGAGTTTGGGAATGGGATGAGCATTTCAAAGACTATCTTCTGAAGATCCGCGCGATGGCAATTGATATGGAAACAGCCACCATCTTTTCAACTGCTTTTTATAATGAAATTCCTGCTGGTGCTTTGTTGCTGGTTTCTGATCAGCCGATGATACCTGATGGAGTAAAGACAGAGGCCAGTGATCACAAAGTGACTTCAAATTTCGTTGACGTGCATTTAAAAATCGGAATTGATTCACTGAAGCAATTGATCAATAATGGAATTACCGTAAAGCATTTGCAATATTAAACTCACAACTAATCACAGATTTTCCCCATGTGATATAATTCGGATCGTTACGCACATTTCTGTTTTGATAATTTTGTTAGAACCTGAAATTATGTTTCGAGTTACTCATTTCTGAAGAATGGATAACCCGCATGCGCCAGCCTCCCTCTTCCAACAAGTCGTGTAGATTTCTTTTGGTGGATGAATGCCAATGGTGATCTTGGGGAAGGCATTTTAAAAAAATGTTTTCTATGCCAAATGGCTTTGGCGGAAATTATATTGTGATTGATCAAGAGCGCTATCTCGTGAACGTTGCAAGATGGCTTGACACATCCAAGCTCAATGAACTGATTACGATAGTTACTGGTGCTCCTCCTAAAAAATGAAACATCTCTCAGTTTTACCGGATAACCTTGCTTTCCGGTGTCTCAACTTTTCTGGCAATCAAAAGGAAAATTGCACCCATGACAAAGAACACAATAAGGCTCAGTACCGAATTCTTCATTCCTAAAATCTCATCAATGTAGCCGAAGGTAAAAATACCAATCACAATGGCAATCTTCTCGGTAACATCGTAAAAGCTAAAGAACGAAGCCGTATCCTTTGTTTCAGGAAGAAGTTTACTATACGTGCTTCGGCTAAGCGATTGCACTCCGCCCATTACCAGGCCAACTGCAATAGCAAGTCCGTAGAAATGGAACTCTACGTTAATGCCATCTTCCTTCAAAAGGGCAACATAATATGCACTGACGCAGATCACAACCCAAAACAAAATTACTCCAAGTAACACATTCAGATTCCCAAACCTTCCTGAAAGACGAGAGATAAAAATAGCACCTATGATTCCGACTAATTGAATTATAACTACAGTGATGATCAGTTTGTCAGTAGGGAGTTCAAGCACTTGTGCCCCAAAAAGAGTTGCCGCCAACATTACTGTCTGCACCCCCATGCTATAGAAGAAAAAGGAACTCAAAAACCATTTGAGCAGTGTAAGTGATTTCAGTTGATGCCACACTTTCTTCAATTCTATAAACCCCGAAGTCAAAAAATTAGTATCCCATTTTCCTACTTTTGACTTTGGGCTGGGCAAGGCAAAAAAAGTAATCTGTGCGAAACCAACCCACCACAATCCAACCAACAAAAAAGTGTATCGTGGGCCTGACGTTTCATCACCCTTGCTACCGAAATACATCACCAAAGCAAAACCAATGATTTGAAGCAGTACACTTCCTAAATAACCCAATGAATATCCTCTTGCACTAATCCGATCTTGGTCCTGTGGATCTGCGATTTCCGGCAAATAAGAGTTGTAAAATACAAGGCTGCCGATGTAACCAATAGCTGCACCGATAAAACAAAGGATTCCAAACGACACATCAGGCATAGGACCTTTAAACCAAAACATACTGCTACAAGCGGTTGCTCCAAGAAAGCAGAAGAATTGCATGAAGCGCTTCTTGCTTCCTCTCGCATCGGCAATAGAGGAAAGCAGGGGCATCAACAGGGCGATGGCAAGGTAGGCAAATGCCAGGGTGTAATCGTAGAGGGCACTTGCTTTAAACAATCTCCCCATAAATGGAACCTTACCTTCTCCATAGGCAGCCGTGGTAATACCCGCAAAATAAATAGGAAAAAAAGTGGTGGTAATCACCAGATTATAAACCGAGTTAGCCCAGTCGTACATGCACCATGCACGGATGATGCGTTTGTTATTTCTTAGTTCGCTCATAAAATAAAAAGCCTTCCACTCTTAATGGAAGGCTTATTGATAACCATGAAACAAGTTTTACTGTTTTTCCTGCCGTGGTTCAAGGGCAGTATAAAGTATTTTACGAGAATTACCTTTGCGCAACTCTGTTTCAACATCCGCGATAATTCCGCGCTTTGCTTCCTTATCCACTTTCAAAGCAATTGTTAATTGCTCTTTTTCGTTTTCCGGAAGTGCACTCTTCTTTTCATTCACCCAACGGATAATGTCCTTTGTTTCGAGGAAAACATCGTCTCCTTGAATTTTAGGTTCAACACCGTTGACAGCTTTTGTTGGTTGTCCCACATGCAAATCGGCTACCAGTGATTTACGCATCAATTTCTTAAGCTGAGTAGCCTGAGGAATTTGTTGCCGTACTTCAATGGAAGTCTTTCGCAATTGTGTTGTTACCATGAAGAAGAACAACAACATGAACACCACATCGGGCATAGAAGAAGTAGGAATTTCCTGCTTAACCTCTGCTTTTTTCTTAAATTTTGACATTTTATTTGACGTTAGTTGCCTCCGACTTTGGTTGGATCAGCAATTGAAATATTCAATGGAATGCCTTCTCTTCCCTTCTCGTAAATTTGTCTATTTTTTGGCAGACTCAAGTCAGATGCAGCCTCTCTAAATGCCTTATTTGTCACCCCGGCCTTTTCGGCATATATATCATAATATGCTGCCTGAATGATATCAAGTATTTCAACAAAACGATTATGGCTCGTCCCTCTGTCTGTCTTATAGGATACGATCGCATCTGTAGGGTTATCAGAACTTTTTGGATCCGCACCGTTATTAAGGATAAATCTTTTAATCATTTCCTTAAGCTCACCGGTATCAGCCATCGGCTCACCCTCAACCAGAAGTGCATCTGAAGAGTTGACCTGAATTTTGAACAAATTCCTTTCCTGAATCTTAACATCTTTATTTTGTTGATTTGGATCAGGCGGAGGAGGCAGCAAAATACTCAACCCTCTGTTGTTGGCCACAGTTGTGGTCACCAAAAAGAAGGTGAGCAAAAGAAACGCAATGTCTGCCATTGACGCGTTTGGTATTTCCGGTGTAGCACGTGCCATTTCTCAAAAATTAATTATTTATAATATCTCTTACCAAGGAGGCAGCAGCCAATATTGCCGCCACAATCAAGGCAAAATAAAACATAATAAGGCCAGCCCCAATTAATTTGGAACTTGATTGGTCGATGCCATAAGCTGCCATCTTCGATGTCACTTCCGAATCTGAAATCGCATAGGAAATAACAAATAAGACAACCAAGCCAACAACTCCAATCAAAGACCTAACGAGTCCTGCGGGATTTTTAATCGCATTGAAAATAGGCATCCCGATGCTTGATATCAATGCTAATCCAACAAAGATATAGCAGATCACCAAGCCTGGCCCAATCAGCGAGTACAAGATTGAATCTTCCATGATTACTTGGATAATTTATGCTTCACCAAAATATCAACCAAAGAGATGGAGGCATCTTCCATTTTGTTAACAAGGCTGTCGATTTTTGAAACACAGTAGTTGTATAAAACTTGAAGTACCATACCCACAATAAGACCGCCTACCGTAGTGATCAACGCCACTTTCATACCACCTGCCACAATCTGAGGAGAGATATCACCCGCTGCCTCAATCGCTTCGAACGATTGGATCATACCAACCACCGTTCCGAAGAATCCTAGCATTGGACCGAGTGAAATACACAACGATATCCAGATCAAACCTGATTCAAGACGACCCATTTCAACACCACCATATGACACGATAGATTTTTCGACCATGTCAACTCCTTCGTTTGATCGCAACAAACCTTGAGTGAAAATAGACGCAACAGGACCGCGCGTGTTTTTGGCGACTTCTTTTGCTGCCTCCACGCCTCCTTTTGCCAAGGCATCTTCGATTTGTCCCAAAAGCTTCTTAGTGTTTGTTGTTGCCAGATTCAATGTAACAATTCTTTCAATTGCAATAGCCAAACCAATAATGAACGTGATCAAGATAGGCCACATAAATTTAGGACCACCAGCAATAAACTGATCTTTGACCACTTGGTGGAAGCTCTGTTCTTCGCCAGAACCAGCATCAGCCGGAGTCTCAGAAACAGTTGACTCGGTAGCTGCAGGAGTTTCTGTCGCAGCTTTTGTAGTGTCGGCCTGGGCCATTGCTTTTGAGGCGCTGAAAGTCAGTGCTGCCAAGAAAGCACAAATAGTAAGTAATTTTTTCATGGTTTAAAGGTTAGTAAAACTTGAAGTGGCCAAATTTAAAGGTTTTGGTTCTTCCCAAACAAGAAATTCAAAAAATAATTGAAATTCTCTTCGTCTTTTTACCATTTGCACCATACAATGCGCCTAACACAAATAAGTCACATGCAATTTTGTTTTGTTTAGACGGGTAAATGACGTGATAAATAGAACGAAAATTATTTATTGGAAAACGCAGAAAATAGAAGGGTTATGCGAATTACAAATTCCTGATTTCAATTGAATTCAGAAAGACCGTAGGTTCCCGGAGTTTTAAAAAAGATGCGGAGAGAGCGGGATTCGAACCCGCGTTACCCTTGCAGGTAAACACACTTTCCAGGCGTGCTCCTTCAACCACTCGGACACCTCTCCAAAAAAGTGCACAAAGAAATAGATAATTATTTAGGTCACCAAATAAGACTATTCGGTCAATTCTCCAGCCAAAGATCTTGAAATTGTACTTTTTACACTTTCACAATCCGAATTGCCCAACAAAACCATTAACTTGGTGATGGCAGCTTCAGTGGTCATATCGGCTCCGCCAATTACCCCAATCCGATTTAATTCCTTGCTTGTTTCGTATCTTCCCTGAACTACCATCCCTCCCGGGCATTGAGAAATATTCAAAATGATTTTTCCATCGCGAATGGCCTCTTTCAATAAATCAATAAACCACAAGTACGTAGGCGCATTTCCTGATCCATAAGTCTCCAGCACAACGGCTTTTAGACCTTTCGTACCCAGAACTGATCTTACTGTGGCTTCTGTAATTCCTGGAAATAACTTCAATATGGCAATTGCAGGTTCTACCTGATCGATGAGTACCAATTCCTCATTTTCAATTTTCAAAATTGCGTTCTCATCATAATCTATTTTAACACCCGCTACTGCCAATGGCGGATGGTTTTCTGATTTGAATGCATCGAAGTGCATACTCTCCACTTTTTTGCTACGATTGGCTCGAAGCAATTCGTCACCAAAATAAATGCACACCTCGGGCACGAGCGCGCGACCATTTTTTCTCGCAGAAGCAATTTCCAACGAAGTAATCAAATTTTCTCTCGCATCGGAGCGGGGCTCAGTGATTGGCAACTGTGCACCTGTAAAAATTACCGGCTTTGATAAACCTTGAAGCATGAAGCTTAATGCAGAAGCAGTGAAGGACATGGTATCCGTTCCGTGAAGAACCACAAAGCCATCGTGATCATTGTAATATTCGTAAATAATCCGTGCTATGGTTTGCCAATGGTGCGGCTGAACATTTGATGAATCGATTGGTTTATTAAATGAAATTACTGTCAACTCAAGAAACAAATTCCGGAGCGTGGGCAAATGCTCGAGGATGAGAGAAAAATCAAAAGGAACAAGCACACCATTTGGGTCTGCCACCATCCCGAAAGTTCCTCCCGTGTAAATGATCATCACCCTGGAACGGGGGCGCTCTGGTGTAGCAGTGTTGATATTTATTTTTTTATACTCCACTTTTCTTTAGTACTTATATGTTAGGGCTTGGGCATCGAGCCTGGGCATTAAGCTATCGGGGTGAAAATTTTGGCAACGTTCACCTCAGTTTGCTCCATCAATTGTGTCAAAGTTATCTTTTTCAAATCACAAATCTTTTGCGCAATGAGAGAGATATAACCGGGTTCATTTCGCTTGCCGCGATGAGGAACCGGTGCAAGATATGGGCTGTCTGTCTCCAGCACGATTTTATTCAATTCAATATCAGGTAAAACTTTGTCGAGGCCGCCATTTTTGAATGTGGCCACTCCGCCAATTCCCAGGAAGAAATTCATGCCAATTATCTTTTGTGCTTGTTCCACATTTCCTGAAAAGCAATGAAAAATTCCTGTGAGCTTTCCATCGGCAAAAGGTTGGAGTAGTTCAATGGTTTCATCAATCGATTCGCGACAGTGGATCACTACGGGGAGGTCATATTTTTTTGCCCACTGCACTTGGATTTTGAAAGCTTCCTGCTGCTGCTCCCAAAAAGTTTTGTCCCAATACAGATCGGTTCCTATTTCTCCAACTGCGGAAAATTTCCTTTTACCCAGCCAACTTTCTACAAGATAAAGTTCATTCTCGAAATCTTTTTTGATGTAGCATGGATGCAAACCCATCATCGAAAAGCATCGGTGTGGATTTTTTGCTTCTACTTCCATCATCGAATCGATAGAGGTATGATCCACATTAGGCATATAAATTTTATCAATGCCCTGTTCATAGCTACGCGCTAAAACATCGGGCAAGTCAGCCTTGAATTCATCGAGATAAATGTGAGCGTGTGTGTCAGTGAACATTCAAAATTCTTTAAGCAAATCATCCATCGCTTCGGCAAGCAAGTTAGGAGTATGCTGAGAGTTGACAAAGCCTGAATAGTATTTTGATCTTTCCATCGCTTCCGTTAAGTCAAATTGATCTTGAGTTTGATAGAAAGCAATTCCTTTTCGTTCCAATTCCTCAGCTAAATACTCCTGCTCCGTTTGCCCGGGTGTAGGAACAAAAATTACTTTTTTTCCAAGTCTCGACAAATCCATGATGGAAGAATAACCCGATCTACAAATAATCAAATCGGAGGAACAAATTAATTCATTCAATTCTTTTGAAGTTGAATAAGCAACCTCGTTCTCATAGTGCTTCAGCTGCTCTGCCAAATTACCTTTAACGATAAAATACTTTAATCCAGATTTGATGAGTTGTGCTTTCAACTTTGCTTCAAAAAAACTCCGTTGGGGCTCTGGCCCGGAAACAATGGCAAGTGCATCAAACCGAACTGGCAATTCCATTGGTTTAAATCGGGAAAGCATTCCCACAAATCGCGGCTTAATTCTCTTCGAAAATGATAATTTTCCAGTGATGCCATTTTCAAAATCAGGAACCCAACAGGCATCAAACTTAGCAATCTGACTTTGGTTGAAATAATTCACTATCCCTAAAAACATTTTCCAGGGGAAATCTAACAAAATGGTAAGTTGATGAGAAATGAAAACGCTCTTCACGTTCTTGCTCCAACATCCATAACGATTATCGGAGATGATCAAATCAATTCTTTCCTTTGAAACGATCTCCTCTACCTGTCGATGCTCTTTCCTTATTGTATTTAAAAACTTTGGAAGCTGAAGAATGATTTTCAGAGCAAAGGGAATCTTGTCAGAATATTCCGGTTGATATGGGTGGAGTTGATACGTCTTTAATTCTGGAAATTCCTTTTTCAAAAGTTCGACCGCATCACCGCTGCTTGCAATTTGAACTTCGCAACCTCTGCTCAATAACTCTTTTATAACGGGGATACAACGTGTAGCATGTCCAAGCCCCCAATCAAGAGGAGCGATCAAAACTTTTTTAGCATCGGTTGGATTCATGCCTGCCAATCGTCAGGCAAAGATTTAAAAATAAATCCGAGAGAAGAAAAATGATCGAGATACTTAGGAAGAACATATGTTAAGTTGCGCTCGGCTTTCAAACTATCATGAAAAACAATGATCGAACCTTCGCGTGTTGCTTTGATGGATCCATTCAGGCAATTGCTTCTGGAAATATTTTTTGAATAGTCGTGCGTCAGAACATCCCACATTATGATCTTGAATTGACTTTTCAAGGCTTTGATTTGCTTTGACGTAATCCTGCCATACGGGGGGCGAAAAAATCTAGAATGGTGGGGGCTGGATGTCGAATGCTGGAATTGACTTTCGCATTTATCAATATTCTCCAAATAAGTTTGCAGAGAAGTATTCCATCCTTTCAAATGATTGAATGTGTGATTGCCGATTGCATGTCCATCAGATTTTATTCTTTCAAAAACAGCAGGGTGCTTTCTTACGTTGTCACCAATGCAAAAAAAAGTTGCTTTCGCGCTGAACTTGTTCAGTTCATTAAGAACAAATTCGGTAGGACCAGGAACGGGGCCATCATCAAAAGTCAAATAAATATTCTTTTCAAAGGTTGTAATTCTCCAAACCAGAGAAGGATAGAGTTTAGTTAGTAAATAAGGGGAACGGAAGAAATTCATTTACTGAACGCGACAACTTAGCATCGTAATATCATCGCGGTAAGCATTGCGTCCCTTAAATCCATCTAGCTCTACAATAATATCATGATGAATATTAGTCAGGTCTTTCGAACTATTTTTTCTAAAATATTCAAGCAATGTTTCCGTGCCAAATTCTTCGCCTTTTTCGTTTACGGTTTCAGTGAGACCGTCCGTGTAGGCAAAAAGTGTGAACTCATCAAGGTCAGTGATAAAACCTTCTTTGATGAAAGGCAGCGGATGCATTGCGCCCAGCACCGTACTCCCGTCTTCCAACAATGTGATGCCTTTCCTCTGGATCAACACAGGCGGATTATGACCTGCATTCACATAAACCATTGTTCTGAGTTGTAAATCATAAATCGCACCGAAGAAGGTAATGAACTTCTCGCCTTTTGCGCTTTCCAATATTTGATAATTCAGAGCTTCAACAATTTCAGTGAGGTTGGGAGTCTGTCTCAACAAGGTATGAAGTGAAGCCTGGAAGTTGCTCATCAAAAGTGCAGCAGGAATCCCCTTGCCGCTCACATCAGCCACACAAATCAAAAATTGATTTTTGTTGATCGGAATGAAATCGTAGTAATCGCCACCCACCAAATCGTGGGGAAGATAACTCGCCTCCACTTTCAAACGATCAGTATTTGGCAACTTATCCGGAAACAAAAATTGTTGCACGTCACTGGCGATCTCCAGTTCCTTCCGGAAGGCTTCCTGATCCAGTTGCTTACGAACTAATTTCTTATTCTCGATGGCAACAACAATAATATTACTCAATGCCTGAATGAATCGAATACTTTCGTCATGATCATGATTGCCCTTATGGTCGATGCCCCCGACAAAAACCAAGGCAAGTGTATCAGATTTGTGCGTGATGGGAATAACCAAATCAAATTCGTCAAATGCACAACTTTCAAATTCCTCCATGCGATGAATGTTTTTGATCATCTGCACGCGCTCGTCCAACTCCACTTTTGCATAATTCTTTTTCGTTCCAAAGCTGGCCTTGCAAGCCCACGTATCGTCCATTACAAACAGTGTGAGCTTTTTGATTTGAAGATTGCTGCGAAGTGTGAAGTTGAAAATTTTATAAAGTGACTCCTCCGGCAAATTGCTGTTGATGGCTTGGGTGATCTCCAATAATGCTCCAAGCTCCAACTCTTTGCGCTCTACTTGTTTTCGTAAGTCAATTTCGGTGGTCATAAATCAAATGCTAAATTAAAAAGAAAAGATGGAACGCGGTGAATTAACGACCACTTAACGCTACCGGTGACTTCTTCCCTCCCACACGAAACCTTTTACCTGCGAAAGTATGGCAACCAAAATAACGTATGGCGCATAAATAAATTGCAGCAGAAAAAATGGAAGCAAGGTAAAATTTAAACTCAGAAATCGATTGATATTTTTAAGGAAGAAAAGTTCAAGAAAAGTTTTGGCACCAATGAGGATAAATAAAATCAAAGATGGATTTATCAAAGACCAGCCAATGGCCAACAGCCACGAGGCCTGAAATACAAAAACAAACAATGCAAGTAACTTTGATTGCCATTGCTCCTCACTCCATTTACTCGCCCAACGAATGCGCTGCTCAATAAATTCAAAAAGGTTGTTGGTTGGCCGGGTTGTTACCACTGAATCTGAAAAGCTTAGAAATGAAATTGAATTTGGGAATGCACTATTAATCTTTTGCATAAGAAATTGATCGTCACCCGAAGCCAGATGATCATTTCCATCGTAGCCATTCACTTTCTCAAAAATTTCTTTTCTAAATGAAAGATTTGCTCCGTTGCACATAGTCGGGAATCCGAGTTTCAATGTTGATGCTCCGGTTCCGATCACACTTGAAAATTCCAGGCTTTGCAATGTAGAGAAAAAATCATGGGGCTGAATTTTAACCGCGCCCACGCATAAGAGGCATTTCTTATCAAGAAAAATTTCGTTGATTCGCTGAAGCCAATTTGCGGGAACAACACAATCTGCATCAGTGGTAACAATGATCTCTCCATTTGCTTCTTTTATTCCTGAAACCAGGGCATCTTTCTTCCCTTTTCCTTCCGATAAAATTAGTTTTTCATTTTCATTTTTTTTGGCCTCAAAAAACCGTGTTACTGTTTCACTAGTCTTATCAGTTGAATGGTCATCCACAACAATTAATTCAAAACAATTTGCCGGGTAATTCAAATATGAGATCGATTCTAAAAGTGATTCAATAGCAGCTTCCTCGTTTCTTGCAGCGATGACTATTGAAATAAATTTTGGCTGCCCGTACAAAGGCTTGTTTATCCTTGTTGCTTTTAACCAGCCTGTTAACAGGACGATCATCAGAAAAAAATAAAGCACGAAGACGATGACGAGATAATAGGTCATTGCTGGTTAATCTATAAATTTGAGCCGTGAGTAAAGTTGAGAAAAAAATTGTGAAGGAAAAGATTATCCTTGGTCTCGATCCGGGAACGAACGTCATGGGTTATGCCGTGATTGAAGTGAAGAGTGGCAAAACCGGTCTTATGCAGTTTGGCGTAATTCAAATGGGCAAATATGGTGAGCATGCGCTTAAGCTAAAAAAAATATTCGATCGCGTGTTAGCTTTGGTTGATGAATACAAACCCGATGAAGTAGCACTCGAAGCTCCGTTCTTCGGAAAAAATGTTCAGTCGATGTTGAAGCTCGGCCGTGCGCAGGGAGTTGCTATGTCGGCTGCACTTTACCGTGAAGTTCCGATTACGGAATATGCCCCAAAGAAAGTAAAGCAATCTGTCACCGGAAACGGAAACGCCAGCAAAGAACAAGTTGCAAAAATGCTGATGCAGATTTTTTCTCTGAAGGAAATGCCTAAGCTATTTGACGCCACAGACGCATTGGCCGTAGCAGTTTGTCATCATTATCAAAATGGAGCGCTCAAAAATAAATCAAAATCGTGGGAAGGATTTTTGAAGGAGAATCCTGCCAAAATTCTAAAAAATTAAAAAGTAAAACTATCTTTTAGTTTGCTATTAATTATACTGGAAAGTATTGTTGAAAAGTGGGATTGATATCTCGTAGAACACACCAGAGTCTGCAACCGGTTGATTAATTTTTCCATTCATAAATTTTATTCGAGATTCGATATTACCTAATCCAAATCCATTACGGTTTTTTGTCCGCTTCATTCCAATACCGTTGTCGCGATAAATCAAGAAAAGATTGTCTCTGTTTGAAAAAACACTAATCTCAATTTTTGTAGCTGCCGAGTGTTTGAGGGTATTTGTCACTAACTCCTGCACAATCCGAAAGATGGATATTGAAATTTTCAGATCCACCATTTCGTTACCATTATACTGAAAATTAAATTCGATAAAATTCGCTTTTCTTCTGGTTCTTTCAATGTAGTTTATCAGCCCTATTCGAAGCCCATCCCGATCAATTCCATGGGGGGCAAGGTCAAAAATGATGTCCCGAATTTCCTGAATGACACTATCGAGTTGATCACCTATCAATGCGCGCTTATCCATTAAATCTTTTAGCTGTGTATAAACTGAAATCTTGATAACGCTAAGCGCTGTTCCTACACCATCATGTAAATCTTTCGCAATGCGACCGCGCTCTTTTTCCATGGTTGCATGTTCCGTTCTCAACAATTCTTCCTGAAAACGTGAATTCGCCTCCATTAATTTTTGACGTTCCTTAAGTACTTCTATTTGATTTTTAAAAAAAAGATAGATCATAGCGATGATCAAACAGAATATAGCAAATTGCAAAATTCTGTTTTGCCACCAAGGCTGAGAAATTGTAAAATTGATTTTACGCGGCATCCGGGTCCAACGGTAATTATCAATCGAATATTCAATATCCAATTGATACGTTCCTGGTGATAAAGAATTGTATGAAAGTTCCCTTGCCCGCGTATAGCTCCAAATGTCATTCTTACTTAACCTACTGCGTACTGAAATATTCTGGTTATTGAATGATATGAATCCAAAACTAACTTGTAAATTATTTTGAAAATGGGGCAAACCATTCAGTGAATCGAGATTGAACGGATGATTATTTACTTTGACTGATTCCAGATAGAAGATAGGATTATTTTGAAATATTTTATTCTTCGGTATTGAATAAAAGGTATTTTCAGAAAACGCAAGAATTTTTGAACCGATATTTTTTATAAAGCTGATTTTATTTTTTATAAGCCCATTCTTATTTGTAAGTCTTTCAAAAACCTGTTCCTTGCTTATAAGACTTTGTATAGGTGCGGTTGCTATCCCCTGCTCTGTTCCAAGCCAAAGCATAGAATCGATCTTGGAAGTGCCATAGATATTTTCGCCCATTTCATTAACATTCAAAAAAAAATTTCTTCCCATTGTTTTTTTATCCAATACAAAAAAACCACTTCCT
>CAZECP010000053.1:0-32403 GCA_964510765.1 uncultured Ohtaekwangia sp. | reverse complement strand
ATCCCTTTGCCTTTCAAACGCGATCGCTGCTCGGCACTCGCTTTGATTATAAACTGACGGACGACATTAACCTGGGTGGAACATTTTTGTACTACAACGAGCGACCCTTGATTACGCGCAATTTGATTGGCAATGAACCTGCGCGCAACATTCAATATGGTTTGGATTTTAATATGAAAAAAGATTCGCGTTTTCTTACCAAAATGGTGGATGCACTTCCCTTTTTACAAACCAAAGAGAAATCAACAGTTTCAGTGAATGCTGAGTTTGCACAGTTATTACCCGGCACATCAAATACCATCAACGGGGACGGAACATCTTTTATCGATGACTTTGAAAACGCGGCCACACCTTACAGTTTGATCTCTCCGCAGTCGTGGAAGCTTTCATCTATTCCGAAGGGCGATGCGAACATTCCGGGTGCAAGTGTGATAGCGTCCAATAATATAAGTGCTGGCTTTAATCGCGCCAAACTTGCCTGGTACACTATTGATAATTTATTTTATCTATCAGGAAGCAGTAGTTACAAACCACCGAACGTATCAGACGATGATTTGAAAAATCACTACGTACGACCAGTTTCTCCACAAGAAATTTTTCCAAAGTTTGACCCTTATGTTGGGAATTTCTATGAGCCTATCTTGAATTTGGCATATTATCCCGCAGAAAGAGGCCCCTACAACTACAATAAAAACCTCGCGCCATCACCAGATGGTAAAGAACAGTTGTTAAATAATAATTGGGCAACAAATTGGGCCGGGGTAACAACTGCAATCAGGACGAATGTGGATTTTGATGCAGCCAATGTGGAGTATATCGAGTTCTGGCTGCTTGATCCTTTTATAAAAACATCTCTGGGCACTGTCAAGGATGGAATCTTCAATCAATCGAATACAAAGGGTGGAAAGTTGATCTTCCATGTAGGAAGTGTTTCGGAGGATGTGGAGCGAGACGGACAACAAGCATTTGAAAATGGATTGCCACGGGATGGAAATTTTTCAACCGGAGTTACTGAAAATAATTGGGGTTATGTAACAACCCAACAATACTTAAACAACGCATTCGACAATTCCCCGGATTCCAGAAAATACCAGGATGTTGGATTGGATGGAATTAGTGATGACAAAGAAAAGACAAAGTTTCAGGATTTTGTAAATGCTAATCCCAGTGTTACTGACCCATCAGCAGATAACTTCCATTATTTTCTGGGGCAGGATCTGGACAGTAAGGATGCCAAAGTGCTGGAGCGCTATAAAAACATTAATGGGCACGATGGCAATACACCGATACTCAATAGTGCATCCGCTTATGCAACCTCCGGCTCCACTACTCCTGATAATGAAGATATCAATCAGGATAACACGCTCACTGATCTTGAAGAGTACTACACGTATAGCATCGACCTCACACCAGAGAAATTGGTGGTGGGCAATAAGTTTATCGTTGACAAATTGACTACAGGCCAAATCCAGGCATCCAACAACGAGCAAGTCACCTGGTATCTCTTCCGTATCCCTATTCGAAATTTTGATTCAAAAGTGGGAGATATTAACGGATTCAAAACTATCAAGTACATCCGCACTATTCTCACAGGTTTCACCGAGCCGGTGGTGCTGCGTATGGCCAAGTTCAGATCGGTAGGACAGAAGTGGAGACAGTACGCAGGCAACCTGCAGGAATCAGCATTGAAACCAGTGACCGAAAATGTAACGGATAACTTCACCGTAAGTACAGTTAATATAGAAGAGAACGCACAAGGAGATGCAGCGAAACCAGGCTACATTGAGCCACTCAACCGCGATCGCGATGTAACGTCCACCGTTTCGAGAAGGTTGAACGAACAATCCTGTCAACTTTGTGTGACAGGTTTGAACGATGGAGATGCGCGTGCGATGTACAAAAACGTGTCGATGGATTTGTTCAATTATCAGCGCATCAAAATGTTTTTGAGCGCTCATGGCCCGCTCGTGAAAGATAATGATGCAAAAGCCTTTTTAAGGTTGGGTACTGATTTCGATCAGAACTATTATGAAATAGAGTTACCCCTTGCTATCACGCCACCGGGTAACCAACAGTCTGCGGTGGTTTGGCCAGAGCAAAATCAAATTGATCTTGACTTAAATGATCTGTATGCTTTGAAGTTGAAACGTGACCGCGAAGGATTTTCGTTATTGATTCCTTATCCGCAAGCGGGGCCCTCTCAATCGGGCAAGCATGGATTACGTGTGATGGGTCGGCCCGATTTAAGTCAGCTCAAAATGATCATGATCGGAGTTCGCAATCCAAAAACTTCCGATGGAAAACCTTTTGATGTTTGTATCTGGGCGGATGAATTGCGCCTCACTGATTTTGATCAGACTCCCGGCTGGGCGGGTAATGTGGTAGTGAATGCGAAACTGGCAGACCTTGGAAATATATCGGGTTCATTCCGGCACATTGGTTTTGGCTATGGAAATGTGCAGTCAAAGATTTCTGAACGTGCGCGTGGTGAAACAAATCAGTTTGACATCTCAGGAAATATTGCGCTCGATAAATTACTGCCACGAAATACCGGGTTGAAAATACCGATGTACTTCAGTTATGAAAGCTTGATCATTGATCCAAAGTATGACCCGGCCAATCCAGACTTGCGAATTGCTGCGGTGCTAAAATCATTTGCCACCGATAAGGAGCGATCGGATTATCTCAATTTAATTCAAGACCGATCGTATCGGAAGAGTTTGAATTTTACCAACGTGCGAAAAACAAAAGTGAACAAAGATGCGAGGAGCCACATCTGGGACATTGAAAATTTTGCTTTTACCTATTCCTACAGTGAGGCCACTCAAACAAACTTCAACTTGCTGGAGAATACCCGAAAGAATGTGAAAGGAGCTGTGGCCTGGCAGTTCCAATCCAAGTTCAAGGGTTATGAGCCGTTTAAGAATGTGAAAATAAAATCGAAGTACTTTCAACTTATCAAAGATTTTAATTTCAACCCGGTACCTTCCAGTATTTCTGTGCGGGGTGAACTCGATCGATCATTCACTAAAATTGCCTACCGGAATTTTAATTCAGATCCATCTACTAACGGACAACCTAATTATCAAAAGTATTTTACGTTTAATCGTTATTATAACCTTACGTGGAGTCTTACCAAATCATTGAAACTGGATTACAATGCTACTGCCAACGCTATTATTGATGAGCCCGCTGGAGACATAGACACTCAGCAGAAACGAGATTCCATCATCAATAATTTGAAAAAATTTGGACGGATGAAATACTTCGAGCAAAATTTCACCGTGAACTATACATTCCCGTTTGATAAATTTCCTGTGACGAATTGGGTAGGGGGCGACTACCGCTATGGAGTAGGCTACAACTGGCGTGCGGGTCCATTGGAAACAGTAGATAGTCTGAAACTCGGAAACACAATTCAAAACACTCGCAATGAAGCATTGAGCGGAAAGATTGATATGGTGAAACTCTATAACAAAATCGGGTTTCTAAAAAATATCAACACACCACCCAAGCCCAAGCCACCTCCTCCGAAAGATCCAAAAGAAAGAGCACGGTTGGCAAGGGCAGACACATTGCCTCATCCGCCTGAGCTAAAAGCGGTGAAGGGATTATTGCGTTTTGTGATGTCGCTGCGAAGTATTAGCGGAACTTATACAGTCTCGCAGGGAACGATTTTGCCCGGTTTTACCAAAACCCCGCACTTGCTGGGGCTTGATGATACCTGGTCGGCACCAGGTACTGATTTTATTTTGGGAGGTCAGGATCCCTATCTTGCGCAGCGCATGGGTGACAAAGGTTGGCTTACGCACAATAAAAATCTCACCGTGCCCTTTGCTCAAAATGAGAATAGAGACTTGAACGTTCGCGCAAACATGGAACCTTCTAATGATCTGAAAATTCAGCTCGACTTGCGAAAAACGTCCAACACGTCCTTTCAGGAAATATTTCGCGATAGCCTGGGGAATGGACACTATACTGCATTGAGTCCCAGTCGCAGCGGTTCTTACAAGATTTCGTTTATTTCAATTGGTACTTCTTTCCTGAACAATGGGGATTTAAACTCGGAGGTGTTTAACAAATTCAAGGACAACATCAATGTGATCAGGAATCGATTCAATACTATTAATTCAGGGGCGAATTATGAAAACCAATCGCAGGATGTTTTGATCCCTGCTTTCATTGCTGCGTATTCTGGCCGATCGGCAAATAATGTTGGCTTGTCGCCTTTCCCGGCTATCCCACTTCCCAACTGGCGTCTGGACTACAATGGGTTAAACAAAATCGGTGTGTTAAAAGATATCTTTACTTCCGTCACATTAAGTCATGCATATAATTCGTCCTATCAGGTATCAAACTATACGAACTCACTTGAATATACTACCCCTGGCAGTGCGGTAGCAAAACAAATCACGATCAACAACCCTGTTGAAAATTATAACACGAATTTATTTGCCAGCCTTCCAAGTAGCACCAGCAATCAATTAATACCTGTGTATGTGATTAGCCAGGTGATGATCACCGAACAATTCTCTCCGCTGATTGGTATTAGTGCGAAGACGAAAAGCAAAATGACTATTACATTCAATTACAAAACGAAACGTGATGTTTCGCTCAATGTGCCCAACGCGCAAATCACCGAAGTGAATGGAAAGGATTGGTCTCTGGAACTTGGCTTCACAAAAAACAACATGAAGCTGCCATTCAAAGACAAGGGCCGGATTATCACATTGAAGAATGATGTCACGTTCAGAATGACCGTTGGGGTGTCGAGCAATCAAACTCTTCAGCGAAGGATTGACGAAGGAAGCTCTGTAACAAACGGAAACATTAACTTTCAGTTGCGGCCAAATTTGAGTTACGTGGTGAATAAGAAACTGACGATGCAAATGTATGTGGAGCACACGACCAACGATCCGCTTGTGTCAAACTCATTTCCCCGAACTACAACCAAAGGTGGTTTTAAAGTGATCTTTAACCTTTCGCAGTAATCATTTTTTTTCCTGGCACATTTCAATCAGTACACCGTTGGTGGACTTCGGGTGCATAAAAGCAATTCGTTTGTTGTCAGCTCCTTCTTTGGGAGTCTTATTGAGCAATTCAAATCCCTTTTCTGAATTTTCCTGGATGCTTTGTTCGAGGTGATCCACTTCAAAAGCAAGGTGGTGAATTCCTTCCCCTCTTTTCTCAATAAATTTTGCGATGGGCGATTGATCGTTTGTAGCTTCAAGTAGTTCAATTTTCACACCCCCGATTTCAAAAAAAGAGGTGCGCACACCTTCACTTGCAACTTCTTCTATTTTATAATGTGGTTTGCCGAGCAATTTCTCAAACAACAAATTCGCTTTTGATAAATCTTTTACCGCAATGCCGATATGCTCCAATTTTTTCATAACTATTCAATTCAAATCGTTTTCTTAATTTTGTCAAAATTTGTGAAACTTTTTAGGCCTTTCAGAAGGTTTTAAGCAAGATGCCGAAAATATCATTAGAAACCGTAAGTGATGTGCATGTGGAAGCTGCGCGCGTGCAGCAGCAGATCAAAGATTATCTGGGTTTGCGCACCAGCGATTTGATTTTTGAATTTAACACTATCGAAGGAAAAGTGAAGTTGGATTTGATCACCATCAACCCGCGCCACAGCCAATCTTTTTTATTTCATTCTGAAACGGGCGCAGATAAAGTTGATGCTTTGAAAAAGATGTTGGAGTATGTTCAGAATTTTAAGGAGAAAGAAAATTCTTACACCATTCAATGGACCATCAAAAGCGACAGTGAGCTTCATACTTCGTATTTCCGCGCAGGAAATATTCTGGAAGCGTTGGAAAAATTATATTATGGCAGAGACAGGAACACAATCACTGTTTTTAGTGTTGTATTGAATCCGATCTCTTAAAAGAAAAATTGCAATGATTACGGTAACGGAAAAAGCTAAGGAAAGAATTGCCAACCTGCGCCATGAGGAAGGAAAGAGCGATGCGCACAACATCCGTGTATCGGTGAAGGGCGGAGGTTGCTCAGGCTTGATGTATGATCTCGGATTTGATGACAAAATCAATCCTGCCGATCAGGTTTTTGAAGACAAGGGAATAAAAATTTTAGTCGATAAGAAAAGCCTGCTTTATCTGCTCGGTACAACCCTCGATTTTTCGGATGGTTTAAATGGCAAGGGTTTTCAATTTATCAACCCAAATGCAACCCGCACATGCGGGTGTGGAGAAAGTTTTTCGATTTGATTTTTCAACGCAAGTTAATCGCAAATCATCCCAGGATCAGTCTGGCTTTTTCGGAGAGATGACCTACTAATATTTCGTCTGTTTGAATTCATTTTAGCCGATTCGTTCTTGGCCTGAAAATTCTAACCCATTCTAATTTCCAACTAATTCCATTCTAATGGCACCTTTCCTACTTTGCGGAAAGCTGTTGGGTAGAGGCCGTTATTCGAAAACCATCTGTTTTATTAAATTTACATGGAAACTACAGGTATTCAAATGAATTTGCTTTTGATTGAAGACGAAGCCAGCGTATCAAACTTCATACGCAAAGGTTTTGAGAGTGAGGGATACCTCTTGGATGTTGCTTACGATGGGCAAGTAGGCAGAAACCTCTTTCAGAAAAAAAATTATGACCTGATTATTCTCGATATTAACGTGCCAGGCATAAACGGTTTCCAATTGTGCCAGGAGTTCAAAAAAGAGAAGCCCCAAATCCCAATCATCTTTCTCACGGCACTTGATGCGATTGATGATAAAGTCACTGGTTTTGAAGCGGGTGCTGATGACTACCTGGTGAAACCATTTGAATTCAAGGAGCTATTGATGCGTGTGAAAGCTTTGATCAGGAGATCTGGCAACGTTCGTCTTACCGAGCGAAAAATTACAATAGCTGACCTGGAAATGGAGACAGAGGGTAAAGTGGTGAGGAGGGCTGGAAAGAGAATTGAATTGACTGCACGGGAATTTTCTTTGCTCGAGTACTTGATGATCAATAAAGGACGAGTGGTGAGCCGCGTTGACATTGCCGAGAAAGTATGGGATCTTGACTTTGATACCTCGACTAATGTGATTGATGTTTATATTAATTACCTTCGAAAGAAAATCGATAAAGAATTCACACCAAAATTGCTACATACTGTAGTGGGTATGGGCTATACGATTCGCGAAGACTAGTCAAATCATGCTGATAAGGCACAAACTCGTTTTACTTTTCATCGTCTTTTCCGGAGTTTTGCTTAGCCTGTTTTCAGTTTACATTTATGTTGCTTCCTCAACCTCCCGGAAAAACATTTTTCGGCAACGGATTAAGGATAAGGCCTATGCTACCAGGGAGATTTATGAACTGCGGGACAAAGTAGCGGAAAAAATCATTACGAGTCTGCCTGAACAATCTGAGTACGTCTTTGATGAAAACGGAAAGTTGATTTTTGCCATCAACGATGTTAATGACTATACATTTGATCGGGCATTTTTTGATGCCGTGAGCGTGGGTAAGGAAAAATATTTTGAATACCGTGGAGATCTATCGGAAAATTATAAGGAAGGATATGCCTTTTCTTTCGAATCCGGAGGCAAGAAAAGAACCATTGCCATCACCGCTTACAATAAAAACAACTTTGAACAACTGGATCAGTTAAAGTATATTTTAATTTTTGGAAACTTGTTTTTTCTTGCTTCCGTGGGAATTGCTGCATTCACTTTTTCGAATCGTGCCTTCCGTCCGGTGAATGATGTGGTTCGACAGGTGGAGGCAATTGAGGGACATGATTTGAATTTCAGATTATCATACAGAAATTCATTTGACGAAATTGGTATAGTAGCTTCATCATTTAACCGTGTTTTGGATCGCATCCAAACTCTGGTAGAGTCACAAAAATCTTTTATTTCATACGCTTCGCACGAGCTGCGTACACCACTGGCAGCCATTGCCGGAATTTTGGAGACCTCCCTCAATTACGATAAAGACCAACAGGCCATGCGTGAGAGCATGAAAGCGGCACACAAGGAAATTCAAAAAGCAACTGTGCTGGTGAATGGATTATTGCAGCTAGCTAAAATTGAATCTTCAGCAAGTCGGGATGATAAAATAAAATTTCACGTTGTTGATTTACTATTGGATGTAATTAGCTTTTATAAAATCAAGAACCCCCTTCAGGAGTTTTCATTTGATATAGCGGAGTCCGCCCGTGACACTTCAATCGAAGTTTTGGGGCATTCCCAGTTTTTGAGAACAGCCTTCATCAATGTGATTGATAACGCATCAAAGTATTCGTACCAACAAAAGATATGGATAAAATTAAACGTGGAAAATGATCATAAGATCAGGATTCAGGTTATCGATAAAGGTATTGGCATTGGCAGTGAAGACCGACAGCAACTCTTTGATGTATTTTATCGTGGCAAAAATGCAAATGGCTTTGAAGGTTTCGGCTTAGGCTTGTCGCTTACACAAAAAATAATTTCCATACACGGAGGTGAAGTAAAATTATTGCGCAATGCAGATTCGGGGATGACAGCCGAAATAGTTTTACCTGCCATTGTTACCCGATAGTTGCAATTAAGAATTTCGGGACACCTTCTAATTCCAGATTAATTCAGTTCTAATTTAAAGTTCGTTGTATTGCGATACGTCTTACAAATCGCGTTGAGAAATTTTGAAAGTAATTATAATGGAGCATAAATCTTCAGAATGGCCGCTTTAACGCTGCCAACTGGCTAAGTGAGTATTGATCTCATCTACCCATAACACGCATCATTGAATTTTTACTATCTATCATTTATCTCGTGTTGGATTGTTAAATAAATGTTCTAAAGACACATAACAGATATGTACAGAAAAAAGGTAAAGAACACAGTATTCTTCATCGCATGTATGATTGCTGCTAACTCTTTTGGTCAATCTACTGATTCGCTTGACAACCTTGATTTAAAAAAAGCACTTGCGATCACTCAGCAAAATTATCCGACTATCAGATTAAAGCGGGCCGAAAAGGAAGCTGCCCTTTATGAAGTGAAGGCAGCTCAGACTAACTACCTTCCAAACTTTGTGGTGCAAGGCCAGATTTTGAACGGCACATCGAACCAGGTGCGCGGCCCATTCTTTCCAAATGAAGGTATGGCCGTTCCGGTGTCGGGTGGTATCAAACCCAATGGATATACAGCTACCTCAACATGGACGAGTTTTGCTACCGGGTTTATCAACTGGAAGCTATTCAATTTTGGGAAGTTTAAAACAGCCGTAGATGCCGCGAAAGCAGGAGAGAAAGCGGCTGACGCTGATTACTTGAACGAATTTTTTCAACAGGAAATCAAAGTAGGAGATGCGTATTTGCTATCGCTCATGGCCAATGATATGGTGCGAAGTCAGCAAGCTAATCTTGACAGAGTCAAAGCGCTGCAATCCGTTACTAAAGCTTATACGAGGTCAGGTCTCAAGCCAGGGGTTGACAGTTCGTTGGTGAATGCCGAATATTCGAAAGCTATTCTTTTATTTTTGGAAGCTCGGCGTATAGCCAGTGAGCAGGAGGTCTATTTGAAAGAGTCGATGGGGCTTAAGTCAGAGGTTTCTTTAAAATTGGACACGCTGATATACACGGCCCGGCAACCACAGCCATTCGAAGCGGTTAGTGATTATTCAAAAAATCCGCGATTACATTATTTCAAGAGTGTGGTGGATATGAATGAAGCCAAGATCAAGTCAATCAGAAGACGTGAATACCCATCCATTTCTTTGATTGGAGCAACATACGCTCGTGGCTCCGGTATTCAGGATGGACTTGATGCAAATGGAAATTTTGTTTACAACAAATCTTTTAGTGGAGGTGTTGCCTTCAGGCCGTATGTTGATTGGATGGTTGGTGTGAGCACGATCTGGAATATCACAAGTCTCTTTCGAACAGGCAGTGAAGCAAAAGCTCAACGTCAGGTTTACATTATGGCGAAAGAGCGCTACAATGAAGAGACATTGAAAGTCGAAAGTGAAGTTGAGCGTGCACGTTTACGTTATGCAGCAGCTTTGGAGGCAGCGCGGCAGGCTCCTGTTCAATTAGCAGCTGCCAAGGACGCCTACAGGCAAGCCAAGGCAAGATACGATGCCGGATTGAGCACTATTCTTGAATTAACTCAAACCTTCGCACTCCTGAACCGAGCCGAAGTGGACTCAGGCATAGCACGTGGAAATGTATGGAGAGCAGTTATTGCTTATGCGGCTGCAACAGGTAATCTCGATTTGTTCACAGGCAACTTGAATTAAGATGATCCCCGCAGCACTTCGGAACCCCATTACGGTTATAGTTATCATTCTTGGAATCGTCATCTTTTCCATCCTGGCATTGGTGTCTATTCCTGTAGATATTTTTCCGAAGCTGAATCTTCCTACTATCTACATCGCGCAGCCGTATGGCGGAATGGCGCCAGACCAGATGGAGGGCTTCATTGCCACACGTTATCAAAATCAATTGCTCTATGTAACAGGCATCAAAGACATTGAAGTTAAAAATGTACAGGGTTTGTGTTTGGTCAAGTGCACGTTTTATGAAGACGTTAACATGGCACAGGTCTCCGGGGAGGTAGCAAATCAAGTAAATAGGGTGATGAGTTATATGCCTCCCGGAACCGTGCCGCCAACCGTTGTGCGTTTTGATGCATCAAGTTTGCCGGTAGGTCAGTTAGTGTTCAGCTCGAAGAAGGCTGGATTAAATGAAATGCAAGATCTCGCGTCAACATTGATTCGCCCGATGTTTTCGCAAATTCCGGGTGCGTCTGCTCCCCCTCCTTTCGGTGGCAATGAAAGAACTATTGTTGTGAAAGTAAATCCCGAGTTGATGGCCGGCTATCAACTTACTCCGAATGACATTGTGAAAGCTGTGGTTGATAACAATCAAATCAGTCCTGCAGGCAACGTGCGCATTGCAAATCTCACCGTGATGACGCCCAACAACACGGTGATTAAAAACCCGGAAGAGTTTTTGAATATTCCTCTTTTGAAAAAATCAGGCCCTACTGTTTTTCTCCGCGATGTGGCTACGGTAGAAGATGCTGCCGATGTTACGGTAGGCTTTGCACTTGTTAATGGAAAGCGATCTGTTTATATCCCGGTTACGAAAACGGCAGATGCATCTACCATGGATGTGGTAAATGCACTCAAGAAAAAATTGCCTGAAATGCAGGCGCTGCTTCCCGACTATGTAGAATTAAAATATGAATTCGATCAATCAGTTTATGTAGTGGAGGCAGTGAAGAGCCTTGCAACGGAGGGAATTCTTGGAGCGTTGCTTACGGGCTTAATGATTTTTCTTTTCTTAAAGGATATCCGTGGCTCTGCGATTGTGGTCTTAAATATTCCTATCGCAATTCTTGCTGCGGTGTTGATGCTCAGCTTAACCGGGCAAACCATTAACATTATGACATTGAGTGGCCTTGCGCTTGCCGTTGGTATTTTAGTTGATGAAGCCACCGTGTCCATCGAAAATATTCACCAGCACCTGGAGATGGGTAAATCAAAAGCGCGGGCTATCATTGATGCTTCCCAGGAAATCTCTTTTGCCAAACTGCTGATTTTGGTTTGCATTCTTTCGGTGTTCGCGCCAGCGTTTTTAATGAATGGAGTTCCGAAGGGAATGTTCCTTCCTCTCTCCCTTGCGGTTGGCTTCTCCATGATTGCTTCATTCTTACAATCGCAAACTTTTGTTCCTGTGATGGCCAACTGGTGGATGAAATTCCATCCTGTGCATAAGCATGAAACAGAAATTCTTCCTGATTTGTCAGAGCGCAGTGAGGAAGCGCTTGAACATTACGAGCGAGGCCATGAACAGAAAATTTCAGGTTTTGAAAAATTCAAACTTCGCTATTTGAATTTGCTCGACAAGATCATGGCAAGCAGAATGAAGTCAATCATCATTTATCTGACTGTTTGCTTTGCCATCATTGGAATCGGATTTTTTCTAATAGGGAAAGATATTATGCCGAAGATTGAACATTCACGGCAGTTTCAGGCAAGACTAATTGGCCCCGAGGGTTTGCGCATCGAACGAACGGAGGAAGCAGTGCAAGAAACCATCCACCAGATTCAAGAGCTTGTTGGTGAAGAAAATGTTTCCATTACTTCTGCATTCATCGGCATGACGCCATCGAGTTATGGTACGAATACTTTATACATTTTTAACAGCGGCCCTCACGAGGCCATTCTTCAGGTAAATCTTAGTGAGGAGTATAATGTGAAATCGCTCGATAAGTTGAAGGATGAAATTCGCGCCCGTGTGAAAGAGCATTTGCCTTCTATGCGAATCTCTTTTGAACCTATTGAGCTCACCGACAAGATCATGAGCCAGGGTGCGAACACCCCGGTCGAGATCATGGTGGCTTCCAAAAATCTGGACGAAGCACATAGTCACGCGAAGAAAATTAAAACTGAATTGGAGAAAATTCCTTTCCTGCGCGATGTTCGAATCAATCAACCTTTGGCATATCCTGCTTCCATTATTAGTATTGATCGCGAAAAAGCTGCACAGTTTTCATTGACTGCGGATGAAATATCCAAATCTCTTGTAGCAGCCACATCAAGCAGCCGTTTCACGGCAAAAAATTTGTGGCTTGACACAAAAAAGGGCTTTGCTTATCAGGTGCAGGTGCAAGTGCCGGAATACCAAATGACATCGAATTCTGACATTGAAAATATTCCGCTGGTGCAAGGACAAATGCGCCCCACACTTGGCGATGTAGCAGATATCCATTCAAAAGAAATTCCTGCTCAGTTTGATCGCGTTGGGCCGAGAAGAATTGTTACAGTGTCTGCGAATTTGTATCAAAAAGATTTGGGAGCAGCAAACAAAATTGTCAGTGAAGTGATCAGTAAAGTAGGCGATCCACCGAAAGGCACTGTCATTGAATTACGCGGCCTTGCCAAGTTATTGGAAGACACCTTGAGTAGTTTACAATCCGGCTTGTTGTTGGCAATCGTTGTGATTTTCCTTTTGCTGTCAGCTAATTATCAGTCATTCAAAGTGGCATTTGTTGTGTTGGTAACTGTGCCCGCAGTCTTAGCTGGATCCCTGGTCATTCTTCTGTTAACCGGTGGCACATTAAATCTCCAATCATACATGGGGATTATCATGTCTGTTGGCGTGTCAGTGGCCAATGCGGTGTTGCTTGTTACCAATGCAGAACATCTGCGTGTAAAATTTGGTGATGCGACAAAAGCAGCAAGGGTTTCAGGGGCAGTTCGCCTTCGTCCAATTCTCATGACATCCATTGCAATGGTGGCCGGCATGGTGCCAATGGCCAGTGGGTTGAGTGAAAGCGGTGAACAAGCTTCTCCACTTGGGCGAGCAGTGATCGGTGGATTGGTGGCTTCTACATTTGCAGCATTACTTATTCTTCCGGTTGTGTTCGCTGTGGTACAGGGAAAAACAACACTGCAATCTGTGTCACTCGATCCCGAAGATAAAGACAGTCAATTTTTTGATGGCAAAACGAATTCAGACGATTAGATAAAAATATTTTAAAAACAGTAGAATGATTTCTTCAGCACTTCGTAAACCTATCTCTGTCATCGTGGTGATCCTCGGTGTGGTGGTGTTCTCTGTTCTTGCGTTATTGAAAATTCCGGTAGATATTTTTCCCCGTTTAAATCTTCCTACCATTTACATTGCTCAGCCTTATGGTGGTATGGCGCCTGATCAGATGGAAGGATTCATCGCTACACGTTATCAAAATCAATTGCTGTATGTAACGGGCATCAAAGACATCGAGGTAAAAAATGTACAAGGACTTTGCCTTGTGAAATGTACATTTTATGAGAATGTGAACATGGCGCAAGTATCCGGAGAGGTGGCCAACCAGGTGAGCCGTGTGATGAGCTACATGCCTCCGGGAACAGTTCCGCCAACCGTTGTGCGCTTTGATGCCTCGAGTTTGCCGGTGGGTGAATTGGTGTTCAGCAGTAAGCAAGCCGGACTGAATGAAATGCAAGACCTGGCGAGCACACGTATTCGTCCGATGTTCTCGCAAATTCCTGGGGCTTCCGCACCTCCGCCTTTCGGTGGAAATGAGAGAACAATCGTGGTGAAAGTGAATCCTGAATTAATGACAGGATATGAACTTACACCAGATGACATTGTGAAAGCGGTGGTTGATAACAATCAAATTTCTCCAGCGGGTAACGTTCGTATCGGAAACTTCAACGTGATGACGCCCAACAATACAGTTGTTGAGAAGGCAGAGGATTTCCTGAATATTCCTTTGAGGAAGGGCGCAGGCCCAACCGTTTTTCTTCGCGATGTAGCAACGGTGGAAGATGCGGCTGATGTGACGGTCGGTTATGCGCTGGTGAATGGAAAGAGATCGGTTTATATCCCGGTTACGAAAACAGCCGATGCATCTACCATGGATGTGGTGAATGCACTCAAGAAAAAATTGCCGGAGATGCAATCGCTGTTGCCGGATTACATCGATTTGCGTTATGAATTCGATCAGTCCGTTTATGTGGTGGAAGCTGTAAAGAGTTTGGCAACAGAAGGTGTGTTGGGCGCATTACTAACAGGTTTGATGGTGTTTCTCTTTTTGCGCGATCTGCGCAGTTCGTTGGTGGTGATTTGTACCATTCCGGTTTCGGTGATGGCCGCTGTGATGCTGCTCAACTTATTTGGACAAACGATTAACATCATGACCTTGTCGGGCCTTGCACTGGCCATCGGTATTTTGGTTGACCAGGCCACGGTAGCGATTGAAAATATTCATCAGCATCTTGAGATGGGCAAACCAAAAGCACGGGCCATCCTCGATGCTTCACGTGAAGTATCGTTTCCTCTCTTGCTGATTACTTTTTGTATCCTCGCAGTTTTTGCCCCTGCATTTTTGATGACAGGTGTTCCAAAGGGAATGTTCCTTCCGCTTTCACTTTCGGTTGGATTTTCGATGATTGCTTCCTACATCTTGTCTCAAACTTTTGTGCCCGTGGTTTCCAACTGGTGGTTGAATGACAAACTGCAACATGCGCACCATGCAGAAGGTGAGCAGCCGAAAGGTTTTGAGAAGTTCAAAATATGGTACACTTCCACGCTGGAGAAATTAATGGCAAAAAAACGCACAGCCATCGCTATTTATCTTGTCGTGAGTTTTGGATTGATTGCAGCATGTTTTTTGATTATCGGGAAAGACCTTATGCCGAAAATTGAACACTCGCGTCAGTTTCAACTTCGCTTGATCGGCCCTGAAGGTTTGCGTATTGAGAGAACAGAAGAAGCCGTTCAATCCACGATTAAGCTCATCGAAAAAATTGTAGGTAAAGAAAATGTGGACATCACTTCTGCTTTTATTGGAATGACACCCTCCAGTTATGGAACGAATACACTGTACATTTTCAACAGCGGACCGCAGGAAGCGATACTTCAAGTGAATTTATCCGAGCACTATAAAGTAGAATCACTCGATAAACTCAAAGATGAAATCCGCTCACAAGTGAAATCAAATTTGAAAGACATCAACATTTCCTTTGAGCCGATCGAACTCACCGATAAGATAATGAGCCAGGGAGCAAACACGCCCATTGAAGTTTTGATCGGTTCAAAAAATTTGGACGATGCAAAAGCTTTTGCAATGAAACTGGAAGCAGGCCTGAAAAAAGTTGATTTCCTGCGTGACGTTCGTATCAATCAACCACTAAATTATCCATCGCTCCTCATCGAAGTAAATCGTGAGAAGGCAGCGCAGTTTGGTTTGGCCGCAGCCAATGTAGCAAAGTCGTTGGTGGCGGCTACATCGAGCAGTCGTTTTACAGCAAAGAATTTATGGCTCGATAAGGAAAAGGGTTTCGCTTATCAGGTACAAGTTCAAGTGCCTGAATTTGAAATGGCATCCGTGAAAGACATCGAAAACATTCCGTTGGTAAAGGGGCAATTGCGTCCTACGCTGGGAGATATTGCAACGATAAAGGCAGCCAACATTCCAGCGCAATACGATAGGATCGGACCGAGAAGAATTGTTACAGTATCGGCCAATGTTTTCAAAAAAGATTTGGGAAGTGCTGCCGATGTAGTGCGCAACGCAATTGTAAATGCAGGTGAGCAGCCCAAAGGAATGGTAGTGGAAGTGCGTGGGTTGGTGCGCCTGCTCGAAGAAACATTGAATAGTTTGCAATCAGGTTTGTTGCTTGCTATTGTAGTGATCTTCTTGTTGCTCTCTGCAAATTATCAATCCTTTAAAGTTTCGTTTGTGGTTTTGGTAACCGTGCCTGCGGTGTTGGCAGGATCAATGGTGCTGTTGCTGATAACCGGAGGAACACTCAATCTTCAATCCTACATGGGCATCATCATGTCAGTAGGTGTTTCTATTGCAAACGCAGTATTGTTGGTGACTCATGCCGAAAAAGTTCGTCTTGAAATGGACAATGCACAGTCGGCAGCACTAGCGGCAGGGGCTGCACGGCTCCGACCGATATTAATGACATCGATCGCCATGGTGGTGGGCATGCTGCCGATGGCAAGTGGTCTTAGCGAAAGTGGAGAGCAAGCAGCACCGTTGGGGCGGGCTGTTATTGGGGGTTTAGTGGCTTCCACTTTCGCTGCTCTTCTTATTTTGCCTGTCGTGTTTTCCCTCGTGCAGGCAAAAACTTCAACGAAATCTGTTTCACTCGATCCCAACGACCGTAGAAGCGAGTTCTTTGATGTTAATGATTTCCAATCCAATCCAGCCTAAAAAACAAAATTTGATACTACGAATGAAAACACAATTTTATAAACTTGGAATGTCGCTACCAGTTCTGGCCGCGATACTCTTGCTCTCTGCCTGCGGAGAAAAGAAGGAAGATGGCCAAAAGAAAAACGACAATGAGGTCGTGCTCGAAGCAATGCCATTAAAGAAGGAAAAAATTTCTTCGGAACTGAGATTGCCAGGTGAGTTGGAGGGCTACTATGAAACCGGCATCATGGCGAAAGTAAACGGTTATATCAAAACAATGAAAGTTGATATTGGCGATCGTGTAACTGAAGGACAGTTGATCGCTGAGCTCGAAGCGCCTGAGTTGGTCAGTCAATTGACTTCTGCATATGCCGAGTATCAATCCAAAGAAGCGATCTTCTTGAATACAAAAGGAAAATTCAATCGCCTCAAGTTGACCAACAAAACTCCGGGTGCGGTTTCTCCTTATGACATGGATTTGGCAAAGACTTCTTTTGTTTCTGACAGCCTGGGTTTTCTAGCAGCGAGATCAAAATATGAAGCGGTGAGACAGTTGGCCGATTATCTGAAAATTACGGCACCGTTTGATGGCATTATCACAGAGCGTGCGCTTGCGCCCGGAGCTTTCGTAGGTCCGAATGATAAACAAGGAATGCCGATCTATAAATTGAAAAAGGAATCGAAACTGCGTTTGCATATTGCTGTGCCTGAGAAATATTTGGCCGAGGTGAACGTGGGCAACAACGTGAAGTTTCAGGTCAAGAGTTATCCTGATGAAACCTTTCAAGGCAAGATCACACGGCTTTCTAACAACTTGAATATACAAACACGGTCAGAGATTGTGGAGATTGAAATTGCCAACTCAAATGGCAAACTTTTGCCGGGCATGTATGCCATCGCCACTATTCCCATTTCGCGACCAGGTTTGTCCTATGTGGTACCAATCACCGCGGTGGTTACGAACATGGAAAAACAATTTATCATTCGTGTAAAAAACAGCACCGAAGCAGAACACGTGTTGGTCGAGAAAGGCGAAGAGAAAGGTGGTAAAGTCGAAATCTTTGGAGAAGTAAACGAGGGCGATGTAATTCTTAAAATTGCATCTGACGAAATTCGTGACAAGGATAAAGTGAAAATTTCAATGAGTGTAGATAGCGTTGCCTCTCAGGAAAAAAAGGACTAGGCTGAAGGAAATTTGAAGAAAGCGAATTCCAGGTAACGATTTCCCGAAAAAGGATTTCGAAGCGAAATAGTATCTTCGCATCCGGATTTTAAATTTTCGTGAAGTTTCTTTTGCCGTTACTTTTCATTGCTTGTAATCTGCATGCGCAGCAGCCCGATTCTATCCGTAAAGAAAAAAATGTCAGGAAACAGGATGACAAAGTCATAGTCTCACTTTATGAGCGCGGAATTTGGGATACAAAAGGGAATGTACGATGGGATGAAAACATTGTCGCTAATTTCAGGGTGAACTCCTGGATGCGGGCAGAAGGTGGTTTCCGCACTGGGCATCGATCGCAAAGATTTGATTCCTACTATCACTACAAACTGGAACTACAAACAAAATCGTTTTGGAATACGGTTCGTGTTTTTGTTCGCTTGTCTAACGATATCAATCAATCACCACCTGCTTATTCCAGAAGTTATTACATCGCGGTAGCAGAATTCAGAAGGCCGATTTCAAAATCTTTTTCATTCTTAGCCGCCTGGGGTCATGTGCTTGCCACGCAGCGCGACAACCGGTTGGATGTAGCTCCTTCTTTCAATGGATCGCATATCAATTACACAGCCTATAAAGTTGGTCTTCGCTATGCCGTCAATGAAAAAGGTTTTTTAGAAGCAACATGCGGTAACTATGATGTATTCAATCCGTATCAACCGGCCAATTCATTTTTGCAAACACACTTTGAGTACAAACTTTCAAAGCGCACTTCCTTTACTTCCAACTTGCGCTATCAGTTTGATACGAGCGTGGACAAGCCACTAAGCTATTTTATAATTGCAGGTGTACGGATTCGGTTCAACTAAGAAATCACAGCGATGCACTTCAATTCAATTGCGATGGGAGTGGGCAATGCATTCACTTCCACTGTTGTGCGACAAGGTTGTGTTGCTTTGTCAGGGAAGTATTCTGCATAAATTTTATTGAAGACCGGAAAATCTTCTTTCATGTTGGTGAGAAACACCGTCACATCCACCAGGTTTTCCCACTTCGCACCGGAAGACTCCAAAACAAATTTCACATTCTGAAAAACGGAATGACATTGTTCTTCGATGTTGTAGGAAATAATATTTCTGTTTTCATCCAATGTAACTCCTGGAATTTCTTTCGATCCCTTCTTGCGAGGGCCCACACCGGAAAGAAAAAGCAGGTTGCCAACTTTTCGCGCATGCGGGTAGGGGCCAACAGGCTCAGGGGCTTTTTCAGAAGAAATGTATTCAGTCATAATTTATTCAATTCCAAAAACCAAACTTCCCCACATGCTTTGCCACTCGGCATCGGGTGTTTCGCTGGAGATCATCTTTACTGTACTTACCATCCACGGGCCTTTCGTGCTGATCGGAAATTTTATTGTGCCGTCATTTTCGGTGTAAGCATTTTGCAGAAAAGTAGTAGTGTTGATTTTGTTCCATACTTTCACCATCTGGTGCGGGGCTGGTTTTCCATCAATTAAAATCGTGCATTGAAGATAGTCTCCGCTTTTTAGTTTGTAGGGATTTTGATGAGGGACAATCTCCACCCGCAAGCCAACCTTCTTTTTAAAAGTGTCGTCCAACTTAGTCCCTGCCTGCAAGAGCAATTTTGTAAATCGTGCGTAGCGCTCTTTGCCAGGCTTGTTGGTTTCATCCTTTTTGGAGCGTATTGCCATCACATCTTCCAAACCATCTTCTTCTAGGTAGGCGTTGAACTTAGCTGCGTCCAGTTCAATCGAGGCATAATTGCTCTGCATAGTAATCATGTACGTGCCTTCTTCAGCTAGCTTTATTTTTAGTTTTTCTTTTTCTTCAGGCTTCAACGATGATTTGAGATCAGTGGTCTTGGCGAGATGGTGTAAATCCAAGTTCTCTACTTTATTCTTCTTCAAATCCCAATTCTCGCCTTCAAAATTTTCTCCGACTAAAATTAAAACACTCGCTTCTTCACCAACGGCAAACCTGAATTTCTTTGTTTGTAACCAAACTTCATGCGACTGTGCAATGAACGCCAGCAATAAGACGATGAATGTGATTGTAATTTTCTTTTTCATACCATATTGTCTATTGACCATAGACCATCGTCCATGGACTTGCTTATTGATTCATTAAACTCTCAATCTCCTCCGCCTCAATCGGAATGTTTCTCATCAAATCAAAATTCTCATGCTCTCCAATCACCACATTGTTTTCCAACCTGATTCCGAATCCTTCATCTTTGATATAAATGCCGGGCTCAATCGTCCACACGCTCCCTACTTTAATGTTCTCGTGCATGTTGCCCACATCATGAACGTCTAGTCCCAGCATGTGTGATGTACCGTGGTAAAAATATTTTCGTAAAGCCGGATTTTCCGGATCCTGGTTTTTGATATCAGTTTCAGTAATCAGTTTCAAACCCAACAACTCTGATTGCATCAGTTTTTCAATTTCTTTTTGATAGTCAAAATAGATTACACTTGGTCGTAGCATTTTGAAAGCTTCCCGTTGAATTCGCAACACAGCGTTGTAAACTTCTTTTTGCCTTGGAGTAAATCTTCCGCTCACGGGAATGGTGCGTGTAAGGTCGGAATTATAGTTCGCATATTCTGCCGCCACATCCAACAATACCAAAGTGCCTGGGTGACAAGGCTGGTTGTTTTCGATATAATGTAATACGATATTATTTTTTCCTGATGCAATGATCGGTGTGTAAGCAAAACCTTTCGACCCGTTGCTGATAAATTCGTGCACGTATTCTGCTTCAATTTCATATTCCATCACGCCCGGCTTTGTAAACTGAAGCACTCTGCGAAAACCTTTTTCTGTAATGTCACAGGCTCTTTGCATCAAATCAATTTCCTGTTTCTGCTTTACACTTCTCAACTTCGACATGAGTGGTGCCACACGATTGTAAGTATGAAGTGGATATCTTGCCTTGCACCAATCAATGAAGCGTGCATCGCGGGTTTGAACGACTACATCCGAGCGATAGTGTTCGTTTGTATTGAGGTAAACATTTTCAGTTCCACCCATCGCCATCAAATGATGAAACATATTTTCAAAATCCTGCAGCCACATGATGGTTTCAACTCCGGAGATGGCGCGCGCTTCTTCCTTCGTTAACTTATGCCCATACCATTTTTCCAGGTGCTCGTTGGGTTGGCGCAAAAAAAGTATCTCGCGTTTCTTCTCTTCGCGAAAAGCGGGACAGATTACAAGGATCGATTCCTCTTGTTCTATACCGGTGAGATAAAACAAATCGCTGTTCTGCTTGAAAGGCATGGTGCCGTCCGCATTGGTGGGCATGGTGTCGTTTGAGTTAAAGAGAGCCAAAGCGCCTGGCTTCAACTCGGCCGCCAGTCTTTTTCTGTTGTTAATGAAAAGTTGTTTGTCGATCGGTTCGTATCTCATTGTAAAAAAGTATAAATTTCAAGACCCTAAATTAGCTATTCTATATGAACGACTCTAATAAATCAGGTACTGGATACAGGATGCTGGATACTCGGTGCTTGAATTTTAAAGTATCCAGTATCAATCATCTAGTATCCTTGTTCGCGCTGATCTTCATCAGCATCGAGGCAAGCGCACAATACCAGCCCACGCCCGAAAACCTGAAGAGCCGTGAGTGGTTTCAGGATGCCAAGTTTGGCCTCTTCATTCACTGGGGTGTATATAGCGTGTTGGGTGATGGCGAGTGGGTGATGAACAATCAGAAAATCCCGATTAAGACCTACGAGAAACTTCCTGCCTTTTTTAATCCAATAGAGTTTAACGCTGCCGAGTGGGTGAAAATGGTAAAAGATGCCGGTATGAACTACATCACCATCACCAGCAAGCACCACGATGGCTTTGCAATGTTTGATTCAAAAGTTTCGGATTACAACATCGTGAAGCGCACACCTTATGGCAAAGACGTTTTGAAAATGCTGGCCGATGAATGTCACAAACAAGGCATCAAGCTTTTCTTCTATCATTCACAACTTGATTGGCATCATCCCGATTATTTTCCGCGTGGCTTTACCGGTGGCGATTGGACCGGCCGTGAAGAGAAAGGCGATATGAATAAATATCTCGACTACATGGATGCGCAACTTTCCGAGCTGCTCACAGGCTATGGCGAAGTAGCGGGTATTTGGTTCGATGGTATGTGGGACAAAAAGGATGCTGACTGGCGATTGAAGAAAACGTATGATTTGATTCACCAACTTCAGCCTGCTGCTTTGGTGGGAAGCAATCATCATCGCCCACCTTATGAAGGGGAAGATTTCCAAATGTTTGAAAAGGATTTACCCGGCCACAACACCACAGGGTATGCGCCTGAGCAAAAAGTGGGTGACCTTCCCAAAGAAACCTGCGAGACAATCAATCACAGTTGGGGATTCAATCTCCAGGATGCCAATAATAAAAGCAAAAAGGAACTGATTCAATATTTGGTGAAGGCAGCCGGCTATGGCGCGAATTTTTTATTGAACGTAGGCCCGATGCCAAATGGAAAAATCCAACCTGAGCATGTGGCATTACTCAAACAAATGGGCGAATGGACGAAAGTAAATGGCGAAACGATTTATGGAACACGTGGCGGCCCCCTCAGCGCACGCACATGGGGTGTGATGACACAAAAAGCAAATAAGATTTATCTGCACATCCTCGATTGGCAAGACGAAACACTGACTTTGCCCAAACTTGGTAAAAAAGTAGTGAGCGTAAAATTGTTTAAAGACCATTCACCGCTTAAATTTGTTGAGAATGATTTTGGCATCAGCGTGAAGGTTCCAAAGTCATGGATGGATGAGATCGATACGATCGTGGAGTTGGAGGTAAAGTAACACGGCAAACCTAACAGTGGCTTAATAATGTACGGCAGCCATCGCGCTCTTATGCGATGGTTGGTGATGGTAGTTTTACTATTGCCAACCCAAACTATTGCGCAGTCGGTTCAGGAGATTCTGGACAAGGCTGATAAACTCTTTCAAAAGGAGAACTATGCTGCGGCATTAAGCCACTATCAAATGGCAGAAAAGCAGGACAGCAAGGATCCAAAAATAAAATTCAGAATCGCACAAGTTTTCATTTCTACTGCCAGTGAGTCACGGGCGTTGCCGTATCTCGAAGAAGCTTACAGAGCAAATCCAAACATTGATGCTGACATCGATTATTATCTTGGAATTGCTTTGCAGGCAAATGCACATTTCTCCAGAGCCATAGAGCATTTTTTGAAATTCAAAAAAGTAAACAAGCGATTGTCAGACATTGCCGACCATAAAATTTCGGAGTGTAAAAAAGGTGATTCGTTGAAAAATAGTCCGGTGAATTGTGTCGTCAAAGTTTTGGAGTGGCCGGTGAATTCCGCCTATCAGGATTACGGTCCACTGCTGAACGAAACAGAAGATGAGTTGGTATTTACCTCAGCGCGTGATACAGTTCAGCGCGATAAAGAGCAGAACGTGTTGTTTGAGGATATTTTGATTTCTCATAAAACAAATGGCGAATGGTCGGTGCCGCAGCGCATCAGCACCAGGATCAATGACGATTTTCATGACGCTGCCACCTACCTCACGCCCAATGGAAGAACAGTTTTTCTCTATTATGAAAAAGGCAATGGTGACATTTATCAATCCGATTTTGATGGAAAAGACTGGTCAGTGCCGCGGTCGATGGGGAAAGAAATCAACTCTGTGGCGTGGGAAGCATCCGGTTCACTATCTCCCGATGGAAAGAGATTTTTCTTTAGCAGCGATCGCTCCGGTGGTGAAGGCGGCCTTGACTTGTATGTGAGTGAGAAACAAAAAGACGGGAAGTGGGGCAAGGCAGTGAACCTCGGCCCATCAATCAACACACGTGGCAATGAAGACGCACCGTTTCTTGCGGAGGACGGAACTTTATATTTTGGATCAGACGGACACTTGGGTTTGGGTGACTATGATATTTATAAAAGTGAATTCAAAAAGGGCAAATGGCAGAAGCCGATGAACCTCGGTTACCCGATCAATACACCACGATTTGAAAATTATTTTTTCCTTACCAAAGACAAACACCGCGCCTACTTCAGTGCGAGGCGTGATGAAGGGTTGGGAAACTCTGATATTTGTATGGTTACATTTATCGATCCGCCTCCGCCAAAAATAGAAGAGCCTGTGATCGCGAAAGTAGATTCAACAAAATTGATCAAGACCGAACCGGAAAAAGTGGGCGATGAATTTGTGGATGCGATGGTGAGCTTTCAAAAAGATTTGGGATTGGCTACGGTGCTTACCGGAAAAGTGATCGATGAATCTTCTGCTTCACCACTGAAGGCGCAAATTATTTTGGTTGATAACAAGGCAAATAAAGTAATCGAGCGCGTGTATTCTGATTCGAAAACCGGAGATTTTAAAATTGTAATTCCTCATGGAGGCAATTATGGGATCAACACTTCCGTGGATGGTTATCTTTTCAACTCGCTCAACTTTGAAGTACCTGCCTTCAACGACTACCAGGAAATTGAAACCGCCATTCTCATGCAGAAGGCAACCGTGGGTTCGAAAGTCGTGATGAAAAATATTTTCTTTGATGTGGGCAAAGCTTTGATCAAAGATGAATCATTTGGAGAGTTGGAACGAATACTCGATTTACTTCAACGCAATCCGGATTTGAAACTTCAGATCAACGGCCATACTGATAACTCAGGCGATGCACAAACCAACAAAACACTTTCACTGAACCGCGCCAAAGGAGTTCTGAATTTCCTTGTTCAACGCGGTATTGCTACCAACCGACTGAGCGCTGTAGGCTTTGGTGAAGAGCGCCCCATCGTATCCAACGATGACGAAGAAGGAGGGCGTGCAATTAATCGGAGAACGGAGATTGAGGTGGTGAAGTAGAATTGAAACAGATCCTTACTCGGGCCGACTCACTTAAACACCGATGCTTGTATGTAATTTCTCACCAGTCGTAAATTTCATTTTGATGTTTCTAATCCCTTTTTTGTTAAAGTATACAATTTCTCTTTTGTCAATGGGGATTGCCCTTTGTAATTAATATATCCATTGTCGATGAGATACGTTCTTATGACACCAACTTCAACAATGTCATGATATTTGAACTCGAATAAATGCCGATTAGCTTTCGTGTAGTCGAACAAATATCTTTCTATTTCTAACTCCGATGTTTCTGTGCAATCCCTTGATATATCACTCAAGAACTTAATTGCATGCTCTTTTATTTTGTCTTCTGTCATACTACTTCTTTAAAGTCCAACTTGAGATGTTGTCCGTCTTTCATTTTCTTATTGTGTCCGGGGCCATCTTTGTTTTATTTGTTGTTGAGTCGAAATTTGATTTCAGCTTAATTTTCTCTGAGATCGTTGGAGAAGAAGAGTTGTCACTTTTTGGATCCGATAATTGTAAAATCAAAGCGATCAGCCCACTTAGCCCACCAAAAAAACCAACAAAAAGTGAAACGTAGAAACCATTGATTTGAAGCTTAGACAATTTTATAGCGTATCTCAAATTCTCTAATTCAACTTCTTCTCTTATTTTTTTATTCTCCTCACCCTTCTCAAAAAACTCAACTTGCTTTAACCATCCGCCATTTCTTTTTATCTCTAGTCCCTTTGAAAGGAGACAGCCTGATTGAAAGGTATTTCCACTTTCTTTAATTATGCTTTGGTTTGATAAATCTTTTAAGATTTCAGTTATCACGGCATACTCTGTAACCCTGTACATCTGTTCTATCTCTTTGAATGGAAACTCCAAATCAACTGAGTCCATCTTGTCGATCAAGAAGTTAATTATTTCATTTTTTTCTTTTTTTGAAATCATCCTCCAAAGTTAAGTATTGAGGTTTAGTCCCATCGGTATTAAATGGCCGCTACATCTAGACATATATTTTGGATTCATGTCTGCAGTTGTTGACTTCTCTAATTTAGATTTTTGAAATGGCTTATCCAAAATCCACACTAACACAAGTTAGTTCTCGAAGTTTTTTTGAAAATTTTACAGGCCGTTGTTGCGCAAACAAAAATTTCCTGCTTCCTTAGAGCCGGAATTAGAAAGCAAATGCAAAACACACGATTTTATTTTGGTTTTTATTTTTATTACAACCCACAGGGGCTTGAGATAAAATCGTTTTAACCAGACAAAATCAAACGAAAATATCAAAGAAGCCCCGACAAAATCGGGGCTTCTGAATTTTATAACGATGGCGAAGAAAAAGAAATTAAAAATCTCAATACAAGGAATAGCCACCAGTTTTCACGAAGTGGCTGCGCTCACCTATTTCACTGAGAAGATTGATACGGTAGAGTGCCTTTCGTTTCATTCGTTGTGCGAGAGCTTGAAAAAAGGTGAAAGCGACTTCGCGATGATGGCAATCGAGAACTCCATCGCGGGAAGCATTTTGCCAAACTACTTTTTGCTGCAGGAATATCACTTCGCGATCATCGGTGAAGTTTATTTGCCAATTCACATGCATTTGCTCGCGCTGCCAGGTGTGAAACTTTCGGATATTAAAAACATCGAAAGCCATCCGATGGCAATTCGTCAATGTTCGGATTATTTGTATAGGTTGAAAGGTGTTGACATCCGTGAAAGCGATGACACCGCGTACTCGGCAAAGAAAGTTGCAGAATTGAAATTGAAAGACACAGCAGCGATTGCCAATGAATACGCGGCAAAGAAATTCGGATTGGAGATTTTAGAGAAGCGAATTGAGACACACAAGAAGAACTTCACACGCTTCCTCGTGCTGTCGCGAAAAGCAAATTCAAATGGTGAAGCCAACAAAGCATCGCTGAGTTTTGAAGTAGCCAACGAAGTAGGAAGTCTGGCTGAGGCATTGATGACTTTCAAAGCGAATTCAATTAACCTCACTAAAATCCAGTCGATACCGATTATTGGAAAGCCGAGTGAGTATTCGATTCACATTGATCTCGAATGGAAGCGAAGGAAAAATTATGACGATGCCGTGAGTCATGTGTTACGGCAAGTCAGGAACCTGAATATTTTGGGAGAGTATAAGAAAGGAAAAATTGAATATAAATAGACGTAAGTAGCAAGTAGTAAGACACAAAATGATAGCAACAGCGAAAAGAATTCAACAGGTAGAAGAGTATTACTTCAGCAAGAAGCTGGCAGAGGTGCATGGGCTTGATACACCCGAATTGCGTGTGATCAACCTTGGCATTGGAAGCCCTGACCTTGCGCCAGGTGCTGAAACGATTGAAGCGCTAAGTGTGTCTGCAAAAAATCCTGCGAATCACGGCTACCAGAATTACAAAGGCATTCCGCAGTTGCGACAGGAGATTGCCAACTTCTATTCAAAAACATATTCGGTCACACTTAATCCTGAAACAGAAATTCTTCCGTTGATGGGATCGAAGGAAGGCATCATGCACATCAGTATGGCGTTTGTGAATGAGGGAGAAGAAGTGTTGATTCCGAACCCAGGTTATCCAACTTATTCTTCAGTTTCAAACCTGGTTGGCGCGGAGTTGGTGCCGTACGCCATGAGAGAAGAACTTAATTGGGGAATCGACATCGAAGCGTTGAAGAAAAAGGATTTGTCGAAGGTGAAAGTGATGTGGATTAATTTTCCGCACATGCCTACGGGGCGAATCGCCTCGCGTGAAGAGTTAAAAGAACTAGTTGACCTCGCACGGAAAAATAACTTCCTGCTGGTGAATGACAATCCTTACAGTTTGATTTTGAATGACAGTCCGCAAAGCATTTTGTCGATTGAAGGAGCAAGTGATGTGGCGCTGGAATTGAATTCACTCAGCAAGAGTCATAACATGGCCGGGTGGCGCATTGGTTGGGTAGCAGGAAAGAAAGAATTGATCGAAGCCGTTTTAAAAGTGAAAAGCAACATGGACTCGGGAATGTTCCTCGGCTTACAACATGCGGCTGTTGAAGCGTTGAAGAGCGGCAAAGAATGGTTTCAAAAGCAAAATGAAATCTACCGCAAGCGCCAGGAGGCAGCCTGTGCAATTCTCGAAGAACTTGGCTGTACTTTTTCGCGCAAGCAATCCGGACTCTTTGTTTGGGCGAAAGCTCCTGATGCAATTGCAGATGTAGAGAAATGGATCGATGAAATTCTTTACAGCACAAAAGTTTTCATCACACCGGGTTTCATCTTTGGAGATGCCGGAAAAAGATTCATCCGAATTTCTCTCTGTGCCACAGAAGAGAAATTGAAAGAAGCATTATTGCGAATCAAAAATCATAAATCTAAAATCTCAAATCAAAAATGAAAGTAACCGTTATTGGTTTGGGATTAATTGGCGGCTCGATGGCTATTACCCTTCGCAAAGAAGGAATTGCTGCAGAGTTGTTTGGTGTTGATCGAAATGAAGCGAATGCTGCAAAGGCAGTTGAGCTTGGTATCGTTGATAAAATTCTTCCTGAGAATGAAGCGTTGCCGCAAAGTGATTTTGTAATTGTGTCCATTCCCGTAAATGCAACCGCAGCTTTATTGCCTTCTGTTTTGGATGCAGTGAATGAAAATGCTGTTGTAATTGATGTAGGATCGACAAAAAATTTGATCAGCAAAGCAGTAGCCAATCATCCGAAGCGTTCTCAATTTGTTGCATCGCATCCCATTGCCGGTACTGAATATTCGGGACCAACTGCTGCCTTTCATGGATTGTTCGATGGAAAGACCAATATTATTTGCGAACGAGAAAAGTCATCTGAGAAAGCTCTCGCGATAGCACAAAAGGTTTTTGATGCATTGAAATTGAAAACAATTTTCATGGAACCGGTGGAGCACGACAAACATGTTGCGTATGTGTCGCATCTTTCTCACGTGAGTTCATTCTTGCTTGGACAAACTGTGTTGGACATTGAGAAGGACGAGAAAAATATTTTTGATCTGGCAGGCAGTGGTTTTGCTTCTACAGTTCGTTTGGCAAAAAGTTCACCTGATATGTGGGCCCCGATCTTCGAACAGAATGCCGAATATCTTGGTCAGGCATTGGCAGAGTACATTATGCATCTTCAGCGTTTCCAATATCATCTGATGAAGCATGATGAGAAAGAACTGCACAAAGTGATGACGAAAGCAAATGATATTAAACGCGTTCTCGACAAATAATCTTCTAACAACTAACAGCGAATAACTAACAACTTTTAAAATTCATAATCATGAAATTCAACACAATCAGCGGCTGGCTAAAAGTAAACAAACCAGTCATCATCAGCGGGCCTTGCAGTGCCGAGACGGAAGAACAGACCATTGCCACTGCGAAGCAAATTGCTGCGACAGGTAAAGTGCATGCCTTGCGCGCAGGTATCTGGAAGCCGCGCACAAGACCCGGCCAATATGAAGGCGCGGGCGACATAGGCTTGCAGTGGCTGATGGCAGCGAAGAAAGAAACCGGATTGCCTGTGACTACTGAAGTTGCCAATGCCGCTCACGTAGAAGCTGCGTTGAAAGCAGGTGTGGATATCCTTTGGGTTGGCGCACGCACAACGGTGAATCCATTTTCTGTTCAGGAAGTTGCCGACTCCTTGAAAGGTGTTGACATTCCTGTGATGGTAAAAAATCCTGTGAACCCTGATCTTGAATTGTGGATCGGTGCTATGGAACGTTTGCACAAAGCAGGCATCAAAACGATGGCTGCTATTCATCGTGGATTTTCTTCTTCAGAAAAAGGCCCGTTCAGAAACTTGCCGATGTGGGATATCGCGATTGAATTGAAGACTCGTTTTCCTGAATTGGAAATCATTTGCGATCCAAGTCACATTGGTGGAAACCGCGATCTGATTTCTTTCATCTCCCAAAAAGCGCTTGACCTCGACATGGCCGGATTGATGATTGAAAGCCATATCAACCCGGACGCTGCCTGGAGCGATGCGAAACAACAAATTACCCCAGCGGTGTTAGGAAAGATTATCAGTGAATTGGTAGTGCGCAAGCCTGACAGCGAAAACAAAACTTTCAAGGATACACTCAGCATTTTGCGCGAACAGATCGACCATCTTGATGACGATATCATGCAGAAGATGGCCGCGCGTATGAAGATATCAGAGAAGATTGGTCAATACAAAAGAGATAACAACGTGACTATCCTTCAGGTTGGTCGTTGGGAAGAGATCATCAAAACCCGCGTCACGCTTGGCAAGGCGATGGGATTGGATGAAGGCTTCATGCGCGACTTGCTGAGGCTTGTTCACCACGAATCAATCCAGATTCAGGAGAAGGTGATGAATAAGACGGAAGTGAAGGTGTAGCCGCATACACGATTCTTGATGCTCGAAGTTTGAATTGTGATTATTGATTATTGAATTGTGATTGACGATTTGAGTTCGTCAATTCTTTGACTCTGTGATTCTCCATGTACCCCTGTGTTCTATGTGGTTTTAAATTTTACCGCAGAGGCCACAGTGAGCCATAACAAATTTCACAGAGAAATCAACTTCCAAACGCACCAAACATATTCAAGATTACGATGCCGATGATGATCGGGCAAACGAACTTCACTGCGAAGACCCAGATCTTATAAGGCGTGATGCCGAGAATACTTCCGGATTTGAATTCGGGAAAGCCTTGTTCTATTTCATCTACCAGTGAGTTGATATTCATGAACCAACCGGTGAAAATACAGGTGGAGAGGACCACTAGCATCATGAACAGACTGCCGAAGGTATAATCGAACACATCCATGAATCCTGTTTTTATCACGCCAAGAAAATTTACTTGCCATGTGGATAAACCTTCTACCGCACCTGTCGAAAGCGCGGAGGGAATTCCGAAAAGGAAAGCAGCAGCGGCCACAATCCAGGCAGCTTTCTTGCGGCTCCATTTTTTCTGATCCATGAAGTAAGCCGATGGAGCTTCCAGCATAGAGATCGTGGAAGTGATCGCTGCGAAAAACAACAGCAAAAAGAAAAATGCTCCGGCAATATTTCCCAGCGGCATCTGCGGAAAAATATTTGCGAGCACATTGAAAACAAGTGTTGCGCCTTCTGCCGGAGACTGATTGAAAGCGAACACCGCAGGAAATACCATGAGCCCTGCGAGCAGCGCCACAGATGTATCCATCACACCTACCCACAAACTGGACGTCACAATGTTTTGTGTTTTTGGTAAGTACGATCCATACGTGATCATCATGCCCCAACCTACACCGAGCGAAAAGAAAGCTTGCGTGAGCGCAGCCAACACCACATGGCCGTTGATCTTCGAGAAATCAGGGATGAGATAATATTCAATTCCTTTTTCGGCACCCGGTAACGTTACACTGCGGATGATTACTACAATGAGCAACACAAACAACATCGGCATCAGAATCTTCGTTGCTTTCTCGATGCCACCGGAAACCCCACCGAGCACAATCAATGCAGTGATTAAAATTACAAAGGCACCTAACGGAACAACAATGACCGGGTTGGCGATGAACTCACCGAAAGTTGTTTTGATGTTGAAGAGTGAAGTAAAAATATATCCGACCGTCCAGCCCGCGATGGTGCTGTAGTAACTCAACACCACAAACGTGACCATGAGTGGCAGCACACCTACCAGCGCTACCCACAGTTTGTTGTTGCTCAATTTCTGAACAGCGCCCACCGGGTTTTTTCCCGTGAGGCGACCGAGCGCAATTTCGTTGATGAGCATCGGCACCGCCACGAGCACTGCACATGCGATGTACACGAGCACGAAAGCCGCACCACCATTTTGGCCTGTTAAATAAGGAAAGCGCCAGATGTTGCCGAGCCCAACAGCCGAACCGGCCGCTGCCATAATAAACCCAAACTTGCTGGCCCATTGACCTCTGTTTTCACCCGATGCTGCTGACATAGAAAAAAAGTTAATCGGCCAAGATTCAAAAATTTTTGAACGTGGCAAAATGGATTTTGATTGAGAGTGGTAGGATTGTGACTTTCATTGGCCATGAATATCTTTATGAGATATGAAGGTTGTCGAACTAAATATTGATGGCACTCTTACCCGTGATTCAATTCAAATTATTGGAAATGAATATAATACTGACGAACGACTCGCTTTAAAAATATATGGGTTAGGTCATTTACGTTTTAACACAATTCCAGAGTGCGTATCAAGTCGCGTGAATTCTGATCGTATTCAAAAACTCCATTTTGATTGGACAAGTAAGGGAGCTGTTCTTCGAGTAAGATCTTTGGACAAGTTATTTGGACTTCTTATCGCTGACGATGAAATATTAAAAATTACGGTCATTAAGAAACCTGATTATATTTATGCATTTCCATTTTCTCCGTTCTGGATTTTGTTACATCTCAAAGTCCCCTTCCGCATTTCAAAATGGTTTATGATAACTCGTGGATTCGATGGACTTAAACTTGGAAATTGCGTCATAGCAATAAACTTGAAATACAACGAACCTCTGATTATTGAGGCTGAAGCTTGGCTTTGGCCAACCTGCGTTTCAACATTTATTCACTCTAAAGCCAATGGAAAATCTGAGATAAATGATTTGAGAACATGGGTAACAGAAAACGGAATATCGTTCAAATGATTTACACGATTTGTTCCGCCAACATCTTCAACCCCTCCTCAAAACTCCTCGGCTGATAACCCAACTCTTTCTTCGCTTTGTCAA
>CAZECP010000052.1:0-32492 GCA_964510765.1 uncultured Ohtaekwangia sp. | reverse complement strand
CTTGCATGAACACAAAAATAGTTTTCTATCTTAGTTGTGCAACAAGCACAAAATGTTTATGCAATGTGGGGGTTGGTGTTAAATTAAAATTTATGTTTCACAATGTAGTTTGGTCACGGGGGACAATTCGGAGCAGGTCGGGCTTAACATTCCGCTGCGCTTCATTTTTAAGCCCTCCTATTCCCCACACTGCAGAAACACAAACGTTACAGGAAATGCATTTGGACAATGAGACCACTTAACATACTATTCGGACTTATTTCCTCATTCACTGTTTTCGGACAAGGGTTCAAACCCGACACAACAGTAAATCAAATCAATCTTGAAAGCCGTAAATCAATTATTAAGAAATTGAAGGGCGACACAAGTCTAATTGAAAAATACTTTCATCATATTCAAGAAGGAGACGTGTCACATCTCGACCTTCGGACAGCTAACCAAAAGCTGATTCTTCATTTTCATCCTGGCAACTGGACCTGGGCGTTTTCTGAGTTTGAAGTTAAGTTCCTGGACAAGAAAGAAGATCAAACGAGAATGATAAAACTAGCGGACAATGAGTTTGTAACAGAAAGTGGAATTAAATTGGGAACAACCAAAAATGATTTGATAAAAAAGAAAGGCAAACCTACAACGATTAAAAGAAACAAAGAATTTGAAATAATTGAATACCTAACGGACGATCCAAACGCAAAAATAGTAGAGAGTTACGGACAAGCAGAATATTTTGCGACCTATAAACTTAAGGACAATCGAATTGTTGAATTCCATTTCGGTTTCGTAATGCCGTGAAAAATGCACTGCAGGCAACTGTGCGCATCCACAGAGAATCACGCCTCTGCATTTGAGAAACAGCCCCCAGCTAAAAGAAATGAAGCAACTGCAAAAGTGAAATAACCAATGGCAGGTAAGAAATCGGCACCTGCTTTCAGTAAACTACCTCCTGCAAAAAGAATTCTTGCTCCTGCCGTTGTGAAACTACCTCCTGCAAAAAGAAATGTTGCGGCTGCTACTGCGAAACTGCCGCCTGCAAAAAGAATTCCGGCTACTGCGTTTATGAAACTGCCTGCTGCAAAATGAATTTTAACTACACCTTCCTGCTAAAACCCACACCCCACTTTTAACTTTCCGCTTTCTACTTTCCACTTTCCCCCTCATTTCAAATTCCATCCAAACAACTTATCCAATCCATAAAAGTAGTGCGTGATAATCAGCAAAGACATGATGCCAAGTATAATGGGCGCAATATATCCGATCATCACATGCAGGTATTTTCGCATGAAGGAGTTGGCATAACCCTCATTGCCGTGTGCGATCTCTTCATCCAGGTTGCCAATCTTCCACCGATAAATAATAAACACACACATCAGGCAGCCACCCACCGTCAGCGAGATGTCGCACAGTTCCTGCACAAGGTCAAGAAATGATTTGCCCTTATAGAAGGAGAGATGCGTAAGAAATTCAACATTGCCCTGGCTCAGCATGCTGGGCAGTCCAACCACAAAAATCAGAAGCGCAGTGATCCACGTCACGCGCTTGCGCGGCATCTTCTTTTGATCCACCAGATAGGCAGCGGGCACTTCCAGCAGAGAGATAGTAGAGGTGAGCGCAGCAAAGCAAAGCAATAAGAAAAACGAGCCACCCACCACGCGGCCAAGTATCGGCCCCATGGCATGGAATATTTTCGGAAGAATGATGAACACCAGCGGAGGCCCTTGCGTAGGTTCTACACCTTGTGAAAACACCAAGGGAAAAATCATAAGTCCCGCCAGGAAAGCAACCGAAGTATCTGCAATGGCGATGGATGCCGTGGAGGAAATCAGGTTTTGTTTTTTCTCCATATACGAGCCATACGTCATCAGCGTGCCCATACCCAGCGAAAGTGAGAAGAACGCCTGGCGCAGTCCGTTAAAGATGGTCTCAATATTTATCTTGCTCACATCAGGGATTAAATAAAACTTAACACCATCCATGGCATTCGGTAAAGTAAGGCTGTAAACAATCAGGCAAAGCAAAATGAAATAGAGTGAAGGCATCATGATTTTGCTCGCAGCCTCAATTCCCTTTTGCACCCCTTGCGCCACAATGATGGCCGTGAGCACCATAAATCCCAGCGAGAACCACGCATTATCACTGATGTCCGTTACATAATTTCCAAAATAAGAAGCGAAGTCAGGATGGTTCAGCAGGTTGCCAAAACCGATTTCAAGAAAATAGCCGAAGGCCCAGCCGGCCACCACATTGTAAAAAGAGAGAATGAATACCCCGGTGACGATTCCAAACAAACCAAGATAACCCCAATGCCCGCCCCCCAGCTTTCGGTACGATCCATACGCATCGCTGCGTGCATTTCTGCCGATGGCAATTTCACCGATCATCACAGGAAAACAGAGAGTGAACACGCACAAAAGATAGAAGATCAGGAACACTGCACCACCACTTTGTCCGGCCAGGTAAGGGAACCTCCAAATGTTTCCAAGCCCCACAGCCGAGCCAGCCGCAGCTAAGATGAAACCTATATTAGAAAAACTTCCCCGGTGATGCTGTGACATGAAATATAATTTTGCAGCAAAATAGCCCTTAAACTAAAATAAACAAAAGCACGTTTACCATTCAGTAAATCGATTGCTGACTATGGTTTGATAATTGAGATCGATAATTAGGATATACGATTCAAAGCAATGAAATTTACCACATAACTGCCTTTTGAAGATGGAGGAGATCAAGAAGTTAACAACCCAGGAGAAAGCCCTTCGCATTAATTTAAGCCGTTCCATTTACGGATCGTTTGCCGAAGTAGGCGGTGGGCAGGAAACAGCAGCAAACTTTTTTAAAGTAGGAGGGGCAAGCGGCACGATTGCCAAAACCATGTCGGCCTACGACATGAAATTCAGTGACGCCATCTATGGCCAATGCGAGCGCTATGTAAGTGAGGAGCGCCTGATCAAGATGATCGAGCACGAATACCAGCTTCTGCCCGAGCGTCTTCCGAATAGAATTGACATCAATCGGTTTTTTGCATTCGCAGATACAGTAGAGACACTGAATTTTGAACGTACTAATCAAGGCCACGGCTGGATGGGCATCCGCTTTCAGCTTTCACCAAAAGGCGCTGCCAATGATTGCATCATCCACGTGAAGCTTCACGACAACGATCCGCTGCAACAACAGCTCTCATTGGGAATTTTAGGAGTGAACCTGATCTATGGTTGCATGTTCCTGGACGACACCGAGCAGATCATGCTTTCCCTGCTGGATGGCTTGACTACACGCAGGGTGGAAGTAGATATGTTTCGCCTCGAAGGCCCTGACTATTCACATGTCGATAATCGTTTGATGGCGCTCAAGCTGGTGAAGAATGGTCTTACCAAAGCAGCCATGTTCGGGCCAGACGGTCGCGTCATGCAGCCTTCAGAATATTTGTACAAGAAAAATGTGATCGTATTGCGCGGCCGCTTCCGCCCCGTCACTCACGTGAATGTGGACATGCTGCTCACATCACGCAAACATTTTAAGCAAGATCCGGATGTGGAGCGCTCCAGGATAGTGGCGCTTACAGAACTCACACTCAACGACCTCAGTACCGATGGCAGTATTGACGAAAAAGATTTCCTCTATCGCGCAGATATCATTTGTTCCCTCGGTCAAAATGTTTTGATCTCAAACTATTTTGAATACTACCGGCTGGTTGATTACCTGTCAAAAATTACCAAAGGAAAGAAGCTCGGTTTGGTGATGGGCATTTATGCATTACAAAAAGTATTTGATGAAAAGACATACGAAAACATTCGCGGTGGAATTTTGGAATGTTTCGCATCTCTATTTGGCACCAACATTAAGCTTTACGTTTATCCGGCCCTCCGCAAAGATGGCTCACTCTTCACACTCAAGGATTTTGAATCCGAACTTCCTGACAACCTGAAGAGTTTATTCCGCTACCTGGTTGATAACAATAAGCTGGAAGACATTGACGATGCGAATATTGCCAACCTTCACATCATTTCAGACAACGTACTCGCGATGATCCGCAAGCGCGAGGAAGGGTGGGAAAAATTTGTTCCGCACAAAGTGGAAGAAGCCATCAAGCAACATGGCCTCTTTGATTACCCAAAAGAGCAAGTAGTTTCTCAAGCCAATTAAAAGACTTTACCTCATCATCAAAATCTTATTGGCAGCCTCTACTTGCTTGTTGAATTCTTCAATGGCCTGTGCAGCTATTTCAATTTGTTCTTGTGCTTCAGTAAAATTTCTTTGCTCGATTGCTTCACGCACACCCGGCAAAGTTTTTACACCATAACCTGTATAAAATCCAGGCGCATAAATGGTGTGACGATACCAGGGTCTTCGAGGTAAACCTTTTCCTAGCAGCTTTCGCTCTGATTTGTAGATCAATTCATTCAATTGATTTACGTTGGCAGGTTTTGGATTGGCAGTGACCAAATCAGAAAATGCTGCGGATGATTTTTCCAGTTTACTCACAGCATTCTGAAGGCTGGAGAAATTGATAAACGGGATTGGATCCTTTGATGCAGGGGCAACTAATTTCAAAGTAGGATCAGCAGCTTGAGTGTAACGGTTTTCTTTTATCATTTGATTTTCCACTTCGGTTGCCTCGCGCAGGTTGTCAATTAAGCTGGTGACTTCGGTTAAGTACGTAGCAACTGTTTTTTGAAAGACTTTAAAATCAAAGGGTAAAACTTCAGCATTTGCCATGCGGAGTGTTGCAAGACCGGTTGTTTTAGCTAATGCCAAGCCATATTCAAATTTCGGATCTTTAAATCTTCTGTAGTGATCGTAGGAATCATAAATACTGTGATATTCTCCACCTGAACTCTCACCTCCATAACCAAAGTTGAGCGAAGCAATTCCAAGATGCTGCACGAACGGAGTATAGTCAGAGCCGGAGCCAAGCGCACCGATGGGCAAACTTTTCTTCCCGAGAATCTCCTTTTTTGCTTTTACTGTTGCAGCGCGTGAGGCATCGAAAGACTTTCTCCTTTCAAAAACACTGATGTTTGTTTGTGGATCAATGACATCGCGACTTACTTCATTTACAAATGTTTCCAGGGTGTGTGATCCTTGCGCAAAGAAAAATCCTCTTCCATTTCCATCGCTGTTGATGTAAGCCACTGCTTTGTCGGTCAATTCATCCCAATGATCTTCCACCCATTCGGTGGAGCCCATGAGTGAAGGCTCTTCGGCATCCCAGCCACAGTAAAAAATCGTACGCTTCGGTTTCCAGCCTGACTTTGCAAGTTCAGCCACACCGCGTGCCTCTTCAAGCAAGGCGGCCATTCCACTGACTGGATCACTCGCTCCATTCACCCATGCATCATGATGATTGCCACGGATTACCCATTCGTCCGGATTGATACTTCCCTTCATTCTCGCCACCACGTTGTAGGCGGGTTTAATATCCCAATTAAATTGAAGCTTCAAATGCACCTTGGCTGTGCTCGGCCCGATGTGGTAGGTGAGAGGTAATGCACCTCTCCACTTCTCCGGAGCGACAGGTCCACTGAGTGATAATAACAAAGGTTTTGCATCTGAATAGGAAATCGGGAGCACAGGAATCTTCAAAAGATTTTCTGCTTTATCGCGATCGATGCGTTTTGCATTTTCCGTAGAGCCATAGCCCGGGGTAGTGGGATCACCAGGATAGATGGGCATGTCCAACACCGAGCCCCTCTGTGCACCGAATTCATTTTTAAATGCCCCCTTGGGATATACATCGCCTTGAAAATAGCCATCGTCTTCGGGATCAGAATAAATGATGCAACCAATCGCACCGTGCTCTTGCGCTACCTTGGGTTTGATGCCGCGCCATGAGCCGCCATACTTGGCAATTACAATTTTCCCCTTCACATCGATACCTAACTTCTGAAGCTCTTCATAGTCATCAGGAATTCCATAATTGACAAACACCAATTCCGCAGTCACATCCCCATCGGGCGACCAGCAATTGTAAACAGGGAGTTGCTCTGACTTTTGTCCACTGGTCGCATCTTCTTTCAGTGTTGGTTCTTCAAGTTTTGCGACAAACTTTGTTGAACCAAGAATTTCAAGCAGCCTGGTTTTTGGAGTCGGGAACAAAACCTGGTAGGTCTCGAGCGAGGCTTCGTATCCCCAGCTTTTGAAAAGATCGCGCATGTATTCTGCGTTCTGCTTTCCGTAAGGCGAGCCAACATGATGTGGCCGGGCGGAAAGACGTTTGATAAGATCATCTACATTCTGAACTTTCAGACTGCTGTTGAATTTTTCTTCCAGTTTGAGTTCAGCCTCTGCAGACTCTTTTGTGAAGCCGGTCAGGGTTTTATTTTGCGCCATCAGTAAAACAGGCAGCAGGGCAAAAATACAAGCGAGCTTTTTCATCGTATAGGTTTATGTTTCAAGAAAACAATTTGCAATCGTTATTGCAAACCAACTTGGTTGTGCGGACGTATAATATTTTTAAAAATGTTCTATTTTTTGTTATTTAGAAATTGAGAAATGACTAAAGACTATGGACGAGTTGAAGGACAATTGGATTACTGAAGGATGGATCGATTTTGAATACAAAAAGTACATCCTTCTAGCGTATCTGAAAAAGGTGAAGGAATCATTTGGCCGCACCGAGTTGTATCCGTTTTTATCAGACCTTGTTTTTCATTACCGGAATCTTGTAAACCTGAAGGAAAGCAAGGGAGTGTTGGGGGAATCGTTTCCCCGGGAGCTTTCTGCTGATAGTTTGCGAAATCTGGAACTTACCTATCGCAAGATCATTGCAGATGATGAGGTGATGAATGAGATTGAAATAATTATGGAGTATGCGTTGCCGCAATTTAAAACCACGCTCGATGAAGGCTCTTTTATCTACGAATTTGTAGAATCGAAGTGTGAGATTACTCCCATCGGACTTACTGCATTGTATGCCAAGGAAGGATACCTGTTCGTGTCTCAGCCTCCCGAAAAGGAAACCAATATATACCGTTATCAGGTCACGTTCTTTGAGCAAAGTAGTGAACAGATGCGTGGCATTCAAACAGAGTTTGTAGAAACGAGTGAAAGAAGCCTCACGAATACATACGAGAACATCAAATTGCAATTGATCAGGAAATATAAATCACTTCCCAACCCGGCTGCCTATCTGGTCAATTCAAAATTGAAATTCCCCTATGTTCAAACATTGATGCCCATCGCCAAGCGGCTGTTGGTGAAAGAGATTTCGAAATCAGTTTAGGCAGACAAACGCATTGTTTAAAAACTAAAAACCGGAATAACACTTTCTCACAGGTTATTCCGGTTTTTATTATGATTTCCTTGATTCAGACTGTTTCTGTCTCAGTCAATCAACTTAAAGAATCTTTTCCAACGAATCTTATTGAAGAAGCTTCCATACTTGTCGATGGAGAGCCAGATGAAAAAGCCTTTGCCTACAATGTGGTCTTCTGGAACAAATCCCCAATAGCGCGAGTCGAGTGAGTTATCCCGGTTATCACCCATCATAAAGAAGTAATCTTGCTTGAACGTGTACTCGGTCACTTCTTTTCCATCAATGATCAACTTTCCGTTTTCAACTTTTGCATCTTTGTTCAAATCGTAACCAGTGATTGTTGTTCCATAAATTGAAAGGGTGGAATCATTGATGGCGATTTTCATTCCTTCCTTCGGAATGGTGAGTGGACCGTAGTTATCGCCTGTCCATTTTTCAGTGTATTTCGAGAATGGGAAGCGGGGCGCCTCTCCACCATCTTCTTCAAAACCAACAGATAGAATGTAGGGCAGTGCTTTCACTTTTTCCAGTTGTTCCGCTGTCAGATACATGTCATAGTGTGCCTTGGCCTCATTGTCCATTGTTGGGCCACCATAGTCATCTCCATCAAGTCCAAGAGCTTCAATATTTCTTGCGTTGATTTTCTCCTTTGAAACCACGCGGTATTTGAATCGCAGCTTCTCCGGGTTTTTGAGTGGTGTTCCGTTGATGATTAATTGCTTGTCTTTTATTTCGAGCACATCGCCAGAAACAGCCACACACCGCTTGATGTAATTTGTTTTTAAGTCAACAGGATAATCAACCCAGTTTTGGCGATCATACATGATGTCATAATTATTTTCCTCAATTCTCGGAACATGGAAAACAACTACGTCCTCCCGCTTCACATGAGAAATTCCCGGCAAGCGATAACTAGGAAGCTGAATCCAATCTAGATAAGATGGGATATTGGTAAACCAGATTTTTTGATGTGTTAGAGGAATTTGAAGCGGAGTTCTCGGAGTGCGTGTTCCGTAATGAAATTTGCTCACGAATAGGAAATCATTCACAAGCAACGAATTCTCCATGGAAGGGGTGGGTATGGTGTAAGCTTCCATGATCAGCCAGCGAATTAATGTGGCCGCGACTACAGCAAATACAATTGCATCCCACCATTCACGTACCACAGATTTAGGCTTGGCGTTCTCTTCCTTCTTTTTCTCCCAAAATTTCCAATTCATATAAAATGCTTGTTTAAGCGCAATTTTTAGCGCTGCAAAGAAAGTAAAATATTCCAAAACTACCTTAAAGTATTGGTTTTTGGACGATTATATTGATCACGCCAAAAGCGTTTTATTTGACCTGACGACATACATTTAATCTTGATGTTTTTTACTTGTTAAAACGGAGATGGAACGGGAGGTAAGTAGGTTGTTTCCTGTCAGGGCTAGTTCGGTTCGTATTTTTTAAGATAGAAAACTTATAGGGTCGCAGATTCCTATCAATGCACGAATTTTTTGAAAGAGAACTGCTTCGTTCTTTTTGAATGGATGAAGGTATAATTGTAAATCCAAAGTTGATATCTCTATTAAATGTAAATATTACACTTAAGTAAAATTTACCTGTATATTTGAATTCAAACGATACGGATCAATGGCAAACGAGTCTTTTGTTATCGGGGTTGACTATGGAACGGATTCCGTCCGGTCAATCATAGTAGATGCGCACAGCGGTAAAGAAATAGCTGCCGCAGTCTTTTTTTATCCTCGGTGGAAGGATGGATTATTTTGTAATCCGACCCGAAATCAATTCCGGCAGCACCCGCTTGATTATGTAGAAGGACTTGAGAGTACTATTAAACGATGTCTTCAAGAGGCAGGTGATCATGTTCGCAAAAACATCAAAGGTATCAGCGTAGATACAACAGGATCAACGCCTGTGGCCGTTGACAAAACCGGAACACCGCTGGCCCTAACACCGGCATTTGAAGAAAATCCAAATGCGATGTTTGTGTTGTGGAAGGATCACACTTCCGTGAAGGAAGCAGCAGAAATAAATCAGCACGCTGAGAAGTTTGAAACGAACTACTTACAATTTGTAGGCGGAATTTATTCTTCCGAATGGTTTTGGGCAAAGCTACTTCATATTCTTCGCGAAGATGAAGCCGTGCGCAGTGCCTGCCATTCCTGGGTTGAGCATTGCGATTGGATTCCCTATTTGTTGACAGGTGGCAACGATGTGAATCAACTGAAGCGCGGTGTTTGCTCGGCAGGTCATAAAGCGCTTTGGGCAAAGATATTCAATGGCTTACCGCCCGATGACTTTTTTGCATCGCTCGATCCTTTGTTGAAAGGGTTTACAAAAAAACTATTCACGGATACTTACACATCTGATCAGGCTGCCGGTCGGATAAGTGCGGAGTGGGCGCAGCGGTTGGGTTTGTCTTCAGATGTGCTTATCGGTGTTGGTGCTTTTGATTGTCATATGGGTGCTGTGGGCGGACAGATTGAGCCTTATTATCTCAGCAAAGTGATGGGGACTTCTACCTGTGATATGATGGTAGCACCTGTTGATGAGATGGAGGGTAAACTAGTGAAAGGAATTTGTGGCCAGGTGGATGGTTCGATTATTCCCGGTATGATCGGCCTTGAAGCGGGCCAGTCTGCATTTGGCGATACGTATGCATGGTTTAAAAATTTATTGACCTGGCCTACTCAAAATCTCTTGCAGTCATCTTCTTTAATTTCATCTGATGTTGCCGAAAAATTGAAAAGTGAGATTTCTGATAAGATCATTTCAGAATTAAGTAAAGAAGCTGCGAAAATTCCTTTAGATGAGGATGACGAACTCGCAGTGGATTGGCTGAATGGCCGCAGAACTCCTGATGCTGATCAACTATTGAAAGGAGCTCTTACAGGATTAAGTTTGGGAAGCGATGCTCCGCGCTTGTTTAAGGCTTGGGTGGAGGCAACTTGTTTTGGTGCAAAAGCAATTGTAGATCGTTTCAATGAGGAAGGAGTTCCTGTGAAAGGACTCATCGGTTTGGGAGGTGTTGCCAGAAAGTCGCCCTACATCATGCAAGTGATGGCCAATGTGATGAACATGCCGATCAAAATTCACAAATCGGAACAAACCTGTGCTTTGGGTGCAGCCATGTTTGCAGCTACGGTTTGTGGCGTTCATTCAAATGTAACGGAAGCGATGCACGCGATGGGGCATGGATTTGATCTTCACTATACCCCAGAACCATCCGTTGTAGAGCTTTATCAGAAGAGATACGAGAAGTTTAAAAAATTCGGCAACGCAGTTGAAATGCTTGTCGATCGCAGTAAAGTAGCAGAGCTGGAAATTCATAATTGACTTGTTGATGCAAGACACTAAATATAATTCAATACGTGAGGCTGCATACCAGGCCAATATGCAATTGCCCAAGCTTGGACTTGTACTGTTCACGTTTGGCAATGTAAGTGCTGCGGATCATCAACTCGGAGTATTTGCCATCAAACCGAGTGGCGTTCCGTATGGAGATCTTTCACCAGAGAAAATGGTGATCGTTGATTTCGATGGGACAACCGTGGATGGAAAATTACGCCCATCTTCTGATACCAAAACACACGCGGTGCTTTATAAGCATTGGCCTAAGATCGGGGGAATTGTACACACACATTCTACCTATGCTACTGCGTGGGCGCAAACGCAATTAGACATTCCGATTTTTGGAACTACTCATGCGGATCACAACACAGTAGATATTCCGTGCGCACCACCGATGGACGATAAAATGATTCAAGGTGACTATGAATATCAAACCGGCTTTCAAATCATGAATTGCCTCAAGGAAAAAAATCTCAGCTATGAAGAAGTTGAAATGATTTTGGTTGGCAATCATGCTCCTTTCACCTGGGGTAAAACATGTGAGAAGGCCGTTTACAACAGTGCCGTGTTAGAGTCCATTGCGGAGATGGCTTTCCTCACCAGGCAGATAAGACCGGATGCGCCACGCTTGACAGATTCTCTGATTAAAAAACATTTCGAAAGAAAGCATGGTCCCAATTCTTACTATGGTCAGAATTAAGGAGGGAGAGATGAATTTAAAAGTGAAAAAATTAAAAGAATAATAACCCAACCTAAAATTTAAAATGATTGATCTTAAGAAGTTAGAAGTCTGGTTTGTTACAGGCAGTCAGTTTTTATATGGCGAGGAAACACTTAAACAAGTAGCAGCTAATTCGCAACAAATTGTAAAAGAGTTCGAATCATCAGCGCATATTCCTGTAAAGGTGACTTTCAAACCCGTTTTGAAAACTCCTGAAGAAATTTATCAACTATGCCAGGAGGCAAACAATGAAAAGAATTGCATTGGTATCATTGCGTGGATGCACACATTCTCTCCGGCCAAGATGTGGATTGGTGGTTTGAAGATTTTGACGAAGCCATTACTTCACCTTCACACACAATTTAACCGCGACATTCCATGGAAGGATATCGACATGGATTTTATGAACCTCAATCAAAGCGCGCATGGTGATCGTGAGTTTGGTTTTATCATGACACGAATGAGATTGAATCGCAAAGTGGTGGTAGGCCATTGGAAAGATTCAAATGTGCAAGAACGACTGAATGTATGGATGCGCGCAGCTGCCGGCTGGAACGATTGGCAAGGTGGAAAATTCTGCCGCTTTGGTGATAACATGCGCCAGGTGGCGGTAACGGATGGCGACAAAGTAGAAGCGGAAATGAAATTCGGTTACTCCGTTAATGGCTATGGCATTGGAGACCTTGTGAAAGTTGTTAACCAGATGACAGATGCTGAGGTTTCAAGATTGGTTACTGAATATGAGCAGCGTTATAATGTTGTACCATCACTTCGAAAAGGCGGAGAAAAGCACAACTCCCTTCGCGAGTCAGCAAAAATAGAACTTGGCTTGCGTGCATTTTTGGAGCAAGGAAACTTCAAAGGTTTTACGGATACATTTGAAGACCTCCATGGCATGGAGCAGTTACCTGGAATTGCCGTGCAGCGACTGATGGCCGATGGCTATGGATTCGGTGGCGAAGGTGACTGGAAAACGGCAGGCTTGGTGCGCATGATGAAAGTGATGGGCAGTGGGCTGAAAGGAGGAAATTCTTTTATGGAAGATTACACGTATCACTTTGATCCATCCAATCCAATGGTATTAGGTGCGCACATGCTTGAGATATGTGAATCAATTGCCGATGGAAAGCCTTCGTGCGAAATTCATCCCTTGGGAATAGGAGGGAAGGCCGATCCCGTTCGTCTTGTCTTCAACTCTGCTGCAGGCCCTGCATTGAATGCATCGATCATTGATATGGGAAATCGTTTCAGACTTCTGGTGAACGAGGTAGAAGCAGTGAGACCCGAACACGATTTGCCTAAACTTCCGGTGGCGCGTGTGCTGTGGAAACCTTATCCGGATATGTACACGGGTTGTGCCGCGTGGATCTTAGCTGGCGGAGCTCACCACACATGCTATAGTCAGAATCTTACAGCAGAACATCTTCAGGATTTTGCCGACATCGCGAATATTGAAGTGGTTCACATCGGAAAAAATACTACAATTCATCAATTAAGAAACGAGTTAAGATGGAATGAAATGTATTACAGATAGAGAACATCTTAATTCACATGGATATAAAGAAATACAAAAGTCAGGATCGTTTATTGGTGGCGGTGGATTGCATTATTTTTGGTTTTGATGGGAAGCAAATAAAAGCACTCCTGATCAAACGTGATTTTGAGCCCGAAAAAGGCAAGTGGTCGCTGATGGGCGGATTTATAAATAAAGATGAAAGCGTTGACGAGGCAGCAGCAAGAGTGTTGAAGGAACTCACAGGACTTGCCGACATCTACATGGAGCAGTTGTATTGTTTTGGCGATACCAGTCGTGATTCGGCCGGAAGAGTTGTATCTGTTGCTTATTCTGCTCTCATTAACATTGCAGCCTACGATGAAAAATTAGACAGAGCCCATGAAGCTAAATGGTTTCCGGTTAATAAATTACCTGCTTTGATTTTTGATCACGCGCGGATGGTGCAAAAAGCCAAAGAGCACCTTCAGCAGAAAGCAAGCACTTATCCGATCGGGTTTGAGTTGCTTCCCATAAAGTTTACGCTACCGCAGTTGCAGAATTTGTATGAAAGTATTTATGAAATGCCGCTTGACAGAAGAAATTTCACGCGCAAAATACTTTTGTTGGGAATTCTTAAAAAATTGAAAGAGAAGGAAAAAGAATCTTCCCGAAAAGGTGCCTTCTATTTTGTTTTTGACAGAGATAAATATAACAGGTTACAGCATGAAGGTATTAAGTTTTTGTAGCAGAGACTTCTGCTTGTAGCTTGTTCTTTGATAATTTTTAAAGGTGTATTGGTATTTACTTAACCCCAGCTCTATGAAAGGAAAAATTATAGCCTTGCTTTTAATTGTATTCATCCAACAATTATATGCTCAGAATAAATTGACAGTGCATGCTGATTTGGGAAAAGAGAAAATCAGCAAGCACATCTATGGTCATTTTGCAGAACACCTCGGTCGTTGCATTTATGGTGGATTCTATGTAGGCGAAAGCAATTCAAAAATACCGAACACAAACGGGGTGCGAAACGATGTGGTAAGCGCGTTAAAAAAGCTAAAGATACCCAACTTGCGCTGGCCAGGCGGATGCTTTGCAGATACCTACCACTGGAAGGATGGCATTGGCCCGAAAGACAAACGACCAAAGATGGTAAATGTTTGGTGGGGTGGAGTAACGGAGGACAATAGTTTTGGCACACATGATTTTTTAAATATGTGCGAGCTGATTGGGACAGACCCTTACCTGGCAGCTAATGTTGGTAGTGGCACCGTACAGGAATTTACCGATTGGATTCAGTATGTAAATTTTGACGGAGAAAGCCCTATGTCAAAACTTAGAAAAGAAAATGGAAGAGATAAAGCATGGGGCGTCAAATTTTGGGGTGTAGGCAATGAGGCCTGGGGCTGCGGTGGAAATATGAAAGTGGAGCATTATGCAAATGTCTATCGGCAATATGCAACGTTCATGACTGATTGGAGTAACTCGGGAAAACTCTTTCGCATAGCCAGCGGTGCAAATGAGGCGGATTACCATTGGACCGAAGTATTGATGCGTGACATACCTCACCACATGCTTGATGGTGTTGCGCTCCATCACTATTCAACCGTAGAATGGAATAACAAAGGATCGGCAACTGACTTCAGCGAGGCACAATATTTTGCGACCATGAAATCAGCGATTTGGATGGATGAGTTGGTGACCCGCCACTCCAGCATCATGGATGTGTATGATCCGGCAAAGAAAATTGCCCTGGTGGTAGATGAGTGGGGCGGTTGGTACAATGTAGAACCCGGCACAAACCCAGGCTTTCTGTATCAACAAAATACGATACGTGATGCCATGATTGCGGGGGTCACACTCAATATTTTCAATAACCATAGTGATCGCGTTCGTGCTGCCAATCTTGCACAAACGATCAATGTGTTGCAGTCAGTTATTCTCACCAATGAAGAAAAGTTATTGCTAACACCAACCTATCATGTGATGGAGATGTACAATGTGCATCAGGATGCAACGCTCTTGCCTATCAATTTAAAATCCAATGAATATCAGTTGGAGGAAAAGAAATTGCCATCAGTGTCCGCATCAGCTTCGCGCGATCAGAGCGGTCTCACTCACATCAGTCTTGTAAATATTGATCCGAAGAACGTTCAGGAAATAGCGATCGATTTGCAGGGAATGAAGTTTACTTCCGTAACAGGTCGCGTCTTAACTTCTTCAAAACTTCAGGATTACAACTCATTTGAAAACCCTGATAAAATAAAGCCGACCGTATTTAAAGGTGCCACGCTTGGTAAAGATATGGCTGTTAAGCTTCCCCCCATGTCTGTAGTGGTGTTGGAATTAAAATAGGATTCTGAATTTATTTCCGTGTTCCTGATCAGATCACGATTGTCTCCTTGGGGCAACAAAGTCAGAACTTTAAAAAATCATCCATGGTGAACACTCCTTTTTTGCCGGCCAACCACTCGGCCACCAGAACTGCTCCCAAAGCAAAGCCTTGTCGGCTATGTGCCGTGTGTTTTATCTCAATATCATCAACAATTGATTGGTAGCGGACTATATGTGTACCGGGAACCGGGTCGATGCGAAAAGATTTAATTGCTATGTTTTGCGTATCGGATGAGTCCTCAAGTTCCCAGCGTTTCTTTGAAGGATTATTTCTGATGATCCCTTCCGCCAATGTGATCGCTGTCCCGCTGGGTGCATCTTTTTTCTGGGTGTGATGAGTTTCATCAATGGAGATGGAATAGTCGAGGCGGCCATTCATTAACTTCGCGAGGTATTCATTCAGTTTGAAGAAAACATTTACACCTAAACTGTAATTGGATGCATAAAAAAATGCACTGTCTTTTTGAAGGCATTCTTTTTCCACCTCGCCTCGTTTTTCCAGCCAGCCGGTAGTTCCACACACCACGGGAATCCTTCTTTCAAAGCAATAAGAAAGATTTCTGATAACGGCATCAGGTTGCGAAAATTCAATCGCCACATCCGGTTTACCACTGAAGTGATTCAATTCTTCTCTCGTATCTACTTTCCCTTCGATCGTATGGTTTCTTTGGTTAGCCATAGCTTCAATTGCTTTGCCCATCTTTCCGTAGCCGATCAAAAGAATTTTCATAAAAGTGAAATAACTAAAATTTTAAAGTGAGGGAGAGACCCAACGCAGTGCCTGTGTAATAATTTTTTTGAACGGATGGTTCAATCCGTGCTTTTAGGCGGGGGTTGATATCAAACTCTTTCAAGTGTGCATCTACGTGTGCATCCACCATTTGGAGCAGATAAAATATTCCAGTAAAAATGGTGAAGTAGTCACGCTGCCTCCGGGCGACATCGACAATTGTTCGCAGTTGATCAGTAGTGTGCCCTTGAATGGAAGTTGTTAATCCTGTGCTGATAGTTGTATAAAGTTCATTGCTATACTTGATCTCTAAATCGTTGTAAAATTTAACGACTGCAATCAATCCAATGAAGCCTCCATATACCAAGGGTACTTTCCAGTACTTCCTGTTATAAACCTGTCCTGCTCCGGGTAAAATCAATGCGTAGAACAATGCCTTACGGGGATTGAAGCGTTCAGCATAGGATTCGATGGTATAGTATTTCTTTCCTTTTTTTACCATTACGCTATCCGAGAGAATGGCAGTTGAGTCGGGAACGCTTTGTTCCTGGGCTAATATTTGGAATGAGCAGAGAAAAAATAAAAGGACTAACCCAAGTCGCATGTCACATTTTTAGGATGTCGAGGATACGATTCAGATCTTCCACTGATAGGAATGGAATCCGAATATCTCCTTTTTTGCCATCGCTTCTCACAATAACTTTCGTGCCAAAGTGCGAAGATAAGCGCGATTGCAATTGGGTGATCTCTTTGGGTGCAGATTGTTGTGGAACTTCTGTTTCTTTAGGTGTGCTCGAAATTTCTCTCACCAGCGCCTCAACAGCTCTTACTGATAAATCATCCGACAACATTTTTTTGAAAACATATAATTGTTGGGTCGGGTCTTCTATGTTGATGATCGCCCGCGCATGCCCCATTGAAATTTTGTTGTCGCGCAAAGCGATTTGAATATCGGGTGGAAGTTTGAGCAAACGCAAGTAGTTGGTTACAGTCGTGCGATTTTTGCCCACGCGCTCTCCAAGCTCTTCCTGTTTCAAGTTACATTCTGAAATCAGTCGCTGGTAGCTCAGAGAGATTTCGATTGGATTCAGATTCTCGCGCTGAATGTTTTCGATCAACGCCATCTCCAGCATTTGCTGATCATCAGCCGTGCGCACATAAGCCGGCAGGGACTTTAATCCCGCAAGTTTCGAAGCTTGAAATCTTCTTTCACCGGAAATTAATTGATACTGATTCTCTGCTAACTTTCTGACGGTGATTGGTTGAATGATGCCATGCACTTTGATGGATTCAGATAATTCCAACAAGGCAATCTCATCAAAATATTGGCGAGGTTGAAATGGGTTGGTCTCAATCTGTTCTATCGGAATCTCCTCCATGTTTTTAGGCGGAGTGGTTGTTGTCGCCACCTGGGTGGTTACATCCGTTTCGAGTTTTTCGTTTTCTTCCGAATCGCTCAAGAGCGCTTTCAAGCCTCTTCCTAGTGCTACCTTCTTGCTCATTTGTGAATTCCGTTTTTGTTCAATATTTCGTGTGCCAGATTCAGATAACTCAACGCTCCTTTACTTTCTGCATCGTGCACAATGGCGGGTAATCCAAAGCTTGGTGATTCGCTTAGCTTTACGTTCCGTGGGATGATGGTATTGAACGCAATGTTCTTAAAGTGCGTTCTTACTTCTTCCACCACCTGGTTGCCCAGTGAAGTGCGTGAATCGTAGAGTGTCAATAGAATTCCTTCAATTTCCAGCTTCGGATTGAGTCTTGTCTGAATGATCTTTATCGTATTCAAAAGTTTTCCCAAACCTTCCAATGCAAAGTATTCGCACTGCACAGGAATCATCACAGAATCAGCAGCGGTGAGTGCATTGATCGTGATCAAACCCAGCGAAGGTGAGCAATCGATCAAGATGTAATCGTATTGGTCTTTTATTTTGCCGAGTGCATCGCGCATTTTTTCTTCGCGATGTTCGATGTTCACCATCTCCACTTCTGCACCCACCAGATCAATATGGGAGGGGAGCACATCTAAAAACTTCAATTCATTTTTAACAATTGCTTCCGAAGGTTCAATCCCATCGACCATGCATTCATAAATACTCTTCTTCACGTCCTTTGGGTTCATGCCCAATCCGGATGTAGAGTTGGCCTGTGGGTCGGCATCCACCAACAAAGTTTTATGTTCCAACACCGCCAGACTGGCCGCCAGGTTGATGGCAGAAGTAGTTTTTCCAACTCCTCCTTTTTGGTTTGCAATAGCAATTATTTTGCCCATGAATTAAAAAATTGAGGAACAAAGATAGCTTTATTGAAGCATCGTGGAACGTTCGTGAAACAATGTTATCCACTTACTGTCAACAGAATCTTAACATTTGATTAAGAAGTCGTGTTCCTTCGAATCAAAAGACAGTTTTTTCTTCGGGATGAAATCTTATTACGATGTATTATCTTTGGATTAACTAATTGGTGCTGATGAAAAAAACTTTGTTTGTATTCCTGTCATTAATGGCATTTGGTTTTGTGGCTTATTCACAAGATGCTCTTGACGAATCTGGGAAGACCACGCCTGACCAGCGCTATGTAAACTCTGTGAATCGCAGGAGTAAAAATGGCAAGAAGAAAGTTTCACTTAAGAAAAAAGTGAAAATTCAAAAAAAGCAGGCACGTGCGGCCGGGAGTAAAAAAACAGAACGCGCTACAAGACGAAAGCCAAAGAAAAAATAGAAGCGATTATTTCTTCGTGTTCTTCCGAGCTTCTTCGCTGGCTTTCATGGCAGCTTCCAACTTGGACATGAAACTCGACTTCTTGCCTGTGCCAGTTGCGGCTTTCTTTTTATTCTCTTCCATAATAGTGAGAATCTTGTCTTCATCAACAAATCGCTTGATGATGGCTTGCTGGGCAAATGTAACCAGGTTGGAAACAAAATAGTAGAAACTCAAACCGGCTGAGAAGGTATTCAATACAAACATGAATACGAGTGGCATGATGTATGACATTGATTTCATCGGGCCTTGCACGGAACTGATCTGATTGTTTTGCCAGGTGTAAATAATCGTTGAGGCTGTCATCAACAATACGAACAAACTCACATGATTACCATAGCCGAAGGGAACTGTGAAAGGCAAATTGATGATTGAATCGTATGTTGATAAATCTTCAGCCCACAAAAATGCTTTCTGTCTCAACTCGATTGAAACGGGGAAGAAATAGAACATCGCGAAGAGAATAGGCATTTGCAAGATCAACGGAATGCAGCCGCTAAATGGATTCACGCCTGCTTGCTGATATAACTTCATTTGATCTTGCTGCGCTTGCGCCATATTGTCGCCATTCTTTTCTTTGATAATGTCAAGCTCAGGTTTTAACAAACGCATCTTCGCCATGCCCATGTAAGAGCGATAAGAGAGTGGTGTAAGCAACAACTTGATGAATACCACCAGCAACATGATGATGATGCCGTAATTGGAAATATATTTCTCCAGGAATTTAAAAGTAGGGATGATGATGAACTTGTTCACCCAAATCACCGGAGGCCATCCGAGATAGAGGTTGCGTGAGAATCCTTCTGTTACCGTTGGTAATATTGAGTAATCATTTGGGCCGAAGTAAAAATGAAAGTTTGCCTTCTTTGAATTCAAGCTTTCAGTGGCAAATGACAGGTTTATCAAAGCGCGCTTCACCATCGATTTGTCATTCGGATCAAACGTGGTTGAAATGTTTGTGTTGGTAAACTCATTTTGAGAAATGATCGAGCTAATAAAAAACTTCTGACGGATGGCAAGCCATTTGATGGGTTCTGCAATCGATCTTGAATCTGCACCGGTTTCCGAAAGACCATCAAAATCCCCTTTGCTCAAATAATAGTTGATGGTTGTTTTCGCACGGCTGTTTTCAAGATCCTTCTCTTGCAAGGGAATATCATCTACCCAATTCAATGTCACATTAGGAGAGTCAAATTTCATTCTGTCTGATTCGATGCGATACCCGATTTTATATCCGTGATCGGGAATTGAATAGATATGTTTCAGATAAGAACCATCCGTCAAGGAAGCAGCGTAGGTGATGATTGTTGAATCACCTTTTTTCGTTTGTTCTTTGCTGTAATGAAGACTATATAAATCAATCGAGCCAGCCTTCAATTCAAAATGATTAAAGTTTGCATCGGCAAGGAGCAGGGGTTTCTTTGAATAGGTTTTGAAATTCTTAAGTTCCACTTCACTGATAAATCCTTTTGATGAAAGCACTAGTCGAAGGACATCATTTTCTACGGTGGTTAATTCTTCACTTCCGCCAAGGAATGCTGACAAGTCGCCATACTTTTTAAGGGCAGCACTGTCAGTAGGTGATGACGTTATTGGTTGTGTAATAATGCTATCTTTCCTGGCTTGCGTTTGCTCGGTAGCTGCTGGTTTCGTTGGCTCAGGCGTTGGCTTGGGCGAAAAAAATAAGGTGTAAACAAGAATGATTGCTGCTATCAATGTGAGGCCTATCGCGGAATTCCTATCCATGAGTAATTATTTGAATATAAGTCGATTCTAAAACTAAAATATTTTGATGGTCTTAATTGCTTGCCGATTTCTTGTGCTCCATCGCAGCTTCCACAAACTTTACGAACAATGGATGCGGGTTTAATACAGTGCTGCGCAATTCAGGATGGAACTGAACGCCCACGAACCACGGATGATCCTTCAATTCAACAATCTCCACCAAGTTGGAGTCAGGATTAATGCCGGTCGCTTTCAAACCTGCTTCCTCTATCTGTTCCAAATACTTATTGTTGAATTCATAACGGTGGCGATGGCGTTCGTGAATGGTTGTCTCACCGTAAATGTGATTTGCTTTTGATCCTTTCTTGAGCTTGCAAGTGTAAGAGCCCAATCGCATCGTGCCGCCTTTGTTCGTGATTTTCTTTTGCTCTTCCATCATGTCGATCACAGGATGCTTCGCCTTTGGATTCAACTCCGTACTGCTTGCATCTAATCCTAAAACGTGACGTGAGAATTCTACTACTGCACACTGCATGCCCAGGCAAATGCCGAGGAACGGAATTTTATTTTCACGCACATAGCGAATTGCTTCTATCTTTCCTTCGAGGCCGCGCTCTCCAAAACCCGGAGCCACCAGCACCGCATCTAAATCTCCAAGAATTGCTTTAACGGTTTCTTTGTTTATCTCTTCAGACGAAATCCATTTCAGATTCACCTTGCAATCGTTTTGCGCGCCCGCATGAATGAAGGATTCAGCAATGGATTTGTAGGCATCAGGGAGAGAGACATATTTACCAACAAGGCCGATCGTTACTTCGTTGAGCGGATTTTTCAATTTTCCTAAAAATGTCTTCCACTGCTCAAGCTCGGGTTCGTGTTTGGAAGTCATCTTCAATTTTGCCAGCACGCGTTCGTCCAGCTTCTCTTTCTTCATCAAGAGCGGCACGTCATAGATGGTATCTGCATCCATAGCTTCGATGACTGAGTTCACGTTCACGTTGCAAAACAATGCAAGCTTCTTCCTGATCTCAGCAGATAGCGGAAGTTCAGTACGGCAAACCAAAATATCAGGTTGAATTCCATACGACAGCAACTCTTTCACCGAGTGCTGTGTAGGTTTGGTTTTCAATTCTTTCGCTGCTTTCAAGTAGGGAATCAGTGTCAAGTGAATCACCATTGAATTATTCGCACCCAAATCCCAACGCACCTGACGCACGGCTTCTACGAATGGAAGTGATTCAATATCACCCACTGATCCGCCAATTTCCGTAATGATAAAATCATACTCGCCACTTTCACCAAGCAAAAAGATATTCCGCTTAATTTCGTCTGTTATATGGGGAACTACCTGAACAGTCTTTCCTAAATACTCGCCCTTGCGTTCTTTCGTGATTACATTGTTGTAAATCCTTCCGGTGGTCACGTTGTTTGCCTGTGAAGTACGCACGTTCAAAAATCGCTCGTAGTGGCCAAGGTCGAGGTCGGTCTCGGCTCCGTCATCGGTCACATAACATTCTCCATGTTCGTAGGGATTTAGCGTCCCCGGATCGATATTAATATAAGGGTCAAACTTCTGGATAGTGACGCGAAAGCCCCTGGCCTGAAGGAGTTTTCCCAACGATGCGGAAATAATACCCTTTCCAAGGGAGGAGGTCACACCACCGGTTACAAAAATGTATTTTACTGAAGACATGGGGATGAAAAAAATCCGCGCAAAGGTAGCGTATTTGATCCGCCCAAAAAGAAAAAACTTTTAGTTTGAAAAAAGATTTGATCGCCCGCTTTGAGCGAATGACAACTTGTTGATAATAAGGGGTAAGGCTACTGCCGCACGCGTGACTCAGGGGAAGTCTTTGCGTATTTGGCAATGGCAACCACACAGATTATTTTCCATTTGCCATCCTTCTTCTCCAACACACGAACCTGATGCGTTTCATCGTGCTCAATTTCGTCCTGTACCTTTTGGGTAAAACTCACATAGGCTCCGCTTCCGTAAACGCGGATGTCTTGCCATTCATTCTTGATCTCGGCTTTCGATGGCTTGGAAGTCTTGAAGTATGATTCGAATGATTTGCTTAAACCATCCCAACCCTGGATGTAACTTGTGGAGGTGGAATCAGAATACGACCAGTACGCATAGGGTACATTGGCCCAGAATTCTCCCCACTTCGCCCGATCAACACTGAAAAATGCGATGGTCTCTTTCGTAATCACATCTTTAATGGACTCGATGTCTTTCGACTGGGCCATGCCGTAGAAACTAACTAACCAAAACATGCCGATGGCAAGTACGGGGATTCGCTGTGTTTTCATGTGGCAGGATTTTTAATGTTGCTATGAATATAACTAAAAAAAGCGGGCTTTACGTCATGCAGCACAAGGGAATATTTTTCAGAAACCTGAGTAATATCATATTGAAATTAGGAAAGGATGGTGTAGTTTGGGATAATAATAAACCCACACTTTATGCTTACTGACGAAAAACTGATCGACATCAAGATGCACTTGGTGAAGCCTGGCAAGGATATCAAGATGAAAGATTTTGATACGAAATACAAAGGCAAAATCCTGAACAAAAAAGATTCTGAAATGCTGCTGGAGCAAGGTCGCAAACATCTTGCAGAAGTTCAGGACAAGCTTTATGCCCATAATAAATACGGTGTGCTTATCGTGCTTCAAGCGATGGACGCAGCGGGGAAAGATGGTGCCGTAAAACACATTATGTCGGGGTTCAATCCATTGGGTGTAAAAGTGTTTAGCTTCAAAGCGCCCAACTCGACTGAACTTGATCATGATTATTTCTGGCGCCACGAATTGGCATTGCCTGCTCGTGGCGAGATTGCCATTCACAATCGATCACACTATGAAAACGTACTTGTTACTAAAGTTCACCCCCAGTGGATTTTGAATGAGAATATTCCGGGCATTGACTCCGTAGATAAGATCGATAAGAAATTTTGGGAGAAGCGTTACAAGCAGATTCGCAGGTTTGAAAAGAACCTGGCCGATAACGGAATGGTGATCATGAAATTCTTTTTGCATGTATCGAAGAAGGAGCAGAAGAAAAGATTTTTGGAACGCATCGAAGATCCGGGAAAGAATTGGAAGTTTTCATTGTCTGATTTGAAAGAGAGAGCTTATTGGGATGACTATCAAAAAGCGTATGGTGAAGCCTTGAGCGCGACCTCCACAGAATATGCTCCCTGGTTTGTAATTCCTGCCGATGACAAATGGTACGCACGACTTGCTATTGCCGCCATCATCACCAAAGAATTCAGTAAACTAAAACTGAACTACCCGATAGTAAGCGAAGCGCAGAAGCACGAGTTGCAAAAAGCAAAAGTTCAGTTGATGGGCGAAGAGGATTCAAATGGCAAAGGAACCAAGCCAAAGAAAAAAACAAAGAAGGCAGAAGAAGCGAAATAGTTTTGATTTCACCCGAAGTAAACCAAAGGCTGATGTGTGTCGGCCTTTGGTTTTTTTTGCTAGAACGAAATAATTCAAAGCGATCATGCATAGAGCGCGCACAAATCCTTATTACTAAAACGAACCCGCTGACAGGATTCCCAGTACTTGTAATGCGCATTCACTTTAAGATTTTCCAATAAACGAAAGGGTGAAATTATTCGCTGGCTTTTAAAAGGAGTAACTGAGCCATCATTCCTTTGACCTGAAGATTGGTTTGGCCGGCATTAGCATGCTGAAACAAAGGCAGGAACCCTTGCGCCATTAAGCCCCACTTGCCATCTGCTAAATTAATTCCTGCTACTGAATTCGAAACATGGCCATTGCTACGATCAATATTCTGTCCTGAAACGCATTATAGATATTCGTAATAAACGGCTGAAAAGTAATGAAGAGTGCTTAACCGTTAACATGTTTTGGAAAAAAAATGCCATGATTTTTATTATAAAATGCGAATGATCTACACATCGTGACCATTGCATGTAGGAATCGAAATGGATCAAATCATTTTTGTATATTCGTAACTTCAAAAAACATAGTTGATTATGAAGAAGTTGATGGTTGCTATGATTGGTTTATTGGGCTTAACTCAATGCCAGAAAAGTGAAGTGGTTTCTGATTTTACAGGGAACCAGGCGATTTACGGATTGACCCAGGCATCACAATATCCAGTGAGTGGAACGGTGACTTTCAAAGAAAGGAAAGACGGATCGACCACGGTCCTGATTCAATTGAAAGGAACCGATGGATCAAGTCAATTGCCTTCTCACTTGCATCTTGGGGATGTTTCATCGAATGGAGCAGATGTGGCAGCACTTTTAAATCCGGTAAGTGCTAAAACAGGTGTGAGTGAAACTATCGTGACGCAAATGGCTGACGAATCTAAAGTATCATACAAGGATCTTTTGAAATTGGCTGCCTATGTAAATGTGCACGCGGCCGTTACCGGGCCGGAGAGCAGTATTGTACTGGTTGCTGGAAATATAGGTGTGAATGGAACTACTTCTTCATCCAATAAAATAGGAGTTTGTTCAAACAAGTAGTGCGCAAAGTCGAAAGTGCTTAAGCTTGTCTTCCTTTTCGTAAGCTTCTGGCTCGCAGTTTTTGCTGTGAAGGCCCAATTAAATTTTAGTTTAATTCAAGACATTCCTGTTAAAATCAATGGTCAGACTTTGCTCAATCCATGGGCAGGTGGTTTGAATTCTGCGCAGATCAGTTCGATCGATCTCGACTTTGATGGCGATGAAGATTTGGTTGTGTTCGACAGAACTTCCAACAAACTGTTGCCTTTTCTAAGGACCAGAACTCAATATGTCTATGCGCCAGATTATGAATCATTTTTTCCAACACTCACCTCATGGTTGTTGCTCCGCGATTTTAATTGTGATGGAAAAAAGGATTTGTTCACCGGAAGCATCTCAGGGATTTCTGTATATGTAAATATTTCTTCGAATACCACTTTGAAATGGCGACCTTTTAACAAGGGACTTCCACTCCTCACACAAGGCTTCAACGGCCCTGTTAATTTGAAAGTAAACCTCACAGATATCCCCGCCATTGATGATGTAGATGGTGATGGGGACCTTGATGTTTTGAATGCACGATTTGTAGGTGTGGGCACCATCGAGTACCACAAAAACATGAGTATTGAAAATACAGGAAAGTGCGACTCGATGCAGATGGTTCGTATTTCGCAGGAGTGGGGTGGCTTTGAAGAATGCAACTGCGGCAAATTTGCGTTTAATGGCATTGATTGTAGTCAGTTGCCCGGTGGCAGGGTACTGCATGATGCAGGAAAATCATTGTTGACACTGGACATTAGTCATGATGGTGTTCGGGATTTGCTTTTCTCGGAGCAAAACTGCACGACCATTTATAACTTGATCAATCAAGGAACGAATGCATCTGCCGATATTGAGTCGTTCGAAACATTTCCGCCTGCGGATGCCAGTGGCTTGCTCTTTCCCGCAGCTTACTATGAAGATGTTGATTCGGACGGAATTAACGATTTGATTATTTCATCCAACATAAGTTCTACGGTTACTGCGAGCTTGGATTTTTCCAATTCCGTATGGCAATTTAAAAACACGGGCACGAATTTGCTTCCGCAGTTTTTATTTGAGAAATCCAATTTTCTTCAAGAAAGCATGATTGATGTAGGTAGTTATGCAACCCCTTCTTTCGCAGATATTGATAGAGATGGAGATTTGGATTTGTTCATAAGCTATTGGTCGGGTGTTGATACAATTTCTTCAATTCATCAATATGAAAATACGGGGACGTTTGACCAGCCTTCATTCAAATTTATAACAGATGATTACATTCAGTTTTCGAAATTTGAATTATATAACATTAAAATTCAATTTATTGATGTCAACAAAGATGGGCGAACTGATCTTGCTTTCACAGCCTCTTCCAGGCAAACGAATGTAACACAACTATATTTTTTGTTGAATCAATCGAGCGGTGAATTTGACTTTGCAAATCAATTGCCGATTGCTGTTGGTGTTCAAATTGATCAAGCTGAAAATATTCTTATGACCGACTTGAACAAAGATGGTCTGCCGGACATGCTAATTGGAAAAGTGGATGGCTCACTGCAACAATGGACAAATGCGGGAACTGCCACCTCTTTTTTTCCTGTACTTTCAAATTCATCGTTTCTCGGATTAGGATCGAGCATTACAAGATACTGCCTCTCTGCTTCCGTGGCCGATTTAAAGCAAGATGGTAATGTAGATTTGCTGATTGGCAATAAGGGTTCTCTGGTAGTGCTTTCAGATTTTTTAGTAGCACCGAACCCAACTTCTGATACAATATACATCGAGAATAAGCTCAAAGGTGATTTTGAAAATAGAAATGTGGGAGGTTATATCCGTTTAGCGACAGCTGATTTATATTTCAATTTTTCGCCACTTCTTTTTATTGGGACAATTACGGGTGGCATTTACGTCCTTAAGCCAGAAGAAGTAAATTCTTCGGATCAGGCATTGTTTTATTGGTGGCCAAACCCTGCTCAACCTTCTGATCAAATATCTATTCGTTCCAATCAATCTGCCACTGTGCAAATTTTCAGCATACTGGGACAAGTACTTGGCGATCCTTTTTCAATACAACCAAACGAGACCTATAGTTTGAATCATAATTTGTCCAATGGTCTTTACATTGCGCGTGTCTCGTTCGCATCTAAAACCATCTCCCAAAAATTTATCGTCCGGTAAATTCTAATCGACTTTTGAAATAAAAATCCGGTTTAGGTACATCCTTTTGGGTTAATATTGCGTTTTGATGCCTTGGTATGCCTGAGAAAAGCAGCATTTTTGACATGATTGGTCCCGTAATGATCGGCCCTTCCAGCTCACATACTGCTGGCGTTGTGCGCATTGCGCTTACCGCTATTAAGATTTTGGGCGAGGTTCCGGAGAATGCAGAAATCACTTTCTACAACTCTTTTGCGCGTACTTATGAAGGTCATGGAAGCGATCGGGCTATTCTGGCGGGACTAATGGGTTTTCAGACTGATGACAAGAGAATAAAGGAATCAATTGAAATCGCGAAGGAGCGTGGTCTTAGCTTCCATTTTAAATCCATCGGCAATGCCTCTACGATGCACCCTAATTCCATTCGACTTCTTTTAAAGAAAGGCAATAGGGAGGTAGAAGTGCTCGGTGAAAGCAAAGGCGGAGGCATCATCAACATTGCTGAGGTTAATGGATTCAAAGCTGATTTTTCGGCCAATCTCCACACGATGATTATTTTTGCTGACGATGTGAAAGGCAGCATTGCCTTCATTGCCAGTGTGTTGGCGCACGATGATTGTAACATCGCTACAATGTCTGTATCACGCAAAGGAAAAAATGACTTGGCTTGCCAGGTGATTGAAATGGATTCAGGCATCAAGCCTGTAACATTTGAGTACCTGAAGAGTCTTAGCTGGATAAAAGAAATTATTTATATACCTAAAATATAGTATGAAAAGAGTATTACTTCCTTTATTGTTAATTTATGTAAGTCTTGTATCGTTTGCTCAACAGCAAATGACCTTGCAAGAGTGCGTGAAAACTGCTTTGGATAATAACTTAACAGTAAAACGAAGTGTTTACAATGTAGAGTCAAACAGAGTAAGCTTTTTAAGTGCTAAGGGCAATTTCCTTCCTTCCCTGAATATCAATGCATCGGCAAGTCAGAATTATGGTCGAAATTTAAATCCTGTAACCTATCAATATTTTCAAGGAGTGACTCGAACTGTTAATCCACAAATAACCGGGCAACTCCCTTTGTTCAATGGCTTTAGATACCAATATACTTATCGACAGAATAAAATAAGTGTAGCGGCCGCAGACTTGGACTTAGAGAAAGCAAAGAATGATGTAATCATAACTGTGGTGACCAACTACACAAATGTCATTTTAAACAAAGAACTGCTGGAAAATGCAAAATTTCAACTTAATTCAAGTCAGCAGCAATTGGAAAGAATAGTGAAACAGGTTGAAGCTGGTGCTCTTCCGAAAAGCAACCAGTTAACACAAGAGGCGACCGTTGCGACAAATGAAACTAACCTGATCACTCAAGAAAATGCCTACAACCTTTCTTTGCTCCAGTTGAAACAATCTATGCAAGTTCCCGCAGCAACTGATTTTGAGGTGGTAGTTCCTAATATCGCAATGGAAGATTTGCAAATGGATCAGACTCCAGAGGAGATATATGCAATTTCTTCAAAGACTCTTCCTCAAGTTCGCAGTGCTCTTATGAAAGTGGATGCAGCGCAACTAGCTGTGAGGGCAGCAAGAGCTTCCTATTATCCCAGAATTTCATTTTCCTATGCAGCAGTTTCTAACTATAACAGCGCATCAGATAAGACAAGGTATGCAATTGATCCATCGGGCGCTAAGATTGATCAAACAATCGGTTACGTGGGAGGAGATCCAAATGCGCCAGTGATAACCAAAGTTCCCAATCAGCTTTTTGTGTCAGATAGTTATCATGTTAGCGATCAATTATCAGATAACCTTTATAAGAACGTAGGTTTAAATTTATCCATTCCAATCTTGAATGGTCTTCAAACACGAGCATCTATACAACAAGCTGTCATTAACAGAGAGTTGGCATCGATTACTGTAAAGGAGACTGAAAACACACTTCGTCAATCCATTGAAACAGCGTATAATAATGCACTTGCTGCTGCTAAGACTTATACCGCTGCTCTTAAGCAAGTGAGTGCCAATGAAGAAGCTTTCCGTATGACCGAACAGAGACACCAGATTGGAGCGGCAACTTATATTGAATATCAAGTAGCATCCAATGACTTATTCTCTGCGAAATCATCCCTGGCACGAGCGAAGTATAATTTCATTCTTACCAAGAAAGTCCTTGATTTCTATCAGGGCAAAACAATCGAATATTAAATAAGATCATACTACCAATAAATAATTTCAAACCGCTTTTAACCTTACCCTCCACTCATGGCAAAACAGAACAAAAAGAAATCCAACAAGCTACTCTATTGGGGCATTGGTGCTGTCGTATTTTTAATCATCTTCCTGGTCATTGGAAAATCCATGGGATGGATTGGCAAGACAAAGGAGATGGAAGTGGAGTTGGCAAAGGCAAAAAAAACTTCTATCACAGAGAAGGTGAGCGCGTCAGGCACAGTGCAACCAGTGATTGAAGTAAAAATTGCTCCTGAAGTTTCTGGTGAAATTATAGAATTGAATGTGGAAGACGGAGACTCTGTAAAACTCGGAGAGTCCCTCGTTAAAATTCGCCCTGATGTATTGCGCAGCCAATTGGAAAGACAAGAAGCTTCTCTCAGCCAGATGCGCGCCCAGGTGGAATCAAGTAAAGGTTCGTTGCAGGTTGCCGAAGCAAATTTTGCAAAAGCTGAAGCAGACTACAATCGTCAGGAAAAATTATGGAATCAAAAAGTTATCTCTGAAGCAGATTGGCAGGCAGCTATTCAGGCTTATAATGTAGCAAAGAATAATCTGGCCTCCTCTAAGCAAAGTCTGGAGGCGGCCAAATATGTTGTGAGCAGCACTGAAGCCTCAGTGAAAGAAGCACGCGAGAATGTAAGAAAGACAGCAGTGGTTGCTCCCATGAAAGGCATTGTTTCAAAGCTAAGCGTTAAAAAGGGTGAGCGTGTCGTAGGAACGGCAACGATGACAGGAACGGAGATGCTGCGTATTGCTGACTTGAACAAAATGGAAGTACGTGTGAATGTGAATGAAAATGACATCGTTCGCGTGCACTATGGAGATACAGTAATTATTGATGTGGATGCGTACTCAAACACAAATAAACAGTTCAAGGGAATTGTAACCAACATTGCAAATACAGCTAAGGACAAAACGTCAACGGATGCAATTACCGAGTTTGAGGTGCGTATATTGGTTCTGCGTTCTTCCTACGAAGATTTGATTAAAAAGGGCAATAAATATCCATTCCGTCCAGGCATGACTGCGAGTGTGGAAATTATCACCACTCGTAAGAACGATGTTCTCTCTGTTCCGCTTTCAGCAGTTACCACAAGAAACCCTGAAGACCTGAAGAAAGGTGCGGCTCCTGAAAAAGAAGTCAATCCTCGCGATGAAGCTCGCCAGGTGTCAACAGGAAAGGAGAAAGAAAAGAAAGCTGACAAAGTTGTTTTGTTTGTGAATGACAAAGGTGTTGCAAAAATGGTCGAAGTAAAGACAGGCATCAGCGACTATGACAATATTGAAATCATATCAGGTATTAAAGACAGCGTGGAAGTTGTTACTGGTCCATTCCTGGTGGTTTCAAAGCGCTTGAAGGATGGGGACAAAATTGTGAAAGCGAAGAAAGACGAAAAGAAGGAAGAGGATAAAAAATAGAAACTAAAAGCTAAAAGCTAAAAGTTTAAAATTAAAAGTGGGAGGTTGAAAGTCTATGACTTTTTACTTTCCACTTTTTACTTTCTACTTTTGCAATTATGATAAAACACCCCTGGCACGAAGCTCCTGTTGGAGCAAACCCTCCTGAATTTGTAAATGCTATTATTGAAATTTCCACCGGCATGCGTACCAAGTATGAAGTGGATAAAGAGACCGGCCTGCTGAAGTTGGATCGTATCTTGTATTCGGCTGTTTATTATCCTGCCAATTATGGATTCATCCCGCAAACGTTGGGTGATGATAAAGATCCACTGGATATTATGATTTTGTGCCGCGAGGAAATCCGGCCTCTTTGCCTGGTGCCGGCACGTGTGGTGGGGGTGATGCACATGATTGATCAGGGGCTAGGCGATGAGAAGATTCTGGCCGTAGCCGAAAACGATGCTAATACCAAGCACGTGAATGATATCAGTGAATTGGCAAATCATTTTAAACTTGAACTCAAGGAATTTTTTGAAACTTATAAAAAACTTGAGAATAAGGTGGTCATTGTTCCGGAATTTGAAGGCAAAGATGTGGCGATGCAACTGGTGAGTCGCGCGATTCAATCCTACAAAAAGGAATTTCCTCATTGATGAAGACTTCCTTCAAGTCCTTTCTCATAATTCAAACTGCTTTTATTGGTGACGTTATACTCGCCACGGGATTAATCGAAAAAATAAAACAATTTTATCCGGAAGCCCAGATTGATTTCCTGGTTCGAAAAGGAAATGAGGGATTGTTAAAAAATAATCCACACATCCGATCAGTCCTTATATGGGACAAGAAAAAAGGCAAGACCATTAACCTGATTAAAATCGGACTTAGTATCAGAAACAAATACGATGCAGTGGTAAATGTTCAACGCTACGCAAGCTCTGGTCTCATCGCGTGGCTTTCAAATGCGAAATGGAAATCAGGTTTTTTAAATAACCCCTTTTCATTCACCTATCATCATAAGGTGGAACATGTGATGGATGGTTCGCAAAATATCCACGAAGTGCAGCGCAACCATTTGCTCATTCAACTAATTACTGATGATCAATTTGAAAAGCCGAAGTTGTATCCATCACCTGCTGATTTTGAAAAGATAAGGCCCTATCAAAGTGACAAGTATATTTGTATAGCTCCAACTTCAGTTTGGTTTACGAAACAATTTCCACCCGAAAAGTGGATCGAGTTCATTCAAAGTTGTGACTCAAAATTAGAAATCTTTTTACTTGGTGCGCCTTCCGATCATCATGTGTGTGAATCGATTCGTTTAGCTTCTGCGCATGCTGGGGTTGAGAACTTGTGCGGTAAACTCTCCTTTCTCGAATCGGCTGCATTGATCTCTGGTTCTTCCATGACTTTCGTGAATGACAGCGCTCCGATGCACATGGCATCTGCAATGAATGCCCCTGTCACAGCTGTATTCTGCAGCACGCTTCCGCAGTTTGGTTTTGGACCGCTGTCAGACAAATCGTTTGTTGTGGAAGTAAAAGAAAAGCTTTCTTGCCGACCTTGTGGATCGCATGGAATGAAAGCTTGCCCAAAAGGACATTTTGATTGCGCGAATAAGATTCAAATTAACCAATTGACAAAACTCTGAGTAATCAGAAGGTTTTCAAGTGTTCGTAAACCTTATGCATTGGCAAACCCATTACTGTAAAGAACGAGCCATTAATTTTTTCGATTGCCGTTAAGCCAATCCAGTCTTGCGCTCCATA
>CAZECP010000051.1:0-33685 GCA_964510765.1 uncultured Ohtaekwangia sp. | reverse complement strand
GACGTGGCTCTGTCACTCACATTCATTTAGAAACTCCGCTCTCCCTCCCACACTGTCACACCGGCCAGCATGTGCGGCTGCAAGTGCGAGTGCCGGTGTCCCCTTGAAAGAAGAAGCATTTCGTGTACCCGACAATGATAAGCAAACACTCCTTCACACAAGGAGATGCCGCAACTCGCTACGCTCTCGCTTGCCGTGCGGCATGACAGTAAATGATGAGGTGGCTCTTTCACTCACCGCTGCGTCCCCGAAGCGGGTGACACAGCGGAGACATAAAATAACAAGCTGCATGGAATTTGGCAACTACAGATGAAGATTGGAATAGCACGCGTTGCAAATTGCGCGCTAACCGGGGGGCGTTTCACGATTCATCTCTGGTCGGAATGTCGTCCGTAAAACCAATCTGTCTCAATCTTACGATTTGTTCGTTTGTCAAGCGTGGTCGTTTTCTAATGTCCTTTAACCAATTGTAGAGTTGGGAATACTTCTTCATTACTTTAAATGTCCCATTAGTTCTTTCATATTCTTTTAATTGAAGGAGTCGTTCTTCAAAGTTGTCCAGTTTAAAAGGTAAATGCTCAAATGGAAAGTCGATTTTCTTCAGTCTCTGCTTTTGCTTTTCCGTCAATTCGGCCCTTGTCCGTATATGCCTTATCCAATTATACAATCCCTTGTATTTTTTGTCAAATTGGCCAACGTTGAAATGGCCATGTTCATTTTTAAACTTTGTGACTTGCTCAAAGCGGTCGTCCCAATCAGCCTCTTTTGCATTCCATACAATGCCAAGGGATTCCAGTAACTCCTTTCTATTTTGAAGAAGTTTACCTCTCGCATAAGCTATTCGCTGAGTATTTACCCATCGCCCCAAAGTTTTATATTTAGAGTCAGTTTGTGAAACTCTCACGTGACCGAACATATTTTTAAATTCCCTTAATGATTCAAACATTTTACTCCAAGGTTTATTATCAGGCATCCCTTTTACGGGTAAGTTGTCGGCTGTCCAAACAAAGTTTATTTCATTCAATAAATTCCGTTGCAATTCAGTGAGAGTATTCTTTTTATTTTTCACTCTTTGCATTAAAATCCATGTATAATGCTTTTTGTCCGTTTGGGTCTTACGAACATGCGAATGTCCGTTTTCAAGGTAGAAGGATTTTAATTTTTGATACTCTTTAAGCCAAGTTTTGTGATTCAGTTTTTCTTTTTCCACATTCCAGCTAAAGCCTAACAGTTCTAACTGATTTATTTGGTGTGGTGACAATGCGTTCTTTTTGTATCGGGTTCTAAGTGCTCGAACATATTTCGCCAGTTCGTTGTCTTTATAGCTTCCAGGGACATCGAGAGTTCCGAACTGTGCCCTATAGGTTCTTAACTTAATAATGTTTTTGCCCCACTCCTTATCTACTTTTGGTTGTTCCTCTTTTTTAATTTCTTTTAATATCAGCTTTCTTTTTTCAAAGTCTCTACCAGTAAACATGCCCAATCTACTGAGAGAAACTAGCCTGAAATGAGGTAGGGTACCTTTCATAAAATGTTCACGTTGCCTTGAAACCCATCGCTTTAATTTTAGATATTCCTCGTTTGAAGAGTCAATGTTTATAGTGCCATTTTCTCGATTATGTTTTTGTAGAAGCAGAAACATTTCTTCCCACTTTGTGGCTTGTTCATCCGTTGTATATTCTTTGAATTTATAGCCTAGGGCGTTAAGTGATTCAATTCTGTCCTTTGCGAGTTTTCCCGAATAGAATTTGTTATTTATTTCAACTAACCAATTGTATAGAGATTTAATTGAGTGGGGAATATCAAAATGCCCATTTGCTATGTAAAACTCTCTGAGTTCATTAACCCTTTCCGAGAATGATTTTTTGATCGATTTTTTTGAATGAGAATTTATTGTGAAATCAAACTCAACCTCACTGAGAAGGTTAATTTGCTCCTCGGTCAAGTTAGCGGCCTTTTTTTGTTTGTAACACCAATAATAAAGGTTGGAATCGTGGGATTGAGAAATTTCTGAATGGCCATTCTCAATAAAAAATTCCTTTAGTTTTTGATATTGGGCGCTCCAGTCCTCATTGACTCGCCAAACAAATCCAAGTTCATTTAACGAATCAATTGTTTCTTTGTAAAGAGTGCCGACACGTCTTAAAGTTAAGTTGCCATTCCCACTTTCGGTTCCATTGTTGAAAATTGCTCGTGCTTTGTGAACCAACTTACTTAGCTTTTTATTCTCTTTTTGGTTGGAATGATATACTGGAACTAAAGTATCCCCATGATCAGTCTTGTATTGCGTAAGTAAATCAATGAATTCATTGTCATAACCCTTTGAGCGAGGTATGAATATAAAATTGAGTTTTTGCAGGTCATCAATTCTCCATTGTGCAAGCTTCCCTTGCTTGTACTTAACGCGCTGCTGCACAACCCAATTTTTAAGTGCATTGTCTTCCTTGTAAGTCCGTGGGATATTTGAGTTTCCATGTTGATCGAAATAAGATTGAAGTTTAGAATAATTTCTCAACCAAATTTTGTCCAAATCCCTCTCGTCTTTTCTGCCCTCAGTTCTCCAATCAAATTTCAAAAGATTTAGTTTCTCTATCCGATCTCGCCTTAATTTGTTTTTGTGATACGCCCTTCTTTGCTCTTGCACCCAGCGTCCTAATTGAATGTTTTCCACTTTTTTGGCGCTTACCATCATGTGACCATGGACTCCCTTATACTCCTGAAGCCTTCGGTACATAACTTCCCAATAGTCTTTATTTCTTTGTATAATTTCATGAACCAATGAGTGCCTTATTTTTTCCTCAATGTTTTCAAGCTTTATTATTTTTTCTATTGACTCACCAGTGAAACGAAAGTCAATTTTTGAGCTTGTTTTTTCTCCTTCCTTAAAAGCTACCTCATCAATTTCAGCCTGAAGCCTTTCGTCTTGGTCACATAGCGACCTTACAACATCAACCAAATGATTGAATATTGGTTTCTTCTTTATTTCCGCCTCTATGTTATTGTTCGCGTTGTGAAAGATGGGAACGACTATATAGCCTATTTCCTTTTTTGATTTAGCACTTCTATCTTTTCTCAGCGCTCTTCCGGATGCTTGAACAATATCGATTTTGGAATTTTTAGGGTCGCTGAAGTAAATTAAATCAATTGTTGGGACGTCTACGCCTTCAGTCAAGCATCTTGCATTAGAGACAATGCCTATTTCGCTGTCCTTAAATTCATTCAGTATTCGTACTCTTTCGTTAGTTGATTGTTGCCCTTTAACCGAATTGCAAAACACATCTGAGAAAAAAGCTTTATGCCTTTTAGCAAACAATTCTGCTAGTTCAACTCTTGAGTGGAAGGTCAAACTGTGGAATGCTTTGTATTCCCTCATTACTAGGTCGAGCGCAAAATTATGTGCGATTTTATCTGCGGTTAGATCGCCTACATAATGTCTTTCGGTAATAAATTTCTCGACATCTTCATCAGACACTCCAATGCCAATGATTTTATAATCAACTAAAACTCCCTGCTGAATTGCCGCGCCAAAAGTTAATCTATATGCTTCTGTTCCAAATATTTCAGGTTTACCCATATCACACAGCAATTCGTAATCCTTGCCCATCAGTGATTTTAAATTAACTGAAGCAACTTTTGGTGTTGCCGTCATGTATAATCTTTTCTTTGAAGGAATATTTTTGTTCTCATGAACTAATGTAAATTCATTATACTGTTTGCTACCCGCAGTTCGATGAGCTTCGTCACAGATCGTCAAATCAAACTCAAATCCTTTGAGTGTTCTACATGCTTCGGAAATAGCGCGTAATGATTGATAGGTTGAGAAGATGACCTTTTCAGTGTCCTTTTGTAAGAAATCACAAATTTCTTTTGAGTTTGTGGTTACAAGTCCACCAACTTCATAAGTGTGTATATTAAATGTGTCTTTGCTTTTATCGATGTCCTTTTCGGAACAAACATTTAATCTTTCGTAAAAGACTTTTCTTTGAAAGCTCCAACTATCCTTTATTTGTCTGAGCAGTGCCAACGATGGGACAAGTACTAAAGTGTTCTTTGGCTTCATTCCTTCCTTTATCCATAAAGCAACCAGAGTTTTTCCTGCTCCGCATGGTAGAATAAGTTGTCCTCTATCATTAGTTTGAAAATGCTTTATAACTGCATTGGTGGCTTCAATTTGATGAGGGTCTTCTTTTACATGACTAATTGGTTTAGGTTTTAAACCTTTTGCTAGTTGCAGGATGCTTTGAAATACTTCGGTGGGTGTACTCGTTAGTTCATAATAGGAAATCTTTTCAAAACTATCAGTTAGATTGGTTGCTACCTCTGTAATTTCGGAAACATTTGTGAAGACAATCTGTCTTGTACAATTAATTCCCAACGCGATGATGTTGGCGATTTTGTCTCCCGTCCAGCTTAAGCTTTTCCGCTCGTCATTTTTAAACTTGCACTGAACGGCATGGTAGTCTCCCGCCCTAGTTTTTAGTATTAAGTCTATACCGTGGTCGGTCGGTGGAAGTCTCAGTTCAGAAATAATACTTGGCTTTACCTCGTCATATAACCAAACGTCCGAGTACTCCGAGTAATTGGGGTTTGTCAGTAAGTAATACTTGGTAAATAACTCAAATATTTTCCCTGCTTGTGTCTTCTTTGTTGTTGTTTCAGTCTGCGCTGTGTTGTACTTCTCAAGTTTTATCTTTAATTCTTGCCAACTGCTAACTCTCTCAAGTTCTCTAATTAATATATCATTAAGGTCACTTGTCATCTGTCGTGCGTTCGCAAAATAGAGTAACGCAAATTTGCTTGGGTGTCGGCCTTTCGCGATTTGCCTTACTCTATTGTTTGTGTGTTAATATTTTTCAAGAGCATGGCCACAACATTAGTGATTGCGAAGTTTTATTTTGAGGCTAACAAACAAATCAACTATCTCATAGGGGCCTGTTGAAAACCAGCGTAACACCTATACACAATAACTTAAACTGTGATAGGATACCTCAAGATACCAAAACTCTTTTTAAAAGCAATAAACTGTTAAAGGTTAGACGTTGGAGGTTGGAAGTAGATGCTTTTGCACCCGCCTGCATCAGTAAGGTCTCTGATCGGATCATGAACATGATTGAGGCAACCACGAACGTGATACAAGCAATCATAAAAGTGGTAGAAGTAATTGTGAACAGCTCAATATCTTCTACCGGCCCGCGGCCAACATCCTTGTTGAAAATTTGACAAATATTGAAACTCAGTTACCATTTGGTAAGAATTACGATATCAAATGTTAAAAGTCGAAGAGAGTTTTAGTAGGGACATCTAGTGCTTTGGCGAGATCAAAGCAAGTTGCGATAGAAGTGTTCAACGTTCCTGATTCTAAAGTCACAATTGTATTTTCTGAAACGCCAGCCAGATCAGCGAGCTGTTCTTGAGTGAGGCCTTTGTCATTTCTGATGTTTCGCAGATGACTTCCAAATGCCTTCAACTTTTTAAGATTTCTTGATTTTACTTTATGCTTCCCCACAAGGTCAAAAATCCTTCAAAAATCATTTGACTATCCTACTAACTTTAGTAGCTTCGTGAAACGAATTGAAACAAACACAAATTGATCCTCAATTCAAACCATACCGACCAAGACCTCATCGCCCGCTTAAATGCAGGCAGTACGAATGTATTTGAAATCATTTACCGGAGATACGAAGCCGACTACCGCTTCGCGCGCAAAACCATTTTCGAAGAGGAAGAGTGCGAGGAGAGTGTGCAAGAGGTGTTCATCTCGCTGTGGGAGCGCCACAGCTCGCCCTGCATCACCTTTGGGCGCCACCACCTATTTTTTGGCAGGTCCTCACATGCCAAATGGTATGAATTGATAAAACATTCCCCTCCGTTGCGAGGGGTCAAGTGAGGCCTATGTACCAGGAACATTCAGACCAGGAATTGCTCGCACTTCTCTCTCGAGGAGATGGAAAGGCGTTTGAAGTGATTTACGTCCGGTATGTTAAAGCGCTTACCCGTTATGTGCGAAGCCGGATTTCGAACAAGGACGATGGCTTTGAAATCGTGCAGGAAATTTTCGAATCGATCTGGGCGCGCCATTCCGAATTGGGCCACATCACCCTGCTGGAAGCCTACTTGTTCCGAATGGTGAAATACAAAATCATCCGTTACTATCAGCATCATCGGGTTGAAAAGAAATACGAAGACCATTTCGAGGCTTTTGAAAGGATCGTAACAGAGGCAACGGGTGAGGAGTCTTCAGAAATCGAAAATCTCCGCACATTAATTAACGGAAGCATCCATGAATTGCCGGAGCGTTGCCGGATGGCCGTCACCTTGCGCATCGATGAAAATTTATCCAATAGCGATATTGCTCAGCGCATGAATATTGACAAGGCTACCGTGAAACGATACATGACGTTCGCCCTCCATTACCTGCGCAAGGCGCACGCCCCCCGCTACAGTCGCGATAGCTCTGTGGATTGAAGGCAGACGCCAAGGTTCGTGTCCTCGCGAACCGGTGATGAACGCGGTTGTAATCACGCGTATTGATACGGTTTCTCATTACGGTAGCATTTGAAGTTACTATTTCATATCTTTCCAAAAGAGACCTTTAGAGAGCGGTATTGTTTTTTGCCGGCCTGTAAAATAAATAGAGCGATCCGCCCCCACATCGCTTAAAAGGCTCTTTAATCTGTCCAGACTGCGTCCATCCTCCGTTCATCTTCCGTCCATCCTCCGTTTATCCTCCTATGCAAGAGTATGGATCATGTATGGATCATGTATGGATGAAGTATGGATACAGTATGACGGGTATATGAGGAATGTATCAGACAGGAGCGTATGCGGAGTGTGTAGATAATATGAACCTGCGCCATTGATTCCCGCCCGCCTTCTTGGTTCGTGGGACACGAACCATTGTGTGGCAGTACATTGTAAGTCGCCCTTCGACAGGCTCAGGGTGACAATCTTGGGGGTGACAAATCTTACTAGGCCATCTCCCCACTTTGATAAAGCTCTTTATACTCTTTGAAATACTTCTTCATCGAAGCAACTGATTCAATGGCTGCTTGGATAATGTTCACCTGCCAGTTGGTTTGTTGTGAGAAGTGAATCAACGTGTCCACGTCAGCGGAGCCCTTGCGCGAGGCGCTGCGCAGTTGGGCGGACGCTACAGCTTGCGCCATGGTGGTCATCACGGTCTCCACGTTTTTCATTTTCTTATGGCAGAGCGTGTGATCAATTTTTTGCGCACTGGGCTGCATCTGCTTGAGCACGTACTTCTCGTTTCCGATCGGCCCTATTCCCATAAAGCGCGGTTTTGCATATTGCATGAGCGTTTGAATGCTCACAATGCGTTCTGCTTCGGAGGCCCAGGAAGGCTGAGCGGCAGTAAGGTAGGGCGACAAAGACGAGGGCATCGCTTGTTTCACATCGAGGAGGCGCAATCTTTCCTGGCGTTTGTCTTCTACCAGCACCACATATCTTTTTATTCCGAGACTTCCCGTGCCGGCTATTCGAAAGGCGATGTCTTTTACTTTCAAGAAACCGTATTGCTCTTTCAGGTATTCGCTCAATGACAATTTGAGTTGTTGAAACAAATCTTTGCTGAGCGGAAGTGTTTTTTGTTTGATGATCTTGAGTTCTTCTTTCTTTGTATCTACGCGAGCTTTGATCAACTCTTTTTCCCGTTGCTTCTCGGCCTTTTCAAAAAACTCCTGGATCAGGGGAGGGCTCGTCTCTTTTTCAATGGAGTAGGCTTTTCCTTCGGCCAGTTGTGAGGTGTACGCTTTCAAGGCGAGGAGCATCAACGTCTCTGCTTCTTTCGAAGAATATTTCCAAAGGTCAGCCGCCATGCCGATGCTTCCAAGAAAACGCACGAGTTCCCACGTGGCAGGAGCGAGTGCACTTTCATCAAAGTCATTGATGTCAAAATAAACGAGGCCGTTGCTGGCGCGGTAGCTTCCGAAATTTTCCAGGTGCAGATCGCCACAACACCAAACCAGTGGATCATTCGCGGCAGGAAAGTTAGCAGCGATGTCTTCATAAAAAAGATGACACGTGGCGCGATAGAAGGTGAACTCATTGCTCGCCATCAATTTGTATTTGATCGCACGCGTAGGCTGATTTCGATTGGCGTGGAATTCTTTGATGCGGGCTTCGAGTGGTTTCATGGAATGTAAATTACTATTTCTTCGGGAAAGAAGATATAGAACGAAGGAACGCACTCACCTCAACTGTCATGCCGCACGGCAAGTGCGCGAGCATGTGTGAGTTCCGGCATCCCCTGGTGCGAAGGACAAAGTCACGGATGATTGTCGAGTACACGAGTTTTTCTACTATCGCGGGGATACCGGAACTGCTAGCGCTATAGCCATCTCGCGTCCGGTATGACAGTGAAACAGATAAGTCTCTTTCAAAAGGACTAGGCAAACAATAGTTTGAAAAGAGTTCCTACTTTGAATGAAGCTTCAAGGTTTTAATAAAAAGAGTCAATAAGGAAACACCATTTAGAATTAGAAGTAACCAGATAAAGTAGGTGAAGATGTTTCCTGTACCTTCTGTCATCAAGTGTATCATCCAAAGAGTATAAAAAAGAAGGAGTAGGCCTATAAATAGGGTGATATTCAGTTGTGAAGACTCGAATTTTTTCTTTCGAGCAGCAAAGAAAAAGATAATTGAGATTAGTGGTGAAAAAAAGAACGCAATGAATTGAAAGGAATCAATAATAAAATAAGTGTCATGAAGTTGGATGTCTAAAGTGGAATTTCCAATGAAAATCATCCAACAAAGCCATGGTAAAAATAGGAGTGTGCAAAGAATAAAAATGCTTTTAAATTTTTTCACCCCGTTATGAATCAATACAACACCCTGAACTTAATGGTGTTCTCAATAGCTCGCAGTTCTTTGATCACTTCTTTGTCGTACTCTTTGTTGATGTCGGTGATCACGTAGCCGATGTGCTCGTTGGTTTTGAGATACTGCCCCATGATGTTGATGCCGCGGCCTGCAAGTACATGGTTGATCTTTGCAAGAATGCCGGGCACGTTGTCGTGAATGTGAATGAGGCGATGCGCGTTCTCAAGCGTGGGCAAGGTGAGGTTCGGAAAGTTCACACTGTTACTGGTGCTGCCGGTGTTGATGTAGTCCATCAGCTTACCCGGAACAAAGTTGCCGATGTTTTCCTGCGCTTCTGCTGTGCTGCCACCAATGTGTGGAGTAAGGATGGTGTTGGGCAAGGCGCGTAGTTCAGAAACAAATTCTTCATCATTGCTGATGGGCTCGTACGGGAATACATCAATGGCGCAGCCTGCTACTTTGCCATTCAGAATATTTTCGCGCAGGGCTTTCACGTCCACAATGTGACCACGACTTAAGTTGAGGAAGATCACTCCTTTTTTCATCAACGCAAACTCTTCGGCACCGATCATGTTGGTGTTGCTGTCGCGCCCATCCACATGCAGCGTGATTACATCTGCTTGCGTGAGAACTTCTTTAAGTGTTTTGCATTTGGTGGCATTGCCCATCGCCAGGCGTTCTTCTTTGTCATAGAAAAGAACTTTCATGCCGAGGTTTTCTGCGAGCACAGATAGTTGTGTTCCTATATTTCCGTAGCCGATGATGCCGAGTTTTTTGCCGCGCACTTCAAAGCTTCCTTTCGCAGATTTATCCCACTTGCCCTGGTGCATCTGGTTTGACTTGCCGTAGAAGCCGCGGATGAGCATGATCATTTCGGCAATCGCCATCTCCACTACCGAGCGCGTGTTACTGAACGGTGCGTTGAAAACGGCAACACCTTTTTTAGTAGCCGCTTTCAAATCGATTTGGTTGGTGCCGATGCAAAATGCTCCGATCGCCATCAGTCGGTTGGCATTTTCCAAAACTTTGGCGGTGACTTGCGTTTTTGAACGAATGCCGAGAACGGAAACGTTTTTTATTTTCTCGCAGAGTTCATCTTCATCGAGACCGGCCGGATAAGTTTCCACATTGAAACCTTCCGCTTTCATCAGCTCGATGGCCACCGGGTGCACGTTTTCCAAAAGCAAAACGTTGATCCGGTTTTTCGGATAAGAGATGGCGGTATTCAATTTATTCAGATATAAAAATTCATCTAAACTGGGTGTGATATGATCTGCTTTTGAAGTAACGATCTCGCGCTCCACATTTTCAGTGAATGCGTAAAACTTATTTGCGAGACCGGAACCTTTGATTTCATAATCAGTATAACCGTCACCAATAACATATACATCGCCCGGCAAGTTCAATTTTTTCAATTGCTCCACCTTTCCTTTATTGGCAGAGAGCGGATTGGTTTTGTCGAAGCCAATGATCTTACCATTTTGGTCCACTACAAATTCATTGGCAAGCACGTTCTGGCTTTTGATTCCAAACTCTGTCACTACCGGCTCGATGAATTCTTTAAAGCCGTTGGAAATGATATAGATGTTATCGGAGTGCGATGAGAAAAAGTCTTTGTTGCGTTTGAACGATTCGGAAACCAAACCTTTCAAATGCGAAATGAGTGCATGAATATGTTTCTTTTCAGGCGACAATAGATCAAGTCTTTTTTGGAGTGACTCGCGCAACGAAAGCTTGCCTTCCATGCCCTGGTTGGTAATGTCAACGATTTGTTTTTTGATTGATTCCTTTTCAGGATGGCCATCCAAAGAGATGTCGGCCAGCACATCAAAGGCTTCTACTTTCGTGAAAGTGCTATCGAAATCGATGACGAAGTACTTATTCGGTTGCATGTGTAAAAATGAGTGCCAAATGTAAAAACAAAAAACCATCGGTTGATGGTTTCTGTGAACGGTAAGAAAATGTTTTTTAAATCCCTGCGATCATTTGTTAGGAACGATTGGGCATTTGGGAATTAAGGCATTAAGGAATTTGGCATATCTATTTTGCGAATGGCTAAATTTCTTAGGGAGATGAAATGCAATCCATATGCAAGTGGAACGAGGAAGCCGGGCAGCAAACTGATCGGGAATTGAGTGACGATGGTGTTTGCTGGTTCATTCATGAATACTCTGAATGAAGTTGGCATCGAGAGAATGGCGATCGTTACGATGTTGACCAGCAGAGCCAGCCCGAGCAAGTTCCAGATAACGAGAATGTTTTTTCCAACTTTGTTTTTGCTCGCAAAGAATGCAACTGCGATGGCGGTGATTCCTGTGAGCACATCCCAGTTCTGTCCCTCAAAAGACATTTGAACCGGCATCTCATTCAATACAAATAATCTCCATAGTAAAATTTCAACTACAACACGAAACGACTGCAATGCAATGATGTTGGCTTGCGAAAGATTGGCGATGATGGGCTGAGTTGATTTTGAGAAGGTGAAATATAAAATGGCGATCATGGGCACAGCAAGTACAGGCATCATGTTGAGGGGAAACATTTTGAAATCGCCCATCTTGCCGCTCAAAGACCAAACTGAAACAAATATTGCCCAGAGGATGAACGAGGCAAATACGCTCACTTTGAAGCGGTTTTTCTTCAACGATTCGAGGTTGGATTTGTCGGTGGCATCGAAAAGGAGTTTTGCAAGCAACGCCACGCACACAATGGTAAGGCCGATAAAGGCGAACGAGATGACTTTCATGATGAATAAATTTATGCGCTAATGTACGCGACTTCCTTCCGGCACGTGATGACAAAAATTGCTAATTTGGCCTCACACCGCCCTCTCCAAAGGAGAGGGGTAAATACGAGGTAGGGTAGGAGCCGGTGCTTTGGTAGAAAAGGCGACTGAAGGAACTTGAATTTGCAAAGCCAACTTTGGCCGCAACTTCCTTGATACTTCCCGTTTGCTGTTGCAGCAATGCCTTTGCTTTTGAAAGCCTGACTTGCGTGATGAATTGATGTGGAGTTGATTTGAAGAACCCTTTGAACAAGCGCACCAGGTGAAATTTTGAAATACAACTGGCTGTGGCAAGATCAGCGAGTGAAATTTCTTTATCGAAATGGGAATAGATGAAATCAACAGCGATTATTAGTCGCTTGGTTATTTCCTCGCGCGTGCTTGATTTGATTGAATCGAGCGAAAGCTGCGAGTGATTGATTTGCCGGTTGGATTCCAAAAGGTAAAACAGCAATTCGGCCATCAGCTCACTTTCTTTCAACTCGTTATTTTCTTTTTTTAATGAGGTAAGAATTGCGTTGAACCGGTCATCTCGCCAATGAAGTTTATTATGAAATGTCGGGAGTGTGGTTTTTTCGTTTGGATTATCGAGCAGGTGTGAATGTGTTTTTGAAAGTGAATAGAAAATTTCTTCACCCAGTTTTTCGCCCATGTGGATGTTGAAAGTCTCAACAGGTTCTTTCATCACCAAAGTGTAAGGCTCATTCATGTTACTGATGAAGAAGACATCTTCGGAGAGTTGCACTTCGCGGCCACCTGAAATAGCTTTACTTTTTCCGGAAATGTTTGTGAAGAATGACAGCGGCCCGATTACGTTATCCCGAACTGTATTTTTTGCTTTTGTATTTAAAACAACGGTAGGCCAGCCCGCAGTGGCGAGGTGCTGACCATCCCATCGGCTGCGGTTTTCAAAGCGAGCTTTAATTTGCTGCTTAAGCCAATGAATATCAGGAAATTCGTGAATCAGCACAAAAGCCTTTTACGGAATTTTTGGGTATAAGTTTGTTAATTTACCAAACCAGCGGTTCTCATTTCTAGCTATCTTTGAAAACAATTTTGAACGTTATGAGGAATGTCACATTGAAAGTCGATTTGGATTTCCGTCAACTGAAGACTTTGGTAAAACAACTTTCTCCAAAAGAAAAGCTGGAGCTTAATGACTTGATCTGGGATGAAGAAATGGATATTCCATTGGCTCATCAGGAATTGGTATTGGCCCGCATTAGAAAATCTGAAAAAGATAAGAAGCGCATGTTAGATTGGGATACGGCTTCTCAGAAACTGCGGTCTTGACGGGTGAGCTATAAAATCATTATTGATGAGGATGCTCTTGATGACATTCAGCAGGCTACCGATTGGTATAACCAGGCATTGCCCGGTTTAGGTTCCAGGTTTCAGCAAGTAGTCAAGTCACAGGTAAATAGGCTAAGGGAAAATCCACAGCTCTATGCAGTTCGATACGCATCCGTCCATTGTATGCGTGTAAAAAAATTTCCATTCCTTGTGCATTATAGGATTGGCAAAAAGAAAAAAGTAATTGAAATATTTGCGGTTATACATACGAGCCGCAACCCGAGAATTTGGCAGAAACGATTTAAACGAAAATAATTCAAATGTCACAAACTAAAATCATTAGTCGTCCTAAAAGAAAATTTCTAGATGAAGATTTCAAAATCTCCGATTGGTCTTCTCTCCAAACGTTTTTTGATGAATTAGAAAAGCGATCGATCAGCTCAGTTGACGACTTAAAGCATTGGTTGCGCGACCGTAGTGAACTGGAATCGGTGGTGAGCGAAGACATGGGCTGGCGCTACATCCGCATGACCTGTTATACGGACAACGAAGAATACAGCAAAGCATATCAATATTTTGTTCAGGAAATTCAACCGCACATGGCTCCGTATTCAGATCGACTGAATAAGAAAGTGATGGATTCGCCATTTGTAAAAGAACTGGAGCATGTTTCAGGTTATGATATCATGATCCGAAACCTGAAAAAGGAAATAGAACTTTTCAGAGAGGAAAATATCCCGCTTTACACGGAGATCACAACCGAGACGCAAAAGTATGCCTCCATTTCGGGCGCGATGACGGTGGAAATGAACGGCCAGGAAATGACATTGCAGCAAGCTGGCGTGATTTTGCAATCAACTGATCGCACCAAGCGCGAAGAAGTGTATCACAAGATAACTGCGCGAAGATTGAAAGATAAAGAAGCGTTGGACGAATTGTATTCAAAACTGATTTCTCTTCGGCATAAAGTTGCGTTGAATGCCGGCTTCACAAACTTTCGGGACTATCAATTCAAATCATACGGTCGCTTCGATTACACACCTGCCGACTGCTTTGCCTTTCATGAATCAATTCAAAGTGAAGTAGTTCCGATTTTGAATCAGCTTGCGAAAGAACGGAAAGCGGATTTAAAAATAGATCAACTTCGCCCGTGGGATAAAGCCGTTGATAGTTTAGGTCGCGAGCCTTTGAAAGCATTCACAGATGGAAAGGACTTGACCGAGAAATCAATCATCTGTTTTAAAAACCTTGATTCGTATTTGGGAGACTGCCTCGAGACGATGCGTGAGATGGGTCACCTCGATCTTGAATCGCGAAAGGGAAAAGCACCCGGTGGATATAATTATCCGCTCGCGGAAGTTGGTGTGCCATTTATTTTCATGAACGCCACTTCCACCATGCGCGACATGACCACCATCATGCACGAAGGCGGCCATGCCGTTCATAATTTTTTGACCATGAACCTGGAATTGAACGATTTCAAATCACCACCAATGGAAGTTGCAGAGTTGGCGAGCATGAGCATGGAATTAATTTCGATGGATCAATGGCAAATATTTTTCCCGAACGAAAATGAATTGAAGCGCGCAAAACGTGATCAACTCGAAGATATCATTGAAACATTGCCTTGGGTCGCTACCATTGATCAGTTTCAGCATTGGATTTATGAAAACCCAACTCATTCGCTGGCTGACAGAAAATACAACTGGAATAAAATATTCGATCGCTTTGCCGACACCGAAACAGATTGGAATGGACTGCAGGAGGCAAAGGATTATTTATGGCAAAAACAGTTGCACCTTTACGAAGTTCCCTTCTATTACATTGAGTATGGAATGGCGCAGCTTGGTGCGATTGCAGTGTGGCGAAATTTCAAAAGAGATAAAAAGTCGGGCTTGCAGAATTATATGAACGCCTTGCGCAAAGGCAACATGACCACGATCCCAGAATTATATAAAGCAGCCGGAATCAAGTTTGACTTCAGCAAACAGTATATCAGTGAGTTGATGGGATTTGTGAAAGATGAGTTGGCTAAGATTTGATAACCTCACTTGTTTTTCTGAATGTTGCCCCAGAATTTCACAAAGTGGTCGTGACCGGAAACACTGTAAGTGACGTAGGCGCGATAAAATCCAGCGGACAAGGTGCTGACGTCCACTTTAAATCCTGTAGAGTTGCCGGAATTGAAGGCAGTCTTAGCTGTTAATTTAGTCTTGACTTCAAATTGACTGTTGACTAATATCAATTTCACCGTAACCATTCCGGAATACGACTGACTTGCCAATGGAGATATTTCAAACAGGTAGGGTGCAGGGTTGGGGAACGCCCTGCCGGTATTTGAAATAGTAGGAACAGATGATGTTGACAACTTGGCCGTATCAAGACTTTTAAATAAGCTCATTTCAGTTGAGCTGAATTCAGTTGATTTCCACTGGTTGGAAGTGTCTCCAGTATAGCCCATGGCCTGGTTAGAAGCGTCAGTGTAAAATATTGCAGTGACGTTAATAGTTTCACTTTTTGAGCATCCAAGAAGAAAGAATGCAATGAGCAATACGTTTTTCATTAGATATTTTAGCCTCGGCACTTATCTAGCAATTCGCTGAGTTGTTTTGCTTCGGCAATGGTAAGGCCAAGTAACTTGTCGGTCTTATCCATTTCTTCATCAATCCTTTTCAGCAGCTTTAATCCGTCTTTTGTGATGAGAACGTCCGTTGCCCTTTTGTCGGACGGACACTGCGCTTTCTCTACCAATTTTTTTGCAATCAACCGGTCCAGCAACCGGGATACGTCTGAGTTCCTGTCGAGCATTCTGGATTTGATTTCCACTCCGGAAATTCGCTCAGGGTGATGCCCCCTCAAGATGCGAAGAATGTTGAATTGCGTGCCGGTGATTCCGAACTCCTTGAAGAATTCGTTATTCAACCCTTGCAGCCAGCTTGCTGTGAACAACAAGTTCAATGCTGCCTTGTGATGCGAGTTTCTAAACTTTGTCTGTTTGATTTCTTCTTCGAGTTTCATCATCAGAAAAATGAGGCTGTCTTGCGTGACAGCCTCACCTCATTTCAAATGTAATAAAAATACAATTACCCTTTGTTTAGCTCCACTTTGATATTTAGCTCTACATCGTCACTCACTACCAATCCGCCACCTTCAAGCGCACGATTGAACTTTAACCCATACTCCATTCGCTTGATCGTTCCTTTGATTTTGAACCCTGCCTTTTCGCCATTCGGGTTTTGCGGATTGGGTGTTTTTACTTTCCCACCATAAGTAACATCAAATGTAACCGGCTTGGTCACATCGCGAATGGTAAGATTTCCCTTCAGCACATATTTGCTTCCATCTTTAGTTAACGTTCCTGCAAACTTCAGTTCGGGAAATTTTTCTGCATTGAAAAAATCATCAGACTTCAGGTGCCCATCGCGCCTTTCATTGTCGGTAAAAACAGAGGCAGTTTTAGCAGTAAACTCAACAGCTGCACCGTTAAAGTCATCAGCCGTGCTGGTGATTTTGGCATCGTAGTCTTTGAAATACCCTTCTACTTCAGCCACCACCATGTGGGTCACATTAAATCCAATCTTGGTATGGGTTTTATCGAGTGCCCAATTGGTTTGGGCGTAGCCAGTCACCAGCGTGGTAAGTGCCGCCAATAATAACGTTAACTTTTTCATGATCTTTTGGTTTATTTTTTTTTCTGGTTTGATGATCCAATCTAAGTAAAAAGCCAACAATTTAAAATCAGTGTTATTCAGGTGGAAACAAAAAAAAATCCGGCCACTTCGATAGCGGCCGGATCAACAAAACCAAACATCACCTTTTTATCCTTTGATAAATTCGGCATTGCCATTGATAGCAATTTCATCAGCAACTACCGCTGTGGGTATTGAGCCAACACCGAAATCAGATCTTTTGATAATTCCTTTCACTTTGAAACCAGCCACTAATTTTTTGTTGAATGGATGGGTGATTGTTCCGTTGTAAACCACATCCAGAGTTACAGGTTTTGTTACACCGTGCATGGTTAATTCTCCTGCTAACTTGTAATTCTTTGCATCTACTTTCGTAAATGATTTGCTCTTAAAGGTAAGCGTGGTGAATTTTTCTGCATCAAAGAAGTCGGGGCTCTTTAAATGCTTATCGCGACCTTCATTTTCGGTATTGATGCTGGCAATTTCAGCAGTCAGTTCAATTACGGCATCAGAAAAATCATCTTTGGATGATGCTAATTTGGCATCGAACGATTTAAAATTTCCTTCTACTTCAGAAACCATCAGGTGCGTGGTAACGAAGCCTAATTTTGCGTGCGCCTTGTCCAGGTTCCAGGTTTGAGCAGATACCATTCCAGCGGAAAGCAGCGCCACTAAAAACAAATTCATTTTTTTCATAGTTGTAATTTTTGATTCGCAATCTTAACGCTTTTCCTTAAATATATGTTTAAACATGTATTGTAAAATACACAACGCATTGATAATCAATAATTAATAATTGTTAACAAAACTTAAATGGGATTTATATATTAAACCAGTAGGTTAACTTGATTACTAACGCCCGCAGTTTGGGCTGACCCACATAGAAGAAGTCTCCGTGAGAATTGGTTTCGGCAAAATAGTTATCGGTGTACACAACAAAGAGATCCGATACCGGTCTGAATCGCCATTGCAGACGTGAATTGATGTTTACATTCCGGATTTGATTGTTGTACTGAACATAGGTAGTCCAAAATAGTTTTCTTGAAAAAGTGAAATCAAATTTCGGGCTCAGCACTAAAAGATCAACGCTGTTATAATTGGATGGAAGTGAAATATGGTTGATCGAGTAATCGAGCGAAAGGATGGCACGCGGAATAATCCGGTAGCTCACATTGCCATCAATATTTACACGGTGACCGTTGTAGTATTGCCCCAGTCGTGATTGAAAATAATAAGTAAATGGTTTTTGTGGATTGGATTGGAAATTGAAGATGACCGAGTTCCAATAGTAATGTGATTTGTAAGGTAGGTTTTTGATTTTGATGTACGTAGTGTCTTGAGGAAACGTAGGATCAAATGAAAAAAATGCAAGACCGTAGTCTTGTCGAATTCTCATAAAGAACTGCGCCTGGTTTTGAAATGAGATTTTGTACCACAAATTATAATCAGCATCTGTGATCCCGTACAAGTCATTGTAAATAAAATCCATATCGGTACCTGGCCCATGATTATTAATGATCCGTGACTTGGGATACCATGCATAATAAAACTCTGGAGCAACTCGTGAGAAGCGAGCGCGAGGCAAGTAGCCTACCTGTGGATCAAAATTGGCACCTACGGTTTGGGCAAGAAAATCAATCTCAATTTTTGGCTTCGCATAAGTGAATTGAACAGTAGCCGAGTAAGCACTGTCTTTTTTTAGTTCATTAAAGCTGTGATGATAGAATGCTTTACCGTTCCAACGATTGTCTTTCGAGCCGAGATTATATTCAATACCGATCAGTCGATTAAATTGACGAGCAGTATCAGAAAAACTCTGTTTGTTGATCATCATCAATGCGATGTTTGAACGGGTGAAAATTTTTCGTTGCACCGCAGCCACCGTGTAATTGGTGGAAGGTGTACTGTTGGCTTTGTCTTCGGCTGTTTGCATATTTAGTAGCCCGATACGCCAGTTGTTATCAAGCTTGCCGCTCAGTCGCGCGCCTCCATAAATTCTGTTCTGAATATTTTGACCTGTTGATTTATCCCGCGTCACCCCAATTCTTCGCGAGAAGAACGGACGCATATTGGAGTAGCCGAAGTTGGCAAACAAATCTGCATTCTCTAAAAAGAATTGCCTCTTCTCCGGATAAAAAATTTCGAAACGACTAAGATTAGCTACCTGTTGATCCACCTCAACTTGTGAAAAATCCGGATTGACTGTTAAGTCAAGATTTAATGCCGGACCGATGGCAAGTTTTGCATCGCCTCCAACGGAGGGTGTTCGCTCGGTGAGTTGGTGGGTTTCAAAGTCATCCACATTCTTTCCGGCTACAAACGGAATGAGTGACACATTGCCTCCCGGATGATTCAACGGCTGATCCCAAATCAGCTCGCGATTGAAAGCTATAACCGTTGGTGAATAGACCCTTGAGATGGGTGACCATGTACTTTGCTCATTGTGATGACTATCGATACGGTAGAAGTTAATATTCCAGGAAGACAGTCCGTGTTTGAATCGGATGGTTTTGAATGGTATTGCCATCTCGCACACCCAGCGGTCTTCCAATATTTTAGCTTCGCCATACCATTTGTTGTCCCAGCTCAGGTTCAAATCATCCGAATTATTCCCACCATTTGAAATCATTCCTTCGCGTTGCACGCCAAATGGATTCATGCCAAAAAGAAATCCATTGGTTTTGTCTTTGTAAGTATCAAGAGTCACCGATATGCCGTCATTACCGGAGCCTCTATAATCTCTTCGCAGCGAAGGTGTGAAATATTTTCTAGGCCCTGGTTCATTGTGCATTACTGCGAATATGTAAATCATGTGGTCATCATACGTCATGCGCACTTCGGTTTGCGCTTTGGCATACGATGAGTCGAATGGAAACAGCTGTTTAAAATGGTCAGCGACATCAGCAGTTTGCCAATCAGGCTCGTCCATTACTGCGTCTATTTTGATAGGAGCGGTGGCTTTCTTTATCTGGAGGCCGCGCAACTGCGCTACACCAGTAAAGGAACACAAAAAGAGACTAACCAAGACCCAATACCTAAACATTAAAATGGAATTAAAGCACAACTATACAGGTTTATGTTAAATCTTAAAAGCTTTGTTTTTTGAAAGGATCAAAAGTTTAAATAGAACTCGGAGGTTAGTTGTTTGTACTCTTTGCTAATATTGTTCTGCTTATCATACAAAGTGATTGAAGAAAACGAGGCAGGTTTTTCTTGAAATGAAAACTCTAACAGCCAGCGCTCTTGTGGTTTTCCTTTGCGCGTAAAAAATTCAGTTTGCTTATTCCGATAGAACCCAAACTTGGACGCTTCTTCAATAAATTGATTTCCTTCATTGAAAGGAAGAATGATTGCAAGTCGTCCGTTAATTGAAAGTAGTTCTTTGGAATGTTTCAGAAGTTCTTGCGGTGTCAAAGCAACGGAGTGACGGGCCCTACTGCGGATGGAGTCTGGCGGTAACAAACTTTTGGAGAAGAAGGGTGGATTGGAGATAATCAGATCGTATCGCTTTTTCGGATTCCAGTTTTGAAAGCTGGATTGTTGGATATTTATTTTCTTCGGCCAGGGTGATTTGTCTGCGTTCTCTTTAGCTTGATTGGCCGACTCGGTGTCAATTTCGATGGCGTCAATTGTGGTATCATTGCTGGATCGTTGCGCCACCATCAAAGCAATTACTCCGCTTCCTGTTCCTACTTCCAGAATTTGTTTCGAATTCGTGACATCAACCCACGCTCCAAGCAAGACAGCATCCGTGCCCACTTTCATCGTGCTGCGGTCATGCTGCACAGAAAATCGCTTGAAATAAAATTCGCTGGTTTTTTTTCTGCTCATCACTTCAAAATTAGGACAAGTAACAGAAACTTAATTTGAAAAATTAATTGAAACATCTATTCTTGCAAATCATTTTCATGTATGAGAACAGTAAATTTCATCCTTCTTTTTTCAATTGCTGCAGCTTGTTCAAATGAAACTTCCCGTGATGGACATGTTGATCTGGGCGAGGTGTCGGAACAATTGATGGAAGCATCTGGTCTCGTGGAAAGCGTAGCCAACCCGCATCATCTTTGGACACTTAACGACAGCGATCGCCCCAGCGAAGTTTATCTCCTTGACGAGCACGCTCAAACAAAGATGGTTTGCAAGTTGAATGGAATTAAAAACCGCGATTGGGAGGATATTGCGATTGGTGCTGGTCCTGATCCTTCTAAAAAATATTTGTACGTAGCCGATATTGGAGATAATAATGCTGTGTATCCGTTCAAATACATTTATCGGTTTGAAGAGCCATCTCTCTCCAATGGATCGGAGCAAACTGTTTCAGAGGTTGAGAAATTTGTGGTTGCCTTACCTGATGGCAAACGAGACTCAGAAACTATCATGATCGATCCAACTACGAATGATTTTTATATTCTTTCAAAACGAGAGGACAGCGTTAGAGTTTATTTGTCGCCTTATCCATTTCCGTCTGATACAATTCGCCCAAAAGAAATGTTACGAATGCCTCTCACGCAAATCGTCTCCGGTTCGATTTCAAATGATGGGCACCAGGTGTTGCTAAAGAATTATAACTCTATTTTTTATTGGAAACGATCTGGAGAAAAGACGCTTGTCGAACTTCTCGCGAAAAAACCCGAAGCTCTTCCTTATGATCACGAAAATCAAGGTGAGGCTATTTGCTGGAACACAGACGGAACTGGATTCTATACGTTGAGTGAGAGCCCTGAAATTGGCCCGAGGGCGCAATTAAGATATTACAAACGCGAGAAGTGAAACCAGAAAGATCAACTCCTTTTCACTTCTCACGTCTCACTTTTGCTTACAATCTTCTGTAAAGCGCGCTGATACTCTCAATCGTAATTTTCTCTTTCCAATCCGGCCCGATGGCATGGCTCCACATGTGTGGAAGATTGTAAGCTACCTTCGCCATTGCGGTAATTTGTTCTTCCGTCCAGTCTTTGGCAAGTCCTTGCGGTAGATCAATTTTATGTTTTGCGATCATGGTTTTAAATTCCTTCACCCCATCCGGATAAAAATCCTGAAGATGATTGAAAGCAATGCAATTCGCGTAGCAATGCCGGGTTCCTAGAATTTTTGAAAGCCCATAAGAAAGCGCGTGGCAAACTCCGACTTCTGAATACGTCAAACTTAATCCGCCCATAAGCGAAGCAACCATAAGTTTATCATCATTCTCGGCAGTTTGACCACTCTTCTCACCCAAATAAATTTCACGGCAAAGTTTCAATGCTTGCTCCGCGTAGGAGTGAGAGTAAGCATTGTTCAACATTCCGTTCTCTGATTCAATGCAGTGAATGTAAGTATCCATGCCGGTGTAGAACCACCAATTGCGTGGCACGCTTACGATCAAATCAGGATCGAGAACAACTTGATTAAAGACTGTCCATTCACATTTTAACCCTAATTTTTTCTCCGGGCCCGTGAGAACGGCAGTCATCGATACTTCAGCACCTGTTCCTGAAATGGTTGGCACACCGATGTGATAAATACCGGGCTTCTTAATGAGGTTTAGTCCTTGGTATAAAGTAGAAGAACCATCATTCGTAAACATTAAAGAAACTGCTTTTGCGATGTCCATGATCGAACCGCCACCAATACCGATCACAGCCGAAGGAATTCCTTTCGATGATTTCACAGTATCGCGCAAGTTATCGATTTGTTCAGTGGTGGGCTCGTGAACGTCCACATCAATAAACTTCACAATGTCTCCAGCAATGGCAGGGATTTTCTTCTCGAGGTCTTTGCCTTTGAAATAGTGATCCACCACAAAGAGCATGAACTTATCATTGTCATTTCTCTTTTCGTTGAGAATTTCTCCAAGTTGGTTAAAACTTCCACGACCAAATACGGTCTTTTCGATTCCTTTGAAATTTTTATGCATCTTATTCTTAATTCAAAAATCCATGACAAATTTACGCGTGGACTGCCAATGCCTTCTCCACACAAATTCCAATCTTCTTCGCGAGTACTTTCACTTCTTCATCTGTCCATGTGCAGCGGATGCCAAAGGAGATCAACCGACCCACTACCTCTTGTGATTTTGGTAACTGAAGATTTTTATAATCCTGTGGGGCGCCCAGTAAGTGAATTCCCATCTTGGCTGTGGCTTTCAGCTCTTTGATATGATCCCACTGGTTAATGAAATGATACATATTCAAAAACCAATAGTTGAATCCACTCACACCCGCAGTATTCATCTCATCAACCACTCGCTTTGCTGATTCCGTGTCAGGTAAAAACATATTTAAGAATGTGGCGGAGTCACCTGCAGGATCAGATAATGTAGCGAAGCTCACACCTGCCACTTTTGAAAGTTCTCCCACCAGCAACTCTTTCACTTCTCTGTTGCGTTGACGAATAAAGGGAACTTTGCGTGTCTGTGCTGCTCCAACGGCTGCATTCAATTCGCCAATCCTATAATTGAAGCCCATGATCGGGTGCGGTTCCATGCCGCGGTTGTTGCCCACGTGGCTGTGGCCGTGATCCGAGTAGTAGTCTGCATTCTTATAACAATGCTCATCGTTGGTTACCATCACACCGCCTTCACCGGCTGTAGCGATTTTAAAAAAGTCGAACGAGTAGCAACCGGTTTTTCCAATAGTGCCTACGGCTTGTCCTTTGTACGATGCGGCAAACGCCTGGCCAGCATCTTCAACAAGCGTTAAATTATTTTCTTTGCACACTTTTAAAATCTCATCCATGTTGGCCATACCGCCACACATGTGCACAACCAGTACAGCTTTTGTTTTGGGTGTGATGGCGGCTTTGATTCCCGCAGCACTCAGGCACAATGTTTCATCAATTTCAGCAAACACTGGAAGAGCACCGGAAAAAAGGACAGCTTCGATAGAAGCAATGAACGTAAAGGGAGGCACTATTACTTCATCACCTGCACCAATGCCTGCCGAAGCTAACGCACAAGCCACGGCCGTAGAGCCGCTGCTTACAGCATGCGCATATTTAGCGCCTGTGATTTTCTTCACTTCATTTTCAAACTCACGCGCTTTCCAGATGTTGTTGCGTTGTGCATCGTGGTTATAGCGAAACAAGATGCCTGTTTCGAGTACATCATTTACTTCTTTCTTCTCTTCTTGTCCAAATAATTCGGTGCCTGGCATAATATTGAATGATTAGTTGATTTCTTGATTTAATTCGGATGCAAAAATACGTAAATCGGTTGGATGGAGGAAGTTGGGCGGGTGCTGGATCGTGGATGTTTGATCCTGGTTTAAAAAAGCTTTATTTATGAACCATTCGAAACTGTAGAATTTCGATTAAGTTAGGATTTGGAACCGATTGAGTGCGAAGCAGAATTAAAAAATCACTTTTTTATCAGTACACAAAACGGACCGGCTACTTTGAACCAAAGTTCAAATTTTAAAGTTATGAGAGCGAAAACGAAATTATCCACACCATTACGGGTTGATTATTTAATCATCCATCTATTTGATTTTTCTTTTTTTGAATAATGAAATGTGTTTGAATCAGCTTGAAAAACCTGGCGCCACAATAAACTCAAATCAAGCATCTAACCTCTAACTTCCAAACATCAATGAACAACGATTGGCTTGACAAATGGAATGAACGCTACCGCAATGAAGCGTATGCATTTGGCGAAACTCCTAACCTCTATCTTAAAGAACAACTAGAAAAGCTTACACCCGGCACAATCCTTTTTCCAGCAGAAGGTGAAGGTCGTAATGCAGTGTTTGCAGCAATGCTCGGCTGGAAAGTATTTGCCTTTGACATCAGCATTGAGGGAAAAAACAAAGCGCATAAACTCGCGGAGAAGTACAATGTGACAATTGACTATCAGGTGGGAGAATTGCCTGCTTTGAATTATCAACAGGAGCAATTCGATGCCATTGCGCTGATCTACGCTCACTTTCCGGCAGAGATCAAGTCAGACTATCACAAATTACTCAGCACTTACCTTCGCAAAGGGGGTGTAGTCATCTTTGAAGCATTCGGTAAAAAACATCTTGAGTACAATTCCAGGAATCCACGCATTGGAGGACCAAAGGATTTGGATTCGCTTTTTTCCACTGATGAATTGAAATCTGATTTTTCAGACTTCGAGATTGTTGAATTAGTTGAAAGAGAAATTGAACTGAGTGAAGGATTGTTCCACGTTGGGAAGGGCTCTGCTGTGAGATTTGTAGGAAAGAAGAAGTGAGTGTGGTCCTTGATTCCGGAAGACTTACAAACCATGTCTCGTTCGGGTAACGAGCATTAAGCAAGGAGGATGTAGTATTAACTTGAACTCTCCTTTTTTCGAAACTTGAATGACATTAATATGGCGGTCAGGAAAATAACTCCTGGTAGAATAAGAGTTTGTGAGTGTTCGTTCAGGAGCCAACGAGTACCCAACGCGCCAAGCATAATAAAAGCTATCAACAAACTTCCGATTCGCTTCGAGGTGCTGGCTGTCATCAATAATAAAAAGCCTGCGATGAATTCAACAGCTCCCACAATGTAAAAGAACCAACGCGGGTAGTGTGCCCTGTTAAAAACAGACGCGGACATTTCATCCAGGTTCAGGTATTTCATGACTCCTATTGCTATGAAGGAGATGCCGATGGCCCAGATTAAAAATTTTTGTAGTTGTTTTCTCATGGCTTGAACAAGTGTTGGTGTTACTAATTTAACTTTTTTTCTTCACACTTTAATGCGACAATCGGTCAGATTCATTATTCTTTTATTAGAATAAATTCAGATAACAACTATTGTAGCAATTTAAAATCTCTGTTGAATGAGCAATGCATCACAGTAATCGAAAAAATGTTATCTGACTCTCAGTGCCAAATTACAAACACTGCCTCAGGTCGTTTAAAACTCCGTATCTTCGCGCTCCCAAAATAAAGTCATGATCAACAGCACGGAGCAGGACGAGCGTATTTACCTGGAGGAGATCAAGGAGCGACTGTCGCTGGCGCTGCATCGGGTGGCAAATCGTGTGCGTGAGTATTCGGAGGAGCTGCGACAAAACAAACAATATATTTACGAGCATCAGCACGGTCTGGATGAAGCGGATTTGGTAGCTGCCGATCAGTCCATTAACCGGATGGTGAATACAGGCGAAGGAGCAGTGGAGCGCAGGCGCAAATTGATGAAGTTAGTAAGTTCCCCTTATTTCGGTCGCATTGATTTTAAACCCGGCAATGAGCCAAAAGAAACGCCCGTGTATGTTGGGCTAGCAACGTTTACAGATGAAACACTGAGAGCGAATCTGATCTACGATTGGCGTGCACCTATCTCATCACTATTTTATGATTTTGAATTGGGCGATGCGGAATACAAAACTCCATCCGGGAAAGTAAAAGGTTTGATCAGCCTGAAGCGTCAATACAAAATCCGCGAAGGAGTGCTGGAGTTCATGATTGAGAACGGTGTGAGTATTCTGGACGAGGTGTTGCAGCGCGAGTTGAGCAAGTCGGCAGATGATAAGATGAAAAATATTGTGGCCACAATTCAGCGCGACCAGAACGCGGTGATCCGCAATGAGACGGCAAGCGTAATGATCATTCAAGGGGTGGCTGGTTCGGGAAAGACTTCCATTGCACTCCATCGCATTGCGTTCTTGTTGTATCGCTTTCGCGAAACGATCAAAGCCAAAGACATTTTGATACTTTCGCCCAACAAAGTTTTCTCCGATTATATAAGCAACGTGTTGCCGGAATTGGGGGAAGAACATATTCCTGAAACGGGCATGGAAGAATTGGCAAATGAATTGCTCGAAAAGAAACATCCATTCCAGACTTTCTTTCAGCAGGTAGCTTCTTTACTTGAGCACCCACACCCGGAGTTTATCGAACGTATCAAATTCAAATCTTCATTTGAGTTTGTGCGTCAACTTAATAAGTATTTTATCCACCTGGAAAATAATTCTTTTACGCACACTGAATTAAAGGTAGCAGGAGTTGTTGTGCCGTTTCCTTTCATCGTGGAGAAGTTCAAAGCTTGGCAACGCATGCCCATGCACAAACGCATTCCTGAAGTAGTTCAAGAAGTGCTTCAATACATTCGTAACGATGTGAAACGTAAGCTCTCCGGTGGAGAGAAGGCGAAAGTGTGGGAGTTGGTGCAACGCATGTTTAACATCCGGAGTTCGTTTGATGTCTATAAAAATTTTTATGCATGGATTGGCAAGCCCGAGATGTTTCGCATGATGCATGGAACGAAACTTGAGTTTGCCGATGTGTTTCCATTGATCTATTGCAAAATCCGCCTCGAAGGTGTACAGATGTATGATTCTGTAAAGCATTTGCTGGTCGATGAAATGCAAGACTACACGCCCGTGCAGTATGCAGTATTATCGCGGGTTTTTAAATGCAAAAAAACAATTCTTGGAGATGTGAATCAGCCCGTGAATCCATACAGCGCTTCATCGGCTGAAGGCATCGAAGAAGTATTTCCGCAAGGTGACGTGGTGAAATTGTTTCGCAGCTATCGTTCCACATGGGAGATTGCACAGTTTTCACTGCGTATTAGCCCTAACCCTAATCTTATTGCGATGGAGCGGCATGGAGAAGAGCCTCGAATAAAAGGATACGCCAGTTTGCCTGACGAGATGGAGGCAATCAGAGCGATGATAGCCAATTTTGGTGTATCAGGAAATCAATCACTTGGCATTATCTGCAAAACGCAACGACAGGCGAACGAGCTTCATGAGAAAATAAAGACGAATAAAGTTCATCTCCTTTCGCCCGAGAGCACTTCATTTTCAAGTGGCGTTATAATTACTACAGTTCACCTGGCAAAGGGATTGGAGTTTGATGAAGTGATTGTGCCTCATGTCTCGGCCAGCAATTATAAATCCGACATCGAAAAACGCATGCTCTACATTGCGTGCACACGTGCTATGCACAAGCTTACTCTTACGCATGAAAGGGAGCGAAGCGAATTTTTAAAGTGGTAATTATTTTATTCTCGTAAAGGAATCGTTTATGACTTTCACCGACTGGATTGGATTTATCGGAGTAACAATTTTGTTGATCGCATTCTTTTTGAATCTTCGAAATATTATTAAGAAAGACAGCATCACCTATTTGCTATTGAATATACTTGGTGCTGGCATTGCCTGTTTTGCTTCTGTGCTTCTGAATTATTGGCCATTTATTATTTTGGAAGGTTGTTGGACAATTGTCTCCCTGTATGGGTTATTCACTTTATTGAGCAAGCTGAAGATGACTTAGAATAAAACCAAGCCAATCTGACTTCTTTGGAATTTTAAATCTGTCTTCTTGTCCGGGAACTTGCGATGGTATAGTCGTTGTTAAAGACTAAAAATAATTTCAAAGAAATGAAGACCAGAAGATTCGTGAAGGATGAGTTATTGAAGTCGATTGATGTAATCAACACCTTGAGTGGGGGAGTAAGCGAACCGCAAATCAGGTTGAAACAATTTCCAGATCACAGGGAGATACGAGTAAAAGTACCAGGCATTGCTGAAGAAGATTTTAAGGCAGAGATTCACAATAATGTGCTGAGTGTTTTCTTTGTGATGAATATTCTATCGGATGCCACAATGATTCAAGTACCGAAAGTGGTTTACAATAAGCAGATTCCATACTTCGTAGATGCCAGCAAGATTGCTGCTGCGTTTGATAAAGACACCTATATAGTAAAACTACCTTTCAACTCAATGGCGCAAGGGTATCATAGGAGTATAACCTCAGAACTATAAGATTGGTATTCTATTGTTGGGCCGATGCCTTGTACTGTCCATATACTGCATCGCGAAACTTCTTGTGAAGCACTCTATCAAATGGAAAGATTTGCACGAACATTACCGCAGTGATTTCATTTTTTGGATCCACCCAAAACAATGTGCTCGCTGCTCCGTCCCAAAAAAATTCCCCGACATATCCATTATTTTCTTCGGTTGAAGCAGGGGGATCGGTACGCACGGCAAAGTCAATTCCAAAACCAACTCTTCCTTTGCTTGGCAACCACATACGTTCGGTTACACTATCAGCAAGTTGATTGGTACTCATCAATTGTACAGTCTCCGGTTTCAAAATAGTTGCTCCATCAAGGGAACCTTTCTGCACTAGCATTCGTGCAAAACGCATGTAATCATCCACAGTAGATGTCAATCCAAAACCTCCGGGCGTGAGCGCCCATTTTTTGAAATTGAATTTGTTGGCATCTTCATCAGGGACTCTCGTCAGTGATCCGGTCTCATCTTTCCGATAAACTGCTGCGAAATTCTTTTTGTCGTTCTCGGAAACTATATAGTGAGTAGTGTTCATGCTTAATGGATCAAGAATGTTCTCTTGAATGTATTGATCAAACGGCTTTCCCGAAAGTCGTTCAACCAAAAATGCCTGCACATCAACTGAAGGTCCGTATGACCACTGTGCACCCGGATGAAACATTAATGGCAAACTACCAAGCTTCTGAGCCATCTGTTGCAAATTGTTTTCAAAGTTCATCGGATTTGTCTTCTTTACGAGTTTCCCAAGTTCTGTAGTTGTGTCAGACACATTGGAAACAAAGCCTGCAGTGTGGCGCGTGATGTCACGAATCGTTATGGCCCGATGAGGTTCTTCCAAAATCATTTTCCCTTTTTCATCATAGCCTTTAAATACTTTTTGATTCGCAAACTCGGGAGCATATTTTGAAAGAGGATCATCCAATTGAAATTTCCCTTCTTCATACAGCTTCATCAAAGCTGTGCCCGTAACAGGTTTTGTCATGGAATAAATGCGGACAATCGTATTGCGATCCATGGGCACTTTGGCTTCGCGGTCTGCATAGCCAAATGCGTTGAAGTAAACCTCTTTGCCTTTCTCAAAAATTAATGCAGAGATTCCGGCAACACGATTACTGTCTATCATACTTTTTAAAGTTGAGTCAAGTCGTGCTTCGGCATTTTTATTTATGATCAGTCCTTTATCATCATCTTTCGACTGGCAGGCAAAAATGAAGGTGACAATAAAAAGCAGCAGGATTTGTTTCATGGCTTCTGGATTTTAAGTAATGATACTATAAATCCTGACTTTATTCAATTTGAATTTGATGAACTTTCAAATTGCAATTCAAAAGCTGCCTTTTTACTTATGAATCCTGGTCGTTGCTATTTGCCTTTTGGTAATTCATTCTTCCGCTTTTAAGAGCTTCACTCAACGCTAACGTTCAAAATGCTTTTCATAGTTACTCACGGTAGTAATGCCAATAGTGCCTTCGTAGATTCCTCCAATATTTCCCATGTCTTCCACAAGAACCTCAATGGTATTGACACCTTTTTTTAAAAGCTCGCGAGGAATTTTGTAGGCTCGATTTTTCATGTAGGAATGACTTAATCCAAATGGTTCATGATCGTTGGTACTGCCGATCAATTTGCCATTGAGATACACTTTGTCAAAGTCATCAATTTTGCCAAGTAGCAGAATGAGATTTTCATTGGCAAGTTTTTCAGACCATTCAAAGGTACGTTTGTACCATGCAAAACCATCGTAGCCGCGATAGCCTTGATGCTCCCACTCATCAGGTACAATTATTTTTTTCCAGTCACTTGCGTGGCTAATTGGTTTATCATCCATGGAGGTAGCGAATGACCATATTCCCTGTAGATTGATAAGAAGGAATGGATTTTTTTGAAACCTGAAAATACCGAGCCTGCCGTCAATGATTCCTCCTGCATGTGTAACATCAAACACGCGAACGGCAATTGTATTATAACCCGAGAAATTAATAATGTTATCCGGCAATAAATATTTTCGCTCCATCGTGTAGGCTGTTTTGAAATGCGGAGGCATTTTGCCAGTGAATCCAATGAGCTGACCATTCACGTAAACTTCATCCGCATCGTCAATAAATCCCAGGTTCAAAGAATAGCTGGCTTCCTTATCTAACTTATGGCCATCAAATTTTTTTCGATACCATGCAAAGCCATCGTATCCATTAAAACCTTCATCTTCCCAGGGTGCAGGAGCATAAATCTCTTCCCAGTTAGAATCATCGAAGTTGAAGGATGACCAGATTTGCTTGTCGCCAATATGAAATTTCCACTTTCCTCTTAAATTAATTTCTTGTGCAGATAAGGAAAGTGTGAGTAGTGGAATGAAAATTACGAGTAGAATTGATTTCAATTTTTTTATAAAAATACACAATGTTTTAAAAAGGAAAAGACAGGTGGTTCGCACTCCCACCCGTCTTTAAAAAGACAACTAAACCCTAGTTGTTTTTTGCTACTACCTCATGCTTATAAATTGTTCGTTCCAAGGTTGGAATAAATTTTCCGGACTTTGATTTTTCCATTTTGTAGGTGACTTCCAGATCAATAGATTTTATCTCTATCCAAAATACAGACGAGGTTATATTTTTGATGTCATACTTTTTTAAGAACCCATGCGGAGATGAAACGCCTTTTACGCGATCAGAGGAGATCAGCGCGTCATCGTAAAAACTCACTGTCACGGGTTTCTCGGAATTATAGGCATAAAGTAGTTTGATAATTCCTGCATCAGCTGCTGGGAGGATTTTTACATTAGCTTCCACTTGTGCCATTGCAGATACTGAAGCCAAAAGGATTACTACGGCCATCAGAGCGGTTGTCAATTTTGCATTCATAGCGTTATTATTTTAAACTGTTTTTCATTTTCAGTTTAATAAACGCCTTTGGAGTAGGGGAGATGTAATGGGAAGGTAAACGTTTGTAACAAGTTGTCACAAAACAAGGGGACTACACGATCATCTTATAGCCGCTACCGTGTGCCGTGAGAATGACTTTGGGTTGGTCGGGGTACGTTTCTATTTTTTGCCGCAATCGCGCGATAAAATTGTCAACGGTTCGCGTTGTGATTTGCTCTTCGTAACCCCAAACGTTTTCTAAAAGTCGATATCGGCTCACCACCTGATTTCTATTTTCAAAAAGGTAGGACAGGATTTGAAATTCTTTGTGCGACAACTTGATGGGGTTCTCATTTTCTTCGGCAACCAATGAAGCAAAGTCAACGTGCAGGCGGCCAATTCTGATTTTCTGTTCGGCTTTGGAAGTGGTGGAGATGCTTCTTCTCAGGTGGGCTTTAACCCGTGCCAGCAGTTCACGTACGCTGAATGGCTTAGTGAGATAGTCATCTGCGCCAAGCTCAAGACCAATCACTTTGTCGATCTCTTCTCCTTTTGCCGTTAAAAGGATAATCGGAATTTGAATGCCAGCGTTGCGGGCTAATTTACAAACATCAAATCCTGAAAGCTTTGGGAGCATCACGTCCAGCAGCACGAGGTCATACGAACCTGATTTCAACTTCGCTAAACCTGCTTCACCGTCACCAGCAACATCCACAAGATAACTTTCCAATTCCAGGTTGTCTCTCAGTCCCAGTTGCATGGCGGGTTCGTCCTCAATTATTAAAATACGGGACATGGATTATGGATAATTTAGATCAAGTGGAAAATACAAAGTGAACTGCGATCCTTTACCAGGCTCACTGAAAACGGAAACCTTGCCTTTTTGCATTTCCATGAGTTGTTTAACAAGTGATAACCCTAACCCTGTGCCGGCAGCTTTGGCCAGGTTGCCGCTCGATACGCGGTGAAACTTATCGAAAATATATTTCTGGTCCATTTTGCTGATTCCGACACCTTGGTCTTTTACGAGGATCAAACCAAATCCGTTTTCTCTCGCGGTGGTTATTTGAATATTTTTTTTCTCCTGACTATACTTCACAGCGTTGTCGATCAGATTGATCAACACTTCTGTGAAAGCTTCCTGATCGGCCTTAATCCGCAAATTTTCAGATTGATTGAATTGATATTCAAACCCTTTGTTCTTCAAATGAAAGTCATAGGTTTTGAGGATTTCCTTAATCTGTGCTCCGGCTTCCAGGGCGATGATATTCAGTATCTTTTTGTTTGCTTCAGTTTGACTGAAATTCAAAATTTTATTGACGATGCCAGAGAGCCGCAAGGCTTCTTTGTGAATGATTTCATAATACGCCTGTTTTTTTTCATCCGATTGGACTCTCCCCAGTTCCAGGGTTTCTGCAAACATGCTTATCAGAGCTAATGGCGTCCTGATTTCGTGCGACACGTTGGACACAAAATCGGATTTGTTCTGCGCTAACTGAACTTCCCTCTTTACATTTCTGAAAACCATAACTACCGATGTGATCAGCACCAGATCCAATACAATCAACAGCAGGAGATTGGTGTTTGTGCGCTGATCAATTACACTTTTTAATGAAGTGCCATTGGGGCGGATGCCCATAGTATAATCTGGAAATAACCACAAACTTTTTGTCGAAGCTTCGGTTCTCATGGTGAGACTATCCGCCCTGAGCGTTGAATAAACAGGAGTATTTATCTTGCTTTTAAATACAGAAATGACGAATTGATCTTTTGCGATTACTTGCAAGCGCGGACCGATTACATCTTGAACAAAGGTAACGGGATCAATCAAGAAGCCCGCAAGACGAAAATTCTTTTCATCATCACCCAAAATGAAAAGCAAACATTTGAGCGTGTCGCTTTCGTTTTCAAATGAGATGGTTTCTATTTTTTGAAAACCATTTTTCTTATAGTCAATAAGTTGTTCAATCCCGGTTTTTTTGTTGACAATGGCTTGATAGACTCTGTCACTTCTAATTGACTGAGATGGTGAAAAAAATCGGATGGAAGGAAGGAGGTTGACTGTATCAACAGAAAAAAAACCATTGATGCAGGGGTTGAATTCAAAAAGATTTTGAAGTGATTGAGGGGCAGAGGAGTGGTTCTCGGTTACCCACATTTGAACTTTTGAAACCCAACTATTGAATATATCATCCGAATATTGATTGACGGAGAACAAAATGGCTTCCAGTTGTTTTGTGTAAACTTCTTCCATGATCTTTTCATCTCTGCTTAAAGTAGAAAATTCATAGATGGAGAAGAAAAATGCAGGGAGGAAGAATACCAATGCAAGCAGGGTCGCAATTTTCTGAAGCGTTTTCACGAATTGGTTTTACGGATATGCGCTGCACATGTTGCGAGCAAGGTTCTTCGAATCAACAAGTTCGAACCTCACACTTGTGTTTTTTGGAATTTAATGGCAAATCTTTTTAATGATTGTCGTTTTTTT
>CAZECP010000050.1:0-34029 GCA_964510765.1 uncultured Ohtaekwangia sp. | reverse complement strand
TGGTAGGTTACGGAACACAAGCAAAGCGAGATGTGACGGGAGCTATCGTGAAAGTTAATTCAGACGTTCTTCTCCAAACCGCTTCTCCAAACGCCTACGATCAGTTGAAAGGCCACGCTGCTGGAGTTGACATTGTGAGTGCAAGCGCTGTTCCCGGAGGTGCCTCTCAAATAAGGATTCGGGGTAATCGTACCATGATCAGGGCCTCTGCACAAACCTCAAGTGGCGTTACCGCTACCAGTTCTTCAAACGATGCTACTTCGGCTGATAATGTTGATCAGCCTCTTCTTGTAGTGGACGGTATTCCTTACAACGGAAACCTTAATGACATCAGTCCCAATGACATCGCAAGTCTTGAAATTTTAAAAGACGCTTCAGCAACCGCAATTTATGGATCAAGAGGAGCCGGAGGTGTGGTTCTAGTAACAACCAAGCGAGGCACACCGGGCAAAACGGTTGTCACTTACGATGGCTACTATGGTGGCTCTACTATCATGAAAGAAATTCCTGTCTTTAGCGGACCAGAATACTACCAGTTTAAATTGGATGCCGGTAACGGAATTGGATCTGGAACGTACCCTTTGTTTCAATCGGAAAAGGATAATCTTGATAAAGGTGTTTCAACAGACTGGCAAAAATTGATTTACCAGAACGCCCCCATCCAAAATCATAATCTCGGGGTGTCAGGTGGAAGCGAGAAAAGTAAGTATTCCATGAGCGCCAACTATTTCAAACAAGGTGGCATTATTCCAAATCAAAATTTCTCCAGGTACACCATCCGGAACACAATAGATCATCAGGTCAGCAACCGCATACGGGTTGGTCTTAATACGATCAATACCCTCTCTATTCAAAACACACCGGGTGGCGCAGGTGTAACCAATGGGCTCATGCAATTGTCACCTTTAGCATCTCCCTACAATTCGGATGGCTCATTAAATCTGCAACCACAGCCAGGTCTTGACGCATCGAAAATTACACCGTTGACGTTGACTTCAAGTGCCGGATCCATCCTTAATCGCAGCAGGCGACTACGAACATTCAATAGCCTTTATGGGGAGGTTGATATTATTAAAGGACTTAAATACAGGATCAACGTTGGATTGGATTATACTCAACAACGAGATGATAATTATAGTGGCCCTGCGACCTGGGTAAATAATTCACTTGCGCAATCCGCCTCTCAAGCCAGTGTTAGAAACACGGAAAATTGGCAATACACCGTTGAAAATCTCGTGATCTATGAAAAGACCATTCAAGAGAAGCATAAGATAGGGTTTACAGGTCTTTATAGTTTTCAGAAAAATCATTCTCAGAGTAATTATGTATTTGCGATTGGTGTTCCCTTCAACTATATGCAGAACAGCAATTTGTATCCTGCGCAGAGCCCAACTGTTGGTGGTCAGTTTGACAACTATTTAACCGAAAGAGGTTTGGTATCTACCATGGCTCGCTTGACTTACAGTTATGATGGACGTTACAGTGCGACTGCCACATGGAGACGGGATGGTTCTTCAGTCTTGTCACCGGGCAATCAATACTTTTCTTATCCTGCATTTGCTGTGGCATGGAACATTAGCAATGAAAAGTTCATGAGCTCTGTTCCTGTGGTTTCCAATTTAAAACTGAGAGCTGGATGGGGTGTGACAGCCGCTCAAAACATAGATCCGTATTCTACACTTGGCCAGCTATCAACTTCGGCTTACAACTTTGGTGTTGGTGGCACAGGCAACAATGTGGTTGGGTACAATGTAACAACCCTGCCCAACCATTCATTGAAATGGCAAAATACGACTCAGTGGAATATCGGTTTAGATTTTGGCGTTCTTGAAAACAGGATTACCGGTGCAATCGAAGTTTATCATCAAGAAACATCTGACATCCTATTGCCAATCAGTTTGCCTATCAGCAACGGGGCACAGTCAACCATTACTAACATCGGGAAAACGCAGGACCAAGGTCTTGAAATCAGCATCAACAGCATAAATATCAAAAGTGCGAATGGATTTAACTGGACAACTGAATTCAATTACTTTTTCAACCGCGAGAAAATTCTTTCACTTGCTTCAGGCCAGACATTTGACATAAATAATGGATGGTTCGTTGGACAACCAATTTCCGTGATATATGATTATAAAAAAGTTGGCATCTGGCAAACAGGTGATCCAGGGTTAGCCGCTCAAACATCGCCTGTTCAACAGGCAGGTCAAATAAAAGTTTTGGACTGGAACACCGCTGGAGCAACAACACCAGGTTCCACTGGCTACGGCAAGGCTGATGGGAAGGTTACCCCGGATGACCGAATGATTCTCGGTAATTTTCAGCCAAACTTTGATGCTGGTTTGACCAACAAAGTTTCATACAAGCGTTTTGATCTCTCCATAAGTATCTATGCCAGAATGGGCATGAAAGTAGTTGTGCCTTATGTAACCAGCGAAGCAGGCGGTGCAAACTATACTGGATTCAACTTCTTCAATTCAGGACGATCCAATCAATTGAAAGTAGATTATTGGACACCTACACATCCAACCAATGCGTTTCCTCAACCAACGAGCGTTGGAGTTCCGTATTACGGATCCACACTTGGTTATGTGGATGGTTCTTTTATCAAGTGTCGTGCAATCAATTTAGGTTATGACATCCCCACTTCAATTTTGGGTAAGATCGGTGTCACTTCTTTGCATGTATATGTATCAGCGGTGAATCCATTTGTTATCTGGGCGCCCTTTGTACAACAAGGCTATGGACCAGATCCTGAAGGTAACGGATATGGAGGGGCAATCTCATCGTATGGAACAGGCGGGCAAAACGCAATTGCCGGAAGACAAATTACAGTGAATGCCAACAATCCATCTACAAGGCAATTTTTGTTTGGCGTAAATCTTAAATTCTAAAACTGAAGGATATGAAAAACAAGAAAGCAATAAGTTTTGTGCTCTTGATTACCACATTACTGATAAGCAATAGCTGTAGCGATCTATTAACTGAAACGCCTTCTTCTCAAGTCACTCCAGCATCTTTTGCTACACCTGCAGGATTACTGGGCGGAATTGCCGGAGTATATAATAATATTCGGAACGCCTGGGGTACAGAAGGTTTTACCGTTCAACAAATGGCTGGAACTGATGATTGTTTAGAAGGAGGAGGCTCATCGAGCTACCATATTATTTGCACTTACAATGGCATAACCGGATCAACCTTTAACGGAGGCTTTAGCTTTTATTCTGACATCAACGCCTTAAACGGTATACTGGAACTTGGCCCTACAACCCAGGGATTGGATGCCACTACATTAAAAGCTTATCTGGGTCAGGCTCAGTTTTTAAGAGCGTTCCTCTACTTCTACATGGTTCAGACTTATGGAAATATTCCGTTACATACTTCCTTTATTACTACGCCATCACAATCTGATGCGCCATCACCTGCATCCGATGTTTACCAAGTTATAGTTCAGGATTTGACCAATGCCATATTAAATCTACCAAATACTCCGACTGCACCTTTTACAGGAAAGGCAGCCACTGTGGGAGCAGCTAAGTGGCTGCTGGCAAAGGTTTACCTTACCAGAGGCTGGCTAAATAATGATAACAATGATTTCACCCTTGCATACAACACTGCAAAGGATCTCATTGATAACAGAGGAACCTATGGGCTCGATTTGTGGGCAGATTATGCAGATGCCTTTAAACCTGCCAATGACTATGGAAAAGAAACAATCTTTGTGAGTGACCACAGCAATGATCCTAAGTATGGATACTATACACCGGGTGGACAACAGGCGGGTGGAGGAGCCATAAATGTTACTCCCTGGATGGGATTATCTAATCTGATATCCAATATTGGTGTAGATGCCTATTTAGATCCGGCAAAAGTTGAATCTGACCCGGCAAGTTTAAACCCAATTTATAACCCAAAGGGCCTTGTAAGTGGTGGCCAGTTGCCTTTGATGAGAGATGTTCAATTTGGAAGACCATTTGGGCGCATCAGGCCAAATATTAATTATCTTTTAACGCAAGCATTTGCTGACCGTAAAAATGATTCTCGGTATAGCAAGACATTTCAAACTCTTTGGCTTGCTAATGGTGGGCCACCAAGCGACCCTGCATCCACGCGCGGTGGCCAACAGGCGGTCACAGGAAAATACAGTGGTGATGGCCCCACAAGTTCGCGTGGCCTTTTGAAATGTGGGCTTGACACCGCGATTTGGTTTCCTGATTTTGAAGTAGCAGGTGCTCCACAAAATTTTGGAACAAGGCCGTTCAAAGGTGCAATCATCACACCGAGCATGCAGTTTCCGAATGCTTATCCATACATGAAGAAATTAGCCGATCCGAGTCGAGTTAATCAAAATGATCCGTCCACAAGACCTGTTGTCATTGCTCGCTTCTCAGATGTTTACCTGATTGCCGCTGAAGCTGCTTTCAAATTAAACCAATTACAAAATGCGGCTGATATGCTTAATGTAGTAAGGCAAAGAGCCGCTTATCGTTCCGGCTCGCCTTATGTCGCGGGTGGCGCTTTCGGAACCACCACTCCTGCAACCATGGTAGGAGATCCTTGGCCAGACAATGGCGGAACGCCTCTCGATCTTAGTACAGCTCAAACAAATATGACAATCGCTCCTGGAGATGTTACGATTGATTTCATTCTTGACGAACGGACGCGTGAGTTTTATGGTGAGTCGGTTCGCTGGTTAGACCTTGTGCGCACTCAACAACTTGTGAACCGCGTAAAAGCTTGGAATCCTGCGGCAGCTCCAAATATAGCTCCCTACCATATGTTACGACCTATTCCTCAAGATGAAATTAATCTCGTGACAGTTGGGGTTCCTTATCCACAGAACCAAGGTTACGTCAATTGATCTGACTTTTTTATTTAGGGTTTTTTGATGATGGGAGGGCGAGTGAAATCGCTCTCCTCTTTTTTCCTGATTTAAAATATAACTTTACTTCATGACAAAGTCATTCTCTATTTTACTAATCTGTCTTTTTCCTGGCTTTAATTTAATGGCCCAAGGGGCTTATGTCAGCTTTCAAAAAAACAGCAATGACTTTAGTTTGTCAACCCAGGATAAAGCCACTTCCATCTATGTAAGTGATTCCGATTTTCCGGGCGTCATCCTTGCTGCAAAAAATCTGAAGACCGATGTGAAAAGCATCTCTGATGCAGAGCCAGCTTTGATCACAGAAAAAAATCCTTCTGAAAAAGAAGTCGTGATCATCGGAACAATTGATAAAAGTAACTTGATCGGTCAACTTATTGCGAATAAAAAAATTGACATCTCTCCTATCAAAGGAAAATGGGAAAGTTTTCTCGTTCAGGTTGTTGAAAAACCATTTCCAAATGTTGATCGCGCGCTGGTGATTGCTGGCAGTGACAAGCGAGGAACCATCTTTGGCATTTACGATCTCTCAAGGCAAATAGGTGTTTCACCGTGGCATTGGTGGGCAGATGTACCACCAAAAAAAAATAAAGACATTTTTATTAAACCAGGTACATACATTTCGGGGGAACCTGTTGTAAAGTATCGTGGCATTTTTATCAATGATGAAGAACCTTCGCTGGGAAGATTCGCGGTAGAAAAGTATGGCGGCTTCACTCATGAATTCTATGAAAAGGTTTTCGAATTGATCCTGCGTCACAAGGCGAACTTTCTGTGGCCAGCCATGTGGTGGGGCGCATTCAATGCGGATGATCCTTTGAATCCGGTATTAGCTTATGAGTATGGAATTGTGATGAGCACCTCACACCACGAGCCGATGATGCGTGCGCATGCCGAGTGGAAAAAAACCGGAACAGGCGAATGGAACTACGAAACAAATTCAGATGTCCTGAAAAAATTCTGGCGAGAGGGTATTGAGAGAATGGGAAATCGTGAAAGCATTGTTACGCTTGCCATGCGTGGCGATGGCGACATGGCCATGTCAGCAGAAACGAAGACTGCCTTGCTCGAAAAAATTGTAAAAGACCAAAGAGAAATCATTCAGGATGTAACAAAGAAAGAAGTGACAAAAACTCCGCAGGTGTGGGCAATCTACAAAGAGGTTCAAGACTATTACGACAAAGGCATGCGTGTGCCCGATGATGTCACACTTTTGTTTTGTGACGATAATTGGGGAAACATTCGCAAATTACCCGATTTGAAAGCGCCCCCACGCGCAGGCGGTTATGGTATCTATTATCATTTCGATTATGTTGGCGACCCGCGCAATTACAAATGGCTCAACACAAATCCGATTGCCAAAGTGTGGGAACAAATGCACATGGCTTACAGCTACGGAGTTGATCGGATATGGATTGTGAATGTGGGTGACATTAAACCGATGGAATTTCCGATCAGTTTTTTTCTTGACTATGCATGGGATCCGAAAAAATGGAATCAAAACAATTTAAACGAATACACTTCAAAATGGTGCGAAGAACAATTCGGCAAAAAATACGCGAATGAAATTGCCGATATCATTTCTAAATATTCAAAGTACAACGGACGCAGAAAACCAGAATTACTTACACCGGAAACGTATAGTCTGGTCAGCTATCACGAAGCTGAAACGATTGTAAAAGATTATCGTGCACTTGAAGTAAAGGCAGAAACTGTTTACAAAGAATTAGCGCCCAATCTCAAAGATGCTTTCTATCAATTAGTGCTTCACCCGGTGAAGGCCTGTGCCAATTTGAATGACCTTTATGTCACAGTCGGACGAAACAGACTGTATGCGGAACAAGGACGATCTCTCACGAACCAACTTGCCGATCAAGCAAAAGCCTTCTTTCAAAAAGACTCAGAGATATCGGCTTACTACAACAAAACTTTGGCCGGAGGAAAATGGAACAATATGATGAATCAGATTCACATTGGCTACACCTATTGGCAAGACCCAAAAGAAGCGGTGATGCCAGAGACAAAGTCAATCGAAATTCCAAACGAAGCAGATATGGCAGTTGCTATTGAAGGATCCTCGAGATTTTCAAATGATCCAAAAGTTCAACTGGAGTTGCCACCATTCAACTCGTTTCAAAAACAATCGCACTATTTTGAAATCTTCAATCGTGGCAAAACGCCATTTGAATTCACAATTCAAACAAAAGCACCGTGGGTAAAACTTTCTCACACTAATGGCAAAATCGAAAACGAAATGCGTATTCTGGTGACCATTGATTGGAAGTCTGCACCGAAGGGAACAACTACTGCTCCTATCACAATAAAAAGTTCGAACAAAGAACTCACGCTCACGGTGACCGAGAATAATTTCAATGAGATTGTTCCAAAGGATTTCACTGGGTTTGTTGAAACCGATCATTACATTTCGATAGAAGCTGAACATTTCGACAAAGCCATCAACTCAAATAGCATTAACTGGACCATCCTCCCTGACTACGGGAAAACTTTGTCAGGTGTCACTACTTTTCCGGTTACTGCGCCAGCCCTGACCCCTACCCCGTCAAGTCCTCACCTTGAATACAATTTGTTTTTGACAGACACTACTTCTATTAACGTGACTACTATTCTGGGAACAACCTTGAACTACAACGGCAGCAGCGGACTTCGGGTAGCACTCTCGTTGGATGATCTGCCCACTCAAATCACTAACATTCATCAAAATGAAACTCCAAAAACCTGGGGCAAGAGTGTGGAAGATGCCGCACGAATCATCACAAACCATTTCAAAATTTCTTCACCTGGAAAACATATACTCAAATATTGGATGGTTGATCCGGGAGTCGTTTTACAAAAAATAATTGTCGATGCTGGTGGACTGCAACCAAGTTATCTTGGCCCGCCCGAAAGCTTTCGCATTACCTCCGCTTCAAAAAAATAAAACATCATGTCACCAGTTTCAAAGCTACTTTGTCTTAGCGTTCTTGGGTTGGTCTTGCTTGAATTCATACCTTATAATTTCTCAAAACAAAATGAAAAATTGGCTGTTGTCGATTCGCTCAAGGGTTTGAAAGATTATTATCAAAATTATTTCCCCGTTGGCGTTGCCGTTTCGCCTCAATCAATAAAGGGAGAGGAAGTACCATTGATTGTAAAACACTTTGCCAGCATCACAGCCGAAAACGCAATGAAGCCCGGCCCTATTCATCCCGAAGAGAATCGGTACAACTGGACGGCCGCTGATGAGATCGTGAACTTCGCGCAAGAACATCATTTGAAAGTTCGCGGCCATACGTTGTGCTGGCACCAACAAACCGGAGATTGGTTTTTCAAAGGTACCTATGGAAAAGAAGCTTCGAAAGAATTGGTATTGAAACGTTTGAAAGATCACATCACCACGGTGGTCTCCCGATACAAAGGAAAAATTTATGCCTGGGATGTATTGAATGAAGTGATCGCTGATGACAGTACAAAATTGATCAGGGATACTCCATGGCTAAAAATATGTGGAGAAGAATACATCACGAAAGCTTTTGAATATGCACACGAAGCTGACCCCAATGCTCAATTATTTTACAACGATTATAATTCGGAACGACCAGAAAAAAGAGAACGCATTTTCAGGTTTCTAAAACGATTAGTTGATGCAAAAGTTCCGATTCATGGTGTGGGCCTGCAGGGACATTGGTCAGTTTTTGAACCCTCTGAAAAAGAATTAACGAAAGCCATCGAGCAATTTTCCTCCCTTGGGTTGAAGATTCAAATTACGGAGTTAGACATATCGATTTACAAGTGGGAAAAATTTGAACGGTCCAGGCGGCAAGGAGAATCGGATCAGCTTACTGCGGAGTTGGAGCAAAAGCAAATCGAAAAATATCGGATGGCGTTCGAAACGTTCCGGAAATTCAAGAATGTAATTACCGGTGTTACGTTTTGGAATGTCTCAGACAAGCGCACCTGGCTTGACCATTACCCGGTGGAGGGAAGAAAGAACTATCCGCTCTTGTTCGATCAAAATCTGAAACCAAAAAAAGCCTATTGGGAAGTGATAAAATTTTAACCGTACTTCAAATTGACCTCGCAGAATCATAGTTAAAGATTACATTTGCTTCAATGCTCAAAGGAAATTACAGATGGGTTGTTGTTGCTCTGCTTTTTTTTGCAACAACCATTAATTATCTCGACCGCCAGGTGATTGGCTTGTTGAAAGATAATCTTTCTGTGGAATTAAACTGGTCAGAAAAGGATTACAGCAAGATTGTGATGGCATTTACATCTGCTTATGCGCTCGGCTATTTCTTATTCGGACGAATCGTTGATACACTCGGAACGAAACGCGGTTACAATATTTCGATCGTCACCTGGAGTTTAGCTGCGGTGGGTCATGGATTTGTCAACAGCACAGTTGGTTTTGGTTTGATGCGATTTGTTTTAGGACTGGGCGAAGGCGGAAATTTTCCTGCTGCCATCCGATCAGTGGCCGAATGGTTTCCGAAAAAAGAACGCGCTCTTGCCACGGGTATTTTTAACAGCAGCACCACCATTGCTTCCGCACTTGGTCCCTTCATCGTGATGTGGATTTTCACTAATTATGGCTGGCGCGAGGCATTCATCACCATCGGTCTCATCGGCTTTGTGTGGATTATTTTCTGGCAAGTTTTTTATGACATCCCATCCAAACAGAATCGACTCACGGTTGAAGAGCATGCTTATATTTTAAGCGACAAAGAACAAGATACATCCGGTGAAAGGAAGAGCACACTGGCAGAACTTTTTCGCCACCGCGCAACATGGTCATTTGCTGCTGGCAAATTTTTCACCGATCCCATTTGGTATTTTTACATCTTCTGGATACCAACTTATTTCAATTCCAGTTATCACATAGATCTGAAGAGTTCCTGGATTTATGTCTCGACTATTTTCTTCGTTTCAAGTTTTGGCAGTATTGTTGGCGGGTTTCTTTCAGGTTGGCTGATCAGCAAAGGATGGCAGGTGAATCGCGCACGTAGGACAGTAATGTTGATTTATGCTTTTTGTGTACTCCCCATTGTATTGATTCAATTCACCAGCAATCCGTGGATGGCCGTAGCATTGATCAGTCTCGCAGCTGCATCCCATCAGGCGTGGAGCGCAAACATCTTCACCACCACATCCGACAATTTTCCTAAGAAAGATGTTAGCTCTGTAGTTGGCATTGGCGGCATGGCAGGCTCCATGAGCGGGATAGCATTCCCTTATTTCATTGGTATTGTACTTGATCATTTTAAATCGCTCGGCAACATTGATACCGGCTATAACATTATTTTTGTTTTTTGTGGATGTACCTACTTGCTCGCGTGGTTGTTGATGCAGGCTATTACCTCCCAAAAAAAACTGAATCAAATCCAAGATGAATAAACCGCGAGAGGTTACCATTTACGATATAGCAGAGGCGCTGAATATTTCTCCCGCCACGGTGAGTCGTGGGCTGAAGGATCATCCCGCCATCCGTAAAGACACGAAGAAGAAAATTCTGAACACCGCCCAGAAAATGGGTTATCAGCAAAATACGTTTGCCAGCAACTTGCGAAAGAAAAGTTCTGAAACAATTGGTGTGATCGTTCCCCGTCTGGATAGTTACTTCATGTCAACGGTGATTGCCGGCATGGAAAAAGTAGCGAATGCTGCCGGATACAATTTGATCATCAGCCAGTCACAGGAATCCTTGAAAAAGGAAATTGCGAGTGCCAACACACTCTTCAATAGTAGAGTGGATGGCTTTCTTGTATCGTTGTCATCCGAAACAAGAGATCATGATCATTTTGACGCCATCTTGAAGAAGAAAATCCCGATGATCTTCTTTGACCGTGTGATGGAGATTCCGAATTGCACAAGCATTGTGATCAACAATGAAAAGGCAGGCTACGATGCCACACATCATTTGATCGAGCAAGGTTGCAAACGCATTGTTCACATCAGTGGAAATCTGAACCGAAATGTATATGCCGATCGCTTCCGCGGATACAAGATGGCGCTGGCGGAAAAGAAAATTGCATTTGATCCCTCACTCCATTTCAATATAACCCTCAATGACCAGGCGGCAGCCGAGGTAGTTCAACGGATTTTGGAAATGAAAAAGAGGCCAGACGGAATTTTCGCAGCCAACGATATTACGGCAGTTGCGTGCATTCGTGAGCTGAAACATGCAAGTGTCAAAATCCCTCAAGATATAGCTATTGTTGGTTTCAATAATGATCCGATATCCCGTGTGATCGAGCCTAACTTATCTACCGTCAACTATCCCGGAAGCGAAATGGGAGAAGTGGCGGCAACCACTTTGATAAATAGTTTAAAAAATAGTTCAGCTACTAAATTAAACACGCTCATCATTCATCACGAATTGATCGTGCGCCCATCTTCATTGCGAAAAGAATTCAAAAAGAACTGAGATGATACTAATGGAACAAACCATGCGCTGGTTCGGGCCGAATGATCCGGTTAGCCTTCAGGACATCCGGCAAGCGGGCTGCACAGGTGTAGTCACTGCATTGCATCACATACCTGTTGGAGAAATTTGGTCTGCTGAGGAAATCAGAAAAAGAAAAAAAACTATTGAGGATGCAGGACTAACATGGACAGTGATTGAAAGTTTGCCCGTTTCTGAAAACATCAAAAAGCAAACCGGCAACTATCTTGAACACATCGAAAACTACAAACAAAGCCTGCGCCATGTGGCTGCCGAAGGTTTGAAAGTGGTGACCTACAATTTCATGCCGATACTGGACTGGATGCGCACCCATCCTGAATTTGAATTGAAAGACGGAAGCAAGGCTTTGTTGTTTGAAAAATCTGCCTTCATTGCTTTTGATCTTTTTATTTTGAAAAGACCAGGCGCGTCAAATGATTACACGAAAGAAGAAATCGGGAAAGCAGAAAAGCGTTTTGAACAAATGACTGCTTCAGAAAAAGCAACGCTTTATCGCAATGCCTTACTTGGATTGCCCGGCAGCGAAGAGCGCTTCACTGAGGAACAAATTTTGAACTCACTCAAAACGTATCATCAAATTGATGCGGCAAAATTAAAAGAACATCTTTTTTACTTTTTGAAGCAAGTTGTTCCGGTTGCCGAAGAAGTTGGTTTAAAGATGGCCATACATCCTGATGATCCGCCCTATCCTATTCTCGGTTTGCCACGTGTGGTAAGTACAGAAAAAGATTTGAAAGAGATCATTGCCGCAGCGCCTTCTCCGGCTAATGGTCTTTGCTTTTGTACAGGGTCATTGGGGGTGCGTCCTGACAACGATCTTTCCTCGATGATTCAAAAGCTCGGAGATTATATTCACTTTATTCACCTGCGCAACACGAAGCGCGATGAAGAAGGGAATTTTTACGAAGCGAATCACCTTGATGGAGATACCAATATGCCAGAAGTAGTGAATGAAATTCTTAAAGTAATGAACCGCAGAAAAGTCTCTATCCCGATGCGGCCTGATCACGGACATCAAATGCTGGATGACCTGAAAAAGAAAACATATCCTGGCTACTCCGCTATCGGACGACTGAAAGGATTAGCCGAACTCCGCGGACTTGAATTAGGTCTTGCTTATTCTAAGAAATAACACATGAGTAACCGAAAGTTTCTTGACGAGAATTTTTTATTGAACAACAGAACGGCTGCCGAGTTATATCATCAGTATGCTTCCAAAACGGCCATCATCGATTATCATAATCACTTAAGTCCCAAGGATATTTGTCAAAACAGAAGTTTTAACAACCTCACAGAACTTTGGTTGGATGGCGATCACTACAAGTGGCGCGCCATGCGCATCAATGGAGTTTCAGAAAAATATTGCACCGGCAATGCCACTCCGTTTGAAAAATTTGAAGCCTGGGCAAAGACTGTTCCATACACAGTACGAAATCCGCTCTATCACTGGACGCACCTGGAACTCAAAAGATATTTTGGTGTCGAAAAACTGCTGAACGAACAGTCAGCAAAAGAGATTTACGATCATTGCAATGAACTTTTGAAAAAAGATGACTTTCGTGTTCAGTCGTTGCTGTCGAAAATGAAAGTAGAAGTTGTATGTACCACGGACGATCCAACGGACAACCTTGAGTATCATCAGGAATTTGCCAAGCAAGGCGTTGCCTTCAAAATGTTTCCTTCTTTCCGTCCTGACAAAAGCTATGCTGCGAATGATCCCGAAGAGTACAATAAATATCTGGATCGATTATCCGAAAAATCCGGGATAGAAATCAAAACATTTGATAACCTGATTGAGGCTTTAAGAAAAAGAATCTTATTCTTTGATCAGTTTGGCTGCCGAAGTTCGGATCACGGACTTGAGTCACTTTACTTTGATCCATCTGCTCACGCTATAGCTCCTACCCTTTTCAAGAAAGTAAGAGAAAATAAAGCACTTTTGAAAGTAGAGCAACTTCAACTGCAATGTGCCGTGACAAGTGAACTCTGTAAACTTTACCATGAAATAGGTTGGGCACAACAGTTTCATCTTGGTGCCATGCGCAATAACAATTCACGTATTGCAAATACCATCGGAGCTGACACAGGTTTTGATTCCATCGGTGAGTATCCGCAGGCGTATCACATGTCTCGATTCTTAGATCATCTGGACAACACGAATCAACTGGCGAAAACAGTTTTATATAACTCCAATCCCATGCACAACGAAATATTTGCAACCATGATTGGAAATTTCTGTGATGGATCAGCGCCCGGGAAAATTCAATTCGGTGCAGGCTGGTGGTTTCTTGATCAAAAAGACGGAATGGAACGACAACTAAACGCACTTTCAACTATGGGGCTCTTGTCACGTTTTGTTGGCATGGTTACAGATTCTCGCAGCTTCCTCTCCTTCTCACGCCACGAATACTTCCGCAGAGTTTTGTGCAACCTGATCGGTACAGATGTTGAACAAGGTGAACTACCAAACGATTTCCAGTTGTTAAGCAAAATGATTGAAGGATTGTGTTATTCCAACACAAAGAAATACTTCAGATTCATCTGATTTTTTGCTCCACCGATCGGAAAAAAATTCATTTTGAGGTAAGCAATTAGTTTCCTTACCTTGCGATGTCTTTTTTGGCTAAAATTTATGGAATTCAACTCTGTAATCACTCACCTGTTTTACTTGCTCATCTATGCAGATGGCAATGTGAACGAGAAAGAAATTGCTTTGGGCAAACAGATGGCAAAAATCGAGAACATCGATTCGTTTGAATCCAAGCTTGAAAACCTGAAAGAAACTAAACCTACCAATCTACTCGCCACCAGCATCAGCACGCTGAAGAAATTAGACCGTCAGCAACAAATCCGCAGCATTGCCTGGATGTGCGTAATTGCCAACAGTGATGGTTTCATGGATAAAGAAGAATGGGCATTGATCTACAAACTTTACCATACAGAACTTGGCCTTACTTTGAATGAAGTAATGGAAGCCCAAAAAGAATTAAACAAAACTCTCTACGGAACTTCCTTCCAGTCTTTTGGCGTGAAAGTGAACGATTAGGTTCACCCTCACGGTTGCACTGGTTTCGCTACCTCTACTACTTGTCCTTTCTGTCTTGCGTAGATGCTGTGATCATACATAGCCTCACAACTTACTGCCGGCAAATAGTAAGAGCCGGCATAGCTTGCAGTAATTAAGACTTTAAACGTTTTTTTCTGCGAAGCATTCAAATCAAAGTAAGTATAAACCCGGTCATCGCGAATGTCCTGGTAAGTTGGCTTATCACCGTTCAGGCGGTCTTCCGTTCCCTCTAATCGCAGGTTGTTGATTTCCCAACCTGAAGGGAAAATTTGTTTCAATGCGAGATTCTTGTAGATGCCGCGCATACCCGGATTGCTCACCGTCACCGACACAATCATCTCCTGGCCTTGCTCGACATGAGTTGGATCGATTATGTTTCCATCGGCATCGGTATAAGTTGCAGTGATGAAAAGATTGTTTGCTGCATCCTCATCCTGGCCGCGCGCAGGCGTACCTTCACTCACTGCACGAACGAATAAAACTCCTTTTGATTCATTTGTCAATTTTAAATTTCCGGTCGTTGTTCCGCTAGTTGGTAAACTCACCTGTGCAAGACTCAAACCTGTATTGGCGCTCACCTGCTTACCATTGTAGGTATAATTGAATTTCAACTCCCCCTTATTCTCAGCGCCAGCAAAAGAAGCTACTGCTTTCAAACACCAGGCCACTGACTGCGTACTCATCCAATACGATTCATTGCTTAACGAAACAGAAAGCTCTTTCAGCAATTCAAAAGCCTTTGTGCGATCGTTGAGTTGAATGAGTGTCTCCAAAATAATTGCCTTATCGCGAATGTCTGAGCCATACGAGTAAGCCATTTCCTGGTAAGGCTTCACAATGGTTGGAAGGTTCGCGATCAACTTTGTAGCTGCTTCCGGTTGACCGGCCTTCGCATAGGCAGCAGCTAACATCCAACCTGCAACATTAGGAAGAGGTGTGATCTCGCGAAGGCGATTCATCGATGCCAAATCAGCTTCACCCGCAAGCGCAAGTGTATAAAGTCGGTAGGCCTGAGTAAGTTCGCTGCTTGAATATTGCTCATGCTTGCGCCAGTTCTGCGATTTATTTTTCTGATATTTCTTCCAACGCTTCAGCAAATCATTCGGAACATGATAGCCATTTGCCTCTGCCTCAACTAAAAAATGTCCTGCATACGTAGTGCCCCAACTGTCGCTGTCTTCGCCACCTGGCCAATATGCAAATCCACCATCACTACCTTGGAACAATTTTATTCTTTCAATCCCAGCATTGATATTTTTTTGAACAACCGACTTTTCTGCATCTGTCATCATTTTCACTTTACTGAGATAGAGTTGAGGAAACACAGATGATGTCGTTTGTTCAATACAACCATAAGGATATTGAATGAGGTATTTCAAGCGCTGCCCGAGATTCACCGGGGGTAATGAAGAGACTTCGAGTGAGCTTGAATTTGTTCCAGTCATTCCAATCGCTGCAACGGTGACAGAAATATTTTTACCGGCATCCACCACAAAGTCCTGCACCTTGCTAATTGGCGCATTTGGATTCCTGATTTCGATTTCAATTACATCTTTGGCAGTCAGACTTCCTGAAGTAGCAATCACTTCCACTTTTGCAACACCTGTCTGCGCCTTCACTGATAAATCAAAATCCGTAGTGATGTCGCCAATACCTGCGAATGTAACTGTTCGGGTTGCGCCATTCGGCAAGGAGATCGGTCCGGAAATTTTCACCGTTACGTTCGCATTTGTGATATTCTTCTCGTTGGCAAATAATGTGACAGGTAATTTCACATTCTCTTCTGGACCCAGCACGCGCGGCAAAGTCGCCAGCACCATCAAAGGCTTGCGAACAGGTGTAGCTTTCTCAGCCTTACCATAAGCACCTTCATAGCCTGCCACCAGCATTGTTTTCACCGAGCCAATGTATTGCGGCATCGTAAACTTGTGTTCTTTCGTTCCTCCATCGAGTGTAAATGGCCCGAAGAATTTCACTACAGGTTTAAACCGGTTTGCTTTGGAGTCATCTTCTTTAGCAGAAAGCAAGCCATCACCACCGATCGCGAGCAGACGTTCAATCCTTCCACCAAATGATCCCATCACCTGGTCATACAAATCCCACGTTCTCACACCCAACGCTTCTCGTGCGTAAAATCTATTCCATGCATCTGGCGTTTTGAAATGAGTCAGGTCAAGCAATCCTTCATCGACAATGGCCAGGGTGTAAGTCATCTTGTGCTTGGCTTGTTCCGAAACTTTAATCGTAACTTCTTGTCCTGGCTCAAGTACATCGGGCATTGTTAGTTGTGGATTCAAATGTGTTGCAGGATCTTCAACTTGAATCGGAATCACTCCATACATTCGGATGGGCAAGTCGTTTGCTGTTTGCGAATGTGGCTGCAATAAAGTGACACTGGCGAATACATTTGGAGCCATCGACTCTTTGATGTCGAATGCAAATGTATTGTCACCTTTCTTTGTTTCGAGCCAATACGATTCAACCACATGACTTCCATTTTCAATGCTGATAAGCGCGCGGCCATTGTCAGCACCGGGAATCACGAGCTTCGCTTTCTCGCCAATGTTATAAGTCGATTTATCGGAAGAGAACGAAAGCATCGTAGCTCCGTCACTTTCATTTCGTGCGCGACCTGCCCAACCAGGCCAGTCAATGTACACAATCTTAGCTGTGCTATGGCCCGAAACCGGATCGGTTGCACGCACCAAAAACCTTCCCCACTCCGGGTACTTGATTTTGAATGTCCACTCCCCTTTTCCGTTTTGTGTCGAAATATTTCCTTCGGCAATAGGCTGGGCATACTGACCTGACATGTAGTTCACATTGTTTTCCGAAGAACCATCCCACCACCAGCGCCAATTAATTTTGTGAATGCTCATCTTGACAACTGATCGCGAAACAGGATTGCCATTCGCATCAAGCGTAATCACATCTACTTTATGTGTGGTGTCGGTGAGCAACATACCACGGGCCTTGTCACCCTTCGGCAAACGAATTCCAGTGAAAGAAGAATATGGATAATAGGGGATGCTGAAATTATCAACGCTGAAGTTTCCACTCTCTTCAAAAGCCTTGCCACGGAAGATCGCATTCAAGACTCCGGGCGCATCAGTTGCTTCACCAATGTTCAAATTGATTGATGCTTTTCCTTCGCCATCCGTATAACCATCAAATATTTGTCGCGCCTCACTGGAGAAGGTTTTTGAAGGGTCTTCAAACGAATATTCAGGATAGCGTGCAAACTTCGTCTCACCTTTCGTGAGTAGCACTTCAAACTGTGCTTTTAGATTTTTTCCTGGCGCTCCATGCAGCCAATCTACCTGCAACTTACCTGAAAGGTTTGGGTTGTCAAGTGTGATCTTATCGGTGCCAAAATCCAATTTGATGCGCAACCTGTTTGGCTTCACCGTTTCAATTCGGATCGGCTGAGTAAATTCCGTGCCACCAACTTTCACTCTGCCAGTCCACGACCCTGTTGGCGCATCAGAAGCAGTAGCTGTCGCGAAATTGTAAAATCCATTCTCTGAATTCGATCGGACAATGCGATTGGTAATTTGCCCCTGCGGGTTTTGCAATTCAAAAACCACCGGGTGGGTTGCGGGCAACAATTTCAATTTGTCTTCGAGAATAAAACTCAGATATAACGAATCACCTGGACGCCACACGCCACGCTCGCCATACAAAAATCCTTTAATGCCTTCACGCACATGTTCACCGCCTACATCAAAATTACTGATCGACAAAGCATCACCATCCTGCAATTTCAAGTAACCTCGCTGCGAGCCCTGCTTCGCAACCAAAACAAAAGGGCTTCTCTTTGAGTTGATCATCAGTTTTCCTTCGCTGTCAGTTGTTCCGCTGCCAATCACTTGTTGTTGGTAATCGTACAAATCTATCTGCGCACCTGAAACAGGTTGGGTTGTTTTCAAATCATTCACAACAACAAAAGTATTTCCGTCACCACCGCGTTTGGCAATCAGACCAAGATCGGAAGCGATGACCGATTTGCGGATGACGCGTTCTTCATTGTAATAGGCCGCATTGCAAGGATTGTCGCGCTGGTTCCAGTCGTAGCCTTCCTCATTGGAATAATAATAGTTGTCTTCGTAGGAATCCCAGTAACTATTTTCACTTCCGCCATCAGCCTCAAAATTTTCTTCATTAAAATTGGTACGTTCATCGGACGAACCGGATCCTCCGCCTTCACACACATAGGCAAGATCCGATCGCCTGAAATTAATTTTCACTTGGTAGATCGCGCCCGGCTCGGCATTGATGAATTTTGACAAATCCAATGTGAAGCGATTCCACTTTCCTAAATCTGTAACACCAGAATTTTCAAGCGTCACACTCTTTTTAAATATCCGGTTGCCTACGCGCCTCAATTCCTGGTAGCCATCAAAATCATTGACTTGCAGAAACTGCACGATGTTATTTTCATATACTTTCACGATCTGAACATTCACCGATTTGAGGTTTACAGCTTCAAAGGGCAATACCCATCCATCGGAGCTTGGTAAAATATTTCCTTTGCCAGTGAAGCGAACGGCAGGCAGAAGCTGCTCGAAAGTAACTTCCTCTTCAAAGCTTGTTGGCATTTTGTAACTCAGCACATTCTTAATTCCACTCTCCACTCTCAATTTACGCGAACCTGTTTGCCTCACAGGCGGAAAGACGCGCACCTCATTGTCCTTAATTTCAAAATCAAGATTTGACAAGTCGGAAATAGAAATCAAACCTTCAAGGTTTTGGGTTTCGCTGATCGGGTCTGAGAATTGAACCACCACGTGCTGGTTATTGCCTTGCTCCACACGCACATTCACCACTTTGAAATCGTTGAGTGCAGGAATGTCAATTTCTTTTTCGTCCACTCGATCCACACCGATGGATGACCCATTGAAAGTAAGGTTCACTTTGCTGGCCAATTCTTTTCGCTGTACCTCTTCCACCATGAAAAGATGTTGCTTGCCATCAGATGTGTGGCTCCAGGTAATCTGGAGTTCCTTACTCTCTTGCTGTGCCGATATCAATTTCTCCACCGATTCCTTCTCAGCAAAATCAGCGGTGAGCAAAGTGCCTTCGATCCGCTGACGCTTCAATTCGGTTTTTACATACGGCCTCACATTATCAATACTGAATTCAAAGTTCTGAGGGATTACCTGGAAGCTATATTCAAAAGTTTTCAGATCATCAGGCACTTGCAATGTTTTCGACAGATAGAAAGAGGCCTCATATACCTGCCCCGACTTCAACCGGCCAGCGGGACGAAACTCAACCGTCCGTCTGTCGAGCCACACCGTGATTCCTTTTACAGAGGGAGAAAAATTAAACAGCGAAGTTGAGGTCTCTCCTACACTGGCAGAGTCAATCGCATCTTTTGCCAACACAATCCGGATCGGAGAACCTGAACTGATTGATAGTGCAGTGTACGAAGATATGTATTCACCAAAAGCCGGGTTGATCGCCTTGGTCACAAGTTTGGTGGCGCGACTCGATGAGAAATAAAAAATCAAAAGAACGGCAACGCCAATACCTACTGCGGCTAGCGTAATTTTCTTCCAGGGAATGGTATTCATAGTGGTTTGTTTGGGACGGTCAATATCGGAAAAGAATAGGAATTAAAGGAACGAAGGCGATAAGGTAAATTTTATGAAAGACGAAAAGAATTTTTCGAACCTCCAGATGCTAAATTGTGTCTTCCTTAAAGATGAAAAAGCAAATCTTTAAATCATTAATAGTCGGTTTGATGGCATTGGAGAGTTGTTCAAATAACGATCTCGGTCGAGCGGCTGTAATCACCGGATATGATGGACGCAAATGCGCCTGCTGTGGCGGACTGATGATCAATTTTGAAAACATCACTCAATCTTATACCGGGGACTTCTATCTAATAGACAATAGCAGCGATTTGGGTTTGGCCAATGCCACCTTCCCACTCTATGCATCTGTTACCTACACAGTTTCTTCCAACACCTGTGGCGGGAAACACATTCACGTGAACTCTTTCAAGAGGATCAAATAGACCTTTGCGTCTTTGCGCGAAATCCTTAAGAGGCCCTATGCTCCACCGCTCCAATCGTAATCAGATATTGAGCGCCCATGTAAGTAATCATGATCAAGATTCCAGCGTTCGGTAAGGGCTGGAGGAATTTATTTATCGCCAATAGAGAATCCGAAAGCATAAAGAAAAGCGCACCGATGGTCATGAACCAAAAACTTTTTGAAGAAGTAAATCCGTAGCGGAAGATTGCCTGGATCACCATTAGCGAAAGCACGAGCGCATAAATCATCACGGGAACTTTCAAATCACCAAGCCTGGGATAAAGAATTGTGATCAATCCCGTTCCGATCAATAATACGGGGAAAGAGAATCGTAACTTTTGAGGATTGTTGAGTCCTTCCCCTTTTTCAGTTTTTAATTGTCGATAGCACAAGATGAAATTGACATGCCCGATCAGGAATGCCCCCAGCCCAAGCATGAAGAACAACTCGTAAACCTTGTCAAACATCAGAAACACATCGCCCAGCCAGCAGAAAAGCATTGCGAACAGAAATACGTTGTTGCGCACGGATTTATGGTAGAAATAGAAAATCACGAGCGAAGGAACGATCAAAGGTTTTGCAACCAATTGCAACTCGGGTGAGTCAAGCAGGATGGCAATTGTTTCCAGAACAAAGACAATTGGGAAGAACAAAACGGATATCTTTTTCACTTTCTCTTAAAAGTGAAAAGATAGACAAAAGCAATTAAAGCGAGGATGCTGGCTACGCCAAAGCAAATGAAAAAATTAGAAGGCGAGTTAGCATATACTAATCCTGACAAAAGCGCGCCAAAGCCAATGCCCATCTCCATCGAAATGTAAAGCGAAGCAATACCACGGCCCTTGTGCTCGGCACTGGCCAGATCAGTTGCCCAGGCCAACAATGTGGGTGAGGTTGAACCTTGTGCCAATCCATATAAACTTACACCCGCCAGCAGCACAAAAGAACTCTCCGCAAAACCAATCACCGACATACTGATGATAATCAGGACGACACTCACCTTTAAAACCGCTACACGACCGTAGCGATCGGAAGCCTTGCCCGCCAACAAACGAACAAGCAAGGATGCGATGGTCAGAAAAGTAAATGCATATCCCTTGTTTGAAATACCGAGATGCTGACCGAAGTCAGGGAGCAATGTATAAACCGCACCATAGGCATACGCACATAACACCATTACAATACAAGGCGCCAGCACAAGCGGCTCAAACAAATCCGACTTATTGATTTTCAAAAGCTGAAAGGAAATTTCGTGCTTCGTTTTCAACGTTTCCTTCACACCAAGCATAATCACTACCGCTACGAGGCCGAAGAACGATGAAAGATAAAACATACCGTTCAGCCCGAAATAGTTCGCCATCGTTCCTCCGATCGAAGGCCCTGCCGCCATTCCAATCGCACCGGCCGTGCCGATAAAACCCATTGCCTCACCTCTGCGATTTGCAGGTATTACATCCGAGACATACGCTGAAACTCCGGTAGGTGAAAAACCGGTGGAAAAACCATGAAAAAATCGCAAAATGAAGAATCCAAAGACGGAAGTAAGTAATGGGTAAAACAGGCTGCAAACCATGCACACCAAGCCACCGAAGATCATCACCGGCCTTCGCCCAAGCCGGTCTGCCAACTTACCGCTGAACGGGCGCGAGATCATGGCTGTAAGTGTGAACAGAGCGATGATCAATCCCTTGTGCTCGCCACCACCCAACTTTGTGAGAAATGCTGGCAGTTCTGGAATAATCATATTAAAACTTGCGAAGAACAAAATAGCGCTTACGCAGATAAGCCAGAATTGGGGAGTGTATATTTTGAGCTTGGGCTGTACAACCACAACCTTTGAATCTAAAAATTTCTAATCACTAATCTAAAATCGCTGTTCAAAATTCCCTCTCCCCGGAGAGGGCCAGGGTGAGGCATAAAAAAACCCTCCCCCGCGCTAGCAAGGAAGGGAAAAATATATTTTTAACACGGATTAAGCCAGCTTGTTTACCTGCTTGGCAAGGCGGCTCTTTTGGTTTGCAGCCTTTTTCCAGTGGATGATGTTTTTCTTAGCCAATTTATCAAGCATCGCGGTCACTTCCTTCAACAAAGCCTGTGCTTCGTCTTTTTTAGTAGTTCCCAACAGTTTTTTCACCTGCGTGCGGGTGGTTTTGTGCTGGTAGGCGTTACGTGCCCTTTTTGTCTCATTTGCGCGGATGCGTTTTTCTGCTGATTTGTGATTTGCCATAGTTTCTTTACAATTCTCCTAAAAGGAGCGCAAAAATAAGACTATGAGCGTGATTTGCAAAATGTTGGGAGAAAAAGGTTTACGAATCATTTGGCATAGTAATTCACTGAAAAAGGAAAAGTTACAAGGCTGTCCTCCGTTAGGCGATAGAATAGTTGTCCTTGAACAATATTTTTCCCTTTGCTCCTTGCTTTCTCCTTATACACATAGTTGCTTTCATTGGAGGTTATCTCTACCACGGGTCCATCAAATTCTACCAATCTGTTCCAGCGATGCGGGAAATAGTCATCCTCTTTGAACTTTCCAATCAACATCGAACCATGAGTTAGACGATAGTCACTTATGTTGGTTAGCCTAATCTGTAACCTGAAAGTGTCTTGTATACCAATTGAGTCAGGCAATGAATTGATCATTAATGTTTCTTCATTCTTTCTTTGAGAGCCATCCTTTTCATAAACTATAAGATCAATTTCTTCCCCATTCTCATCATAAATCGCTTTCATCGCGAGTTTACCATTGAAATAATAATTACCGGTCCCAACTTTTTTGTCGTCCCTATAGTAGTCGATCAACATCATTCCGTCTTCAAAAAAATACACACACTTTCCTTCAACCTTGTCATTTTTCCATTGCCAGATCAATTTAACTTTCCCATTCGGATAGAATTGTCTGTCCTCACCATCGCGTTTACCATCAACAAATTCGATTTGGCTTTTAATTGTCCCGTTTGGATAATGTACAATTCTTGTTTCTCTGCTGGAACAGGAGCCAAGAAACATCGCTGAGGTAAAAAGGAAAATTAAACCTCTCATGGCAGGGAGTTGCAATTAGTCTTTATACTCCCCCTCCCATTTCGCCACCACCACAGTCGCGAGGCAATTGCCAAGCACGTTGGTGGTAGTGCGGGCCATGTCCATGATGGCATCTACACCCAGCACTACAAATGCTTTGTGCGGATCGATGCCCATGTCAGCAACGGTGGCTACGAGGATGAGGAAAGTGGCACCTCGCACTCCGGCTACTCCTTTGCTGGTGAGCATGAGAATGAGAACCATTTTTATTTGTTGGCCAAGTGTCATGTCGAGGCCGGCCATTTGTGCTACGAATACAGAGGCAAGAGAAAGATAAAGTGTACTTCCATCCAGATTAAAACTATAACCGGTAGGCAGTACAAAAGAAACCACTTTGCGGGGAATGCCCATCTTCTCCAGATTCTCCATTGCTTTTGGAAGTGCTGCTTCGGAAGTCGCTGTGGAAAATGCAATCGCCAACGGTTCTGAAATAGCAGTGATGAATTTTCTGAAATTCAACTTGATGATAAAACCAATTGGCACTAACACCAGCAAAACAAAAACAACCAACGCCATGTACAATGTGCCAACCAGCATCGCGAGGTTTTTCAGCACATCAAAACCAAACGAAGCAATGGAATAAGCTAATGCGCCAAACACGGCAAACGGAGCAAAGTACATCACGATGTGCGTGAACCGAAACATGACATCCGAGAGTCCTTCTGCGAAAGCGAGCATCGGTTTTTTCTTTTCATCGCTCAATTGCGCCAGGGCAATGCCAAACATGATACTGAACACAACCACTTGCAGTACCTGTCCATCGGCTACCGCTTTGGCAATGTTCTCAGGAAAAATATCGAGGACTACATCATGCGATTCCTTTTGTGACAATAATTTTTCGGCACGTTGTGTTTGCGATTCCTTTATTTCAACCACGGCACCTTCTCCCGCTTTGGTGAGATTGATCGCGCCAAGTCCGATGAACAATGCGAGTGTGGTAACAACTTCAAAATAGATGATTGCCTTCAAGCCCATTCGCCCTACTTGTTTCAAATTTGAATGAGCTGCGATGCCCACCACAAGCGTTGAAAAGAGAAGTGGTGCAATGATCGTCTTGATCAGGCGAAGGAAAACTCCACTCAAAGTATTGCCTTGCAACGCTATTTCGGGAAAAGAAAACCCAACTTCGATACCGAGAAACATGCTCACCACTATCCAGGTGGTAAGCGACTTCCGTTGAATGGCGAGGTAAATCATTAACACCCACACTACCCAACGACTTGCCGCCAAAACAGCTGCGGGCATCGCAATCCATTCGTAATAGGAACCAAGACCCAGGAAAATGGCAATCGTGCCAAAGATAAAAATGACGAGAAAGTTAGTTTTCGTGCTCAATCGGATAGGATTTAAAGTGTGAAGATACACAGTCTGTCTGACTAGCAAAACCATTCTTGCACGCAAAGACGCAAAGGCGCAAAAGAATACCTTCGCGGCTAAGCGGCTTTGGGTGAAAAACTTTTAACTCACACATAATCGACACTAAAATAATTTTAAAACAAATCTATATTTGAAAAAAAGTAATCTTTGGAAACCATCGAACTCTCCGGCATCATCGGCATGATTGCCCTCGCCTGCCTGGCAGCCAATTTTGTGGTGGGCTATTTCATACTCACCAATTCAAAAATTCAGTTGCCTTACAATCTGTCTTTCCTGCAACTTCACAAGCTCACGGGTTACTCGGCTGCAATTGGAATTTTGATTCACATAGTGCTGATTCCACTCGATCCTGCCTCAGGATTCTCGTGGGGCGATTTGTTATTTCCGTTATACACAAAGCATCAGCCTGCAGCAAACACTTTTGGCGCGGCCGCCTTGTATTTGATTGCCATTGTGGTGATCAGTTCTTACTTCAAAGACAAGATGAAATTCAACTCGTGGAAGGTGCTGCACTTCCTCTCCTACTTTGCAGCTGTTCCATTAATCGTTCACAGCATCTGGACCGACCCCAAACTCAAAGACAACCCTATCGACTGGATTGATGCCGAGAAAATGTTTGTAGAGTTGTGCTGCCTGATCATCATCGCGATGGCGAGCTACCGGTTCCTGATCTGGAAAAAGTCGAAGTGATACCCTTGATGAAGGCGCAAAAATGACATCGGCACGGAGGGCGGATTTCCTTTGCTTCTTTGCGCGTTTATAGCTGGTTCATTGTTCATTCATGGTTGGTTCATCCGGCTATAGAGTGGCATCGGTGTGGCATGCATCCGCTAGCTACGTTCTTTCATTGGCAGGCTTTCGCGAGGCGAGGTGGTAAATGCACAGCAAACTGTTGCACCGTCAAAACAGGAATTTTATCGAACATCGTCCGATATCATTCGCCTGCTACCAGCCAAAGGCTATATACAAACTTTCACCGTGTCGGTAGTGATGAATATCCTTCGAATAGGTTCAGCTATTTCCTTACAAAATCCTTGCGGCTCTTCAATGCACCCACCAGGTTCTGTGGCACAAACTGCACTACTTCGTTTTTGAAAGCGAGACCTGTGATCATGGTACTGTTTCGATCAAACGGATAGATTGTGAGGGGATACTCATTTCCCCCGATGTCTTTGACAACGATCTTTTCAAAGGGAGTTAACTGTAGGAGCGAATCAACGTTGATTTTTCCCACATCAGCAATCCGATCGGCTGTGATGAAGGAGACAGCATCGAGATACGAATTCAACTGAGTCGTATCGAGTTTGGTTACACCTTCCACTTCAAAAAGTTTTCCGGTGAAGTTGATTTTAAAATCTTCTTTGGGATTGGAAGTAAATGTTGCCTCCAGGCTTTTGAAATTCTGAGGATTGAAATTGAAAATCTGTTTATTGCGCCAATCGTTCACAGTCATCTCAAATACAGACGCGACATATGCGCGATAGCCAGGGATTACTACTACAAAAGGAGATTCGTTGTTTAGTGCGAAGTACGTCTCCGTGTGTTGATCGTTTCCACCTACCCGAAACTCCTTCACCAAATTATTGGCCGTAAAGAATGAAACCTTCGTTCCTTTTGATTTGATGTCATCAGAAACTTTGCCGCGCAGAGAAGCAGGAAGCTCCCTTTTCGGTTCAGCCTTCATTGTGGTTGCAAAAAATATCTTAATCAGTTGACCATCGGCTTCGTATTGCTTGTTCACCATCCAGCGTGTGCCATCGTAGTTGATTTCCACCTTTCCTTTTGGGGATTCAAAAACCACACGATCTACTTTCTCTTGTTCCGGAATTTGAAATAAGGTTTTATCAACGACATTTCTCTCAGAAGATCCAAGAACAAATAGCACTGCAGTCACCGTGAGAAGCACGCCCAGCGATACCAATAATCGTATGTTTTTCTTTCGTTGCATCTATCTTTTTATCTCTGCGTTTTCTCTGTGGCCCTCTGTGTCCCCTGTGGTCAACGAATTCAAAACCACAGAGCGCGCGGAGAGCACGGAGGTATCACAGTGCTTAGTTCCTCGCATACTTCAATTTCCTCAAATAAGCACGCACCACTCCAAAAGCAATTAACACCACCAATGGCAACACAATATTCACCATCTGCCAATACGTGCGATCGCTCTTGACCTTCTCTTTATCCAGCGGCCGAATCTTCACTTCTTTGGAGCGCACATGAATCAACCCATTCTCATCGGTAAGGTATGCCACCATGTTCATTAGCAAATCCTGGTTGGCAAATGTGTACTGCGACATCGGATCAAATCCCAATGATTGCGGCTTGCCATCCTTGCGACTAATTTCATTGCGTGCGATATCACCATCCGCTATCACAATCATTTTTGTTTCGTGGCTCTCAGATTTAAAACCCATTGTGTCTACTCCTTCCGGAGCAAAACGATTCTTAAACAAGGAAGTGAATTTACCTTCTAATAAATATGCAACAGGAATTTTTCCATCATTAAAATTCTGATCACTCATCTGCCTGCGCAAATCCTCCACTCCTACTTTCACCGGGGCAACCATCTTCTTTGTGTACGCAGACGAAAACAAAAGGGGCGTCTTCTTCACACCAACTGCTTTCACCGTATCGATGCTACTTACGAACTTACTTACGACCGCATCAAGATTTCGTGTAATCGGATGTTCTGCATATTGGTTGAGCAAAGGAAAGAATGGCCACTCCAATTGTTGAATGCGCGGGCGACCACCATCTGATCCAATCACAATCGGGTACTTTCCTGACACACGATCTTCTATCAGATCAGGATTGATGCGCACTCCGTACTTAAAAAGTTGATCATCAAGATTCAAATCGTAAGGAAAAGCAAAGTAATCATCGCGCGAAGCGCTATCCATTACCGCATCTAATCTATCCAACAAAAACAAAACACGACCACCTTGCATGACATATTGATCAAGTTTGTATTTGTCTTGTTGAGAAAATTCAGTGCGAGGTTTTGCAGCGATCAGCAGTGCATATTCTCCCACTTTAGGTTTGCGCGAAAGGTCAACCTGGAAAACATCGTACTGTTCCAACAATGCGTTGTTGAAGCTTGCAATCTGCAATGAATCCAATTCACCATGACCGTGCAGCAATCCAATCTTCTTGCGATTGGTGTTGCTCATTTTGTAAATGGCATTCGCCAATTCAAACTCCGCTCCTTCGATCGAATGATTCAAAACCTGCTGCGAACCTTGCATACGATCACCTTTCAATAACATTACTCCTGTCTCAAAGCCACCATAGGAAACAAGCGCTCCGGGGAAAACAAATTTCTCTACGCGCTGACCATCTTTGTTGTCAATCACATTCAGGGGACTGATTCCTTTCGAAGCCAGTTCGCTCATGAATTCATTGCGTGCTTTCTGTCCTTGCGCCTGGTTAGGATCGGTGAATACAACCTTCACCTTATTGTTGGAATAAATTTTAAACTCTTCCAACATTTCCTGCACAGATTTCTGAAAACGCTTAAAGCCCGAATTCAAATCTCCCTTGAGAAATACCTCCACAAACACCTCATCATCCAGATTCTTAAGAATCTCTTTGGTTTGCTCTTTAATCGTGTATCGTTTCTCTTCCGTGAGGTCAATCCTGAAAAAATAAAACGAGGCAAGCGCATTCAACAGCACCACCAGCACCAGTCCGTTGGCGAGAAGAAGTAGATCACCCGTTTTTTTTCTGTCAAGCATTGCTTAAAACTTCGTCATTCAAAATTCATCATTCAACATTCCTCATTCAATATTCTACGCACTAACTACCTCGCAGTCGTTTAAAAATCACAAATCAATAATCAAAACTCACTAATCTCAAATCCACTCCTCCACATTCATTAAAACTCTCCTTCACCATTGCCTGCTTCCCACCACCGTCTTCGCACCAAGCAAAAACAAACCGGCCACACTTATAAAATAAATCACATCACGGCTGTCGATCAATCCTTTGCTCATCGCATCGTAGTGATACAAAATTCCAAATTGTTTTATGGTGAGTGCTGCATTTCCTGATAAAGACGCGAGCGAATCAAATCCCGAATAGAAAATGAAACACAGAAAGGCCGCAAGGATGAACGAAACAATCTGATTGGTTGTGAGCGAGGAGGCAAGAATACCAATGCTGCAAAACACCAGTGCCAGCAACGACAAGCCAACATACGAACCCATCACGCCAGCAGTGTCAATATTTCCTTTCGGATTACCAAGTGCTGAGATCGAGAAATAATAAATCACTGTTGGAGCAAGAGCAACGAGCACCAATGCAAATGACGCGAAGAACTTTCCGTTTACAATATCCCAGTCGGTGAGCGGCTTGGTGTGGAGCAACTCCATCGTGCCCATTTTCCTTTCTTCAGCCAGGCTCTTCATGGTGATGGCGGGTATCAAAAAGATGAACACGTAAGGACCGAGAGAGAATAAAGTGTCCATGTCGGCATAGCCGTAGTCGAGAACGGATGTTTCGGGGAACACCCACATGAGCAAACCTATTCCCGTAAGGAAAACACCGATCACGATGTAGGCGATGAGCGAGTTGAGAAAGCTGTTGAACTCTTTTACGAACACCTGTATCATGCGGCCACTCCCTCCGTTAATGATCTGAAGATTTCTTCCAGCGAATTTTCCTGTTGGCGCAAGCCGAGCAAAGTCAAATTCTTTTCCGAAGCAAAACGAACCAGCTCGGGACGAACGTCCATTCCAGCCTGAGAAAATATCTTGAATTGATTTCCATTTCCCTCAACACGCTCAATGCCTGCGAGCCCACGAAGGTCATCAGCCGAAACAGTTTCTTTAAATTCAATTTCAATCCAACCTGAACTTGTCTCCGTAAGATTTTTCAACTGATCATCGGCCACAATCCTCCCGCGATTGATCACCACCACGCGATCGCATAGCGCCTGCACTTCCTGCATGATATGCGTGGAGAAGATCACCGTTTTATCTTTGCTTACTTCCTTAATCAACTTTCTGATTTCCAAAATCTGATTTGGATCAAGGCCTGAAGTTGGTTCATCCAAAATCAAAACCTGTGGATTGTGAATGAGTGACTGAGCTAATCCAACCCTCTGTCGGTATCCTTTGGAAAGTGATCCTATCAATTTGTTTTGTTCAAGAGTCAGGCCACACAAAGAAATCATTTCATTCAGGCGATCTTTCAAACCTTTTCCACTCAATCCAAAAACCTTCCCGACAAAACCAAGATACTCGTGCACATACATATCAAGGTAAAGCGGATTGTGCTCTGGCAGATAACCGATGAGACGCTTGGTGGCCGTTGGCTGATCGTTCACATTAAGTCCGCTCACCTTCACAATGCCAGATGTAGCCGACAAATACCCAGTGGCTATCTTCATAGTGGTGGACTTGCCGGCACCGTTTGGCCCGAGAAAGCCCACGATCTCACCAGCTTTCACAGTAAAAGAAATGTCATCGACAGCGTGCTGAGCGCCATATACTTTCACCAAATTGATCACCTCCAATGACATGCGCGCAAAAATACAAATTTGAATGCCTGGAACAAGAGCATGAGTTTTAAGTTAACCATTAACGCGTAAGTCAATTAGAAATTACTCCCTTTGCTTTTCGTCCTTAATACACTCTTCTATATTTGCCAATTAATTCTCACCTGTGCTGATATTGTTTTATGTGGGGCTTGGCGCCCTTGTTATCCAGATTATTTTTATTGCGGCTTTATTGGCAGCCTTCCTCAAAAAAAGACCGGAGGCAACTCATGTGCCTGTCCCTATTTCTGTGATAGTGTGCGCGCACGATGAAGAACAAAACCTTCGCGAGCTGGTGCCTGCGCTACTTGCCCAGGATCATCCCGAGTTTGAAGTGATCATTGTGGAAGACCGAAGCAACGATGACACTTATGATTACCTTCTTCAGGCAACCAAAGAAAACGAAAAACTGAAGATGGTTCACGTAACGCAAAAGCCCGATAAAATCAACGGGAAGAAATTTGCACTTACGCTCGGCATCAAAGCGGCTAAGTATGATCAGGTTCTTCTCACCGATGCGGATTGTCGCCCGGCTGGCAACCAGTGGATCAAGCAAATGAGTTCACATTTTCAAAATAACGTTCAGTTTGTCATCGGTGCATCACCCTATGAGAAAGGAAAAGGATTACTCAACTCTTTCATACGCTTTGAGTCGTTGATCACATCCATTCAGTGCATTGGCTTTGCCTTGCTTGGTAAGCCCTACATGGGGGTAGGCCGCAATCTTGCTTACAAAAAAGAGGTGTTCCTCTCTAACAAAGGCTTCCATCCATACCTTGAAGTTACCGGAGGCGATGATGACCTTTTTGTAAACAAGTATGCGAACAAGTCTAATGCAGTGGTTAGTATTGGAGAGAAATCCCATACACTTTCAAAACCTAAAACTTCCTGGAAAGAGTTTTACACACAAAAACTACGTCACTTGTCAGTGGGTAAATATTATCATTTTTCTGACAAATTCATTCTCGGGCTGTTTTCACTTTCGTGGATGGCCGGTTATTTCATCGCCATTCCGGCAATCCTCATCGGGCAAATCGGATTAGTCTTGATAGGCTTGTTCATCGTGAGATGGATTCTTTTAATCGTCATTTTGAATGCTGTGCCGCGGAGGTTGGGTGGCGAATTTGAGGCCTGGAAAACACCCTTTTTAGATTTTATTTACGTCTTTTACTATCTTGTAACCGGTGCAAAAGCATTGTTAACGAAAAAGGTAAAATGGAAGAATTAGACGAAGGCAGGTTTTCCTCCAAAGCTCTTGAAGACTTCAAGCTTATCGATATGGCGGTGGGCGGAGATGACAAGGCTTTTGCCAAACTTTTGCAACGCTACAAGCGCCCCGTGTATCACATGATTTTGAAAATGGTGCGCAATGTTGATGATGCGGAGGACCTCACGATGGAATCATTCAGTAAAGCCTTCCGCAGCCTGCACAAGTTCAAAAAAGATTTCACCTTCAGCACGTGGCTATTTCGTATCGCCACCAACAATACAATCGATCACATCCGAAAAAAGAAACTGAATACCTTAAGCATCGAGAATACATATACGGATGATGATGGGCAATCGGTGAGCATTGATGTGAAAGATGAAGGCAATCTTGATCCTCAGGAAGAAGCCATCCGCGCACAGAAAGAAGAACTCATGCAAGTATTTGTCAACATGCTGCCGAGCAAGTATCAAAAGCTAGTGCGGCTGCGCTACTTTAATGAACTAAGCTACGAAGAGATTGCCGAGGAAATCGAAGCCCCCCTTGGTACTGTAAAGGCTCAGCTTCACCGCGCCCGCGAGCTGATGTTTGATCTGATTAAAAACAAGAAGGAGCATTTATGATTTTTTGATTTAACGTTCTTGATTGACAATGAAAATTTCAGCTCTTATTTTGTTTCTTTCCCTCTCAATAGCGAATAAAATTCATGGTCAATCAACGACTGTGAGCCATCGGATTCCAATGTTTGAAAATGACGAAGTGAAAGTTTGGAAGACGGTCATCATCCCAAACTCTCCGCTCAGCATGCATAGACACGAGCACGGACGAACCATCGTAGTCTTAAAAGGCGGCACCCTCACTATCCAGCAGGACACTGGTGAGAAAAAGAAAGTTGAGTGGGCGACCGGACAGGCTTATTGGCTTGAGGCTGACCCACCAGGGGACAAAAAGCATGCGGACGTAAATGAAACGAAGGAAAACATTGAAGTCATCGTCATCGAGAATAAGTTAAAATAGCGATTGAAAGCATATTCAATTTTAATCAGGCGCTCATTAAAACTTCGATTAGTTTCTCCACATCGTTCATGTCATTATAGAATGAGGGTGAGATGCGGATCATGTGATCATACACAGAAATATCAACATCGGCAGCATCCAGCCTAGGTTTCAGAATCTTCATCGCGTCTTTAAAAGCAAAACACACGATTGGTGAAGTTGAATCATTTGGTGTGAGCGAAATAAATTTACTATTCTTCGGAATTTCCTGTTGTAACTTATCAATCATCGGTTGGCGATACTTTTGAATGTTGGCAACACCAGCTTTGTTCAAATAATCCAGTGAATACCGAAGGGCACAAATTCCTTCGTTGGCAAATGTTCCCACTTCAAAATGTCCGCTCATGTCTTCTTTCGCTTCTGAGTCGAAGGCGTTTTCACCTGGCAGGTCATAGGGCAGAATGTGTGAGGTGAAATTTGACATTTGTCGATAACCCATCAACATCCGCTTAATCAGCGGCAAGCGATCTTTGCGAACATACAAGAAGCCGATCCCGAAATCACCCATTAACCATTTGTAGGTAGCACTCGCGCAGAAATCCACACCTGAGGCTTTCACATCTATGGGAACCGCTCCGGCCGCTTGAATAATGTCTGCATAAACCAACGCTCCTTTTGAATGCGCCTGCTCACAAATCTTTTTCAAATCATGTTGAAAGCCGGTAGTTGCGGACACCAAAGAAACCGCGACCAACTTTGTTCCTGGTTTGATAGCAGAATCGAAATCATTCAAATCAATTCGATTACCCCGTGGCTTCACGACCGTCAATTTCAAACCTTCTTTCGCCAATTGGCCGTACATGTGAAGCGATCCGTGAAAATGATAAGCATCAGTGACAATGTGCTCTTTTGAACCAGGTAGAGAAAGGCCATGCAAAATCAGGTTTTCTCCTACCATTGTGCTCGGCACCCACGCAATCTCATCGGGTGATGCGTTGATCATCTTTGCAAATTTGGCAGCAACGCTCGCCCTTTCATACCCATCATAGTCTTTTGGTTCGACTCGATTCAGTTTTCGTGCGTTGAGGAATCGCTGCACTTCACTGTAACTTCCTTTGCTCATGGGATGTGTATAGGCAGCATTCAGGTAAGTGCCTTTCATCTCAAACTGATCTTTGGCAGGAAAACCATGTTCAATTGGATGAGCAGAAGTTCTAAAAGGCAAACTCATTGCCAATGAAACTCCCGAAAGAAGTGAAACAAATTTTCTCCGCGAGTGGTCAACGGTTTCAGCACCTGGCCTCATAACTATCTTGTTTGATGTAAAGAATATATTGACGTTTTCTCAAACGCCAAATCAAAACTGAAAATAGTAATTTCCGGC
>CAZECP010000049.1:0-34839 GCA_964510765.1 uncultured Ohtaekwangia sp. | reverse complement strand
AACACTCAAGCTCAGAGAAGACACAAGCAATCCCCTCGTGTCTGGCATAGTAGCCTCTGTGCCGCAGCGTAATTTGAAAATGACTTCGCCTGCGCTTATTCGAGAAAAGCGGTGCGCCTAAAAATAAACAGCCTACCGCTCAACCCATCTAATCGGTTTCTAATCATTTTTAAATGTTTGGCTTTCAAGAGCTCAGCAGTTTGGTTTCTCTGCCTACTATTATCTATCGTCAGTCCCCATCACACAAGTTGAATTGATTTTAGTATCGACCTAATTTGGAGAATGTTCAACAGACCCATGAATTCTTTTTTTGAAGAATCCTATTTCAATAACACGGTAGAACACTACCTGACTACCCTTGCCATGATGGCAATCGGGTGGACGCTCGTGCGCATTGCCAAAGGTATTTTCTTAAAAAAACTCAAGAGGTGGGCGGAGAAAACAGAAAGCAAGCAGGACGATATTTTTATCAGCGGCATGGAGCGATTCGTTGTGCCGCTAATAAACTTCGGGATATTTTACTATTCACTGAACTACCTTACGTGGTCGCCCAAAATGGAGCGCGCCATAAGCTACGTTACTATTACCGTAACTACCTATTTCGTCATTCGGCTGGTGACCAGTTCGCTTCAAAAAATGCTGCTCACTTATTTGCGCGGCCAGGAAAACGGGGAACAAAAAGTGAAGGAGGTGGGCGGCATTGCTTTCGTGATCAATGCCATTATCTGGTCGGTTGGAATTATTTTTCTTTTCAACAACCTGGGATATAATGTTACGGCCATTCTCACCGGACTTGGTGTTGGCGGCATTGCCGTGGCCCTTGCGGCACAAAATATTCTGGGTGATCTTTTTAACTACTTTGTCATTTTCTTTGATCAACCTTTTGAAATCGGTGACTTCATCATTGTGGATGACAAGATGGGCGTGGTGGATCACATCGGAATTAAAACCACGCGCATTCAATGTTTGAGTGGCGAGCAACTCGTGATTTCAAATACAGATCTCACCAAATCGCGCATTCACAATTTCAAGCGAATGAAACGCAGACGGGTGGTATTCCATTTGGGGCTTGTGTACCAGACTTCGCTGGAGGGCTTGAAGGTGGTTCCGGGCTTGATAAAGCAAATCATTGAAGAACAGGCGAACACGATTTTTGATCGCGCCCACTTTTCCGACTACGGAAATTTTAGTTTGAATTTCGAAATCGTTTATTACATCGAAAGTTCCGACTATAATTTGTACATGGACATTCAGCAAGCAATTAACCTGCGCTTACTGGAGGAGTTTCAAAAAAGAAAAATTCAATTTGCATACCCGACTCAGACGATTTTGTTTGATAAAAATGGGACAAGCTAACATTCAAAAATCAACACCATTTAACTTGCTACTGCCACCCAACATCCTTGCTTCCACCACCGTTTACCCCTAGCCTGTTCTGCACTGGGTGAGTGGAGGAACAGTGTAAGAAGTCCAATCCTGCGGTAATGATACTAGGCCGCCATTTAGCGCCTTTTGCAACGCGAGTCTCATTCAACTTATTTTTGAGGTAGTTCACTTGACAGTTTTCCCAACTGAGTCGCCTCTGGCCTCTCCATTGTCAACGTCCCCACCATCACGGCCTGCGGCACTCAGGTGCTGATTTTAGAATTGGATAACTTCTTAGGCCGACCTGGCATTCAGATTATTATTAAGCTCACCTTTCAATGATACTGTAAAGGAAGCACCCTGTCCGTGGTTGCTTGCTACGGAAATAGAACCGTTGTTAATCTGCACAAATTCTTTTACTAACAATAATCCTAGGCCCATACCCTTTTCGTTATGTGTTCCTTTTCTGGTGAAGTGACTATCCGATTTAAAAAGTTTGCTCACTTCTTCCTCTGTCATGCCCACACCGGTGTCGGTGACGGTAAGCTGAACAAACCCGTTCACCACGGTGGCGGCCACTGTAATGATACCACCGGGCTGGCTAAATTTGATGGCGTTTGCCAATAGGTTTCGTATCACAAGCCCCAAATGATTTGCATCGCTGAAGATGGAAATATTTGTAGTTACCTCGTTTTTGAAACTGATATTTTTGGACTTGGCCACTTCCGTCAACAAATTAATTTTTTCATTCACTATGTGATAGGCCGAGACGTTTTCGAATACCGGTTTTACCCCTTTCAGCTGGGTAGTAGCCCAGTTCAGCAGATTATCCAGATCATTTTGTACGTACTCCAGATTTCGCTTCAGGTACAAGGAATACTCCAGAAACTCCTTTTGAGAGATTTCATTTTTAGTAATGAGACTTAACAAACTGTGTATGCCCGTGAGCGGGCTTCGTAAGTCATGCCCAATGATGGAAAAAATCTTATCCTTGGTAGCATTCAGGTTTTTTAATTCTTCGGCTTGGAGATGGATCATTTGATTTCGACTAACCAGTAGCAGGTTGGCTATTTTGCTGCTTCGGTAATTTTTGTAAATCGTAAAGACCAGCGCCAGCAACACTGCAAAGGAACCGATGCCGAGGTAAATAAGATGTTTTTGATTTTTGATTTCATTCTCTTTCAACAGCGCATCTTTCGTCAGCAATTTGATCCGGGCATTCTTCAAATCGGAATCATGTTTAACTTGGGCAAGGGCAAACTTGCGTTCATTCCTTTGTTCGTCAAGCGAATCCTTCTGTTGATTGGCAAGCACCAGGTACTTGTATGCATTCGTAAAGTCTTTCTTTTGGGAATATGCTTCTGATGCATATTGATAGGTGGACTTCAACGCATTTTTAAGTTTGCCTTTCGTGGCGATCGAAATATTCTTATTCAGGTAGGTGAGTGCGCGGTCTGGGTTGTTCAGTTTTAAAAATGTTTTTCCAATCCTGTAACGCGTAAAAACAGTGGCTACTTTATTATTCAACTCCTCATTCAATTTCAATGCCAGCATATAATTGTCGAGTGCTTCCTTGAATTTTTTTTCTTCAAAGAAAATGTCGCCCAAGGTTCTTTTGGCTGCCGCTAGCCGGGCTTTATCATCAGGGCTTGCCTCGATTGCCTTTAGCGTGTTGTGTCTTGCTGAATCAAGTTTCTTCAGCTTGATCAGGCAATACGCAGCACTGGTCAGGGATTTTGAAAGCCCGGTGGCTTCATGGCTTTCAGTAAATAGCTCATGTGCTCTCTTGAAGTGAACCAAGGCAGTATCGTATTTTCTCAATCTTGATTCGATCAACCCGATGGTGTAAATGCTGTTGGCCATTTCTTGCTGGTTGCTGATTTCGGTGTTGAGTGCGAGTGCTTCCGAAGAAGTTTCAAATGCTTTTACGTAGTCGCCTTGTCGGTAGTAAATCCAGCCCAGGTTTGCGGAGGCCAACCCCAATCCTTTTCTGAAATTTATTTTCGTGGCCAGTTCTTTTGCTTTGATCGCATATTGACAAGCGAGCATTTCGTTGGTATCACGAACAGCCAGCGCTATTTCATTGAGCGCAATGACTTGACTGCTGTCATTTGAATTTTTGCTAATTGCCCTTAAAAGGGTTTCCAGATTTTGTGCAAATAAATTTCCGGTCGCACCAATCAAGGACAGGGTAACCAGAAGCAATACTTTTGGCATTTCCCTCCAACCTATAAACTCACAAGCCTTTATCTTTAACATACCACTGAATCACCTCCTCTTGAATTCGGTAACCTAACTTTACTGAAACGTTAATAGTTCAGTAATATTGAATATTGTCGATAGGATGTAATCTTTATGTACTTTTTTTGAGGAGGTTGTCAAAAAAATGGAGGAAGATGTAAATTATCGTTATGCATCATCTCTCGTAGTGAACGATGTGAGTGGTCGTATTGCATATCATCTCTGGAGTGGGAGGCGATACTTGACAGAAATAGAACCCTTATTTTACTTCCTGGTTCCAAATGAAATACGACATGAATTGCACCTTCCTCCAACCATACATGAAGTTAAATTGTTTTTTTGAATTTGTTCTTCGTTGCGATTTAACAGGCCAGGGCTTCAAGCAAGAGATTGATAGTGTTTTACAACTTTCATCCGCATCAACTTACACAAGCCCAACAAAAAAGAGGTGTTCCCATCGCTGGATCGTTTTTTTAAAAGATCAAATCGGAGACATCCACGTACTTACCTTGCTCCGCAAAGAACTGTCTTCAACAGATCACTTGCCTTATTTTTATTTTTGATTGTTCGCACCTGTTAAGGCTAAAAGAAAAAAATTCCATGTCAATAACGGTGTTTATAAGAAGTATCTTCCAAGTCCAATGGATAGGTGCAATTTGAAAGCTCTCACATGCACAAATAAAAGAAAAGGATATTTTACTTCGCGGCTACCTGGAAAGCCCTTGCTCCTTCTTTCTCCACTTCGCGCAGCGTGCGCATCTGTTTCATTTCTTCCAGCAAAGGCAGCAGGATGGTTTCATCACTGATATTGAATTGGCTCTTTATTTCCTGTAGGGTTTTCACCTGGTTGGGGTTTTTCCGGAAGTCGGTGATGAAGTTGAGGATGTCGATCTTTTTCATAACAAAAAATTGGGTTCAGTAAGTACGAAGAGAAGCTATTAAAAGTTGTAAGCGCCTTCGCATTTTTCTTCAAATGCCAACTTTATTTTAAGTTTGATGAATGGAAATAAAAGGCTTAACCAAATATTGGTTTCCCTTCCTGATTTTTCTCTTCACCAGGCTTCAGGCGCAGCCGGACCGGTATCAGTTTGCTCACCTGGATATCAATGACGGTCTCTCCCACAACAACGTCACTTCTTTTTATAAAGATCAAAAAGGATTTCTCTGGATTGGCACGCAGTCGGGGCTCAATCGATTTGATGGCTATTCTGTAAAAAAATATTTCAACGATCTGCAGGATTCCACTTCGCTAAAAGGAACGAGTGTTATTTCTACTTTTGACTTGCCGGGTGGCGAGATGGAGGTAATCACGCAAGACGGTGGCCCTTCGTTTTACGATCCGCAATTGGATATTTTTACAAACGCTCTTCCCGATTGTTTCAAAGAAATAGCTATTTCCCCCGCTGATCTTGATCAGGTAGTTCATGATAGTCAGCAACAGTTTCTTTTCATTTCAAAAACAAATGGGTTTTGTGTTTATCAATCAAAAGGAGATTTCACTTGGGTAAGGAATAGCGCAAATGATTTGAACTCAATAGCCCGTGCACCCATACGAAGTATTTCCCAGGCAAGAGATAAAAGTTATTGGTTAATGCATGCCAACGGGTTAATCGAAAATATTTCCCTCGATAAGAAATCGCACCATGTGGTGGAACGCATTGCCTATTTGGTTTCGCCAGCAAATGCCGATTTGAATTTCAAGATGACCATGGATGCGGATGGTGATTTATGGATTTATTCTGCCAGCGACAATCGCGGAATTTATTTTTATGATGTAAAGAGAAAAACGTTTGCTCATTACGACAAAGATTCATCACCCATCCGATTAAATACAAATCTGGTTGCTTCCATTGTGGTGGATGATCACAACCAGGTTTGGGTGGGCACGGATCATGGTGGTATTAACATTATTGACAAGGTGAATAAGAATGTTGCTTATGTTGAACATGCGGACGAAGATGCGCGCAGCTTGGGTCAAAACAGCATCACTACTATCTATCGCGATACACAAGGGATTATATGGGTGGGCACCTTTAAGCAGGGCGTAAGTTACTACAATGATAACCTGATTCGATTCCCGCTCGTCCGGCATTCGTTGTTTAATAAGAACAGTCTTCCTTTTAATGACGTGAACCGGTTTGTAGAAGACAAACTCGGAAATGTGTGGATAGGCACTAACGGTGGAGGCCTGATTTACTTCGATCGGAAGAACAATTCTTTTCGGCAATATAGAAATGACCCTACGAATGCCAACAGTATGAGCAGTGATGTGATCGTGAGTTTATTCATCGATCATCAGGGGTTGCTTTGGATCGGTACTTATTACGGAGGACTGAATTCCTTTGATGGAAAAAATTTCAAGCGCTATCTGCCGGACGGAACTCCAAATTCCCTTGGGGCGCGAAACGTTTGGGAAATTTTTGAAGATTTTCAGAATCAACTTTGGATTGGAACACTCGAAGCAGGGCTAGATCTATTCAATCGTGATACCCAAAAATTCATTCATTATAAAAGCGGTGACCCCAATTCAGTGCGCTCCAACTACATCGCTTCCATCATTGAAGACAAAGAAAAAAATCTTTGGTTTGGTACGAGCCAAGGCATTGATGTGTTGATGCGGGAGTCAGGTCGATTTCAACACTATGAAAATGAAAGAGGAAACCTCAGGAGCTTGAGCAATAATTCCATCCTGGATATGAAGGAAGATTCGAAGGGAAGAATCTGGATTGCCACGCAGGGAGGATTGGATCTGTTTGACAAGAAGACAAAATCATTCCGCGCCTTCCGCGAGGCGGATGGATTGCCAAGCAACACTATTCTCACATTGTTACTGGATGAAAAGGAAAATCTGTGGATGAGCACGGCCAACGGAATTTCGAATATGATCATCGACAAAAACATGCGCGATGAGAGTTTGATTTATTCGTTCAGGAATTACGATGAGTCGGATGGACTACAGGGAAAACAATTCAATGAGAATGCGGCATTGAAAACAAAGAGCGGAGAATTGATTTTTGGAGGAGCGAATGGTTTTAATATTTTCAGGCCGGACAAAATTACTTTCAATCAGCTGAAGCCAAATGTGGTGCTTACCGATTTTCAATTGTTTAGCAAAGCAGTGCGACCCAATCAACGTGTCGAAGGAAATATCGTGCTGACTAAATCCATTGCTGAAAACCCGGAAATCGTATTGCCTTCTTCACTCAATGTTTTTTCTATTGAGTTCACCGCGCTCAACTTTTTACATGCAGAGAAAAACAAATACAAATACAAGTTGGAAGGCTTCACCAACGATTGGCTCAGTGCCGATGCGGGATCGCGAAGGATCACCTTCACCAACCTTGATCCGGGCGATTATACTTTCTACGTGAAGGCTTCCAACAACGATGGCGTATGGAATGAAACGGGAACAAGCCTGAAAATCAAAGTACTCCCGCCCTTCTGGAAAACAAGAACTGCTTTTGCTATTTATTTTATTCTCATCGTATCTGCGTTATATGTGACACGCAAACTAATTCAACAACGCGAGCATATGAAGTTTGCCATTAAACAAGAGCGGCAGGAGGCAGTGCGCATGCACCAGCTTGACATGATGAAGATTAAATTCTTTACGAATGTGAGCCACGAGTTCCGAACGCCACTCTCGTTGATTTTGGCCCCGTTGGAAAAACTGTTGAAACATTCAGAAGATGCGGAGCAGCAAAAGCAGTTCCAGTTGATTCAACGAAATGCCAGGCGTTTGCTTAATCTGGTGAACCAGCTTCTTGATTTCCGCAAGATGGAAGTGCAGGAGTTGAAACTCAATGCCTCCGAAGGTGACATCATTGCATTTTTGAGAGAGACTGTTTCCTCGTTCAGCGATCTGTCGGAGAAAAAACACATTCGTTTGGAATTCAATTCGCAGGTTGCTTCACTCGAAACTTTGTTTGATAAAGATAAACTGGAGAAGATCGTTTTCAATTTGCTTTCAAATGCCTTCAAATTCACGCATGAAAACGGTGAAGTGCTGGTGGACGTGATGTTGAGAGAGAATTCTGGGAAAAGAATGCTTGAACTGCGCGTGCAGGATTCGGGAATTGGAATTCCTTTTGAAAAGCAAGAGCGAATCTTCGATCGTTTCTTTCAAAATGATTTGCCACAGAGCATGGTGAACCAGGGAAGTGGAATTGGTCTTTCCATAACGCGCGAGTTTGTCCGCATCCACGATGGAACGATTCGCGTGGAAAGTGAGCCTGGCAAAGGGAGCTGCTTTATTGTTGAGTTGCCCGCTCCGGTAGTTTTGCAACAGGTAACAAATCAACCTTTGATTGAAGAACCTATTTCTCCAGAGCCATCAGAGATTGTCAGTTCGATCGATTCCACAAAACCTGTGCTGATATTGGTAGAAGACAACGAAGATTTCCGATTTTATCTCAAAGATAACTTGAGTCAAACGTATCGCGTGATCGAAGCGAAGGATGGATTGGATGGATGGAAGAAAATCCTGGAACAGGTTCCCGATTTGATTGTGAGCGATGTGATGATGCCGAACATGAACGGTATTGACCTCACCCGGAAAGTAAAAACGGACAAACGGGTTTCCCACATTCCCATAATATTATTGACTGCTCGCACTGCGGAGGAGCAAAAGCTGGAAGGTTTTGAGGCAGGCTCTGATGAATACCTGACGAAGCCATTCAACTTTGAAATATTGATGTCGCGGATCAAGCACCTGATTGAGCAGCGCGAGAAATTCCAAAACGCTTTCCCGAAACAGATGGAAGTGAAAGCAAGTGAACTGAACATCACTTCACTGGATGAAAAATTCATAAAAGATGCAATCAAGTGCGTGGAAGATAATATTGAGTCCACTGAATTTTCAGTTGAAGACATGAGCCGGCATCTGGCGATTAGTCGGGCGCATCTTTATAAGAAAATCCATTCGCTTACAGGAAAGTCTCCACTGGAATTCATTCGCACCATTCGTTTGCAACATGCTGCTCAGCTTTTGGAGAAGAGTCAACTCACCGTGGCGGAAGTTGCTTACAAGGTTGGTTTCAACAACCCAAAATATTTTGCCCGCTACTTCAAAGAAGAATATGGTGTGTTGCCTTCGATTTATTCGGGAAGCAAAAAGATGAATTCATAATTTTCTTCTTCCGTAATCAAAATAGCCAGTTCATTAAATCAAATCGACCTGCTTCAAGAAAATAGTTGACTTTACTTTTGCAACAGATCAATGACGATGGCGAAAGAGAGAATGAAGAAAAATGGAATTACCCTTCTTGTGCTAGAATTTGCACTTTACGCTTCCATTATTCTCTTTTTATACCTGATCTTCTTGTATTGATATCAAGCTCATTTAGGCTAGTAAAGATTGACCACCAAAACCTGACAAGCCAGGATACACGGAGGATACACGAAGGATACATGGAGGATAGCTGAGTCGATACTGACAACGAACAAACTCGTTTTTGCTGACATTTTTTCCGAGAAAATCAAACTTTCCGAGGGTTTTGAAGTGTGCAAACACCCACAGCAATTGTTGGGTTGAATCATTTTATACCCTACCAAAAGACAAAACATACCCCTTGGGATACATTCCATGAGCATTGTTTAGACAATTTCATACCCTTTCACGCTTCCCTCGCGCTCTACCTTTGACGCATACGATTGCGGAAATTTTATCTCTTCAATCGCTACATGAAAAGAAGATAGTGAAATGAATCAGACCCGTTCGACAAATATTGTTTCAGTGTTTAGGATTAGTACAAACGAGCCGCTGATTGGGTTGAGCAATTTGGCTCAACCTGGTCAGATGGTTTCCTGCCCCATTTACTCCTCTTCACTTTCTTTTCGATCAGCTCTTTCGGATTACCTCTCTCTAAATAAATCTCAAAACCCAATTAATAATCTATGATGAAAAATGTTTACCGGAGCTTAATGATGGCTTCCGTACTGATTTTCCTCACGGGCCTTGCGGGTGTGTATGCACAAAAGCAAGTGGTCAAAGGAAAAGTGACGGATCCAAGTGGTACACCGCTGCCGGGTGTTACCATTATTGTGAAAGGCACTACCATTGGAACCTCCACCGATGCGGAAGGAGCTTATGCGCTTGAAGCGGAAGCAAAGGATGTTCTTGTGTTCTCTTTTATTGGCTATGCTTCTCAAGAGATCACGATTGGAGCGCAGTCTTTAATTGATGTCTCTCTAAAAGAAGATGTGGCCACCTTACAAGAAATTGTTGTTGTGGGGTACGGAACACAGAAGAAAGCACTCAATACCGGTGCTAACTTCCAGGTGAAAGGTGAAGATCTTTTCAAGCAAAGCACCACCAACGTGCTTCAAGCTTTGCAAGGTCAGACGCCCGGTGTACAAATTTCTTCTACTTCGGGGCAACCAGGCGAAGCAATGAAAGTGATGATCCGTGGGGCAGGTAGTATTGCCGGTAATAATCCTCTTTATGTTGTGGATGGTGTACTCACCGGTGACATTAGTTATCTAAGCAACGCGGACATTCAATCAGTTGATGTTTTGAAGGATGCCGCATCAGCAGCTATCTACGGATCACAAGCATCCAACGGTGTTGTATTAATTACTACTAAAAAAGGAAAGAGCGGAGCAAAAGCTCAGATCACTTTTGATGCATATTATGGTGTGCAGAATGTAGCAAAGCAAATTCCAATGTTAAACGCACAGGAGTACGCCACTCTTCGCAATGAAGCAGCAGTCAATTCTGGAAAAGTTCCTTACTACACACAAGACTCTATCGCTCACATGGGAGCAGGCACAAATTGGCTCAGCAAGACTTTCGCCAACAATGCTCCGACCAGTAACTATGCAATTGGAATTTCCGGAGGTAACGAAACTTCTGTTTACTCTGCTTCTCTTGCTTATGTAGCGCAAGCCGGAATTGTAGGCGGTGCCAATATTTCCAATTATGACCGTTACAATTTTCGTTTTAACTCGGAGCACAAACTTTACAAAGACAAAATCATTGTTGGAGAGAATCTGACTTTTGCACACACAGACAACAATGGAATTTCTGTAGGTGGTCAATACAACAATGCACTGCGGGGTGCTTTTCAAACCAATCCTTTATTAGTGGATAGCCCAACAGACACTACCGGTTTATTCAACCAGGCGAACCCGTATCGCTCGATGGTTTACAATAGCATGAATGCGAATGATAAACAACGCGTGTTGGGAAATTTCTACATACAAGTTGAACCGATTAAAAATCTGACATTCAGAACCACGTTGAATGTCGATTACGAAACAGGCGAAGGTCATGCGTATTTACCGAAATATAAATTATCGCAGTACAGTTTTAATACCTATGATAAGGTAAGTCAGAGCATGTACAACAGTAAGACGTTGATTTTCGATAATCTTTTGAGTTATGGATTTAACAAAGGAGACAATCGATTTGATATTATGGTTGGGTCAACAGCATATCAATCAACAGGTAACTCGATGTACATCGGTAATACCAATTCTGTTTACAGCGATTTGGAACATGCCTGGATAAACTCGACTACTAATAAAGATGGTACCCGGATTTCAATTAATGGTTCGGCCTATAATCCCAACAAGAGATTGTCATTTTATGGACGTGTCAATTATAATTTCAAAGAAACCATTTTGTTGAATGCAACTTTCCGAGCAGATGGTTCCTCCAACTTTGCGCCCGGCCATCAGTGGGGATATTTTCCGTCTGTCTCAGCGGGTTGGGTAATGACGAATTCATCTCTCCTGGATGGAACCAAAGGCTGGCTTGAATTTTTGAAACTGCGTGGTAGCTGGGGACGTGTGGGCAATCAAAATGCGGGAGCATTTCAATACCTGGCTCTCATACAAACACAAACTACAAATTATACTTTTGGTCCAACCGAAGGAGCGAATGGGCTAACTCCTGGCGCTTATAACAATAATATTACGAACCCCAATTTGCAATGGGAGATCTCTCAAACAACAGATTTCGGATTTGATGCCCGGTTTTTGAATGGCAAACTTTCAGCAAGTTTTGATTGGTATGACCGAACCTCTTTCAACTGGCTTGTGCATCCACCACTTCTCGCAACAGCCGGTGCAAATGCTCCATGGGTGAATGGTGGAAATGTAACCAATCGCGGGATTGAACTGGCAATAACTTATAATAATAGAGTTGGTGACTTAAACTATCGTGTAAGCGTAAATGGTGCACACAACGTAAACAATGTTACCAACGTGCCAACAGCTGATGGAATTATTCACCCGGATAATTCAGCGAATCAGTTGTGGTCAAACGCACCGGAATTTTATCGTGTGCAGGCGAACCAACCCATGGGATTTTTCTGGGGATACAAAACGAACGGAGTATTTCAAACGGAAGCCGAAGTCGCCTCATACCGGGCTAAAGACGGATCATTACTGCAAGCTAACGCACAGCCTGGCGATGTTCGTTATGTAGATACGGACGGCAACGGTGTAATTGACAGCCGCGACAAAACTAAAATCGGTAATCCTTGGCCAAGCTATACATTTGGTTTTTCGATTGCCGCAGACTACAAAGGCTTTGATCTTTCCGTTCAGGCAAATGGCGTGCTTGGAAATGATTTGGTGCAATCGTACAGAGATCAATCGAGCCAGGTGGGTAATTACACCAGCTACATTTTAGATCGCTGGCATGGACCAGGTTCTTCTAATTCAACACCACGGTTAACAGAAGACAACAGGAACTTCACCAACTTCTCCGATCTGTATGTTCACAAAGGTGACTTCTTGAGAATAAGTAATGTGACATTGGGCTACAACCTGAGCAACATTTTAAAAACAAAAGCGATAAGCCAATTCAGAATTTACGTGGCGGCTTTGAACCTCTTCACATTTACGAAGTACACGGGCATGGATCCGGAGATTGGTTACAGCCCCGATGCTTTGACGCAAGGTGTTGATCTTGGGTATTATCCAAGGCCGAGAACTTTTATGGCGGGCGTGAATATTAAATTCTAAGAATATGAAAAGAGCAACTAAATATATTTTATTAAGCGCAGCAGTTTTCTTTGGGTCGTGCAGTGGCTACCTGGATGTAACGCCACCATCTACTTTAACGGAAAACAATTTTTACAAAACTCCTGATCAAGCCTACACAGCGCTGGTCGGTTGTTACGATGGACTTCAAGTGATCTGGAGCAGCGGTGGCTTTCCTGTTTTCACCGAAGTATTTTCCGACAACTCATTTGGGGGAACCGGAAATTCGGATGGTTTCGGCTATCGCATGATGGATGAGTTCGACAAGACAAAATCACCAAGTGATTTCAATTTGTTTGACGCTAACTGGTCAAACTACTACAAGGCAGTTTACCGATGCAACGTTTTATTGCAACACCTCGATGGAGTGGATTGGGGAACACAGACAAGTTTGAAAACTACGTACGAAGCGGAGACCAAATTCATCCGAGCCTTCCTTTATTTCGACATGGTGAAGTTTTGGGGAAATATTCCTCTGCTGACCGAGCCTTCCATTGCTAATGTACCCCAGGCAAATCCGGATGATGTTTACAAACTCATTGCTGAGGATTTGAAATTTGCTGCCGATAATCTTGCAGCAACAACCTATCAGAATCAACCGGTAAACACACACGGAAGAGTGACGAAGTGGGCCGCTGAATCACTTTTGGCGAGAGTGTATCTTTATTACACTGGATATTATTCCAAGTCGGATTTAGTTGGTGTTGTTACAAAGGCACAAGCTTTAACTTATGCAGAAGATGTCATCTCCAACAGTGGCCATAATTTGGTAACAAATTTTGCAAACCTTTGGCCCGCTGCTTCAGTAGCCAACTATGTTGGTGAAGATAATATCGAAACTGTTTTCGCAATCAAATACACGTACACCAGCGATTACAATGGAAACGTGGATGGCAATCATTGGATGGTGATGTTTGGCCTTCGCGATTATGCGAGTCATCCTTACGGCAATGGCTGGGGAGCTTGCACCATCAATCCTAAATTGTACAACTTGTATGATGCCAACGACACACGCAGATTAGCTTCCTTCATAGCAGTGGATGCAGAAAATCTGGTGAGTGATCCAAATTTTGATCTTGCAAAATTGAAAGCAGACCAACGAGAGTACACGGGTTATTACAACAAGAAATATTCACCGATGGTGGACGATGCGGATGCCAGTCTCGCAGTAAAAATGGGTGGTGCTGATTTTCAGATCGGTCAATATCAAGATTATGTTTCGATACGCTATGCCGATGTACTTTTAATGGCGGCAGAATTGGGAAGCGCGAACGCGCAGTCCTATATGGACAAAGTTCGCAAGCGTGCGTTTCCCACCAATTTTGTTTCAGTACCTGTGAGTCAATCAAGTATTATGGCCGAACGTCAGCTTGAATTTGCAGGTGAAGGAATTCGCTATTGGGATTTACTTCGCCAAGGTGTGGATGTAGCCGCAGCAGCGATTGCTCAAACAGCTTCGGTTTTGGATGGAGGTAATCCAACTACCATCACTATTTCTGCCAGCAACATCCAACTCACCAAAGGACTTCAACAGATTCCTTACAATCAAATCACGTTGTCGGGTGGAACACTGGTGCAAAATGCTGGCTGGTAATATTCATGCAGATTAAAAAGAAATCAATATGAAAAACATAAAGAAATATTTTGTAGTGGCGGTGGCAGCCTTGTTGTTTGCTACTTCATGTCAGGACAACGCTCCGAATTTGGGTGCGCCACTTTCAAAAACACAAATACAATATTCCGTCACACAGGATTTGCAAGTGGATGCAGGCGGTAACACAGTGATCCTTTCAAACACTACACCCGGCACTGTTTCCATGTGGGATTATGGAACAGGAAAATCCACACGCGCCCAAGACACCATTCATTTCCCATTCGAAGGCGATTATGTAATTAAATTTTCTGCTGTGACAGGTGGAGGAATTGTTGCATGCGATCCGATCACAGTACGTGTAACAGCAAGCAATACATCGTACATCAGCGATCCACTCTTTACTACGCTCGCTGGCGGACCGAATAAATCTAAAACCTGGGTGCTCGATCTGGATTCCAACGGGGTGTCAAAAGCGTTTACTAGTCCTCTCTACTTCGCAGGCGATGATGGCACAGGCAAAGTTTGTACTCCAACAAGTGGCGGTAGTTGCTGGACTTGGTACCCAGCCTGGAGCGGTAACACATGGATTGCTCCCAAGGCTAATCTTGGCTCGATGACTTTCAGTCTCATCGGTGGACCTTACATCACTGTAGTTCAGAAAGCGTTGGGTTCAGGCAATGGAACGTTCAATGGTACCTATACTTTAGATCCTTCCGCGTTGACAATTACTTATACAGATGTCACTCCACTCAACGTGGGTCGAACAGACCAAATCTACTCAAAGGCAACAGTCGTTTCAATGACGGATACTACCATGCAGTTGGCTCTTCACAACTCTGGGTCAGCAGAGTTTGAAATTTATAATTTCATCTCAAAGGAATATGGTGACAACTGGGTTCCTCCCACACCGACCGCACCCAAGCCCGATGATGGATTTAATCCAACCTTTGCTTCCGGAGAATTGCTCAATATCTTAACAGGTGGCTCATCATCCGGTCGCTTCTGGGTACTCGATGCAAGTGGCAATCCTGTTGATTGGGTAGATGCAGGGCGAGGCTGGACCACTGGTGCATCATCATCGTACAACTGGGGGTGGAGTGATGATTGGGTTGCAGCCGTGCAAAACTCCTGGATCCGCTTTGACACATTTGGCGGACAGAACTATACACGTTTCCAAGGTGGAAATACTTATACTGGTACATTTACCATTGATGAAGCGAATAACCTGATAACACTCTCGAGTGGAAACACGCTTCTGCAAAACAGCAATTCATGGATGAACCCTACTACTAGTTCCATCAAAGTAGTGAAGGGTTGGTCAACGGATTATACTACCAAAGGTATTTGGTTTGGAACGAGCTATGATCCATCCAAAGATGAGTGGTTGATTTTCCATTACAAACTCACCGATTAAATTCTATTAAGGAGCTGCTATTTAGAAGGCAGCTCCTTTTTATTTTTTCAACAACGATTTTCTTGAATTAAGATTGGAATTATGTGCCTAAGATATTTTCAGTGCGGTGTGTTTTTTCTTTTTGTCTCAGTTTTGATTTTGTCATGCGGCAAATCAAATGTTGCTCCTCAAACTGACCCTACCTTGTCGATTGATTCAGTGGCACTGCATATAGGCGGTGATGGCGGAAGCCGTGTGTTAACGGTGACGATGAATGGTAAATCGTGGTCAGTTACTTCTGATCAAACATGGTGCACGGTGTCGATGAGTTCCTCACAATCTTCGATTACAAAAGTGAGTGTACTCATTGATAAGAGCACAACCACTTCTGCCCGTTCAGCCAACATCAATTTTGTGATGGACAATTCAAAAAATGTTGTTGTAACAGTTGCGCAGGCCGCAGGCACGCCTGTAACCACAACCGACAATACGTATCCAACGTATGCATCATGGATCAGCCGTGATCAAACAGGAATGACAAGCAATGCCTTTGATCTGGCAAAGAAAATGGTTGTTGGTTGGAATCTGGGAAACACGCTCGAAGTGCCGGGTAATGAAACTGGTTGGGGAAATCCGAAAGTGACTCAAGTGTTCATCGACTCAGTAAAGAAAGCGGGCATCAATGCCATTCGACTTCCTTGTGCGTGGGACAGTTATATTGAAAATACGAGTACATGCAAACTCAAAGCATCCTGGCTAGCACGAGTAAAAGAGGTAGTTGACTATTGTGTTTCAGACGACATGTATGTGATCGTTAACATTCACTGGGATGGCGGATGGCTGGAAAACAATCCTACTTATGCCAGGCAGAAATCAGTGAATGCAAAACAGAAAGCATTGTGGCAGCAAATTGCCATGAACTTCCGCGACTATGATGAGCATTTGTTGTTTGCCGGAACGAATGAAGTTCACGTGGATGGAAATCCGACCGATGAAAATTTCACCGTACAACTTTCGTACAATCAAACTTTTGTGAATGCCGTGCGGTCTACCGGAGGGAAAAATTCGTATCGCAATTTGATTGTGCAGGCCTACAATACCAACATCGACTATGCAGTCAGCAACTTGATCATGGCAACGGACACGATTCAATCACGAATGTTGGTTGAAGTGCATTATTATGACCCGTGGGATTTTTGTGGATTGGAAACAGACGCATCGTGGGCAACAGCCAAGTCGTTATGGGGAAAAAATTATGCGCAGTATGGAACAATCTCGGATTGGGGACAAGAAGACTATGTACAAGGCCAGTTCCAAAAAATGAAAACCAATTTTGTTGACAAAGGTTATCCCGTAATACTCGGTGAGTTCGCAGCCACGCGAAGATCCAACCTCACAGGAGACGACCTGGTGCATCATCTGGCATCACGAGCCTACTATCATCAGTACGTAGCGCAGCAGGCAAAAAATTACGGCCTCGTTCCTTTCTATTGGGACAATGGCTCCACAGCCAATTTTGGAAGCGGATTGTTCGATCGCAACACATCAAAAATTTTTGACAAGCAATCTTTGACAGGTTTACTTCAAGGTGCCGCTGCAGGAACTTATCCATTTTGATCAAATAAGAATTATATTAATGTGCAAAAAGCTGTACAATGTTTAAACTTTATCCTAATCCCTTTGTTCGTTTCACCCCGCTATTTCTTTTTTGCTTTGTAATAATTTCTTGCGCTCAGCCAAAATATGAAAGACTGCATGATGGAATTTTACTTCATTCGGCAAGTGGAGAAACCAAGCAAATAAAATTACAGGTGATCTCCGATAAAATTATCCGTGTGGTTGCTTCGGCAACGGATACTTTTTCAAAAGAACAAAGCCTTGTCGCATTACCGCAATTAACAAAGCCGGAATGGAAAATTTCTGAAGATAAAGACAAGGTTACTGTTTCAACAAATGCACTGCAGGCGTCTCTGTCGCTTGCCACGGGAGAAGTGAGTTTTTCGGATGCTACAGGAAAACAAATCTTAACCGAGAAACAAGGCGGTGGAAAATATTTTGAGCAGACGAAAGTGGAGAACAATGACTTCTTCAAAATCCGCCAGGTATTTGAATCGACCGATGATGAGGCGTTTTATGGATTGGGCGGCCATCAGAATGGCCAGGTCAATTACAAAGGACAAGATGTTGAACTTGCACAGCACAATATTGTGGATGTAGTTCCATTTTTATATTCTTCAAAAAACTATGGCATTCTCTGGGACAATTATTCCATCTCTAAGTTTGGTGATCCGCGCGATTACCAGCCGCTCACTTCACTGAAAACTTTTTCAGCAAATGGCAAAGAAGGTGGATTGACTGCCAGTTATTATGTGGGTGATAAAGTCGTTGAAACAAAACAAGAGACTTCTATCGATCGCGAATATTTAGAAACGCCACAAGTAGATAATTTTTCAAAAGATGTTTCCTACAAAGGCAAAGTGGTTTGGGAAGGTTCGCTGGCTTCGGACATCGAAGGCGATCATAAGTTTGTCGTGTATTCAGCGGGCTATGTGAAGGTGTGGCTCGATGATCAATTGATTATCGAAAAGTGGCGCCAGAACTGGAACCCCTGGACGAACAAGTTTACCGTGAACATGAAGAAAGGGGAGAAGCACAAAATCAAGATTGAGTGGATTTGTGATGGCAGCATGTACATGACTGTGAAGCATCTTGACCCTTATCCTACTGATGAACAAAAGCGACTCACCTTATTTTCTGAAGTGGCATCGCAGATTGATTATTACTTTATCGCTGGTAAAGATGCAGATGATGTGATCAAAGGCTATCGCACGCTCACCGGCAAGTCACCGATTCTGCCGAAGTGGGCGTATGGTTACTGGCAAAGTCGTGAGCGCTATCATAATGAGAAAGAGCTGATGGATGTGGCGGAAGAGTATCGCAAGCAAAATGTTCCGATCGACAACATCGTACTCGACTGGCAATATTGGGAAGATCCGAAGTGGGGCTCGCACGAGTTTGATGTTACCCGTTTCCCTGATGCGAAGAAGATGATTGATCAGCTTCACAACGATTTGCATTTTCATTTCATGATTTCCGTTTGGCCGAAGTACAACAAAGGCACTGCGAATTATGACGAGATGAATTCAAAAGGTTATCTCTTTACGCGCAACATTGAGAAGAAAAGAAAAGACTGGGTGGGCATCGGTTATGAAAACACTTTTTACAATCCATTCAAACCCGAAGCCGGCAAGATGTTCTGGAATCAGATTGATCGTTCCTTAAATAAAATTGGAGTCGATGCGTGGTGGCTCGATGCAACCGAACCAGACATGCATTCCAACCTTTCCATCGAAGAAAGAAAATTAAACATGAGCCCGACTGGAATGGGGCCGGGTTCGAAATACTTCAACGCCTATTCTCTTTTGAATTCAAAAACTGTTTATGAAGGCCAGCGTGAATCAAGTCCTGAGAAGCGTGTGTTTATATTGACGCGCTCGGCATTTGCTGGTCAGCAAAGATACAGTGCTGTCACCTGGAGTGGTGATATTGTTTCGCGCTGGAGCGATTTCAAAGATCAGATCGCTACTGGAATTAATTTTTCCCTCTCCGGCATTCCCAACTGGACGATGGACATCGGTGGCTTTGCAGTGGAACATCGGTATGAAAAAGCAGCCGGTGAAACACTCGATGAATGGCGCGAGTTGAACAATCGCTGGTTTCAATATGGTGCGTTCTGCACGTTGTTCCGCTCACACGGTCAGTATCCGTTCCGCGAGATGTTTAATATTTCTCCCGTTGGCCATGAAGTGTACAACAACATGGTCTATTATGACAAGCTGCGCTATCGCCTGATGCCTTACATTTATTCATTGGCAGGAGCAACGTACTTCCACGACTACACGATTATGCGTGGCTTGGTTATGGACTTCAATGCAGATGCAAAGACGCACGACATTGTTGATCAATACATGTTTGGCCCATCGTTGCTGGTGAATCCGGTGTATGAATACAAGGCACGTTCACGCCAGGTGTATTTGCCCGCAGGCACCGGCTGGTACGATTTCTATTCAGGAAAATATTTCGAAGGCGGTCAGACACTGCAGGTCGAGGCGCCACTCAAGCGCATGCCGTTATTTGTGAAGGCGGGTTCTATTATTCCTGCTGGTCCCGAGATTCAATACACCACCGAGAAACCTGCTGACCCAATCACCTTGTATGTGTTTGCAGGAAGCGATGCACACTTTGAATTGTATGAAGATGAGAACACCAACTACAACTACGAAAGTGGAAAGTATGCGGTGATCTCTTTTGACTACAACGAGAAAGCCAAAACGCTTTCCATCAGTGATCGCAAAGGATCATTCGATGGCATGCTTGCCTCCCGTACGTTTCAAATTGTTGTGATTGACAAAGATCATGCGCGTGGAGTTGAACTCAATTCAAAGCCGGATAAGGAAGTGAAGTATGATGGGAAGGCGGTGAGTGCTGATATGGCAAGGTAATTTTCAAAGTTATTTCAGATACTTTATGGAATCCTTTGTCTCACGGCATCATAGGATAAAAAATTCCTATGAAAAATTTTACACTTACCATCGCTGCTCCTTGTTCGGAGAACTGGAGTAGCTTCACACCCACGCAAGACGGGGGATTCTGCAGCACCTGCAGCAAGACGGTTGTTGATTTCACAGTCCTGTCGGATCAAGAGATCATCAGCTACTTTCAAAACCAAAAATCAAACACGTGTGGGCGTTTTCGTGCTGATCAACTCAATCAGTATCAACCCAAATCATTCTTGCTTAACACGGGCATGGCTTTGTTCAAAGCAGGGTTGCTAAGTTTGACGATGATCGCAATCAGTCCCGCTGTGATGGCGCATCCTGTCAAAGCAACTACGGAAGTACTAATACCAGTGGAGCAATTGGTGAAAGGCAAAGTGCTCTCCGATGAAGATGGCAGTGCGCTGGCAGGAGTGAATATCGTGTTGAAGGGAACCAGCGAAGGAACCATCAGCGATGCAGATGGAAAATTTGAATTTCCCCGCAAGCTGAAAGAAGGTGATGTGCTTGAGTTTACTTTTATCGGACTGGTGAAGGCAGAATATGTGGTCACCAGCGCAGCAACGGTTGATCTCACCATCCGCATGAAGTTCGATGCGGAATTGGTGATGATGGGCAAAGTGGCAGTGACCGAACTTTATTCAGAACCGAAAGGTATTTCCAAATTATTCCATAAAGTAAAATCGTTGTTCTGATATTTTATGAGAGCGCTTGCAATCTGTTGTGCTTTCGTTCTTTGGTCGCTCACAAGCAGCGGCCAGCGCGAGGACTTTGGTGCAGTTGATTTTACGAAGGCCGACAGCATTGCAGCGCTCTACTCTTCACATTCACTTTTAAATTTGAATACATTGGCAAAAAAGCTTACACTGCCATTGAACACCGATGTCGAAAAATTCCGCGCGCTCTACAAATGGGTTTGCAGCAATATCGAATTCGACTATTCACTTTATCAAACTCACAACAGAGCACGACAAAAAACAAAGAGCGAAGGCGAGTGGAAACAATGGAACAAATCCTTCACCCGCAAAACGTTAAAAGTACTGCTGGAAAATAAACGAACTGTGTGCACGGGATACGCTTATCTGTTGAAGGAATTGGCCGCTCAGGCAAACATCCGGTGCGAGATGGTTCATGGCTATGGCCGAACAGCAACTTCGAACGTAGTGAGTGGCTATCCAAATCATTCGTGGAATGCTGTGTTACTTGATAACAAGTGGTACTTGTGCGATCCTACCTGGAGCAGCGGAGCTTACAACGCGACAGCCACGAAATTTGAAAAGAAATTTGAGGATGGGTATTTTCTTGCCGCGCCTGAATTATTTATCCGAAATCATTATCCCACAGATTCTGCATGGATGTTGATGAAAGAGAAGTTATCACAAGCTGATTTTGTAAATCGTCCGTTGATTTATGCGAATGCATTTAAATATCGTATTAAAAATATTTTTCCTGAAAAGATGAACGTTGAAATGGGAAAAGGAAATTCACTGTTGACTCAGGTAACTTCACAATTTCCTGTCAACGTTCAAATGCAAATGAATGGATACACGATAGCAGAGAGTTCTGTGTCTTCAGTAAATCACCATCTCGTTTATCAATTCAAAAGCAAAGGCCGGTATATTGTTCACTTGCTGGCGGATTCAGATCCGATTGCAACGTATGTGGTGATCGTGAGATAAATTCATTGAGTGTAATTGGTTGTCATTGATTCAACTTATATTTGGTAACAATCTTTTTTGTTACCTATGAAAGAATTCAACTTAAGCTTACTCGTTGTCGTTCTTGCTGTATCCCTTTTCTGGATGAGTTGTAGCAAGCCAACCGAAACGGCCATTCAAAAGGGATATCCAATTTCACCCATCGATATAAAAAGTGTAAAACTCAGTGACAGCTTCTGGTTGCCGAAGATCAAGCTCATTCAGGACACCACCATCATGTATGCCTTTAAGAAATGTGCAGAAGAGGGCAGGATGGAGAATTTTTTGATTGCCGGAAAGGTGAAGGCAGGAAAGGCCCTGGGAAAGATGCCTTTTGATGATACCGACCTTTATAAAACAATAGAAGGTGCATCTTACTCCCTGGTGAGTATGCCCAATCCAAAATTGTATGCGTATCTTGATTCTATAATATCCATTATCAAAACCGGACAAGAACCGGATGGATACATCACCACCTGGTTCACCATTGACCGTGCCCATCCACCCGCTGATTGGGTGAAGCCTTCCAAAGAGCGTTGGGAAAATGAAATCAGTAGCCACGAGTTATATAATAGCGGTCATTTATTTGAAGCAGCGGCTGCGCACTATTGGGCCACCGGAAAGAAGAATTTTTTGGATATAGCATTAAAGAATGCTGACTTGCTCATGGCCAATTTCAAACCGGGCAAAGTGCAGATGCCTCCCGGTCATCAGATTGTCGAAACGGGTTTGATCAAACTTTACCAGATCACCGGCAAAGAGGATTATCTCAGGTTGTCAAAATATTTCCTCGACCTTCGTGGCGATAGCACATCGCACAAACTGTATGGTGAGTACAACCAGGATCACATCCGTGTAACTCAACAACAAGATGCCGTAGGTCATGCCGTTCGGGCGGAATACATGTATGCCGCTATGACAGACATTGCTGCGATCTATCATGACCCAAACTATATGAAAGCATTGAATGCCATCTGGAATAACATCGTGAACACAAAGATGTATATCACTGGAGGTGTGGGAGCACGACATGAAGGCGAAGCGTTCGGAGATAACTATGAACTGCCGAATCTTTCCGCTTACAGCGAGACTTGTGCTGCGATCGGGAGTGTGGTATGGAATCAAAGAATGTTTTTGCTTACGGGAGAATCAAAATACTATGACATCATCGAGCGCACGTTGTACAACGGATTGATCTCGGGAATGTCAACAGACGGAAAAATGTTTTTCTATCCTAACCCGTTGGAAGCAGATGGAAAATTTCAATTTAACAAAGGCGCCTGCACGCGTCAGTCATGGTTTGATTGTTCTTGCTGTCCTACCAACTTGATCCGGTTTATTCCCTCTTTGCCGGGATTAATTTATGCGACCAGGGGCGACACGCTATTCACCAGCTTGTTTGTATCCAGTAACGCGGAGCTGAAAATTAAAGACGTGAAAATTAAAATCATGCAACAAAGTGGATACCCCTGGAATGGCAACACGAAGTTTACGATCGAACCGGAAAAGAATTCTATTTTCTCACTGCGTATCCGTGTGCCTGGCTGGTTGCGTAATGAAGCAGTTCCAGGAAATCTTTACGCGTATGTAAATGCCTCCGGTATGCAGCCTACTCTTTCAATAAATGGTGAAAAGATGAATGCGACAGTTGCCGATGGTTATATCACGATTACGCGAGATTGGAGTCCGGGTGATGTGGTTGCATTGGAATTGCCAATGATCATCCATGAAGTCAAAACCAACGAGGCTGTTAAAGACAATCAAAATAAAGTAGCTTTTGAACGCGGGCCCTTTGTTTACTGCGCTGAAGAAGTTGACAATAAAAACATTTCAGCTATTTCCGTTCCGAAGGAAATGGATATGCAATTGAAAAAGGAAACTCTGGCCGGTGAACGTGTGGATGTGTTGAAGGGAAAAACAAAGGGTGCTGACATTACACTCATTCCTTATTATGTGTGGTCAAATCGTGGAGTAGATAAAATGAAGGTGTGGTTGCCGCAAGAGTAATATTCGCAGTATATTACTTGCTTATTTGCAAGACCAATACCTGGTGCGATTGTAAATCAATCTTGTTGTTCAACCGTATAATTTTGCCGCTTAAAAAATCCTTAGCGGAAGTAGGGTCTGCTTTTATGGTGCAGGGTTGAAGAGTGTCAGATAAATTTACGATTACCAATGTTTGATCCGGTCCGGTGGAGCGGAGGAACGAAAAGACTTTATCATTATTATTTTCAATAGGACGATAAGTGCCGCCAGCGAGCGCGGGGATTGACTTCTTTAACTTGATTATCTTCCTATAAAAATTCCACAACGAGTTCGGATCTCTCTTCTCTTCTTCCAATGATATTCCGTCATTCGGTTTTACGTTGGTGCTGTCCCACCACGGCCCTGAGTTTTTGTGCCAAAGTGCCATTCCTTGACCCGTGGCATCTGCAGTCCATTCAAAAGCTTCGCGTATCGGAATGTCGTTGCCATCGGTCTTGCCTTTCAGCTGAGTTCCCTTCATGCCTAACTCCTGACCATAATAAATCAGCGGCACGCCTCCGAGCAATAGGTTGAGTGCCGCGGCAACTTTCAATTTTTCATTTGTCATCCCCTGAACGGAAGCAAGCCTTCGTGTGTCGTGATTTTCAACAAACACAATCTGCTCTTTGCCATTTGGATTTTTGGTGAGCGTGCTGTCGGCAGCCTTGAGCAATTCCTTCTTGTCCATTTTTTCAATTGCCCAACTCAGGTAGAAAGCAAATACCCGATCTACACCTGCGTCTCGGAAATATTCACGACCCAACGAAAACCAATTGGCTTGCTCTGCGGTGATAACGAGTTTCGGATTAGTGTTCTTTAGATCGGTGAGAATTGGTGTCCAGAAATTTTTGAACAGGTGTGGTAGCTTTTTAAAATTGTCGAGATCGTCCATCATGTGATCGAGACGAAAGCCATCCACGCCATCGTCAAACTTTCCATCTTTATTGGGATCCACCCAAAAACGTAAAACATCCAATGTGTATTTGCGAACAGCCGGTTCGTTCATATTCACCACGGCAATTTTCTGTTTTGAATTGTTGTAGGTGGTGAATTCAGGAATGTTGTAAAAGAAAAAAGGTTTTTGATTCAGGCTGTCATCGTAATAAATAAATTTTGAATAAGGTGACTTTGGATTGTTCAGCGAACTTATGTACCACGGATGTTCATGTGTGACATATTGCATTTCCACATCCTGGTAAATTTTCATTCCGCGTTTGTGGATTTCTTTTACCAGCGTGAGGTATTCTTGCATGGATCCGTACGTGGGATCAATTTTTTCAAAATCTGTGGCGAAGTAGTTATGATAGAATTCGGATTGATACAAGGGCGTTAACAAAATGGAAGTAACACCAAGCTCCTGCAGATAATCCAGTTTCATTTGAATACCCTTTAGGTCACCTTGCGAATCACCATTGCTGTCGAAAAAACTTCGCTGAAAAACATGATAGATGATTTCCTGGCCATTCGTTTGAATGACGGATGCAAAAAGCAAAGCAAATAGCAGCTTCTTCATGAATGCGATTTTGTAAAACAACAAGAATGATTTTTTAGTAAAGTACAGGATTGATGGGTGAATTAATTACCTCACCAACCGTAGCTCCCGGACACCAGGTGTTCCAATCATTGATTTGATTTTTATTCTCAGGATTTTTTAGTTTCATATCCCGGTCCATATAGATCACCGTCATCACCTTGCGCATCTCTTTGGTTGTGTTGGCGCCTGCGCGATGAAACACCCAGCCCGAATGAAAACTGATTTCGCCAAGATCAAAGGCTTCCACTACGTGTTTGAAATCTGTCACTCGCAGGCGTTGTTGAATAAGTGTTTCGCTGTCATCCCCAATTTCCAATTCACGGCCTTCTACAATCTGGTGACTACCCGCGCTAAACTCCAGCGGTCCCATGTCGAGTGGTGTTGCTTGCAAAGGAATCCACGCAGTCACGGTTTTGTCAGTTTCCAACGGCCAATAATATTGATCAGCATGCCAGGGAGTGATGCCTCCGCCCGCTTCTTTATATAGTGCCTGATCATGATAGAGCCGAACACCTCGCACCTGCATCAGGTCAGACGCAATTTTTGCCAACCGCTTGCTAAAAACCAACTGCCGGATGCGCTCATCTTCGCGCCACAGGTTAAACAATTGAAGGAATGCTTTCCCATAGGTGTCGCGCTCTTCCACATGTGTCCTTACTTTATTCATCTCACTTACCTTGTCAGAAATAACCTTGCTGAAAAAGTCAGTCGTCTCAGCGGTGAAAACTTCTTTCAGCTTTATGAAACGGTTTTTGTCGTAGAAATCGATCTGGGCTGGCGTGAGCGAATACGGTTTGTCCAGCATTTCACGAATAGAAGAAGGAACATTCATCATTTTTTACGAAAAGGTTATTAAACAAAGTTATAGTGGTTGCTGATTTGCAACTGGCACAATCATGCATATTATAGCACTATATTGACATCATCTTATTCACTAATTCTATTTTATGAGTAGTATTGTATTGAAACATGATTGTTGGTTTCAGAAAAGTGTTGACAGATTGAATGAAAGCCATCTACGAAGACATTGCTACTAAGAAAGGGAGTGAGTCATTTCTTGCCTACCGTTTTTCTGTGCCTGCATTTGAATTCAAATGGCATTATCACCCCGAATATGAGCTCACACTGATCACAAAAGGGAAGGGCAAACGCCTGGTGGGCGACAGCAATGAAAGTTTTGATGCGTGCGACCTGGTGCTGCTTGGCCCCGGGTTGCCGCACACGTGGTCGAGTGACGCAGAGAAAAAGAAGATGGTGTCTGCTGTAGTCATCCAGTTTTCCGAAGAACTTATTCAAAATTTTCTGCACCTCCCGGGCTTCGAGAAAATTTCGAAGCTGCTTTTAGCGTCTTCGCGTGGATTATTTTTCCCAAGGCCAAATGAAATCGCCTCGCAGGTTGAGCTATTGGTAACCACATCCGGAGTTGAGAAAGTTACGCTGTTGCTGAATACCTTAAATCAGCTCACGTCCATTAAGGCAAATAAACTCTCATCGGAATATTTTAACGCTGTGAAGGGAGAGGAGACTGAAAACCGGATCAACAAGGTATGTCAGCACATTCAAAAGCATTCGTCCGCAGTCATGGATTTGCAGCGAATCGCAGGGCTGATCCATCTTTCGCCCAGTGCGTTTTGCAAATTTTTTAAACGCGCCACCGGCAAAACATTTTCTGATTTTGTAAACGACATTCGCGTTGGCAATGCCTGCAAGCTACTCACGGAGACTGATATGGCGGTGAGCGCAATCGCCTTTAAGACTGGCTTTGAGAGCCTCACCTATTTTAACCGCGTGTTTCTGCGAAAGAAAGGAGTCACACCCAAGTCATTTAGAAATAAATTTTCGGTGTAAAGAAAAATCACTCTTTCAACTTCTCCCTGATTTTGAATTCTTCGATGTCGATCAGGGACAGGTATTTTCGGATCAACTCTTCGTCAAACTCCGCTTTGTGGTTGATCTTGTGAAGCATGGCGCGCTGCTGATCTAACAATTCCAGGTATATGCGTTGATAAAAGCGAACCGGGTTTGCATTGGTTTTTTTTATTTCTTCCATGTCGCGATTGAAGAAATCAATATCGAGTTTCATCCGGGAGTGAAGATTGCGCAGGTGGTCATTCTTATTGAGTTCTTCCGCATAATTTCCTTCAATATGTTGCAAAGAAATATGCGCCATTTTTTTCTGAATAATAACTTCCTGTTCTTCTTCCGTGAGTGTATCAAACTTGCTGGTAGGTTTTACAGTTCGGATGAGCCACGGTAAAGTCAGTCCTTGAAAAACCAGCGTCACCAATATCACGATGAAGGTGATGAACAAAATCAAATTGCGATAGGGAAACGGATGCCCTTCACTTGCGAGCACGGGGATAGAAAGCGCTGCCGCCAATGACACCACTCCGCGCATGCCCGACCAGCCAAATATCAACGGTATTTTCCAGCCGGGATTTCGGTCTGCTACTGTAATAAAACGTCCCATGAATCTGGTAAAGATGCCCGCTCCATAGGTACTCATCAATCTGGTAACAATCAGTACCAGTGAGATAGCAAGTCCATACCAGATCGCCTGGCTGATACTTACTTCTTCTACAGAACTTGTAATCGATGGGAGCTGTAACCCGATCAACAAAAACACAACACCATTTAAAACGAAACCAATCGTTGACCACACGCTCGTGCCCTGCACGCGACCCTGATAGGTAAACATTTTTTCGCGCTGACTTGATAACAACAATCCGCCTGAAACCACCGCAAGGACACCCGAGAAATGAAACTCTTCCGCGAAGTAGTACATGGAATAAGGTGCTACAAAGCTTAACACAATTTCAATACTGGGAGTAGTAGGAAGCCAACGATAGATACCATAGAAAATCAACCCGATTGCGACACCGATCAACGTGCCCATAATAATGACAAGAAAGAAACTTCCCACCGCTTGCGAAAAATGGAATTGCCCGGTGATTACCGCTATCAACGCGAAGCGAAACACAATGAGCGAAGATGCATCGTTGAGCAGACTCTCGCCCTCTGCAACACTCACTAATATTCGCGGTGCATTCACTTGCCGCATGATGGCGGTTGCCGAAATGGCATCAGGCGGAGAAACGATTCCTCCCAAAAGAAAGCCAAGTGCTAACGTGAAGCCGGGGATGATTGCGTAAGCAGAGAAAGCAACCACACACGAAGTAAGAATGACAATCGGGAAAGCGAAGCTCATGATCACGCGTCTCCATCTCCAGAATTCTTTCCAGGAAGTTTGCCAGGCAGCTTCATAAAGCAAAGGCGGAAGGAAAATGAAGAAGATCAGTTCAGGATCGATCGTGATGTTTGAAAAGTTGCTCGCAAAACTTAGAAGCAGTCCGCCCAACACAAGCACAATCGGGTAAGCCAGTTTTAACTTGTTGGCGACCATCACCAGCGCAATGATGATGAGGATGAGATAGATATATTGAATAAAGACGGCTTGCATGAGATAGAATTGGAAATAAAAATAACAAAAAAGCCCGCGCTTGGGGCTTATAATTATGGAGTCGAATTTAAATTATCTCTTCTTCGCCCCCAGAATAATCGGATCGGTATCTACCAGCTCCAATGACTTTACCATGTCCTTGGTAGTTGTTTTGTATTTTTTGAAATGCACGGTTTCGATGTGTGATTTGTAGGCGGCCGTGTTCGCATAGATTTCTAAAATCGTAATGTGAGCCGGATTCTTTTTCTCCGCGACTGCGTAAAGTGTAAGGACACCGGGTTCTACACGAATAGACGTTTCAATTTCCTCTTTCAATGCTGCATTGTATAGTTTGAGTTGAGAGGAATCGATTTTTAATTTTGCAATGCGCACGATTTGGTTTTTATCCTGGGCTTGTGTGTTCATAGTCAAAGATAGCATTAGCAGGCATGCACCGATAATTTGAATCAGCCTTCGCTGATAATAGAACGGATTTGTCATTTGTGTTTTGATCGTTGAATCAGAATTTGAATTTAACAATAAAAGCCTAACACTTGGTGCCCACTAAATTCAGATGAACGCTCAGTACCAGAGCTCAGGCGTTTGGGATTAACATCTATGTTACCGTTTACGCTCAGATTGAACTTTGCCATTGCATTTTATTTTTTGTGAAAGAACCATTTTACTCTTTTGATTTCATAACGCGATTCAAACAATTACGAAAACCAAGCAGAGATGGGAAAGAGTGAACTAAATTACAAAAGCGATTTGATTTTTCTTAGAAGTAAATGACGATTGGTAGTCCTCCGCGCTACTTTGCACCTTTGTGCCCTCCGCGGTAAAGTTTCATCGCAAAGGCGCGGAGAAGGTGAGGTTCACTGATTTATTTTCTACCAATAATTTAACTTATCCCGGAAACCTTACTCCTGTCACTTGCTCACACAGCGAAAGAAACTTTTCTTGTACTGCAACATCACTCGCTTCCGTCCGATGATGGGCTTGTTTCTTTTTGCGGAAATAATACCCGCTCACTTTTGCCTGGGCATCTTCGCTCGCGGCCAGCCACACTTGTGTTTCTACGCCTTCATCAAGATCATCAGGTGCACCACTGCCGCCCATTTTGGTTGGCACCCAACCAGGGTTAACCGCATTCGACAATACGGTCGGCCATTTCCGGGCCACTGCAAAACTCAGAATTACATCGTGGAGTTTGGAATCGGAATAACTGACACGGCCCGCATTTAAATCAAAGTTTTTCAAACTTGGATCACCTTGCATGTGCATACCCGAGCTTAGGTAAACAAGTCGTTTTGGTTTTTGGATCAGGCATGTCAGCATATAAGGCGCTAATGTGTTGACAGTAAAAATTAATTTACCAGCTGCCTGATAAACACCTGCATTGTGAATGATGGCATCGAAACTTCCCATTGCATTTACATCGGTGGCAAGTTTCTTTGTTTGTTCAAGGTCCGACAGGTCAGCGGTCAATACATGTTCAGCCTTCGGATTTTTAGCAAAGGCTTCTTTGGCCCGCTGTTCATTGCGCGCATGCAATACTACCTGATGACCTTGACTGATCAACAACTGTGCTGCTAAACTTCCAAGTCCATCCGCTGAGCCTGTGATAAATATCCGTGACATCAATCATTTTTTTTAAACTATTCGCAATTCAATTTACAGAGACAATGTGTGAGTAGGTATTTCAGATCTGATCTGAATCATACCGAAAATATACTTCATCATCGATTCACAATCTAGTCAAGATTTATGGAGATTTTGGCGATCGTGATTCCTTATATTTGCTGGCTCCGAAATCGCTGCTACTATGGTGACAACAACAAAATGCACAATCCACTGTCCTACCTTTGTGCTACTGCGTGGATTAGCATTTTTCATAGTATTGCTTTTCCTCCCACAGAGTCGGGTGTATTCCCAGCCAATATCAAAAGACGCCAAATTCAGAAGGCTGTCTGAAAATGTTCTGCTTTCCAATTTGAATATCACTTGCATCCGGCAGGATTCAAAAGGTTTTCTTTGGGTAGGCACACTCGATGGACTGAATCGCTTTGATGGCTATGAATTTAAAATCTATCGCAATAGTGAAGGTGATTCTTCTACGTTGGTGAAAAACAGGGTTGAAACAATTTATGAAGACAGCAAGGGCACTGTGTGGGTATCCACTATTAACTCCGGACTTCAATATTACGATCGCAAACAAGACGCATTTCACCGGATACCGGAATTCTCCCAGCGCTATTGCCAGGTATTTCATATACAGGAAGACCAACAACAAAATCTTTGGATTACCGGGGCCTATGATGAACAAGCATTTGTTGCAGTGCGTGATCATCAATCAGGTAAATGGGAAAAATTCCTGCTCTTCCGCGCAGCTGAAGGAATTTATAGCTTGCTTCAAATTTCTGAGAACGAATTTTGGCTCGGCTCACAGTCCAACGGACTTTTTTTATGGAACAGAAAGACGAACGAGTTAAGTAAACATTTTTTACATGATCCGGGAAATCCAAATAGTCTGCCCGGAAATGACATTCGTGAAATTATTTCTGATTTGCATGGCAATTTATGGATAGCCACTCACGATGGAGGTCTTTGCGAATTCAATCCGAAGAAAAATCAATACACCCGGTTTACAACTCAATCACTTTCCGGTAAAACCGCGCTTCCCAATAATACCATCCGCTGCATGATTGCTGATGGCCATCAGCTATGGATTGCTACCGAAAACGGTGGGCTTAGTCGGATGAATACGGAGACCGGGGAGCTGACCAATTATTTATATGATAAATTCAATCCCAACTCTATTATCAATAATTCCATCTGGTCCGTTTCCAAAGATAGACAAGGCAGGCTATGGGTAGGTTCGTTTGCAAAAGGTTTATGTGTGCTCGACCGCCTGGAAGACAAGTTTCCGATCTATGACCATTCCCTGGATGATGACCTTGTCAATGTGATTTTCATCGACTCAAAGAATCGCACGTGGATTGGCACAGAAGACGGATTGATACTAAAAGAAAGAAATGGTTCTCAGCGATTTCGATATGATTCGAAAAGCAAGCGATCAATCAGCAGCAACGCCATCAACTGCGTGTTCGAGGATGCATCAAATCATATTTGGATTGGCGTGTGGGGAGGTGGCATCAACCGATACGATGAGGCAACAAAGTCATTTGTGCGCTTTGAGGCTGACCGAAAGCGAGGTAGCCTGTCGGATCCCAATGTTTTTAACATCACGCAATCATCAAAGACAAAAGAACTACTTGTTTCAACTTTTGGTGGACTGAATATTTTGAAGGATGAGCAACACGGCATTTTTGAAAATCCATTCAATTACCCGCATGAAGGTGATCAATTTCACTTTACCTTATTCGAAGATAGAAAGCAAAACCTGTGGGTAGGCGCGCGAAGTGGCTTAAGTATTTATTCGCCTGACGCGCGGCAAATAAAGAGGGTGAACCTGGTTGAGGACACCACCCGGGCGAGCGACCAGATCAATTGTATTGCCGAAGACAGCAAGGGTACCTTGTGGGTAGGATCCAGCGGTGGCATTCACCAAATGGTTGCACCAGATAAATTCATCACCTACACTATTAAAGATGGGTTGCCTGTTAATTTTGTTCAGGGGATATTAGAAGACAAAAATGGAAATTTGTGGCTCGGCACCAGCAGAGGCCTTACAGTATTCAACCCGGCTACCAAACACTTCAAAACCTTTGACGAAAGTGACGGCCTCCTTTCCAACGAGCTGAGAAGAAAAGCCTTCTTCAAAAGCAAAGACGGCCGCATGTTCGTAGGCGGAAAGGGTGTAAATAGTTTTTATCCCGACAGCATTTTTGTAAATCCTAACAAGCCATCGGTTTATATCACCGATTTGAAAATATTTAATGAATCCATTAAACCGAATGCCAAGGATGGCATCCTGGAAAATGACATCACCGAGACAAAAGAAATTTATCTGAGTCACCGTGATAATTTTTTCACCATTCAATATGTGGGTATCAATTTTACTTCCAGCTACAAAAATAAATATGCGTACAAGCTGGAAGGTTTTAACGACAACTGGGTGAACGTAGGCACTCAACGATTTGCAACATTTACCAGCCTGGATCCGCGCACTTATACATTTCGTGTGAAAGCAAGCAACAATGACGGCCTGTGGAATGAAGAAGGGGCATCGTTGATTATCCATGTGTTGCCTCCCTGGTGGATGACCTGGTGGGCACGGTTATTATTTGGTATTACCGCAGTGGGGTTAACCCTGTTTATTTACAGGGCGCGCACAAGAAGAATTCTTCAAGCCAACAAAGAGTTGGAAGAGGCGGTGAACCAAAAAACGAAAGAACTTCAGAAAAGCAATCTTGCCTTGCTGGAAAGCGAAGAAGAGATCCGGCAAAAAAACAAAATACTTACTGTTCAAAGTGAAGAACTGGCTGCACAGAATGAAGAGCTGAAGCAAAGCCAGGAAGAAGTGTCTGCACAACGCGACCTGGTAGCCAAACAAAACGAGAATCTTGAAATGGAGGTGGCCAAGCGCACGCAAGAGTTACTGGAATACAATCAACAGTTGGAACAATTTGCTTTCGTTGCCGCACATAACCTTCGCGCACCTGTAGCGAGAATACTTGGATTAGGTCAATTGCTGGAGCTTGATGGAAATACGCAAGCAGACAAAGATGAAATTTATCCTAAACTCATACACACAGCACAAGAACTGGACGGAGTGGTGAGAGATTTGAATACGATTCTTGAATTTAGAAAAAATAGTGACGCGCATCTGACCTACGTTGACATCATTACCGAAGTGGAGAAGATTAAAGGAACGCTGGAACGCGAAATTGAAAACACGAAAGCAATTATCCGTGTTGACTTTAAAACCATCCATAGCATCCTCACGGTTAAGCCTTACCTGGAAAGCATTCTTTACAATCTGATCAGCAACGCACTCAAATACCGAAGCCCGGATCGCACTCCAGCCATTTACATCAAAACAGAGATGGTTGAAGATCAAATTTGTTTAAGTGTCGCAGACAACGGATTGGGCATCGACCTTCCGGCACACCGCGAGAAATTGTTCACGCTATACAGTCGTTTCCATATTCACATGGACGGAAAAGGATTGGGTCTTTACCTGGTAAAAACACAAATCACTGCGCTGGGCGGAAGAATTGAAATTGAAAGTGAGGTGAACAAGGGTTCTGTTTTTAAAGTATTTTTTAAAAGCTGAAATATCTCAACCAGGATTTATTCCGATCGCTGCTTCATTCAACCATTCAACATTTCTTTCAAGGCAGCTGTATAGGCATTCGGCAATTTCAACCGCATAGCTTCTATCTGGAAGTACTTCAACCTTGTTTCATCTTGCAGTGCTTGCTTTGCTTTCATGGAAGCAATGCTGAATTTTTCACGGTTCTTTTTCTGCGCTCTACTTTCGGTGCGTGGCTCTTCCGATTTTTGATAAACGTAGGTTCTTCCATTATAAGTGCGGAATACCAAATCGCCCATGGTGCCACTGAGGCCTATGAGCGGTGAGTTTTTGATGCGTGCCATGTCTTTTTCTTTTCAGCAATAGTACGCAATGCACGCTCGAAGAAACGAAGTGCCTTTTGATATTTACAGACAATTAAATGCGTATGAAACCGGCTTTGAAGATTTTATAATGATGTACGCAATAGCATTGATTTTTTTTCAATGGCCTATTTGATCATTCTTCGCCAGTGAGGTGAGTAATTATAAACAGGCTACCTGGCAGCTTGCTTATGTCATTCGTTCACGATTAGAGTCCTTACACTGTTCCTGCACTCTCCCAGTGCAGAACAGGCCAAGATACAGCGTGACAGAAGCATGGCAGAAGGGAGGTCGTAGCCAGACCATCTTACCACTTTCAAACAATCAAAGTAAGTTATCTTGATTAAAATACAGAAGCATCATCACAATCCGGTTGTCTTCTCCAGGTGTTCCGGATATCGATCTCCTACTACCTTGATTTCTT